>CALJPV010000057.1:0-4341 GCA_937980385.1 uncultured Collinsella sp. | reverse complement strand
CGCCCTCGGCAACGGTCGTCACGGCATCGCCCGGCCAGGCAACCTTGGTCAGATCGGCCGCGGCCAGCGACCCGGCGCTCACGGCATCCTCGCCCTGCTCCAGCACGCGGCGACGCAGAGCGGCGGAAAGCGCGTGTGCCCACAGACCCTCGGCCTCGGCTAGACGCTGTGTGGCGGGAGCGTCGGAGAGCAGGCCCTCGGGCGTATAGCAAATGACGCTCGAGCGCTTGACGAACTCCTCCACCGAAAGCGGGTTGGAGAACATGGCCGTGCCGCCGGTCGGCAGCGTGTGATTGGGGCCGGCAACGTAATCGCCGAGCGGCTCGGAGCTCCAAGCGCCCACAAAGATGGCGCCGGCGTTGCGAATACCGCCGAGCAGGCCCATCGCATCCTTGCAGTGCAGCTCAAGGTGCTCGGGCGCTACGGTGTTCACCGCCTCGACGGCAGCAGCCATATCGGCGGCTACCACGATGGTGCCCTCATTGTCGAGCGAAGCGCGCGTGATTTCGGCGCGTGGCGACTGCGCTACCAGAATATCGATACCCGCCTCAACCTCACGCGCAAACTGCTCGTCGCAGGTCACCAGATAGCAGGCTGCCAGCGGATCGTGCTCGGCCTGGGCCATCAGGTCGGCCGCGACCACCATGGGCTTGGCCGTGGCGTCGGCCAGCACGCAGACCTCGGAGGGACCGGCGACCATGTCGATACCCACGTCACCCGAGACAATCTGTTTGGCAGCGGCGACAAAGGCGTTGCCCGGGCCGGTGATTTTGTCGACGCGCGGAATGGTCTCGGTACCGTACGCCAGCGCGGCCACGGCCTGGGCGCCGCCCACCATATAGATCTCGTCCACGCCGCCGAGCTTTGCCGCAGCGAGCGTGTAGGGGCTGATCAGGCCGTCCTTTTGCGGCGGCGTCACCATGACCACGCGCTTGACGCCGGCAACCTTGGCGGGAATGGCATTCATGAGCACCGTGGAAGGATACTGCGCACGACCGCCCGGCACGTAGATGCCGGCCGCCGCGAGCGGGGTCACCTTAACGCCGAGCATCGTGCCATCCGCACGCGTGGTAAACCAGCTCTGCTCGACCTCGCGCTGGTGGAACTCGCGAATCTGACGCGCGGCCTTCTCGAGCGCGGCGACAAAGGCCGGGTCGAGACCTTCGAGTGCGGCATCGATCTGCTCTTGCGGCAGACGGAAGCTCTGCAGCTCAACACCGTCAAAACGCTGGCAGTAATCGCGCACCGCAGCATCGCCGTTGGCACGCACGTTGGCCACGATATCGCGGGCGGCGTCAACAATTTTTTGCGGTAGCACGCCCTTGCGGTTGAGCTGATTGGTAACGAGACGCTCGCCGGGAGCAAGTTTGATGGTCTTCATATCGGTATCCCCTATCGGTCGAGATTGTGTTCGAAAAACGAGAGGCCGGGCGGCGGCGCCAATTGGCCCGCAGCCCGTACGTTGGGGCGCCCGTGCGCGCTCGCGCTATTGTGCCGAGCCCGCGACGGGCTCAAAATGCTTGTCCTTCACGGCCGCCACCAAGCGATCTGCCAGATTGCGCACGCGCGGATCCAAGCGAGCGGCACCCGGGTTGACAAAGAAGCGGGCCGTGCAGTCCATAATGCGGCCGGTGATGACCAGGTCGTTGTCGCGCAGGGTGGCACCCGTGGCGGTAATGTCCACGATGCGATCGGTCATGCCGACAATGGGGCCCAGCTCGATGTTGCCGTGCAGCGAGACGATATCGGCGTTCACGCCGCGCTCGGCATACCAGGCACTCGCGATGCGCGGGTACTTGGTTGCCACGCGAAGCGAACCGCGGCGGGCATAGTTTCGCTCGGCCTGCCCGGCGCGCCATGCGGGCTCCGCCTCGATAAAGGTGCACAGGCCATAGCCCAGGTCGACCAGCTGCAGCAAGTTGAGGTCGGCCTCGATGAGCGAGTCCCAGCCGCAGATGCCACAGTCGGCACCGCCGCAGCCCACAAAGGCAGGCGCATCGCTGGGGCGCACGATGACAAACTCGATATCGCCGACCGTGCCCTCGCCAGCACGCGTGTCGCGACCGCGCACAATCAGGTGACGGCCGGGATCACGCAGCTCAGAGACGTCCAGGCCCGCGGCCTCGAGCACGTCGAGCGTATCGGCCTTAAGCGAGCCCTTGGGCACGGCGATGCGCAGCGGACCCTCGGCACCACGGCCCGCGGCGTGATCGCCATCGGAAGCGGCGTCCTCGGCCGAGGTACGCGCGGCCTCCAGACGCTCGAGCGAAAAGGCAAAGCCCGCCGCCGGCACCTCGATGCCGTCGCCGAACGCGCCGGTAAAGATGGAGTCATAGCGACCGCCCGAGCCCACCGGATCGGGCAAGCCGCCGGCATAGGCCTTAAAGACCAAGCCCGTGTAGTAATCAAAAGAGTTCATGATGGAGAAGTCGAACGACAGCACCTGGGCGTCCTCAGGAGCCAGGCCCTCGACCAGGGCACGCAGCTCGCGCGTCAGCGGCGCGACGATACCGGCGGCCTCCAGCAGCGCGTCCACGCGGTCGAGTACCTCGGCACCGCCGTGCAGACGCGGCAGCTCGCTAATGGCGGCCTTGACGGCATCGGACTCGGTGCTTGCCGCCACGCGGGCATCGAGGCCCACAAAGTCGTTGGCGTGCACGCAGCGCAGGGCCTCGGCGGCCAGCTCGCGATCCTCGCACGCCGCGAGCAGCTCCTTAAACGGACGCACGCTACCTGCGATAATGCGCGCATCGGGAAGTGTCAGCTCGCGCACGGCCTCCGCCACCAGCGAAACAATCTCGACATCGCCCGCGGTATCGCCCGCACCGATAAGCTCAAAGCCCAGCTGTGTAAACTGGCGCGAGCCGCCGGCATTGCGCTGGCACTCGCGAACCACCGGCGCCTCGTAGCGCAGGCGCAGGGGCAGGTCGGCCGCGCGCATGCGGGTCGAAACCAGGCGCACGATCGGCAGCGTGTTGTCGGGACGGACCACCAGCAGGCGTCCGTCGTCGTCAAAGAGCTTAAACGGCGTGTCCGCAATGCGGCCGCCCTCCTCGAGCGAGCCCTTGTCCTCGAGCAGCGGCGTCTCGACCGGAAGGTAATGATGCTCCCTAAAGCAACCCTTCACCGTCAGCGCGATCTCCTCGCGCGCCTGAGCCTCCTCGGGCAATATGTCCCGGAATCCCCACGGTGTGGCCGTCATCTGGTGAGCCTCCTCATGCTGCGTTTCATATAGAACAGAAGACCGGCATAGCTCCGCCGGTCTTCTGGGTACTTTAGCATACTAGAGTACTTGCGGGGAGAATCGTCCTCTTCGGCTCACGCCGTATTCATTTGGAAACATAGGAGCGGATTGTCGCAACCCAACCCCACCTAGACGCCAATCGCACGACGATACTCTGCCATTACCTGCGCATCGGCAGCTGCGGGGTCGGCAAAATAGCGCCAGTCATAGGTCTCGGCCGAAGCAACTCCGCGATAGCCGCGCGCCACCAGCCTATCCAGGTCGGCGCGCATATCGCGGTCGCCGTCACCCCAGGCAAGATGCGTCGTGCCATCTGCCGCAACATCGACAAAATGCACGTGGGCGACATCATCGCCAAGCAGATCGAAATAATCGTCGATGGTATCCCCCGCCACCGCCATAGCGCCCAAATCCAGACACGCCTTAAGTGCCGGATGATCAACTGCCTCGATCATGCGCTTCGTATCGGCCGCCGAGTTCACGATCATCGACTCAACCGGCTGCAGGGCCTCGAGCACCAGTCGCACGCCGCACTCTCCCGCATGCTCGGCAATCGCACGCAGCATCGAGGCGCTGCGACCCCACGCGTCCTCGATCGGCTCGTTCAAAAATGCCCAGCCGCTCGAGACCATTACCTGCTCGGCTCCAAGTTCCGCCGCGATATCTACAACGTTCTTAAAGTACGCGAGCGTGCGGGCACGCGCCTCATTCCCGCGCGCCGCGATATTCCACGGCTTGGGGTTGTTCTGTTCGGGACAAAGCCCCACAATCCGAACCCCATACCGCTGCGACAGCTCCCGCACCTGCTCGAGCGAATCGTATCCATGGCAATCGACATACAGATGCATCGCCCCGGTCCAGAGCTCGCAACACGTGTAGCCCGAGGCCGCTGCCGAAGAAAAGAATTCCTCAAGGTCAAAATAACGATGGCTGATATTCATGACGGCAAGCAGGGGGTAGCTCATAATTACTCTCCAACCTAAACGAGGCCCCGTTCCATATAGGAGCGGAGCCCAATTACACAAACGTTATTTGCTCTTAATAGTCGAACTGGTGATAGTAGCGACGATACTTGAGGTTGTGCTTGGTGACCGTCT
>CALJPV010000056.1:0-2431 GCA_937980385.1 uncultured Collinsella sp. | reverse complement strand
CTGTGTTTGGTCAAGTAAAAATCGACACTTTGCTCAGCCTGATTCCGACAGAATGGTCACAACATGCTCTTTTTTGTGATACCCGGTGCTTTCCCTAGCATCAGCGCGTTCTCCATTCTCTTGCTCGTGCCATTGAACTCAACCAATCTCCCGTGATGCATGAGTCTATCTATCAGGGCGCTCGCGAGCTTCTCGTCGCCGAAGACGACTCCCCACTTGCTGAACTCAATATTAGTAGTGATGATCATCGACCTGCTCTCGTAGCAATCGCTCATGACCTGGAACAAGAGCCGAGACCCTTCTTGGTCAAGGGGCACATAGCCCAGCTCGTCGATTATGACGAGGTCGCATTTGCGGATATCCTTAAGCATCGTCTCCAGCTGATGCTCCCTGTTCGCCTTGACCAGCATGAGCACCAGGCTCGCAGCGGTGAAGAACCTCGCCTGCATGCCCCGCGCCACGCAAGCCATCCCGAGCGCTATTGCCAGGTGGGTCTTACCCCGCCCGGTCTTGCCGTGGAACACGAAGTCTTGCGCAGCCTCGATAAACGACAGGGACTCGAGCTCGTCGATGCCATAGCCATCGGGTAACGATACTTGCGAAAAGTCGAAGGCATCCAGCGACTTCATCTGCGGGAAGCGAGCCTTGCGCAAGAGCCTCTCGCGCTTGCGGCGGTCCCTGGTCTCCAGCTCGTCCTCGATCAGGCGGCTCACAGCCGCCACCTGGCCCGCCGTCGCATAGCCGAGGAAGGAGGCCACCGTCTCATTCGAGAAGTACATCTTGCGCGCCAGTTCCTTAAACTCAGTCGCATCCTGATTCTTGATGTAGGCCATGCTCATCGCCTCGACAATCCGACGGCCATGTCGTATTCGGAGAGATCTATCGGATCGTCGTAGGCGATCATGCGATCAGCATTCGCCAAGCGCGCGGCGCTCACCGCCATGCTCGCCTCGTCGAGCCTGCCCGTCGCGGCGAATGCGAGCTCTGCTGCCTGCAACATCGCCGACCACCCCGACCGCGCGCTCTCGTCGCGCATCATGCGCAGCTCGGCTCTCAGGTCGGAATCGTCAAGCGAGTCCATCCAATCTCGCAACTCGTCAGATAAAGAGAGTCTGACCTGGGAATTCTCCCATGCGCCCGATTTCCAGCAGAGCAGGGGAAGCTGCGATGCAGGATTCGTGGTATCAGTGGGCACATCGCCGTATTCGCGCCTGTGCGTGCAGATACGCGCACCGCCCTTGTCGTAGACCTCCACATCGTAGGCACGAAGCCCCACGACCAACTCGCAGCCCCCGTATTCGGGGGCGGTGGAGTAGAGATGACATCCTCCAATCTTGAGTTTGCCCTGCTTATTAGCCCGACGCCTCTCGTAGGTGACAGGGTCGAAGGGTGCTTCTGGGAGACCCATGAGCGAGAACTGGTCTTCCACGAACAGCTGTCGCTCGGGCTCGCCCCGCCTGTAGTGCTCCTTGCGCGACAGCTCCATGCACGCATCGAGCAGCTTCTCGTTGTAGCCGCCTATGTTGTATACCATCGGGGTCGGGACGAACAGGCTGCGGCGTATGAAGCCGACCTTGTTCTCGACGTTTCCCTTCTCGTGACCGGAATCGGGGTTGCAGAAGCTGTAGTTGAATCCGTAATGTGCCGAGCATGCGCCGAACAGGGCAGATGTCCTGATCTTCCCGCATACCCTGCGGCCGACCCCTGTGGCGTTGTCGAATACCACGCGCGTCGGCACGCCGCCGATGTATTCGAAGACGCGCTTGAGCCCCTCGCATACGCACTCGGCGTTCTCGCCGGGAAAGACCTGGGCGAGCCCGACGTTTGAGTGCGGGAACGTCACGACGAAGTACTTGAGGCGCTGCCTTACGCCGTAGACGCTGAAATCCGCCTCACCGAAATCCGCCTGCGCCTCGCCTGGCGCCCAGACGAGTTCGAGGAACTGCTCGGATGGTGCCCTCGAACTCGATCGCTGCGACGCGACGTAGCGCCTGACGGTCGAGTATCCGACATCGGCCCCCTCCTCGTCATGCAATCGCTCCCAGATGCGCTTGGCGGTATGCCTTTGCTTTCTCCAGTTGCGCTTGTCGTCTTCGAGCCATTGGTCGATCAGCGGCTTGTAGGGGTCGAGCTTGGATGGGGAGGCCTTCTTCGTCGGAGGCTGGGGTGAGAAGCTGTCTTTCTCGATGTATTTGTACACCGTATCGCGAGAGACGCCGCATTGTCGTGCGATCTCGGCGATGGTGCACCCGGCTCGGCGCAGCTGGCGTATAGAATTGATAGTTGGCATGCTGATCATTTTCCTTCCTGCCTTCCTGATAGAAATTCGATGCATCTATCAGATTAGGCGTAGTGACTTTGGTCAGCATGTCGTGCTCATAGTGTCGAAAACCTGCTGAGCATTGTGTCGACTTTTAAGTTAGCAAACACA
>CALJPV010000055.1:0-2059 GCA_937980385.1 uncultured Collinsella sp. | reverse complement strand
AAAAGGCAAGGCATAGACCTTTTGGTCATGCCTTGCCTTTTTCATGCCAACTTGTCGTCCTGGGCGGCGCTCGCTGTCCGTCCTCTGCCTGCGGCGCTTTCCATTGTTGGTGCAGGGGGCGCTTTGCCTACTCTGGTGGGCTTTCGCTGGCTTATGCTCCACCTGCGACGTTTCCCTTGTTGGTGTAGGGGCAGCTTGCTTGCTCTGGTGCCCGTTCGCTGGCTTTGGCTCTGCCTGTGACGTTTTCATTGTTGGTGCTGAGTGACTTGTTTCCCGTTCCAAATGAGCTACCCCGGGTCCCCGGTGGTTGCGGTGGGCGTGTTTGGTTGGTGCCTGTTGATGGTCTGGGTATCGGGGAGGGCGGGCTCCGTTATAATCGCCTAGGACATTAAATGGAAACGGGACGGGAGCCACACATGCGCCAGGGTTTCGACAACGCGAAGTACATCGAGCTGCAGGCTGCTCACATTAAGGAGCGCATCTCGCAGTTTGGTGGCAAGCTCTATTTGGAGTTTGGCGGCAAGCTGTTTGACGACTATCATGCGAGTCGCGTGCTGCCGGGTTTTGAGCCGGACAGCAAGTTCCGCATGCTCAAGAGCATTGCCGACGACGTCGAGGTCATCATCGCAATCAATGCAAACCATATCGAGAAGAACAAGGCCCGTGGCGACCTGGGCATTACCTATGACGAGGACGTCTTGCGCCTGGTCGACCTGTTCCGCGGCAACGGTTTTGCTGTCGCGGCCGTGGTTATCACGCAGTATGCCGGTCAGCCCGCTGCCGACGTCTTCCGCAATCGTCTGAATGCACTCGGCATTCCCGCCAAGCTGCACTATCCCATTGAGGGCTATCCGCACGACGTCGATCTGATCGTTTCTGACGAAGGCTACGGCAAGAACGAGTTCGTCGAGACCACGCGTCCGCTCGTTGTCGTGACGGCGCCCGGCCCTGGCTCGGGCAAGCTCGCCACCTGCCTCTCACAGCTGTATCACGAGCATAAGCACGGCACCGCCGCCGGTTATGCCAAGTTTGAGACCTTCCCGGTCTGGAATCTTCCCCTGACGCATCCGGTCAATATTGCCTACGAGGCCGCCACGGCGGACCTCGACGATGCCAACATCATCGATTCCTTTCACCTTGAGGCCTACAACAAGACCACGGTCAACTACAACCGCGACGTCGAGGCCTTCCCGGTGGTCCGTGCCCTGATGGAAAAGATCCTAGGCAAGAGCCCCTACCAGAGTCCCACGGACATGGGCGTCAATATGGTCGGCTTTGCCATCACCGATGACGATGCCTGCCGCGACGCTTCCAAGATGGAGATCGTCCGCCGCTACTTTACCGCGGTCGAAAATGTGCGCCGTACCGGCGTGGGCGATGAGCAAGTCGACCGTCTCAAGATTATTATGAAGAAGGCCGGCATCGATAAGAACTACTCACCGGCGCGCTCGGCGGCCTTAACCAGGGAGCAACTGACGGGTGGTCCCGTGGGCGCCATGGTCATGCCGGACGGTTCCGTGGTGACCGGTAAGACCTCCACGCGCCTGGGCGCCGCAAGTTCGCTCATTATGAACGCTCTCAAGCATGTTTCGGGCGTCGACCTTGAGCTTGAAGTCATCAGCGACGAGGCGATCGAGCCCATCAGCAAGCTCAAGACGCATTTCCTGGGCAGCAAAAACCCGCGCCTTCACACCGACGAGACGCTTATGGCGCTGTCGATCACCTCGGCTACGAGCGAGACGGCCGCTCGTGTCCTTTCGGGCCTGGAGCAGCTGCGCGGTTGCGATGCCTTCTTTAGCGTGATTATCTCGCCGACGGACGAGACGGTGTTGCGTAAACTGGGCATCAACGTGTGCTGCGAGCCCAAGTTTGAGCGTCGTGGTTTCTTCCATCGCTAAGTTTGAAGTACCGCGGTAATTGCATCGCATTTTGGCCGTATCGGGTTAGCGCCCGGTACGGCTTTTTGATCAATAAGCGGGTGCGGACAGAAAGTTGGACCGCGGGGCGGTCCGGACTGGAGGTTCGCATGTACAGCAGGGAGAAGGTCGAGCTCTTCCTC
>CALJPV010000054.1:0-6105 GCA_937980385.1 uncultured Collinsella sp. | reverse complement strand
GCCCCTTGCCGGCGGCGCCACCGTGCGGCTTGCCGCCCTTCTTGCCGGTCCCATGTCCGCCGCTGGCCGATGTCTCGCCTGGGCGTGGTGGCACGGGGCGAATCAGGCAATGCTTGGTGTAGCCGATCAGGTCGCGACGGCCGGCCTTTTCCAGTGCCTCGCGCACGAGCTTGTAGTTCTCGGGTTTGCGGTATTGGATCAGCGCACGCTGCATGGCTTTCTCGTGCGGGTCGCGCGCCACATAGATCGGCTCCATGGTGCGCGGGTCCACGCCGGTGTAGTACATGCACGTCGACATGGTGGACGGCGTGGGGTAGAAGTCCTGCACCTGTTCGGGCATGTAGCCCATGTCGCGCACGGCCTCGGCAAGGTCCACGGCTTCCTTCATGGTCGAGCCGGGGTGGCTCGAGATTAGGTACGGCACCACGTACTGTTTGAGTCCGTATTCGTGGTTCAAGCGTTCAAATTTACGGCAGAACGCGTCGTAGACGGCTCGGCTCGGCTTGCCCATCACGGAGAGCACCGCATCGCTCACGTGCTCGGGTGCCACGCGTAGCTGGCCCGAGACGTGATGCTCCAGCAGCTCGCGCAAAAACTCGTCCGAGGCATCGGCCATGGTGTAGTCAAAGCGGATGCCACTGCGGACAAAGACCTTCTTGACACCCGGCAGCTGGCGCAGGTCGCGCAACAGCTGCGTGTAGCCGCTCTCGTCGACCACCATGTTCTTGCATACGCTCGGCCACAGGCAGCGTTTGTTCTTGCATACGCCGTGCTTGAGCTGCTTGTCGCAGGCAGGACGGCTAAAGTTGGCCGTCGGTCCTCCCACGTCGTTGATGTAGCCCTTAAACTCGGGATCGCGCGTGAGCAGCTCGGCCTCGCGCATGATCGAGTCGTGGCTGCGCATCTGCAGCACGCGGCCCTGGTGGAAGGTGAGGGCGCAAAACGAGCACTCGCCAAAACAGCCGCGGTTGGAGCTAATGGAAAATTTGATCTCGGCAAAGGCCGGCACGCCGCCCGCCGCGTCGTAGTCGGGATGCCAGTCGCGTGCGTAGGGGAGTTCGGCCACCTCGTCCATCTCGTCGGTGGTGAGCGTCGCCGACGGCGGGTTCTGCACCACATAGACGCTGTTGGGGTAGGGCTCTACCAGGCGATGCCCGGTGATGGGGTCCATATTCTGCTGCTGCACGTTAAAGCTGCGCGCGTAGTTGAGCTTGTCGGCGGTAAGGTCGTCCCAGCTGGGCAGTAGGTCGTAGTCGTAGACCTCGTCGAGCGAGCTGGTGCGGTAGACGGTGCCGTTGATATAGGTAATCTGATCGACGGGCAGTCCCGCGTCGAGCGCGTCGGCGATCTCGACGATCGCGTGCTCGCCCATGCCGTAGATGAGGATGTCGGCGCCCGAGTCGAGCAGTACCGAGCGCTTGAGTTTGTCCTGCCAGTAGTCGTAGTGGGCCAGGCGACGCAGACTTGCCTCGATGCCGCCGATGATGATGGGGGCGTCCTTGAACGTCTGGCGGATGAGGTTGCCATAGACCGTGACGGCTCGGTTGGGACGGCGCCCCTCCTCGCCACCGGGGGTATAGGCGTCGGTGTGGCGGCGGTGCTTGGTCACCGAATAGTGGTTGACCATGGAGTCCATGTTGCCGGCGCTGACGAGAAAGCCCAGGCGTGGCTCGCCGAGCACGGTGATGCTGGCGGGGTCGGTCCAGTCGGGCTGGCAGATGATGCCAACTTTGTAGCCGTGTGCGTCGAGGACGCGGCTGACGATGGCCATGCCAAAGCTGGGGTGGTCCACGTAGGCGTCGCCGCAGATGTAGACAAAGTCGCACTGGTCCCAGCCGCGCGCATCCATGTCGGCGCGGCTGACGGGGAGGAACTTATCGCGGCCCGGTCGCCAGGGGCGGGCGGGCGTCGCTTGGGAATGCTTGGTGCGGGCGACCGTGGCCTGCGCCTTACCGCTGCGCTTTTGCTGCTGGCCGCGCTGGGCATGCTTGCCGTGCTGGTTGTGCTGAGCGTCCTGGGGCTTTTTTGCCACGATTCCTCCCGTTGTTAGTATGCTGCACGTAATTGTAACCAGTCTTTTTGGGACGGCGCTAAAAAGACTGGTGGAGTACATGGGCTGGCGGATCGGCGCGTCGATGCGTGTGTCGCACCCACCGTTTGTTTCCAGACTGTGTATCTGCGCGTTGGGGAACCCGTCTCGCGCGCACGCCATGTTGTCAATGGGTTACAGTATGAACGGCGGCTATGTTTCCGCCAACGCACGAGAGAGTCGTCAACAAGGAGGATGCACGACGATGCAGCGTGCCAAACAGATATCGGAGTCCATCGAGCTGGGCATCATCTTGGCGCTCGCCGGTGGCTTTATGGACGTTTATTCGTACATTGGGCGCGATCATGTTTTCGCCAACGCGCAGACGGGCAACATCCTGCTCGTGGGCGTGAGCATCTCGGAGGGCAACTGGGCACTTGCGGGGCGCTACTTCTTCCCTGTGGTTTCGTTTGCCGTGGGTATTATGCTTGCCGACCTGGTACACGAGCGGTTTGGCAGTGTGATCCACTGGCGTCAGGTGACGGTGTTCTTTGAAGCCGTCATCTTGCTGGGCGTGAGCTTTATCCCCGGTGGCGGTTACAACCTACTCGCCAACTGCCTCACCTCGTTTGCCTGCGGCATGCAGGTCGAGAGCTTCCGCAAGATACATGGTCACGGCATCGCCACGACCATGTGCATCGGTAACCTGCGCAATGCGCTGCAAAACGTGGACGACTACATCATCACCCACAAGCGCGGCTTTTTGGAAAACGGCGTGCTGTACTTTGGCGTGATCTTTACCTTTGTGTTTGGCGCCGTGCTGGGCAACTGGTGCATTGAGCGCATGGGCCTGCACGCCATCGTCGTGGCGAGCTTGCTGCTGTTTGTCGCGTTTGCCATCATGTTCATCGACCGTGAGCGCGACTTGCGCTTACGCTGGAAGGTTGCGGCCGAGGCTTGGAAAGAGGGCTGCCGAAAGTAACCGAATGCGGCAAAGGGGCTGTCCCTTTGCCGCAATCTTTTTCATCATCTGTTGAAACGCTTTAACAATTTTGACGTTCTCACGTGTTTTTTGTTTCAAAAGCGTTAGGATGGGACTTATAGTGTGGGGCGTAACGGGTGCCCCGAGCACGATAGGAGGCTATCAATGGCTAATCGTTTCGTTCTCAACACCATTTCTTACCATGGTTCCGGCGCCATCAAGGAGATCCCCGGCGAGCTCCAGCGTCGCGGCTACAAGAAGATCTTCGTCTGCTCCGACCCCGATCTGGTCAAGTTTGGCGTTACCGCTAAGGTGACCGACGAGCTCGACGCCGCCGGCATCGCTTGGAGCCTCTACTCCGAGATCAAGCCCAACCCCACTATCCAGAACGTCAAGGACGGCGTCGAGGCCTTCAAGGCCGCCGAGGCTGACGCTATCGTGACCATTGGTGGTGGCTCCTCCATGGACACCGCTAAGGCTATCGGCATCATTATCAACAACCCCGAGTTCGCCGATGTTCGCAGCCTCGAGGGCGTTGCTCCGACTAAGAACCACGCCGTGTTCACCATCGCCGTGCCGACGACCGCCGGTACCGCTGCTGAGGTGACCATCAACTACGTCATCACCGACCCCGAGAAGGTCCGCAAGTTCGTGTGCGTCGACACCAACGACGCCCCCGAGGTCGCCGTCGTCGACCCCGATATGATGGCTTCCATGCCCGCCGGCCTGACCGCCTCTACCGGCATGGACGCTCTGACCCACGCCATCGAGGGCTACACCACCAAGGGCGCTTGGGAGCTCTCCGACATGTTCCACTTTGAGGCTATTAAGCTGATTAGCGAGAACCTGCGCGACTCCGTCGCCGAGGCCAAGTCCGGCCAGCCCGGCTCCGGCCGTGAGGGCATGGCTCTTGGCCAGTATGTCGCCGGCATGGGCTTCTCCAACGTCGGCCTGGGCATCGATCACGCCATGGCTCACACCCTGTCCGCTCACTACGACACCCCGCACGGCGTCGCTTGCGCCATGCTGCTGCCGATCGCCATGGAGTTCAACAAGCCGGTTTGCGCCGAGCGTCTGGCCAAGGTCGCCGTCGCCATGGGCGTTGACACCACGGGCATGAGCACCGACGAGGCTGCCGACGCTGCTATCGCCGCCGTCAAGCAGCTCTCCGCCGACGTGAACATCCCGCACGTCTGCGAGGCCATGAAGGCTGACGAGATCGAGGTCCTGGCCAAGGACGCCATGGCCGATGCCTGCTTCCCGGGCAACCCGCGCGAGGCGACGCTCGACGATGTCATCGAGCTCTTCAAGAAGATCTGCCCGGCTGCCTAGCCCAGTTTGGTGGTCCTTCGCCCGTAGGCATATAGTCTTTTGACTTGCCGCTGGCCCCGCCGCGCTACGCGCGGCGGGGCTTTTTGTGCCGCGTCGATGCCCCGAGATGGGTAAAGCCAAGGCATACCGCCCGCTGCGGATAGGTGGTGCACTTCCCAGCGTGCATTTTTGGGAGTATTCAGCAGACTCTGAAAAATGCATAGCGTTGTGAATGGGCCGTAGTGGTCCGCAGGCGCCCATCGACAGTCATTGCGGACGGACTATCGATGACCGGAGGGGTTGTCGCTGCAGTTTCTGCTTTGCGACGACCTGCAACCTTGCTGTAACCGCGTCGTTTTGTCGTTCGCGATGGGGTCGTTGGGGCCCACGGTGCTGAATACTCCGTTTTTTGCACGGCCCAAGGTGGGGTACCCTGAGACGAAGCAAAAAGATTCCTCATTTCTATGCAGATACCGATAGGATTTATGCAAGATTGGGATTGTAAGCCGTGCGCGTGCGCAAAATCGGCGCGAGGACGTCTGGAGGTGGCTCGGCTCCTGGGGCATTGACCGTGCAGAACGGTTAAAATCGGGACTCGGTCTTAGTTTTACTTGGAAGGATGCATATGACTTCTAATATTGATGCTTCTCTAGAGGAGACACTCTCCTATATCGCAGGACAGCTTAAGACGCTGACTTCTATTGCCTCGCCTACGGGCTATACCCGTGCGGCGACTGATTATCTGATGGAAACGTTGCGCGATATGGGCTTTGGCCCCGAGCGTTCCAATAAGGGCAACGTGCTGGTCGAGCTTGGAGGCGAGGGTGAGCCGCTCGTACTGGCGAGCCATGTCGATACCTTGGGCGCCATGGTGCGTTCCATTAAGGACAATGGCCGCCTGCGTCCCACGACGCTCGGTGGGCATCAGTGGTCTACGGCCGATGGCGAGAACTGCACCGTCTACACGCGCGATGGCAATGTGTACACGGGCGTGGTCCTCAATACCGAGCCTTCGGCGCACGTGGCCGACGAGCCGGTCAAGGCCATCGAGAAGAACATGGAAATCCTGCTCGATGAGAATGTCGACAGCAAGGACGATGTGCTTGAGCTGGGCATTCAGACCGGCGACATCATCGCTATGGATCCGCGTACCACGGTGACGGAGAGCGGCTACATCAAGAGCCGCTTCCTGGATGACAAACTGTCGGCGTCGATTCTGCTGGGTCTGGCCCGCGCTGTTGCTGACGGCGAGGTGTCGCTTTCGCGCAAGGTGTCGCTGCTCTTTACCGTGTACGAGGAGGTCGGCCACGGCGGCGCTTTCGTGCCGGCCGACACGCGCGAGATGATCAGCGTTGACATGGGCTGCGTGGGCGACGACCTGGGCTGCACCGAACGCATGGTGTCGATTTGCGCCAAGGATTCGGGTGGCCCATACAACTACGATCTGGTGACCACGCTGTCCAATATCGCGCGCGAGCTTGAGCTCGATTACGCCATCGACGTGTACCCACACTACGGTTCGGACGTCGAGGCCACGCTCTCGGCCGGCTACGACATTCGCCATGGTCTGATCGGCCCCGGCGTGTACGCGAGCCACAACTACGAGCGCAGCCACATCGACGGCGTGCGCAATACCTACGAGCTGGTTCGCGCCTACGTGCAGCGCTAGGGGAGCAGCGGCCTCGGCTGGCACAGCAGTACCGACCGAGGCCGCCCTCTGTAAGTTGCGGTGAAATAGGGACTGTTTAAGCGTTTAAAACCGCCAAACAGTCCCTATTTCACC
>CALJPV010000053.1:0-24143 GCA_937980385.1 uncultured Collinsella sp. | reverse complement strand
GCCAAGGCCACGTTGCCGCGCCTGCGCGTGTCCGACATTGGCGAGGCGCGCCCCGAGCCGCCGCTGGTCGTGGACACCACTGCTCCCATCCCCTGCCTGCGCCACGGCATCCCCACCAACCGCCTGGCCTACGCCGTGCAGTATTTCGACCTGAGCTGCGTCGCGTTTGAGGACCTGCCCTATGTGACGCTGCTCTGCCGCCTGCTCAAACAGCTGCCCACGAGCGAGCACTCGGCCGAGGAGCTCGATAACTTGCTTGCCGGCAAGCTGGGCTTTTTGAGCTTTACGACCGAGGTCATGACCCAGCCTGACGTGGACGGCGTGCGCCCCTACCTGCTGGTGAGCGCCGGCGCCTTGTCCGAGAAGATCGATGCGCTGGCAAGCCTGCCGCGCGAGGTGTGGTCGAGCACGCTATTGCTCGACGCCGATGCCGACCGCGTGCGCGACGTGCTCACGCAGATTCGCATTAGGCTCGAGCAGGGCTTTATCAACAACGGTCACTCGGCGGCGCTCGGTCGCGCGATGAGCTACAGCTCGCCTTCGGCCGTGGTGCGCGAGCAGCTTTCGGGCGTGGATTTCTATCTGTTCCTGCGCGATCTGCTCGACCACTTTGACGAGCGTCTGGACGGCCTGCGCACCAAGCTTGCCGAGCTGGCAGGCCGCATCTTTGTGGCCGATGGCTGCATGGCGAGCTTTACCGGCAGCGACGAGGACTTTGACGCGTACTGGAATGCCGCGGACGATCTGGGGCTGGGCGCTGGCGACGGCGCCGATGCCGGCAGCGGCACGCTCGTGGTACCGGAGCCGCGCGACCGCCACGAGGCCTTTGTCATCCCCAGCGACATCTGCTTTGCGGCAAGCGCGTGCGACCCGCGTCGCCTGGGCATCGACGTGACGGGCGCCTGGGCGGTTGCTGCCAACGCGCTCTCCTACGACTACCTGTGGAACGAGATCCGCGTGAAGGGCGGTGCGTACGGTTGCGGATTCCGCGCGGCCGGCGAGCGTCAGGCGGCGTTCTACACCTACCGCGACCCGGCAATCGACCCCTCGATTGAGCGCGTGGCGCGCGCGGGTGAATGGCTCGGCAGCTTTGAGCCCGACGAGGCCGCCTTTGAGGGCTTTATCGTGAGCTGCGTGAGCGGCATGGACGCGCCGATGAAGCCGTACGCGCTCACCAAGCGCCGCAACACGACCTACCTGGCCGGGCTCGATCCGCACGCACGCGAGGAGCGCCGCGCCCAGATGCTCGCCGCCACGCCCGGTGAGCTGCGCTCGCTCGGCGCCGACGTGACGCGCATCGCAGCCGAGTCGCCCACCTGTGTCTTTGGCGGCCGAGACGTCATCGCCAAGAGCAACGCCGGCTTTAACGTCATCGACCTGATGGGCTAACGCACAGCAAAGGTAGATTTTTGGGACATGCCTGAAAATCTACCTTTTCTTTTGCCGCTGCTTGGGCGGGGCAGCTCAGCCCGTCCCGCCAGTTTGTCTCAATCTGTAACATCTAGGCGGCAATATCGGCTCCAGATGTTACAGATCGAGACGTTTCCGAATGGCGCCGCCCCTTTGTCTCAATCTGTAACAGCTAGGCCCATTTTTGCCGAGTTACTGTTACAGATCGAGACAAACCGCCGCGAACACCTGCTCTTCGTCAAAACCACCACGAAGGTGTCCATGAACTGCCCCCTTTGCAATGGTTTGTGTGGTGGTTTGGGTGTTTGCCCAGATAAAACCTGCCAAAATAAACCTGTCCCTTTTTGGCAGGTTTGCTAGAGGAGGCTGGGATGGATAAGGTTGAGCTGCGACGGGCGGCGATTGCTCGGCGCGATGCGATTGATTTGGATGTGCGGGCGGCGAAGTCCGCCGTTATCTGTGCGCGGCTTGTTGAGCTGTTGGATCGCTTGGATGCCGCGACGCCGCACACCGTTGCCGCCTATGCCGCGATGGGTTCCGAAGTCGATCCTGCCGCGTTTGCCGCAGCTGCCGCCAAACGCGGCTGGCGCGTGGCCTATCCGTGCATACTCTCGGCAACAGACGCCGCAGCTTGTGGCCAGCGCATGTGCATGCGGGCAGTTGCCGGCGGCGATGCGTCCGCGGCTCCGTTTATCGCCCACCCCACGCGGGCCTTCGCGGCCATGGACATCGACAGCGACCGCTTCCCCATCGTGTCTGCCGAGGCCCTCGACATGGTCGTCGTGCCACTCGTAGCCTTCGACCGCGCCGGCGCGCGCCTGGGCTACGGCGGCGGCTGCTATGACCGCTACCTGCCCATGCTCTCGCCCGCATGCCAAATCATCGGCATCGCCTTTGACGAGCAGCGTGTCGACCACGTTCCCACCGACGCCCACGACCTGCCGCTACCCCACATCATCAGCGCCTAACGGCTGACGCACATCCCGACGGCCTAGTGCTCCTCGCCGGCGCGGGCCAGGTCGTAGGGCGTGGTCTGGTAGACGTAGTAGTTGAGCCAGTTGGTGTAGAACAGCTGAGCCTGACTGCGCCAGACGTTGCGCGGCTCGGCGGTGGGGTCGTCGTTCGGGAAGTAATGCGCCGGCACCTGAGGGTTGAGGCCGCGCTTCACGTCGCGCTCGTACTCCAAACGCAGCGTGTCGGTATCGTACTCGGGATGGCCAAAGACAAAGAAGCGGCGGCTGTCGGTCGACTTGACGATGTACAGGCCCACCTCGTCGGACACGGCCACGACCTCAAGCTGCGGCTCGGCCTCCACGTCCTCGCGGCGCACATCGGTGTTGCGCGAATGCACGGCATAGAAACGATCGTCAAAGCCGCGGACCAGCGGGCTTTGCGGCTTCACCAGGTAATGCTCGAACACGCCGCTCGCCTTTGCCGGCAGGTCGTACTTCTGGATACCGTAATGATGGTAGAGCCCCGCCTGCGCGCCCCAACAAATGTGCAGCGTAGAGTGTACGTGCGTAGTGGACCAATCCATGATCTGGCAGAGCTCGGGCCAGTAGTCGACCTCTTCGAACGGCATCTGTTCCACCGGCGCGCCCGTGATGATCAGGCCGTCGTAGTGGATGTCGCGGATGTCGTCGAACGTGCGGTAGAACGTCTCCAGGTGGCCGGCGCTCACGTGCGTGGCCTCGTGCGTCTTAGTGCGCAGCAGGTCCACCTCCACCTGCAGCGGCGTGTTGGAGAGCTTGCGCATGATCTGCGTCTCGGTGGCGATCTTGGTGGGCATGAGGTTGAGGATGAGCACGCGCAGCGGACGGATGTCCTGGTGCAGCGCGCGGTACTCGGTCATGACAAAGATGTTCTCGCTCTCGAGCTGCGCGGCGGCAGGGAGGGCGTCGGGAATGCGAATGGGCATGGATGCTCCTTACGAGTCAGTTGCAGCTATGGTACAACGACCGGCCCCATCCGCGCGAGCGCATCGCCCAGCGATGCCGTCAGCGGCCCAAATCACTCCAAAAGTAGAGATTAAGGCATGTCCCAAAAATCTGCGGCGCTTTAGCCTGGCAAAGTGGCGGCAGGAAGCTACAATGGTTCGACGCGAAAAACTCGGCCGAAAGGATACATATATGTACCAGACGCGTAAGATCGGTGTGGTCGGCCAGGGCCACGTAGGAGCACATGTCGCCAACAGTCTGCTCATGCAGGGCATTGCCGATGAGCTGTACCTGTGCGATATCAACGAGGCCAAGGTGACGTCAGAGGTCCAGGACCTGCGCGACTCCCTTTCGTTTGTCCCGTACAACACCAAGATCGTCAACTGCTACGACCACTACGAGGAGCTTGCCTGCTGCGACGTCATCGTCAACGCCGCCGGCAAGGTCGCACTGGCCGCCGGCAACCGCGACGGCGAGCTGTTCTTTACCACCGACGCCGCCCGCACCTTTGCCAAGCGCATCGTCGACGCCGGCTTCGACGGCATCTTTGTGAGCATCTCCAACCCCTGCGACGTCGTGTGCACCGAGCTGTGGCACCTGACCGGCTACGATCCCAAGAAGATCGTCGGCTCGGGCTGCGGCCTGGACTCCGCCCGCCTGCGCACCGAGATCTCCAAGAAGGTCGGCGTGAGCCCCAAGTCCATCGACGCCTACATGATCGGCGAGCACGGCTTTAGCCAGCTGGCCGCCTTTAAGGCCGCAACCATCGCCGGCAAGAGCCTTAATGAACTTCAGGCCGAGAACCCCGACAAGTACGCCTTCGACCACATGGAGGTCGAGGAGCTTGCACGCAAGGGCGGCTATGTGACCTACCAGGGCAAGCAGTGCACCGAGTACGCCGTCGCCAACTCCGCCGCACGCGTCTGCGCCGCTGTGCTTCACAACGAGCACGCCGTGCTTTCCGCCTCCACGCTCATGACCGGCCAGTATGGCGAGGAGGGCATCTTCACCTCCCTGCCGTGCGTGATCGGCGCCGAGGGCGTCGAGGAGGTCTACACGCTCGACCTTTCCGAGTACGAGCTCGAGGGCTTCCACAAGAGCTGCCAGCACATCCGCGACAACATCGCCCAGCTCGACTGGTGGGACGCCGAGGCCTACGACGCAAAGTAGGCCGCTGGCTGCCGCAACCTTACGAATCTAAGCGCGATACTAAGCGGGCTGCGCCGGAAATCCCCGGCGCGGCCCGCTTTTTTGCTCATGCAACACCCTCGCACATTTAGGTCTAATACTTTTCCCGAGAAGTGAACGAGCAAAATCGAGCCCCCGGAGCATCGACACTTTATGGGAGCCATTTCCTGCAGTTTCATTGAGATTTTCCTGCGGTTTTGGCGCCAAAAAGTGTCGATGCTTCGAGGGTCCAAAATAGGTCGTTCACTTCTCGGGAAAAGTATTTGACTTCGTTTTCCAACAAACAAAACCGGTCATCGCAACGCAAACGGGGCCTGCGCTTAGCGTAGGCCCCGACGTGAGAAGTTGTTACCCCGGTAACTTAATACCGCTCGATTAGTACTGCTCGATACCCATGTAGCGACGAACCTCGGGGCTGTGGTCGAACACCTTGCCGCGGGCGGCGCGCAGCTCGCAGCTCATCGCGTAGAAGAAGATCGGCTCCAGGAACGAACGCACGCTGGCGGGCACCTCGCCCACGCCGTACTCGAGCGCATCGAGCACCATGACCGTATCGGTGTGCGTGTTGAGGAACGCGAGCGCACGCTCCTCCATGGGGCGGCACTCGCCCGATCCGAGCTGTACAAAGTAGAACACGCCGGGCTCGGTGGCTTCGAACGGGCCGTGGAAGTACTCGCCGGAGTGGATGTAGCAGCAGTGCTGCCACTGCATCTCCATGAGCGAGCAGATGGCCATGGCATAGGTCTGGCTAAAGTTGGGGCCGGAACCCAGGATATAGAAGAACTCGTGCTGCTGGCAGAGCTCGGCAAAGCGATCGCCCAGCTCGGCGTTGACCTTCTCGCGGGCAGCGGGCAGCAGCGCATCCATCTGCTTGAGGCCGGCGTACATGTCGGCAAGCGCCTCGTAACCCTCCTGCTGGTCGAGCAGCTCGGCAGCCATCAGGACGCCGATACCCTGCGGGACCTCGGCCTGCGGCACGCCCTCGCCCCACGGATAGACCCAGGTGGTCCACTTGCCGTTGTCGATCTTGGAGCCCTCGCAGTCGGTGAGGGCAATGACCTCGGCGCCGGCGGCCAGCGCCATCTCGCAGCCGTCGACGACCTCCTGCGTGTTGCCGCTGTGGCTGCAGGCGATGACGAGTGACTTCTCGCCAAGACTCTTGGGAGCCATCAGGCAAAACTCGCGTGCCGTGTAGACCGTCGAGGTAAACGTGGTGGCCTCGCGCTTGAGCAGCTCGTTGGCCGGCATCAGGTCGATCATCGAACCGCCGCAGGCGATCCAAAAGACGTTCTCAATCTTGCCCTTGCGCTCGATAATTTCCTGAATCAGATCGTGTGCGTTCATGGTGATGCTCCTCCTTGTGTGGCGCTTTTGAACGACGTCAGCTCGTACCTGCGGTCGTTCTATGTTGTCCTATTTATAGCACGCATGACGACGCCCGTGAAGCCATTTCACCAAATTTGTTCTATATCGTTCTATCTGTGGACGTTAGATGTCGAACACGTAGCGCGAACCCACGATCTTTTGGCGTCCGAGCAGCAAGGGCCGCTCGTCCTCATCGGTAAAGTACGCCTCCATATAGAAGAGCGGCTCGCCGACCGGCACCTCCAGCAGCGAGGCCGCCTGAGCATCGGCAAGCGCAATCTCCACAGTACAGGGGTCGGACTTGAGCGGCGCGCGGCCCGAATGCTCGGCAACGAGCGCAAAGATGGAATTGTCCGTGAGGTCCTTGTCGGCAAGCGTCTGCAGATAGGGATGGTCGGCCAGCACAAAGGCGTTGTTCTCGAGCATGACGGGCACGCCGTCTGCCGTGCGCACGCGCTCGACCACGATGAGCTCGCAGCCGGGTTCCACCCCAAAAAACACCGCGTCCTCGCGCGTCGCCGCAACCACCGTGCGCGACACCAGGCGTGCTCCGGCCACCATGTCGTTGGCAGCGCAACCCTCGGAAAAGCTCTGAACGTCACCCTTCTGGACAATCTTGCGCTTGAGCTTGGGCGCGCACACAAACGTGCCCCTCCCCTGCTGACGGTTGAGATACCCCGCGCGCGACAGCTCCTCGATGGCGCGGCGCACGGTGATGCGTCCCACGCCGTAGTACTTCGCGAGCTCCATCTCGGAAGGAATGCGCGAGCCGGATGCGTACACGCCACGCGCGATCTCGCCCTTTAGGTCGTCCATAACCTGCTGGTACAGCGGCACAGCGGACACCTCAGTGCGCTCGGTTTTATCGTCGGATGCCATCGTTATGCTCCATCCCGTGCATGATCGGACTCAAACTCTTCAATCGCCGCCATAAACTGCTCGCCAAAGGCGTCGGCCTTTTTCTCGCCGATGCCGTTGACCTGGATAAGCTCGTCGCGCGTCTGCGGGCGTAGGCGGCACAGACCGCGCAGAGCCTTGTCGGAAAAGACCATGTACGGCGCCATCTCCAGCTCGGTCGAGATCTCCTTGCGCAGGGCGCGCAGGCGCTCGAACAGCTCGGCGTCGTCACCCACGCGCGGGCGCTGATCCAGCTCGGCCTCCTCGCGCAGCAGATCCACCGCACGGCGGGCGCGGGCCGAGGCCTTGCGTTTGGACGCGCGACGCTTAACGGTAAAGGCAAACGCCTCGTCCTCGACCTCGCCGGCACGCGGGCCCAGGCCAACGACCGGGTACTGCCCCTGCGAGGCGGCCAAGTAACCGCGGCCGCACAGCTGGCCGATGATGTCCTTGATGCGCCCGACCGATTCGCTCGACAGCTCACCGTAGCCGCGGTCCTCGTCCAGATGCATCTGGCGAATGCGCTCGGTGTTGCCGCCGTGGAGCACGTCGGCGATGAGCGACTTGCCAAAGCGCATGGGTCGCGTGGCCACATAGCGCACAGCGGCGCGGGCCATATCGGTGACGTCCTCGACCTCGAACTGCGTGAGGCAGTTGCTGCAGTTGCCGCAGCCTTCGGCGTCGTCCGTGGCGGCGCTGCCCGTACCGGCCGCGGCAGCATGCTCGGCCGCGGCCTCGTCGCCAAAGTAGCGCAGCATATATTCGCGGAGGCAACCGGTGGTATTGCAGTAGCCCTCCATCTGGCTGAGCAGACGATATCGATTCTGGAGCGCCCACGCGCGCTGCTCGTCGTCAAGTGTCTCATCGGCGGCATCGCCGCGGTCGATTAAAAAGCGGCGCATGCGAAAATCGTTACCGTTCCACAGCAAGTGGCAGCTTGCCGGGTCGCCATCACGGCCGGCGCGGCCCGCCTCTTGGTAGTATGCCTCGATGCTCTCGGGCACGTTGTTGTGGATCACGTAGCGCACGTTGGGCTTGTCGATGCCCATGCCAAAGGCGTTGGTGGCAACCATCACCTGAATGTCGTCGTCGATAAAGGCACGCTGGCTCTGGCGGCGGGCGTCGTTGCCCATGCCGGCATGGTAGCGACCCACGCGAATGCCGCTGGGGCCCAGTGCCTCGGCAAGCTCGCCTGCCAGCGCATCGACCGTCTTGCGGGTCGAGCAATACACGATGCCGCTCTCGCCCGAATGCGCAATCACATAGTCGCGCACCCAGGCGGTCTTGGCCTTGTCGCCCATCTCCTCGCAACCAAAGTAGAGGTTCTTGCGATCGAAGCCCGTCACCACCGTCGCGGGGTTTTGCAGGCCGAGCATTTGCTGAATGTCCGCGCGCACACGCTCGGTCGCCGTAGCGGTAAAGGCTGCCACGATAGGGCGCTGCGGCAGGGAATCGATGAACTCGCGAATCTGCAGGTAGGCGGGGCGGAAATCCTGGCCCCATTGGCTCACGCAGTGGGCCTCGTCAATGGCCACGAGCGGCACGCCGATGCCGCCTTCGGCCGCAGCTTCCTGCGCAAAGGCCAAAAAACGCGGCTCAAGCAAGCGCTCGGGCGCCACGTACATAAGCTGGTAGCGACCTTCGCGCGCCCGCTTGAGCACGGTGTTTTGCTGGGCCGGAGTAAGGCTAGAGTTGAGATAGCTGGGTCGCGCACCCGCCGCGAGCAACGCACGGGTCTGGTCCTCCATAAGCGACAGCAGCGGACTCACCACAAAGGTGATGCCGGGCAGCATGAGCGCGGGCACCTGGTAGCAAATGGACTTGCCGGCGCCCGTGGGCATAACACCCAACGCATCGCGACCGGCAAGGATCGCATCGACCATGCGGTCCTGTCCCGGGCGAAACGAGGTGTAGCCAAAATAGGCGCCGAGCGTGTCGAGCGCCATCTGCTGCATGCTATCGGTCATGGTTTCCTAACGTCCAAGTCATCTGCCGCCGATTATACGCCGCCACGCGGACCGGTGCCGCGCCGCCGTCGGCCACGGGCAACGTAATCCAAGGCGAACGAGCGTGGATTTTTGGACACTTTCAGGATGAGCGTGGATAATCTCCCACTTTGAGCCCGTCACCAAGCCAAAAACGGGAGATTTTCCACGCTCATTCTGCAGATTGCCGCTTAGGGGCGTTTACAGCGTCGAGCCGTTACGCGGTTTGGTAAAACCGCGTAACCAAAGGAGCAGCGTCGACCGATCCGCCGTTCGTCAGAACGGCGGAACCAACCCTACATGACCATGACGTAGCGCGATCCCACGTAGTACTGCTTACCCATCAGAACCGGCTCGCCATTGGGACCGGTAAAGCTGGCACGCAGGTTGAGCAGCGGATCGTGCGGAGCAATGCCCAACTCGGCCGCCTGCTCGGTATTGGCACGAACGGCCTCGACCGTGCGGTAGCCAACCGAGACAATCGGCGTTCCGCCAACACGCTCGACCTCGGCAAAAATCGACTTGTCCTCAAGATCGGCCGTCAACAGCTCACGGTAGGCGTCAAACGGCACAAAGATGTTCTCCTCAAAGATGGGCTCGCCGTCGGCTGTACGCACACGCTTGATATGCAGCAGCAGCGCGTCCTTTTGCAGGCCAAAGAACTCCATCTCGTTTTGACGTGCCGGCACAATCTGGCGATCGACCACATGCGCGCCCGCCTTCATGCCGTTGCTGGCACACAGCGCGGTAAACGTCTGCAGCGTCGAAGCGTGGAACTGACGATTGATGTGCGGCGTGGAAACAAAGGTACCGCGGCCCTGCTGCTTAACCAGGTAGCCATCGGAGCACAGCTCCTCGACGGCGCGGCGCACCGTAATACGGCTCACCTCGTACTGCTCGGCAAGCTCAAGCTCGGACGGAATACGCTCCTTGGGTGCATAAACACCTTTCTCGATCGCATCCTTGATTTCGTCGTAAATCTGCTGGTAAAGCGGTGCATTTTTGGGTGCAGGCATATCTAATCACTCTTATCAAAATAGCTATATTTCTAATACGTATATAACGTCTAGTTTCATGTTACCTCATATTGATAAAACGATACACCCTCCCTACCAAAAAGCGACAGCTTCATTTTGGTAGGTTTTATCTGGGCAAACGAAAGCCTCTCGAAAGCAACGGGGCTTTCGAGAGGCTCATTCGGATGGGCTGCCCTTGACCGGCAAAATGCCAATACCCTACTTGCCGTCGTCCTGCTGCAGGCTGTCCTGCTCGCAGAGGCGCGCCTGCCTGCTGGCCATACGCGCGGGCTTGTCGGGATCGGGAACGGCCGTAGGCATGGGCTCGTCGACATGACCGCCCCACCAGCCGCCCACAAAGTTGAGCGTGTGGAACACATTGATCACGGCGCCGGGATCAATGTCGCACACCAACTTGATGATGTCCTGGCTCTCGTAGGTCGAGACAACGGCGTGCAGCAGGTACATCTTTTCGCGGCTGTATCCGCCGACTACCTCGGCGCAGCTAATGCCGTGCTGAAAATGGTCAACATAGGCGGTCATGACCTCGTCCGCCTTGCGCGTCGTGATCTGCAGCGTCACGCGGTCGTAGCGACGATAGAAGCTGTCGATGGTCTTGGTCGAAATAAACTGGAACACGATGGAGTACGCCGCCTTGTCCCAGCCAAACATAAAGCCAAAGATTGCCAGGATAAAGCAGTTGAAACCAAAGATGACGCCCCAGATGGTCTTGCCCGTGTGGTTGGAAACCCATAGCGCGATAAAGTCGGTGCCGCCGGTGGATGCGCCGGACTTGAGCGCGATGGCAGCGCCCAGACCCGAGACCACGCCGCCAAAAATGATGAGCATGATCTTGTCGCCCAAAAACGGGGCGAAGTGAAAGATGTTGAGGAACAGCGATGAGAGCACGACCTGCATCATCGAGAAGATGACGAAGCGCTTGCTAATGCCGCTCCAGCATAGGAGCGCCACGGGGATGTTGAGCGCAAGCATGCCGAGCGAGATGTCGATGTGGACGCCGCCAAGCGAGGTAACGCGATCGAGCAGGACCGCGACGCCGGTAAGACCGCTCGGAAGCAGGTCGGCGGGCCGAATGAACGCCTGGATCAGAAATGTCTGGAGAACGGCCGAAATTGTGACCGCCACGGCGGTGATGGCGCGGCGGACGATGGTAAGGCGGCCGAGCACGAGCACGCGGTCCGTGAGCTGGTCGATGGCGTTCGCCACGTAGGCTCCTTTCGAAGGCAGATGTAGTTGTGGGGCGTGCCCGCGATTGTAGCATGGACCACCACAAAGGGGACAGGCACCTTCGTGGTGGTTTTGCTGCTAAATGACAGGTAGGATGTCGGTCAGGTTGTCGATGACAACGTCGGCGGCGGACTGATCCAGGTTGACGCCCTCGTGCGGACGCAACGCCAGGACGCGGGCGCCGGAGCGCTTGCCGGCCTCGATGCCCAAAGGCGAGTCCTCGATAACCAGGCACTCGGCAGGCTCCACCCCCAGCGCCTCCATGGCACGCAGGTAGATCTCGGGGTCGGGCTTAAACGCACTGCACTCGTGACCGCTGATGGTGTAGTCCAGCACGTCGGCGATACCGGCGATCTCCACCAGCTCGTCAATCAACTCGCGATAGGACGAGCTCGCGATGGCACACTTCACGCCGCGCTCGTGCAGCTCGCGCATCACCGGCTCCGTCTGCTCGTTGAGCAGCTCGGCATACGGAACGGGATGGTCCGGGCTGTAGACCTGCTTGTACTCCACGCGCAGGCGCTCGCGCAGCTCAGCATCGTCGGGCACCAGCGCCTCCCAAATGGCGGGCTCGTTAGACCCCGAAAGATCGGGGATCTCGTCAAAGTGGAAGCCCTTCTCCTCCATAAACGCCACGCGGCGACGGTTGTAGAACCACTCGGTATCGACCAGCACGCCGTCCATGTCAAACAGCACTGCCTTGATCATACGCATCTCCTCCCACCTGCCAAAAAGGGACAGGTTTATTTTGGTAGGTTTTATCTGGGGTTTTATGACGCGACAGACACGCCCTCCCCAGAGCAAAAAAGGGGATGGGGCGCAAACCCCATCCCCTCTCAATCAACCCGTAAGGTCTACTTACTTGTGATTAGTAGGAAAGCTTCCACATGTAGCGACGCATGGTCAGCGGGTGCTGACGGGCCTCGGCGATCTGGTTGCCGTACTCGCGCATAACGGCGAGGTGCAGCAGCGGGTTGAAGTAGGTGATGACGCTCGCGGGCACGGCGTCAGCCAGGCCGTAGTCCTTGGAGTCGATCAGAGCGACCTTGGCGCCCATGCGCTCAAGGAAGGTGAGGGCGCGGGCGTCCATCGGACGGGTAGCGCCATCGGACATGAAGAAGACGTAGGGCTTACCCTCGGTGGAAACCTCGAACGGGCCGTGGAAGTACTCGCCGGTGTTGTAGGCGGCGGCGTCGATCCACTGCATCTCGGTGAACAGGAAGGCGGCGTGAGAATAAGCCATCTTCTCGGAGGCACCGGAAGCCATGAAGTAGATCATCTTGTCGTCCTTGAAGTCCTCGGCGAACTTCTTGGCGAGCTTCTTGCAGTGCTGAGCGGCGTTCTCGCAGAGATCGAAGATGTTGGTGAGGCCGGTGATCATGTCCTCGTAGTGGTCATAGCCCTCGGTCTGCTGAAGGATCTCGAGAGCAAGAGCGATGGCATAGCCGGGCTTCTCGCACTTGGCAGCGTAGTTGGCGTGGAAGCCGTGAACGATGACGTGGTCGGCGTCGACGGTCAGAGCGGAGCCAGCCTTGTTGGTGAGGGAGACGACCGGGCAGTTGTGCTTCTTGGCGGTCTTGTTGGCCTCGACGGTCTCGGGCGTGGAGCCACCGAGGGAGCAGGTGATCACGAAGGTGTGCTCGTTGACCCAGGAGGGCGTGTCGTAGTTGAACTCGTTAGCGGTGAAGATCTGAACGTTCAGCTTGTCCGTGTTGTTGGCCAGGAAGTACTTGGCGGGGTACAGGTCGGACATGGAAGCACCGCAGCCGACGAAGGCGACGCTGTGGATCTCGTGGTTGGACAGGACGTCAGCGACGATCTGCTTAGGGAGGTTAAGGTCGATCTCGTACATCTGACACATTCCTTTCGATTTTTGCGGCGCCACATTGCCGGGCGCACGCAGGGTTACCGTGATTTGGACCGAGTCGCCGGCCCGTTGAGGATGTGACAAAGGGACTGCCCTTTGTCACGTATAGGGATGGAAGCCTGCCTGGGGTATGGGATGCCAGGCAGGCCCCCGGGGAAAAGCGGTTGGACGCTTGGTCGCGGCTAGGCCAGGATGCCGGCCGCGGAGAGGGCGATGCCGCCCACGATGGCGATCACGAGAAGCCAACCGGTGTTGACGTTCTTCTTGATGAGCCAGTACATAAGGCCGGTGAGGCCGAGGGAGATCATCTGGGGCATCATGCCGTCCAGGATGTCCTGAATCACGACGGTGCCCTCAGCGAACTGCAGCGGGGTGGTGGCGCCGATCAGCGTAGCGATCATGCCGCCCACGGACATAAGACCCACGATGCCGCAGACATACATGAGCTTCTCCATGAGGTCGCCGCCCTGAAGCTTGCTCAGGTACTCGTGACCGCCCTGATAGCCCATCTTGGCTGCGAACCAAGTGATCAGCACGGAGGGCACGATGGAAATGAGCATGGCCAGGATCGGGCCCATGATGGAGCCCTGCTGAGCCAGCTGAACGCCCAGGCCAAAGGCGATAACGCGGATGGTGCCCTGGAAGAAGGAGTCACCGATGCCGGAAAGCGGACCCATAAGGGAGGTCTTGACCGCGTTGATCGAATCGGGATCGAAGTTCTCGGGATCCTTGGCGTACTCCTCCTCCATGGAGGCGGAGAGGCCCAGGATGAAAGCGCTCGTCTGCGGGGTGCAGTTGTAGAACGCCATGTGACGGTGGTAAGCCTCTTTCTTAGCAGCAAGCTGCTTGGGGTCGGACTCATCCGGATAGAGGCGATCGAGCGTGGGAACCATGCCGTAGAGGAAGCCCATGTTCATCTGACGCTCGTAGTTCCAAGAGGCCTGGATGGCCCAGGAGCGCCAGAAGAACTGGCTGACCTTCTTGTTCAGGGACACGTCCTTGGTTGCGGTTGCCATAGTGTGTTCCTCCTTAGTCTTCGTCGTCTTCGAGCGGATCGTAGTCGGAATCGACACCGGCGGCTGCATGGGAACCGTTGAACTTGAAGCCCATGAAGACGACAGCCAGGCACACACCGATCAGAGCGACCGCGATGACGGACAGGTTGAGGTAAGCGGCGAGCAGGAAACCGATGAACAGGAACGGAGTCATACCCTTCTTGATCATCATGGTGAGCAGCAGGGCCAAGCCGTAGGCGGTCATGATCTTGGTCGAAACGTTAAGACCAGTGGACAGCCACTCGGGAACCATGTTGACGATGGCCTGAACCAGGTCGGTGCCAACAAAGACGGCGAGGAAGATCGGCAGGAAGTACATGACGGCGTACAGACCGGAGCCGGCGCAGATGTGTATACGGTAGGCGGTCTTGAACTTTCCGTTATCGATCGCGTTATCTGCCACATGGGTGAGGGCGGCGATGATGGAACGGAACACGATGCCGAGGAGCTGACCCAGGACGGCGACCGGGATGGCGATCGTCATGGCGGTCTCGGCGGAAGCATCGGTCAGGCACGCAAAGGCAGCGGCCACGATGCCGCCCAGGACCATATCGGGCGGAACGGCAGCGCCGACCTGCACCAGGCCCATGGACACGAGCTCGACGGCGGCACCGACGGCAAGGCCGGTGGGCACATCGCCCAGCAGCAGACCGACGAGCGTAGCGCCAACGAGGGGCTGCTCGAAGTTAAGACGACCGAGCAGGCGGGAGTCCCACATGCAGAACACGCCGACGAGGCCGACGAGCACCGCACTGATGAACGTATTCATACCCTTCTCCTTTCAGTCAGGCAAAAGCCTGGTTGATTACAGCTTGGCGTCGATGTCGACGCTCTGATACGTAGGGGTCTGCTGGACGTAGAGCTTGATGCCCATGTCGAGCAGCTGGTTGACGTCGGCCTTCTGGGTGGCGTCGAGGAAGACGGAGCTGTCCTTGCCGCCAATCTGATCGGCACCGTCGTGGTTGGCGGTGGCGCCCAGGTTGATGGCGTCGAGCTTGTAGCCCTGGCAGAACTGCAGCATCTCGGCAGTGTTGCCAAAGACGAACATGACGCGCTCGCCGAGGGTGTTGAGCTTGTCCATCTTGGCGAGGGCACGCTCGACGGTGAAGACGTTCAGACGCACGCCCTGGGGCTTGGCCAGCTTAAGAGCGCCCTTCTTGATGTCATCGTTGGCGGCAGCGTTGTCGACGACGATGATGCGCTCGGCCTGAACCTTGGTGGTCCAGGTAAAGACGACCTGGCCGTGCAGCAGACGGTAGTCAAGACGTGCGAGGACGATCTTGGCGGGACCAGAGCTGTGACGGGGCGCCTTGGCCTTCTTGGCGGGAGCCGCGGCAGCCTCGACCGGTGCGTTGGGGTTGGTCAGACCGGTGCGGGCCTCGTTGATGAGGGCCGCGAGCTCGGCACCCTTGATGGGGGCGGGGCTCATAGCGAGCGTCAGCGCCAGCGGGATGTTGAAACCGCTGACAACCGTGAACTTCGTGCCGTTCTTGGAAAGCTCGACCATGTTGTTGTTGACCGAGCTGCCGAGCATATCGGTCAGCACATAGACGGTGTCGTCCGCGTTGAACGTGGCGATCATGGCGTCCACCTTATTGGTGATGGGCTCCTTGTCGTCACGAGCAAGCGACACGACGTGGACGTTCGACACGTCGCCGAGAACCATCTCGAGCGTGTCTTTGGCGCCTGCGGCCAGGCCGCCGTGAGATGCGAGAATGATCTGATTCATCTTGCCTCCTCCTTTTCGTTATGGTCATTATAACGTCTTATACGTTGCTTATATTGCTAATTAGTATAAAGACCGCTCGCGGGTGAAAATCGACCGTTGACGGGTTTAACGTAATCGAAACGTTGGGGCTGGGTAGGTCGGCACTGTCTTGACGACACCCGGTCAGGCGCCTCGCCAATCCCCTATCGCACGAAGTACCAGGGGCTTTCCTGCACGGTGGGCTCCAGCGCGATGCCGGTGCGTTCCTTAAACAGATCCATGTCCTGCGATTTCTCCGTCCACCACGCGTTGGGCTTAAAGGTCATACTCTCAACGACATGACCGACAAACACGCTGTTGCGCAGCTTGGAGAAGTCGGTGTTCATGATCAGGATGGACGCGAGCACCAGCACAATGCCCAGAACCTTGATCGCGCCGGCGGGCTCGGCATAGACACCAATGCCCACCAGTACGGTGACGACCGTCTCGAAAGACATTACGACGGGAACTTTCGATGTCTCGAGCCCCATGGACAGACCCTGCATATATAAGATGTAAGCCACGGCTGTGGGGATGAGTCCAAAGCCAAGGAACAACAGCAGCAGCTGTGGCGACATTGCCGCGGCGACATCCGGCCACGGAGCCGCGATAGCTGCCATAACCGCACCGCCAAAAACAAAGCCCCAAAACGTGACAGCCAGCGGGTGGACCGTCTTGGTTGCTATCCGGCTAAACACCGCGAGCGACGCACCACAAAAGCCCGCAATCACGCCCGACGTGACGCCCCAAACCGAAAAATGAAAACCGGAAAGGTCGCCATTGGTCACTGCAAGCACGCAGCCAACGATGTTGAAGACAATGGCAACGAGCTTGTTGGGGGTCACGTCCTCGCGATAAAGCACGCGACCGAGCACGACGCCAAACACCGGCGAGGTATAGAGCAGCACCGAGGCCGTGGACATGCCGACCTCGCCCATGCACTCGTAATAGCAGGTGTTGGCGGCGGCCAGACCAACGATACCGACAAGTGCGCAGGGAACAAGCTCTTTAGGGCTTGCCTTGAACAGGGCCAGGGGACCCTGAGCCACGGTAGACCCCTCACCCGGACGGCAGCCCATAAACATCAGGACCGGCGCCAAGATAAGCGCTCCGACCAACAAGCGAAAGGCGGCCATGCTCTGGGACGAAACGCCCATGGCCGAGATGCCGTTTACAAAGATTCCGATGCTGCCCCACATAAGCGCGGCGACCAGCACCAGCACATAGCCCAGATTGCTTTTCTTCAACGCAGCCCCCTCGGTATTGTTTCCAATATGTTTCACACTACGTTATAGTCGTTATATACATTTTTCAAGACACAAATCGGCGAATGAGGAAATGATTCCCAGGAGTGTCCCCAAGTGCCGGCACAAAAGGAACGTCCCCAAGTGCCAACCACGGCAACGCCGACGTTTTGGCAATGTCAGCGAGCGCCCGTCATTTGAGCCAAGGTGCCGTGAAATGAAAAGGCGCTGACCTTCTGGTCGCGCCTTTGAAATTGAACGGCAGATTGGCCAAATGCCGGGTGCGCAGCGTCGGCCGGTCCGCCGTTCGGTAGAACGGCGGAACCAATATCCCCTAGTAATCCAGCTTCCACATGTAGCGGCGCGTCATGTAGTCCTTGTGGGTGACGGCAGAGAGCGCGCGCATGTACACGTTGTTGAGAATCGGGGCAAAGATCAGGTGGTTGAAGTATTCGCTCACGCTGTCCTTGATGTCATTGAGGCCGAGCTCCTTGGCGTCGAGCTGATAGACGCGCTCGCCACCGTACTGGTTGACGAAGCGGATGCCGCGCTCGTCGTTGCAGCGGCTGCGGCCGACGCTGATGAGCTGGAACAGCGAGGTGCGCTTGTCCAGAATCTCGAAGGGGCCGTGGAAGAAGTCGCAGGTGTTGATGGTGCAGGAGTCGATCTGCAGCATCTCCTGCACATTGCAGATGCTAAAAACGTAAGCGGCACCAAAGAGCGGACCCTGAGCCATCACGTTGATGCAGGGCTTGTCGGCGTTCTGCTCGGCCCACTTGGCAGCGAGCGGACGAGTGTACTCGACGGCCTTGCGATAGATGGGGTCGACCAAGTCGAAGGCGGCCATGGCGGTCTCGTACTCGGCATAGCCCTCGGTCTGCTGCGTAAGCTCCATGGCGATCATGGTCACGACGGCGGAGTTGGTACGGCCCATGCAGGACTCGTCGACGGCCAGGCTGTCGTACTGGATCTTGTAGTCGCAGACCTCGGTGAGGCCGGACTCGTCGACATAGATGGCGATGGTGCTGGCGCCGTGGTCCTTGGCGACCTGGGCGGCGACGATGGTCTCCTTGGTGCCGCGCATGGACACGACGACGGCCAGGGTGTTCTCGTTGACGTAGGCAGGGGTTGCGTGCACGAACTCGTTGCTGGTGTAGCTGGAGCTCACGACCTGTGTGGCCTCGTGCTCCATAAAGTACTGGGCAGGATAGTTGCCGCCGTTGGATCCGCCGGCGCCAATCCACACAACGCGCTTGATGCCGCCCTTGTCTGCCTTGTCAGCCAAAACCTGGGAGACGACGTCCTTAACCTGTTCCTGAGTAGTCATCGTGCATCAGCCTTTCTTCTCGTATGATGCTCATCACAGGCATACAAGTTACATACATGTTTTGGCTATGTCGACTAGTTGTATGCTATATTTATCTTAGAAATTTTGCTGATGCAGTTTTCGATAACTAGCTACCAGCGGTTTTATTGTTATATTGAATACATGCTTGATTAGACTCACATACAAGTTAGATACAGGTTGATCGCATGAACGCTTCATCTAAAAAGAAACTGGCCCAATACGAGCGCTTGGCGGGCATGTTGCGCGACCGCATCGCCGCCGGCACCTACGCGCGCGGAGACAAGCTGCCGTCCGAGATGGAACTCATGGACGAATCGGGGCTGTCGCGCAGCACCGTACGCCATGCCCTTAAGGTGCTCGTTGATGAGGGTCTGGTTCGAACCGAGCGCGGGCGCGGCGCCTTTGTGGCCGACACGCCGGCGCTCCACGAGAACAACCTGGTGTTTTCGAGCTATACGGCGCAGGTCCAGGGTCAGGGCATGAAGCCCACCACGCGCACGGTGGACTCGGGCTTTACCAAGGCGGGCGGCAGCATAGCCAAGTTCTTTGATGCCGCCGTGGGCAGCAAGCTCGTCAAACTTGTCCGTCTGCGTTATCTGGACGATGCGCCACTGTGCCTGGAGACCACCTATCTACCACCGAGCTTTGAAGCACTCATCGACCGCGATATCAACGGTTCGCTCTACGCCACGCTGCGCCAGGAATTCCATCGCGCGCCGGCACAGGGACATAAGACCTTTGAGGTGTGCTATGCCTCGCAAAACGAGGCGTTTTTGCTCAACGTTGAGCGTGGGCAGGCGCTGATCCTGATCACCGACTACGTCTACGACACCGACGGCCGCCCGCTCCATGTCTCCAAGCGCATCCAACGCACCGACCGCGCCAAATACACCGAGCCCATCGGCTAACCCGCCAAAATAAACCTGTCCCTAAATGGTAGGTTTGGGGAGGTCAGGGAACCAGGTTGGTTTGGGTTGGTTGGGTGTGCGCTCGGCCAGGACCAGCTCCATCCAGCACATGTCGTACCAGCGGCCGAACTTTTGGGCGCAGCGATCAAAGGTGCCCACCAGGCGATATCCCATATGGGCATGGAAGTCCTGGCTGTTGTGCGTCAGATACTCGTCATCCTTGTCGTGCGGGACGGCAATGAGCGCGCACATGTTGGTGATGCCCATCGCGATCAGACATTGCTTGAGCGCATCGTGCAGTTTGCGGCCCAGCCCGCCATGGCGCACGTCGCGCGCCAGGTAGATCGACGTCTCGACCGACCAGTCGTATGCCTCGCGGCTGTTGAGCGGACTCACATAGGCATAACCTACCGGACGCCCGTCCAGCTCCATCACCAGATACGGATAGCGCTCGAGCGTGCGCTCGATGCGCCCGGCGAACTCCTCAACGCTCGGCACCTCATATTCGCAGGTAATCGCCGTCTGGCGCACATACGGCTCATAGATGGCAAGCAACGCCGGCGCGTCTTCGGGCGTCGCCAGGCGAATCGTCGGCTCGGACATCTCGGTCATACAACCCTTCTCCCCAAAAGCAAAGGCCACCCTGCGCCAAACCCAACGCAAGGCGGCCCCTCGTCATTACATCAGGCTACAGGACAGCCGCCAACGCGTCGATGTCCTCCTGCGTCGTGGCCCAGCTGGTGCAAAAGCGCACCACCGTGTGGGTCTCGTCGTACTTTTCCCAGTACTCGATCGAGGCATGCTCGCGAATGCGGGCCATGTCCTCGTTGGGCAGAATCACAAACTGCTGGTTTGTGGGCGTCTCCAAGAAGAACTGGTAGCCGCGCTCGTGCAGCACACGACGCAGCGCCTGCGCGGTTTCGATCGCCTGACGGCCAATCTCAAAATACAGGCCATCGGTAAAGAGTGCCTCAAACTGGACGCCCGTCAGGCGGCCCTTGGCCAGCAGCGCGCCATGCTGCTTAATACGCGGAATGGGGTGCGCCGGGGCGTGCATGCCGCAAAACACCACGGCCTCGCCGCACAGCGCGCCGCACTTGGTGCCACCGATGTAGAACACGTCGCACAGCTGCGCCAGCTCGGGCAGGGTAATGTCGCACTCATCGGACGCCAGCGCATAGGCCAGACGAGCACCGTCCACAAACAGCGGAATCTCGCGCTTCTGGCACACCGCATGAATCGCCGCGAGCTCGGCCTTGGAATACAGCGTGCCGTACTCAGTCGATAGGCTCACGTACACGGCGCCCGGGAACACCGTGTGCTCGTAGCTCTCGTTTTCGTAGAACACCTGGATATAGTTCTCGAGGTCCTCGGCGTGCATCTTGCCCTCGTAGCCAGGGATGGTGAGCACCTTGTGGCCGCCAAACTCGATGGCACCCGCCTCGTGGCAGGCGACGTGGCCAGTCTCGGCAGCAACGACGCCCTCGTAGGGCGCAAGCAGCATGTCAATCACCGTCGCGTTGGCCTGCGTGCCGCCCACCAGAAAAAACACGTCGGCATCGGGGGCCTGGCAGGCCTCGCGGATAAGCTGCTTGGCGCGCTCGGTATGCGCATCGGTACCGTAGCCGGGCTGCGGCTCCATGTTGGTATCGACGAGCGCCTGCAGCACCGCCGGGTGTGCGCCGTGGGAATAATCGTTGTTGAACGCGAGCATGGCAATCCTCTCTTACCGGGTATCGGCCAGATGATTCAAACGGAGCTATTGTACGCCGCTGGGATAGGCAATGCGCGCGGCAAGGCACTCAAGTGCCAGTACCAGAGCAAAACCGCAGCTCACGTCACTCAAAAAGTGCGCTCCGATCACGATGCGGCCAAACGCGACGAGCGCCGCGACCACAGCCGCCGTCCAAAAGACCACACGACGGCGCGACGGTTTTTCCTTAAAGGCTGCCGCGGGAAGCCCGGCGAGCATAAGGCCAATCGCCGCATGCGCGGTGTGCCCGCTCGCGAACGACTTGAACCCGTCCTTGATCACGCCGGCGGCAATATAGGTCCACTTGTCGGGATTGCCGATTACCCACCACGGCTGAAAAATGAGCCCCGGCGTGACCTCGATCACGCGCATGCGCGGACGCGACCACAGCGGCTTGACGATCACGTTGAGGATAATGGCTTGAGCGACCCACACGGCAAGCACCATCAACGCCCAACGCGTGAGCTCGTCGGGCTCGGTCGTGCGCGTGAGGCGATAGACGATGAGGTTGGCGGCGATGACCAGCGCAAACGTCAGCACCAACTGAACAGCGATGAGTTTGCCGCCAACCTTCAGAGACGAAACGATCTCATAGCCGGCCAGGCCAACGTTGACGAGGATGCCGAGCACGGCGAGCCATTTGCTCCCCCTGGAGTCGGGACGCACCGCGCGCACGAGCATAACGCCCGCGATGCTCGCCGTCAGCTCGAACGGCAGCTCGCCGGCCGCCTCGACAAAGCGACCGTACATGCTGCCGATGTTGAACAGCGCGCTCGAAATCTGATAGTCGAAGAAACTGCCCACGCCCAGACAAAGACACAGGACAACCGCGATCATGGCGACATCTTTCTTATAGATGTATCCGAACATGCTTTCCTTTCGATGGAACCAGAGTGCCCAAATGGGGCGTTTGCAGCGTCGACCCGTTAGTCATCATCACTAGCACCCAACTGCTGCAGCAGCATGAGCGCCGCGGCCACCGGGCCGGTGCCGTCGTTGGCGTCGAGGCCGCGACCCAGGCCGCTGCCCGCACCGGCGCCCGCCTTGTAGGGCACCGACAGCTTGCGGCTCTTGGGGAAGTTCACCGCGCCATAGCGGGTCTTAAGCTCAAAGGCCACCTTCTTGGGCACGTCGATGCCCAAAAACGTGATGCGGCCGCCACTGAGCGTGACGCTCTCGAGTCCCAAGCGCTCGCCACGGATACGGATGCGCGCGCGATTGAACAGATTGAGTCCCGCCAACGGCAGCTCGCCATGCGCGGCCTCGGTCTCTTCCTGCACCTCGTCGATGCTCTCCAGGTCCTCGGCCGCTGCGAGCTTACGGTACACGAGCACGCGCTGATCCACCGCCGGCAGGTACTCCTCGGACAAGAAGTAATCGGCCGGCAGGTTAATGCCCACGCTCGCCGCCTCCACGCCGGCATCGTCATCGCCGCGCGCCTCGGCCACCGCCTGGCCCAGCATCTGCGTAAACAGGTCAAAGCCCACACTCGACAGGTTACCGTGCTGCTCGGCACCCATAAGCGAGCCGGCGCCGCGGATCTCCAGGTCGCGCATGGCAATGCGCATGCCGCTGCCCAGGTCCTGGAACTCGGAAAGTGCAGTCAGGCGCGCCGTGGCCTCCTCGGTGAGCGGTAGCTCGCCCGGGAACATAAAGTACGCGTAGGCCTGCGTGGCAGAACGGCCCACACGGCCCTTGAGCTGGTAGAGCTGCGCCAGGCCCAGGCGCTGCGAGTCCTCGATGATGAGCGTGTTGGCGGTCGCGTTGTCGATGCCGCTCTCCACGATGGTCGTGGCGATAAGCACGTCAATCTTCTTGGTCGCGAACTCGATCATCACGTCCTCGACCTCGCGCGGGCTCATCTTGCCGTGTGCCACGCCCACACGCGCCTCGGGCGCGGCCTCGTGCACGCGCGCCACGGCATCGTCGATGGTCTTGACGCGGTTGGACACGTAGTACACCTGACCGCCGCGGCCCACCTCCAGGCGAATCGCCGCACTCACCACGTCGGGGTCGTACTCCCCCACGTGCACGATCACGGGACGACGCCCGGTCGGCGGCGTGGTGATCAGGCTCATGTCGCGCACGCCGCTCGTGGCCATCTGCATGGTTCGCGGAATAGGCGTTGCCGAAAGCGTGAGCACGTCAATCTGCTCGCGCAGGTTCTTGAGCTGCTCCTTGTGCTGCACGCCAAAGCGTTGCTCCTCGTCGATGATCACCAGGCCCAGGTTCTTGGGGTTCACATCGGCCGAAAGCAGACGGTGCGTGCCGATGAGCACGTCGATCGTGCCCTCGGCAAACGCCTTGAGCGCGCGCTTTTGCTGCGCCGGCGTGCGGAAACGGCTGAGCACCTCGACCTCAAGGCCAAACGGGGCAAAGCGCTCAAAGAACGTCTCGTAGTGCTGCTGGGCAAGAATGGTCGTGGGGCAGAGCACCATGACCTGGCGGCCGGAGTCCACGCACTTAAACGCCGCGCGCAGGGCGACCTCGGTCTTGCCAAAACCCACGTCGCCGCACAGCAGGCGGTCCATGGGCTTGGGCGCCTCCATATCGGCCTTAATGTCAGCGATGGCCTCCAGCTGGTCGCGCGTCTCGTCGTAAGGGAAGCTTTCCTCCATCTCGATCTGCTCGGGCGTGTCGGGCGGGCAGGCGATACCGGTAATCGACGAGCGGCGTGTATACAGATCGACCAGGTCGAACGCCAGCTTTTTGGCATTCTTGCGCGCCTTGTTGGTGGCGCGCGTCCAGTCGGCTGTGTTGAGCCTGGTCAGGCGCGGCTTGTCACCGTCGGGACCGACGTATCGCGTGATACGGTCGACCTGCTCGAGCGGCACGTAGAGCTTGTCGCCGTCGGCATATTCCAGCAAAAAGTAGTCTCGCTCTTTGCCGCCCACTTCCTGACGCGCAATCTCGCTAAAGAGTGCGATGCCGTGAGTGGCGTGCACCACGTAGTCGCCCGGCTTAAACGGGAACGTGATCTGCGTAATGTCCACCTTGCGGCGGCTGCGCGCGCGGTTGGCGTCCATGCGGGCGTTGAGGTCGGCGATCGAGAACACGGCCAGGTTGGCATCGGGCACCACCACGCCCTGCGGCAGAGCGGCATCGACAAAGGTCACGCGCCCACGCGAGATGGTGGGCACGGCGGCACCGGCGGCAGCCTGGGCCGCGCCCGCCT
>CALJPV010000052.1:0-81671 GCA_937980385.1 uncultured Collinsella sp. | reverse complement strand
GCCGCGCTTGGGACGGCTCGGACGCTCGCCGTCGCCGCGACGCTCGTCGCGACCGCGGTTGGAACGACCGGCCACATCACCGTAGTCATCGCCGTTGCGCTTGCCGTCGCGACGTGCCTGCTCGAGCTTCTTCTTGCTCTTGGACTTGCCGCGCTTGGTCTTCTTCTTCACCTTAAAGGCCGCAGGGTCGCGCTCGGGGTCAACCGCGGGCGGATTGGGACCCACATGTAGGTCACCGGCGTCATAAATGTCGGCGGTCTTGTCCATGAGCTTCTCAATCTCGTAGAACTCGTCCACATCCTGCTCGGTCACAAACGTGATGGCCCAGCCCAGCTCACCGGCGCGGCCCGTACGGCCAATACGGTGGATGTAGTCGGTCGGCTCGGCCGGCACGTCAAAGTTCACGACGTAGCGCACGTCGCTGATGTCGATACCGCGGGCGAGGACATCGGTTGCCACCAACACGTCGACGGTACCGTCGCGGAAGGCCGAAAGGGCACGCTCGCGCTGGGCCTGGCTGCGGTTACCGTGAATCGCGGCGGCCTTAATGCCCTTGCGCTCCAGACGACGGCAGCAGCTGTCGGCGCGGTGCTTGGTGCGCATAAAGACGATAGTGCGCTCCGGGCCCTCCTTCTTGAGGAACTCGGGCAGCAGGTTGTTCTTGGCCTCGATGGACACCGGGAACACAAACTGGTCAACGGTGTCGGCGGTCGACGTGGCGGGCGCGATCTCCACGCGGGCCGGGTCGCTCACCAGGTCGGCAATCTCACCCACGGCCTCCTCGTCGAGGGTCGCCGAGAACAGCAGCGTCTGACGCTCGGCCGGCGTCTCGCGCACAATGCGGCGGACGGCGGGCAAAAAGCCCATATCGAGCATGCGGTCGGCCTCGTCCAGCACCAGCACCTTGACCTCGTTCAGATGGCAGGCGCCCTGCTCGATCAGGTCGACCAGGCGGCCCGGCGTGGCGACCAGGATGTCGCAGCCGTACTTGAGGGCCGCGGTCTGCGGCTTGTAGCTCACGCCGCCCACGACGGTCACGGCGACATGGCCGGTGACGTCGGCGATCTTGCTCGCGACCTCGTCGATCTGCTGGGCAAGCTCGCGCGTAGGGGTGATGACGAGCATCACGGGACCACGGCCGTTGCCCTCGGGCTTCTTGGCACCGCGACGGCGGTTGCGGCCGCCGCGCTCGCGCACGGGTTTGGGAGGAGCGATGTGCTCCAGATTGTTCATGGTCGGCAGCAAAAAGGCGGCCGTCTTGCCGGTGCCGGTCTGAGCGGCGGCAAGCAAGTCGCGGCCCTCGAGCACCACGGGGATCGAACCGGCCTGCACGGGCGTCGGCGCCGTGTAGCCCAGGTTCTCGATGGCACGGAGCATCTCGTCGGAAAGGCCCAGCTCGTCAAAGGCGGGCAGACTCTCGGTAGCGGACTCGACGGCCTGGGCAGCATTGGCCTCATCGGCGGCATCGAAGGCAGCCTGGGTCATGGCCTCGCGGGCCTCGTCCAGGATCTCGGCGTCGGTGACGTCGGATACAGAATTACGCATATGTTGTTGTTCCTTATCTGCACGCGCAATGGGCGCGGCATGCGGCCGCGCAGGCGTGCTTGGTAGTGCGCTAATACATACAAAAACGGGTGCGCACAGAGAGGACGTTGCTCAGCACGCTGGCGATCGCTTTGGCAGCCCTATCACGCGCCGTCCAGACGCAGCAGCTCTAAGCGATGGAGCAGATTCGCCGCCGGTTAGTATACCCGTGCTTCGCATGCCCCCACGTAAACCACAGATGACGAGGCGGACGGGCGAGTCTGGGCCGATTGTCTCGATCTGCAACAGTTGCGGAGCAAAACCGGGTCTACACGTTACGGATCGAGACATTCAGTCAGCCCCTTGGCTAACATCTCGATCTGTAACAGTTACGGGGCAAAACCGGCCCCAGATGTTACAGATTGAGACAGTTGAGTTGTCTGCCGAGGAACAATCTCAATCTGTAACAACTAGACCCCGTATCCCCCGCCAGATGTTACAGATCGAGACAAACGTGCCGGGTGCCAAACCCGACAGGCCACAAAAAGGACCGGACGTCCAGCCATCTCAACTGGAACGTCCGGTCCCGTCAAACATCAACTAGGGAAGCTAAACCAACAGATCGCAGCCTCTACTCTGCGTCTGGGTCCTTAAAGTTCTTGGGATCCAAGACCATGCAGGTGTAGGTGATGTCGTGTTCATCGTCGGGGATGGGCTCAAACCCGTTCTTGCCAAAGAAGTCGATGAGCAGCTGCGCGAGCTTAATCGGATCCGCATCAGCATCGTCAAAGAGATATTCGCTCAGATCCAGGAATGCAGGCTGCTGCTCGCCCTCGCTCTCCCAGTATCCCAACAGGGCGTCGTGTACCAGGCGTGCGCCATAGCCGTTACCGCGGTAGTCGGGGTCAACATACACATGGCTCAAAAACGTCGACGTTTCCTCGTTGAGCGGGTGCTCCGTAACGGCATCCGGTAGGTCGGGGTCATCCGCACCGCCCGTTACGCAAAAACCGACCAGCTCATCATCGGCAAAGACGCCCCAGAGGTAACAGTTCTCCTCGTCCTCGTCCTCAACATAGTCCGCCCACGCGTCATAGACCTCGTAGCCCGACTGCTCGTCCAGATCGACCATATCGTCGACGTCGTCGGGACCCAAAGCCCTTACTTCAACTTCAGCCATTGTCCTGTCCTTTCTCTCGCTTTCAGGACAACCCGAGCATACGCCGCTGTCCAGATAACCTGTTGCGCAACATCGGAAACTGCGTCAATACCGCCGTTAACGGCGACGACGCCTCAGGGCAATGCATGCAACGACAATCGCCAGCAGCACCAAGCCCTGGAAATTGATGCGACTAATAGCGAAGCCCGAAGGAACAATAAAACTGTCGTAGAACATGTCGAGCAGGCCGATAAACACCAAAAACGCGATGAAGATCCAGAACACGCGACTCCTTAAAATGGGAGTAAACATGTCGAGCACCGAACCGCCCGAGGAAGAGCCCTGATAGCCAATCAAATCAAACGGCTCATCTTTTTCCACCTCGTCGGCATCACTCGAAGTGCCTGAAGACTCGGACTCCAAATCGCGACGATCCGTCCAATACCCGGGCACATGGTCGCGCTCACCAAGGTACTCACCGTTTTTGACCACCGGCTCAAACAACATGGCACTCGAAAGATCCTCGAGCTCCTCGCGAATCAACTGGTCGGTGCGAGCGTCATGAGGCTCCTCGAGCTCGCACTCAAGCTCGTACATATGCTCCATGACCCGCTCGTAATCTTCTTCGGACATATCGTCATCGTAATAGGAGTTCCTGCTCATCGTTCATCCCTCGTTCAAGAACCGAATCCCTTTTGGACAGCTCAAGTGTAGAAATCCATACCGAGCAGACGTTGCGCAACATTGCCGGGAACGAGACGGATCCGCTCTCAAAACGCCTCGGGACAAACCGTTCCGCATTGCAATTTGCGCACTCGCGGATGTTGCGCAACGTTCTCGCCCATCGGGGCGGTAGCGTTCGAGTTAGCAAAGCCACGAGCCCTAAACCCGGGATCGTGGGCTTCCACCGCATACGAAAGAAGGAACGATGGACGAGATTTTTGAGCATCTGCTTCAAGATACCGACCGAGGGATCTCGATCAACCAGATTGTCAATCGCATCGTGTTTCCCAACCACGATATCTGCATGCAGGCCAAAGCTGCCCTGGAGCGAGACTATGGCGAGTTCTGCTTTGCTGCCGTGATCCCCGATTACGAGGACTTCCAGCACATGGATCCGACCGACGCCATCAATGCCGCCCTGGAAACCTGCGGGTCCGACGGCGAAGAGGTCACCAACGTCGTCTGGGGCTACAACTCGCTCCAGTACGAATACAACGGCATCCCCTCGCTGGAGGTTGCCAAGACTATCTCCAAGATGATCGGCGTTCCCGTCTACTACGAGTACACCGATGCCGATGAGATCGCCGCCGGCGCCGTGATCGCCGATGCGCAGGGCGATAGCGTCTCGTTTGCAAACGTGGTCGACAAGAGCTGCTGGGTGTATTTCCCGGAGGGGTTCGACGGTGCCACCGACACCCTGTTCCGCTGCGGCATGGGAACCATGTCCATGCCCGACGGAAGCCAAAAGTACTTTGAGGACACCACCGACCCCATCATGCGTTCGTATGCGCAGCGCGGAAACGTGTCCCTGTACTTCGACTTTCTCAAGGACCAGTTTGGCGCCCAAGAGGAGCCCCAGGCAGAGTCCGATGCCCAGGCAGAGTCCGATGCCCAGGCAGAGTCCGATGCCCAGGCATCGGACAACGTCTACATGTCCCAGGCCATGGGTGCGATGACGTTTCGCATCGTCTTTCCCAACCATGACTGCTGCGCATATATCCGCGATGATCTCGACAAGTGCTTTGGCGGGTTCTCGCTCCAGGCGATTTGCGGCACGCCCGATAGCACGTTTGACTCACCCGATGAGGTCCTGAGGACCATGGTGGGTCACGGAATCCCCGATGACGCAACCGATGTCGAATGGGGCTATAACTCCGTGCGCTATCGCGTGGCGCACTCCGTGCCCAACGCCGTCGTTCTCGAGGCATTAGCCCAACATTACAACATTCCGCTCTACACTGAGTATTTCGATGAGCTCAAGTGCGCAGCGGGTGCTGCTATAACGATTCCGGGTACCAATCGTCCAACTGTCCCCGTCCCCGAGACGCTCGGCTGTGAAGATGACACCTACTTTGACCGAGGCAGTGAACCGGAAGGCTACGTCGCGCTTCGATGCGGATACTGTCAGGCAGTCTCCGATGACGGAAAAACACGCATTTCCTTTGTCGATGACCCATCGCAGCCGGTCATGGCAGAGCTCGCGAAAGGCGAAACAGCTGGCGACTTTTTTGACTTAGTCGAGACCTTAGGAATCGATACTGACTATTATCACAGTCATCGTGAGGTCCCGGCCTCGCGTCCCTCCGCAAGCTCCAAAAAGAGCGCCTCTACCTCCTCGGCAGAAAAATCGAAAATCAGCCTGTGGATGAACCCCATTGCAGAAAAGCATGTCTGGAACTCCCTCGATGCCTACGGTCAAAAGCAGGGCAAGCGAAATGACATGAACATGTTCTTTTTGGAGCCGCTCTATCGCGGCGGCGATCAGACCCGAGACCCATTTGGATTTGCCACAGGCCGCAAACCTTTGCCGGCTTACGCAAGCCACCAGGCGCACCGCAAGGTTATCGACGCCGCCCTTACTACCGACATAGAAGTCGACGCGCTTGTCGCGGGGCTTCTCGGCCAAGACCTGTTGACATCCGAAGAGCTCAACGCGCTGCACCGCGATATCGAGCTCAAGGCCCAAGGCATAAGCGCCATCGCCACCGGAAGAGGCGCCGCACTCGAAAGCCGTTGCGACTCGGTTTGCTACCTTATTGCAAAGCTCCGGAGCCATGACGGCGACAATAGCCATCGCTTTATGATGTGGATGGCGGACACCGACCAAGCCGTACGCGTAAAGTTCTACGGCGAGGCGCCGGCAATCGGCGCGCCCTTTACGTGCCGCTTTAGCGTAGTGGAAAATGACGTCATTACGTACTGGATGCCCGTCGAGGGCGAGAAGGGCTTCTCTCGCTATAAGCAGATTCCCGAGGGAGGACGCATCGACGTCTCCGCGGCAAAGAGCGACTCTGCCGCCATGAGCGCCCTGCGCAAGGCCAACGCGATGTTCCTTAAGGCGTGCGGACTCAAGCAGACCGCACCGTCCAAAACGCGCATGACCCCGGAGCAGTCGCAACGATTTAGCGAGCTGCGAGAGAAACTGGGCCGTAAAACGGGTTATGCCCTTACGGTGCTCTTCTCGCGCTGCGTACTCTGCAGCGCCGAAGCCGACCGATTCCTCGAGCTCATGGAGCACGCCGCTGCCGCGCACGATCGTGGAGAGGTGATCGACGTCGACGATACCGAGGTCGTAGAGCACAAGGCCGTTTACATGGTTGGCCCGATCTCTACCGAGGATGGTACTTGTCAGCTCTACAACCCCAACACCGTCAACTTTGAGGACTTTAGGTTCCAGCCCAACCTGCTCGAAGACTTCCATACCGACCTGCCCCGTGCCGGCAGCTTTATCAACATTGCAACGAGCGTCGTTGAGTCGGACGTCATCGCCGCCTGGGCGGGCTACAACCCGGGCAACGCCCAGCGCTCGGCGCGCTACTAGAGAGCGATTGGCACGACCAAGCCATGTATCTGTTGCGCGGCATCGCCCCTGGACGTCGAACCGCACCGTCCGCGATGTTGCGCAACAGAATGCAACGCAGGCGGCCTAGTATGCGAAGTAACAGGCGCGCGCAGGTCAGACGCATCGAATCTGGCCTTCGCGCGCAACACAAATCATCGCAGGGAGCACACCATGGCGCGTGACACATCAAACGTTCCGGTTGTTAACTTGCCGCTCGCTTACAAGTTCGACGGCAACGGCAACATCATCCAGAAAGTCTTTTTTGGCGTAAATGCGGTATTCGGCCCCGTCTGGTACTGGTGGTACTTCAAAAGCAATCGTGATCCCAACTTTTGGCTCGGTGACAGCGAAATGGACGGCTATGATCCCGATGAATGCTCTACCGAGTTCCTGCACCGCATGGATAACTTTACGCCCGAGGAGAGCTGCAACCTCTTTGAAGTCGCAAAGTATTGCGACCGCATGACGGGTGTTACCGTCTTTGACGTCGTAAACGGGCGAAATGTAAACGAGCGACACCTGGATGACTACTACACCGGCTACGACCTTGGCATCAAAGATGATGACGAGGACGAAGAAGACGACACAGACATCGAGATGGAGTTTGAAGGGCAACCTGTTAGCCCCCAGCCGATGCGCGTATGCGACGAGGGCCCCTGCCAGTTTATGCTGCCGCCCTTTTTAAACTGCGGAACGGACGACGGTTCTGGCTACGAGGTCGAGATTCCCCTGCGCGCCAAAACGACCAAGAGCGGTACTCCGCAGGAGCGACTATCGTTCTATATCCCCGCCGACGTCGCCGTACAGTGGTTCCGCGAGGTCACGGGCGAGCCGCAGGCCGACTACCAACTGTTCCAAACTGTTTGGATGAATCGGGCCAATCGGCTTGAGAACCCGCACTTTGTCGACCACCTGTTTTCCTATGCGTTTTGGCAGGAGCGACTGCTGCGCATCCTGCACTACACGTACAAGCGGGGCAAGGTACAGAGCGTGCGCATCGTTGCCGATTACGAAGGCGATGCCGCCGAGTTTATTGGTAAGTACTATCCGGAGGCCGAGGTCATCGGTCATCAGTGCAATGAGAACGCCTTTGAAACGGGAGCCGCCTATCTGGTGGACCTCACGCTGGACTACAAATACAAGGGCGACAAGCTTGTCGAAAAAAAGACGTTCTCGGTCCTTGGCAGCTTTGGACGCGAATGGTATCGACTCTTTAGCGGCAATCCGAACGCCACCGTCGATGATTTCTATGCATGGTGCGAGCAAACCGATACCTACGAGCCCCTACGTCAGGCAGCCGAAACCGCCGGTGCAATCGTTCAGTACACCACCTACGGGCTAAAGGACGGCAAGCTCACCAGCAAACGCACCGAAGACCTCAAAGGCCGCACCAATGTCGAGATTAACGAGGCGGCCGAGCTGAGAGACCGCATGTTTACGTAGGCGGTGGGAAGATATGCCCATTTGCTCACACTACCCTCTAATCCTAGGAGGTTTCTACTTTGGCTGAAATCTTATGGACCCTAGCGCCCCTGATCGCTTTCGTTGCACTCTGTTGCTCTGTCTTCCTGGAGCTCCACAGTCATCAGTACAGGTTCTTTGGCCATGAAATAGATTATGATCGTCGCCTCGTCGCCTTCATCGTCCTTGCTATTGGGGCCCTTTTCCTGTTCGCACCCGTTACCTGGGAGCAATGCTTTTCATCCGACTTTGGCGAGGGCTGGGAACCAGGGGGCTGGAATTATATCAGCTGGTTCATCACCAACCTATTCACAGTTGGCTGGACAACAACCATCCAGACTGGCCTTACCGATATAACATCGGTCGTCAACGGCGTCATCCCCAACCAAGCATGCCGCCTGTTCTATTCGCTGCTAACACTCGCATACATCATTGCCCTTCCCGTTGAAGTAGGCCTACTTGCCTTCAACGCCGTCGTCACACGCCTCTCGGGCAGCGTAATCAAGCATCACCTCAAGCATGCCAGCCATGTGATTGTCTTTGAAAGCGTTGACGCCAACACTGAGTTGCTCACGCGCGATATCGTCAACGACATCAAAAATGGAAAGCTCAATAAGGCCAACGGAGGCGACATCGCCCTCGTCTTCTGTCTTGACTGCAACGAGGACGGCGACCGCCAGCGTATACTGCGCAATCTCTGCCAAGGATATGTACGCTACGCCTTCACCGAAGACGGCGCAGCCGATGTCCTGAAGACCACTGTCGATCGAACTCGAGCAAGATGCACTGAGCATATCGACGTCGTTGCGACTTCCGAAAAAACCGAGCGAAATGTCAGCGTAACAATCGACATGCTCGAGACGCTTAACCAGCAGTTCCAAACCGACGAGTCACCTTTTGAGATCACGCTGCATTGTCTTCACAGCAACCCCGACGACCCCAGAGTTTTTGATGCCATCAAACCCTATCCAAAAAACGTCAATCTGCACCTGGTTTCTCGTACGCAAAACGAAATCTACAACGTTCTGGACGAGGCGCCCCTTTTCAGATGGCTTGCTCCTGTCGACATCACCCGCGGCGACAGCACCAAGCCCCAAAACCTCACAGTGCTCGTAATTGGCGCAGGAGATTACGGTATGCAGGCGGCACGCACCGCATACTGGATGGGCCGTTTGCCGCAGGTAAAGCTCAGCATTGTGATCGTCGATCCTAATGCCCACGAAATCGTCGAGCGCGAGGCGGCACGATATCCCGAAATGCTCGGAGAGATCAAAGACGGGACACCTACGGTGCGTTTTGTCGAGGCCAGCGCCCCCTCAATCACGCTTGACCGCCTTATGGCAGGCAACAGCGTCGCAGCTCTGCACTACGACCTTCAAGGCAAGCGCGTGGCATGTGATGACAGTTGTGCCCTGCTGCCCGATAACACGTACGTCTATGCCTTTGTGACCACGGGCAACTGCAGCCAGAACCTTTCTTACTCCCTTATGTTGCAACGGCAGATTTTCAACCGCTTTGTCGAGCATGGCACTCCCAACTACATGAAGCAGCGCCCTGTTATTTGCCCTCACATCGAGAGCGAAGAGATTCTTAAGGCCTTAAGAAAGCTCGCCATGACCGAAGCAAGTACCGAAAAGAAAAAGGACCCCATCGTCGGAATCATGCATCCCTTTGGTTCTCGCAAGGCTTTCTTTACCTACGACAATCTCCTCAATAATAAGCTTGAACAGCGAGCCATACAGCTCAATGCGGTATATGAGATGTGCAACTTTGACCATGCCACCGTCAGCTATGATGCCTCCATGGCAGATGATACGGCACGCGACAAATTCAACAAGAACGAGTGGAACAAATGCAGCAGTCGCGCGTCGGCCGCGTATCTTCCCAGTCGCTTTTGGTCGGTTGGTCTATCGGAAACCATCGATACGCTCGAAAATGACTATCTGGCGAAACTAGAAGGCGGAAGAAGCGAAGGCCTAGACAATGGTCATCTGGTAAAACAATACCTAATTGAAGATAAATTGGCCGGCAACACGTTGGAGGAATTTACCAACAATGAAGCCAATTATCGCAGAAGAATTAAAACTATTTGTCTATTGGGTGATATAGAGCACGAGCGTTGGCTCGCTTACTGTCAGGCAATAGGCATGACCGAGCTGGGGCACGGCACCAGAGAGGACGAGAGGGATCAGCGCAGGCGCGCACATAATGTCAATCTTCTCCTTAAAGGGGAGAAACCCGAAGACAAGCCCGAAGGCACGAATAAATCTGAGACCCTCATGCGTCACGCCTACATGACACCCGACAACGACATACTCGGCGCCCGTGGATTCTTGCTGGGCAAGGACGTCTATGCCTACGACCGAATCATCGTCGCCCTCTCAGCCCGCATCGCCAAGGGCAGCATTGTCAAATAACAGCAATCGTCAAAACGGAGGAACTCATGAGCCAGCAGCAGTCCATGCTAGGGGTTGAAAAAGATGAAAATGGCAACACCCTGGTAAAGGTCTTTATTAGCTACAGACGCAACGACAATCTATTCAACCATCTCCTAGATATTGTTAACCGAACAATGGACAAGCTTAACAATGATCTTCTCAAGGACACCGAATACCGAGTGAAAAAAGTGATCGACTTAAATTCAATCAGTATCGGCGATAACTGGCCAGAGAAGATCGATGAAGACCTGTCCAAAAGCGATATCCTCCTAGCATTTATTACAGAAGAATACCTTACAAGCGATCCTTGCCGATATGAATTCAACACGTTTTGCACGAATCAAATTGACACTCGAAACGATAGCGAAAAACACCACGGAAGCCTTTGTGTTCCGGTTTTTTGGGCTGCCCAAAAAACCGTTGCAGACAAACTGAAAGATAAATCCAAGCTGCATTTTGATAATGAAGAGGATCCTGAAGCCGCCTACAAAAATGCTTGCAAAACTTGGATAAAAATCAAAGAGGTCAATGGCGTAGAGGGCATATTGCCAAAACTGATCGACTTGCTCAAGAACGAAGCCCAAGGTCCTGATTATTTCTTTGTTAGAGACTGTATTGTTCAATGGCTTGCCAATAAAGTCAAAGCTGCCATCGATCATATGCAAGAAGACGCTACTGAAGAAATCGAAGACATCCCCATCAAAATCAGCGCCCCACAAGACATATCGGAAATCGAGCTTCATACGTTCGGTCGTGGATCCAAAGCATATGGGTTCTTCACTAGCGATGGCTTCGTTGTAAAGGGCGGCTCAAAAATTGCCGAAGGCACCACCGCATCTGCCCGCAAGCCCACATATGAAAGCCGTCAAAAATACCAGCACCTCATCAATGAGGACAACATCCTAAGCGATGATCTGGTATTCCCAACCCCCTCTGCTGCATCTGCGTTTGTTATCGGTCGCTGCAGTAGTGGCATGGCTGACTGGAAGACCGAAGGCGGCAAGCAACTTGGCGAGCTACTCGAGGAGGAAAAAAAGAAGGCAGCTGCTGTTCAGAAATAGAGATAAAGGGGGCTCGGTTCAAACCGAGCCCCGCTTCTTTTTGTTCGTTTATGGCCTTGCAGCAAAAGTTACTCTGCCGCTTCAAGAGACCCTACCGCTCCTCCAGCGTCCAGCCCTTCTGGGTGCAAAGGTCACGCAGGGTAGTCACCAGGTCCGCGTTGGTGTTGCTGTCGACCACGATCTTGTCGATGTGATCAGCGGCAATGTTGAGCTTGGGGAACGAGTGGCTGCAACCCGACAGGTTGAGCTCACCGACGTTGCAGGTAATCTCGAGTGCGCCAAGAATGTCATCATTCGAAAGATCAATCTTCTCGACGTCGCCCTGAAGGCCTTGGTCAACGGTAAAGAACATCAGGTTCTTAAGACCCGAAGCGTTGATGGAATTGACAGCACCCTTAAGGCCTTCAATACAAAAGGAATTGAGCTTGGGGCAGACGCTCAGGTCGAGGTCCTGGGTCGTCATGTCGCCAAACTTGAGCACCTCAAGTGCCTCGAGCTCGCTAAAGTCCGCACTCTTGGCGCTCAGGGTATTGATGCCGAGCGTATCGAGCTTGTCCAGCTTGCTAATGGGCGTGAAATCCGTCACCTCGTCGGTCACGACCAGCCTCGTGATGCACTGAGTCTCCTTGGCGGTCAGCTGGCCATCGTCATCGTTATCGTAGTCGGCAAGCAGCCCGTGCAGCGTATCATCCGAGATCGCATCAACATCGACGAGACCTTTTTCTTTCTTGGTCTCGGAGCCAGAGGCGTCAGTTGAGCTCGACTCTTTAGAGACGCTCGACGAGGCTCCCCCGCCGCCTTGCACGTCACCGACGCCGCCAATCACGGAGAAAACGGCAACCGCGCCTATGACCACAACCGCCGCAAGCACCACCAGGGCGCGAACGCCGCCCAAGCGAGAGACGGCTTCATTTGCACGTTCAGCCGCCTGTCCATTCGGCTGGCTGGCAGGGCGAGGGGTCCGACTTGTCGAACGCCTCGGCGTCTGCTGCGCCTGCCCAGCAGACTGTTCGGTTGCCTGCCCGTTCGGACGCATATTCACCCGCACATCCGGCGTCTCGGCAGCCCGCTCATGAGCCCCGCCCGAAGGCTGCTCGGTCACACGCTGAACCCGTTCGTCATCCCGCCAAGACATGTCGGGCTTAAAATTCGCTATATCGCTTCTCCTCACTTGAGCGCATCGCTACTGCTGCTCCATGGTGTAGCCGTAGTCACTGCTCATTTTTTGCAAATACTCGACCAGGCTGCTGCTCGTGTGGCTGTCGTACAAGATCTTGCCAACACAATTGGGTGTAAAAGTGAAATGGAAGGCATCTTCCCTGCCTGCCCCGCACAAATTGAGCGTTTCGACTCTGCAACCGATCTTCAGAACCTCGAGGTTCACATCACCCGACAGGTCAAGCGTCCCAATACTGCCATCAAGGCCTTCGATCTGGACGTTCGTCAACGAGGACATGTTTTTGGCATTCAAGGTATCGACGGGGCTCTCGAGCCTGTTTATGGTAACGCGCTGTAGCTGAGGAAAACGTGTGAGATCAACCTGAGGCACCAAGCAGTCGCCAATGGACAGATGAGTGATATTGCTAATGGAGCTTATGTCGTAGTTTTCGCTGTCGTAATCGCCGATGCCAAACGTCGTGATGTTGTGGAAGCTGGCCAACAGCGGAAGCGAATCAAACGACTCGACATCGATTGAGCTAGCTTCATCCGCAGTCTCTTGCGAAATATTGCCGTCCTCATCTGCATCGAGCGCTAAGTCCGAGCGCAGCGCCTCGTCCGTAATCTCATCGAGCGTAAGCACCGTGGCCTTTTTCGCTTCTTCCTGGTGTCGCTCCTCTTTTTCTTTTTTACGCTGAGCGCGCGCCGCCTCCTCTTCTTGCTGTTGTTTGGCCTCGGCGCGCTGCTCGGTCTGCCGATTGGTGTCGGAGATGCCGCTTGTGATGGACGTGACCGCCACAATCGCGATGACTATCACCACGGCAAGAACGATCACTACGCGCGGACCGCCCAAGCGGTTCACGATATCGTTGATATCCGATCCGTTGGATCCGGCGCCCCCGCGGTCAGACCCGTTCTGATTAATTGCCATCCGTGTTTCCCCCTCCGCCGCCTACAGGCGGTCCTTGTCGAAGTAGTCAGCGTCGCGCCAGTCGCCGCGCCAGCGGTAGGCATGGGCGTTCTCGCGCGACCAGTCGCTCAGGTGGCGCAGGATGAAGCGGCTCATGTCATCCGCGAGCGGCTCGATCGGCCCCACGCGCCGCGCCTCGGCCGCCTGCTCCCAGAACGAGTACGCCATGAGGTAGAACGTGCCGGCGTCGACGTAGTCGCCCGGGTAGGCGGGGTCGTCGAACCAGCCGTGCGTGTCGGGCGTGCCGTTTTGCTCGCACCACTCCGCCACGTTGAGGGCGAGGCTCATCAGGGCCGTGTAGTCCTGCGGGTCGCCCGAGGCGAGCGCCTCGTGCAGGTTGGACATGGGGCCCTCGGCGCCGTAGGCCGGGTAGTACAGGTCCCAGATCCTCGACGCCGCGTCGTCGGTGAGCTCCATCTGCGAGGGGCGGTCGCCCAGGCCGTCGTCGTAGACGGGCGCGTTGGGATCCTCCCCCGTGAAGGCCCCGACGCCGTAGTCGAGCGTGGAGGCGCTGTTGCGGGCGCCGCGGGCGGCGCGAGCCATGGAGCCGAAGACCGAGTAGCCGCTGTGGTAGCCGCGGACCGTCTCGGTGACGAGCCGGCGCAGGCTGAAGTTCGCATGCGCACGGTCGCGGGCCTCGCGGGTGGCGGCAGAACCGCGGAAGAAATACGTGGCGCCGATGATTAATTGCTTAATGATCAAGCTCAACGGGCCGGCAATGATTTCTGTCACAACTACGAGAAGACCAATGAATACAACAGCGCCCAGAGCGAATGGATTGAATGCGCTATACCCCGGCGCCGGAAGCCCCGTATGCAACACATCGTCTCCGCCAACGTTCAAGTACATGCGGTACCAGACCGAGCAAAGTCCCCAGACCGTGAAAATACGCAGCGGGAAATACCGAACAATGGTGGGAATCGCGTCCACAATACGCGAAAGATTGATGTTAAAGCGAGGGCGATTCGCGCCCTCGTTGTTAACCGGAGTAGCCGCCTCCGGATCGCCCGGAAGAGGCACGCCGGCGCGGCGAGCGCGCAAACGATCGAGCCGCTCCTGGGCGGAAGAGGCTTGTGCCTGCGATGCACCTGCCGAAACACGTGTTCCCGCCACCTGTCCCGCAGCCGGCGTCGCATCCCCCTGCTGGTCATCAACGCGAGAGTTATAGAGGCGCGCAAGTCTCTCCTGCGCCGACATGCCCCCTTGCTGGTTATCGTCTGCCATGTGTTCTGCCTTTACCTAATTAATAATGGAAGTGTGTCTGGGCATAGCGGTTAAGTGCATACCCAAACTCCCTGGTCATCGTCTTGATGGTGTGCGTCTCCATCTTTCTGGTCTGAGGATTACGCCGATTGAAGACAAACGTGGGCATAAACCCGCTCACTTCCTGGAAACCGCTCAGCGAATTAAAGGGAATGATGATCGGCGGATTGGAATTACCCGGAGCGAATAGTCTACCCGCCACCGCCTTGCTGTTGCCTATGCCGGGGACGAGCATCTTGAGCGCGGGGTGATTATCGAGCGTCGAGCCCTCACGCTTGGCGACAATCTCGAGGTGGTTTTCGAAAATCCTGATGGAGCACGGGCGTCCGTCATACGAGCCTAAGCCCTCATTGATTACCACGTCATTCCGGATTTCGCGTTGCGCCATGTTCGAACGAGAACGTGCATTCGTCTGAGAGCCGCGCTGGGACGCCACGTTCTCAATACCCAACATGTCGTCAAAAGCGCCCATGGCACGTCGCTCGGTGCCATGAAGGCCATCGTTTCTCCGCGGCGCAGCCGAATTGCCGGCATTCGGGCCGGCCCCCGAATAGCCTCCCGGAATCAGCTTACGAAAATTTAAAGATGGCATTAGCCAACACCCCATTCACCTTATTGCAAATCACTTCACATGAATCACGAGTAGGTCTCCGCAGGCCTATCAGTAGTGAAAGTGCGTGTTTGCGAAATCTTCGATAGCACCGGCAAATTCACGACTCAATACGCAAATGTAGTGATGGACTCTCTGGCTGGTATCGAAGTCCTTGCGTGTGAAATGAAATTTGGAAAATTGCCTACCGCCTCCGCCGATTCGCTCAAATCCCGTAAGCGCATTCGCGGGGATATTGATAGTTTCCGGACTAAGGCTACTGTTCTCCGAAAAAGCCCGCTCCAACAGCTTCTTGTCACGATCAATATCTTGAACGAGCTTATCAAGATTGCCGTAATACCGATGAGCTTTAACTATATGCAGGTAGTTATTCCTAATTTCAATTTTGCAGAGATAATTGTCGTACGTCCCAATCCCCTGTGTATAAGAGGACCCCATGCTAGCTCGAGAACCGCCAGCAGAGCTTCCCTGGGCAGAACCTGAACCATGGTATGACCCGCTTGCACCCGTTCTATTGCCCTGGTCCCCAAATGCACGTTGGCTGTTTTCAACGATCACGCTTTCAGTTTTCGCGCGTCGCTCTTGCTCAATCTCAGCAAGCGTGGCATCAATACGAGAATCAAGAAAACGCATGAAATTAAAAGATGGCATGGTTAAATTTCCCCTTACTTAATAAAACAACCGATGAGAAATACTACGGCGATAATAGCGCCCACCATTCCGAACGCCTGAAGAACCGATACGACGCCCCAAAGCAAAAACGCGATGACCAGCGGGCCCAACCAGATCCAAGACCATGACAGTATTGACGCGGCGCTGCCAGGATGTTCGTCATCGCCCAGCACGTAAATGCAGATGAGTGCATCAACGGCGATAGCGGAGACTACCTCGATTTTGGCTATCACATCACCGTCAATGAACACAGTGCCCATAAACCCAGACGCACTAATCACGGCCGACGTGATAAGCAAAAGGCGAATTGCCAATCTGCCAAGCCTATCCATAACTTCAGGATCGGCGTAGAAGGCCTTGCCTTCAGAACCAAACGAAAAATCGGTTCCCTGTGTCATCGGAAGATCTTCGTCAACGCCCACCATCAAGAGCTTTTCCACCGTTGCGCCCGTGCGGCCATCAAAATCGACGAGTTGAACCAGACGGCTTTCGAGAAGATCTGCGTTGGCCGCCAAATCGCTGTCGAGCGATTGAACGCGGTCAACCGCGGAAAAGGAACGGAGCAGGTTCAAGGCCAAGAAGCCGAAGATTCCAACAAACGCCGCGACCAAGAACAGTACTGCGAGCGGGGCGAGGGTGCCACACATAACGATGAACTGTCCAAAAGAGCTACGTGCGCATAGGATGGCAACGAAGTAGATTACTGCCACAACGCATGTCCAGCGCAGCACCCGGCTCTGCTCTTTCTTTACAGCTTCAATACGCGCGGCAGTATCAGCGATGCCTTCGGTCATGCTGTAGTCCTGAGTATCCCGTTGGATAGCACCTTCGAGCGCGCCATCTGCGTCGTTTCTCTCGTCCTCGAGAAATTGAGAATAACTGGCGGAAGGCGTCAGGTTCGCATGAGCCAAAAGCCTGATCCCGATGCCATCGAGTAGTTGTTCGTCCGCACCACCTGCAAGCAGTTCTGCCACATATCCGCGTGGCACTGTTTCTCCTCGTGCCTCGGCACAGAAAAGAGCATTCAACGTAAGCGGTCGAGTAAGAAGAACGTCCCTCGTCTGCCAGCCATTCACATAGGGAACGGGTGTCACCTCCATGTCGGCGCGAAGCTTGCTGCCTTCGATTCGGATATTGGACCCCGCTTGCATGAGCGAAGCAACCGATGCTTGCGCCGAAGGAGATAGGCCGCGAAGATTGACGATTGCGGATTCTCCGGCAGAGCCCGGAAGTGCCTCGTAAAGGGAGGTGTGCTCGGAAAGCCAAATCCAGCCTGCCATATTGCCGTATTTACGATAGAACGCTCGCACGGGAGCCTTGTTGTCGGCGACACGGTCCATGAAATCGAGTACGACATCAACGTCAATTGACCCGCCACTCTGGGCGTCACCGCGTGCCTTGATAATAGCGTCCATGGAAACGTCTCCTGCAAAGAGTAGGAAGAACTCATCGACAGCACGAGATGTTGAGCAAGTGGCAAAAAATGCCCGGGGGTTCTCAATGAGTCTCTTGATCTCTTGCTGGGCCGCAGCATGAGTTTCCAACTCGTCGAACGCAAGGAAGCCCTTCAATAGGCAGGCAGCAAAATGCGGATCGTCGGAAGCAACGGCAAGATCCTCAATTGCCTTGATATTCTCGGCAATAGTTGCAACCGACTCGTCATGCTCGCCTTGGCGGGAAAGAACGTAGGAAAGAAAGCCCGAGGGGAGCACGCCCATAGACTCGGTGCCGTCAAGCCCCGACTTCACCGCATAGCGATCAATTTCTACATTTGTCATGTTGGCAATGCGCGCCGGAAGATTATTTTTTCCAGCACCTAGCGAAACATCTTCGCCGCGCCACGAAATGATCTTGCCGCCCGACATTTCGTAGATCACGCAAGCAAGATTGAAATCGTAATTCGGTTTTTCTCCGCCCTTCGCTTTCGCCTCGGTGATCGCATGGATCTTTGTCTCGAGGTCATTTTCGTTCCATTTACGCATCTGGCGCTCGAGCTGCCACTGCTGCATGCGCTGCTTTGCCTCGTCCCAATGAGACGCGAGTCCACGAGCAAGCGACACGGGATCGGTATAAAGCCTGCCGACAAATTCATACGGCGCATGGCCACTCTTGAAATCGAAGAGGGGTAGCTGACGATAGAAGTGGTCGGGGTCAGCGATCCAGTCTTTAATTTCTTCGTATCCGAAGCGCTTGTTTGCAAGCTCAAACGTAAGGCCTTGCAGTAGATTGCCCAAGGTAGCGTCATCAGGGTGGGTGAACTCAACAGGTTGACCCGTATCCAGAAAATCTGCGATGGTGTTATCATCTATCCTTTGTTGGAGCGGATGAACATTGCCCTCATAGAGCGTCCAAATGGTATAGCCAAACGAATACCAATCGTTGCTGGGGTCGACCCTGCCACCGCTACCTGGCGTATAGCCATTAGAAATCGTTACGGTGTTGGTAAGGCGATCGTCAACACCGGAAAGCGAGCGAGCAGAGCCGTAGTCTCCAAGCACGATTTGCTTATCGTACAGGTATACATTCGATGGCTTCACATCACGATGAACGATGCCGAACTCAGTGTGAAGCAGGTTAATCGCATGACTCAGCTCCGGAATCACGCGGCTTTTGACCATATGCTTGCTACGGGGACGGTCGCTAAGACAGGTAGCCTTGGGAGTGATGGCAATATCCCAAAGCTGGGGAGCTATGGCCCCCACTTCGGTCGCGCTCAGGCCCTGATGCAAATAGGCAAAAATCGGCAGCAAGTGCGTTTCCGACACAGGACGATCGTTGAGGCTCATGACAGCGCGCACGGTCTTCTCATATTCCCTACGCTTTTTTTCCACAAGTGGGCTAAACACCTTGGCAACACATGCGAGGCCGTCATCCACCCGCTCGGCAGCAAAGACCGTGGACTGACCACCATGACCGACAACCTGACCCAGGTGAACAATAAACTGCTGGTCGTCACGTGAGGTAATCGTCATATCTTCCGGAACGAAAGGGGATACGGGCACGGAGGAAGCAGCGCGAACGTCCCCACGAGAAACGGTCACCGTTTCGCCATTGGAATTTGCCACCGCGCCGCGTGGGACCGTTATCGTTTGACCGCTAGAAGCGGCAGGTCGCGTCACCGTTACGGTCTCGCCCGCAACGGACGTCACCGGCCGAGAAACCGTGACCGTCTCGCCGCCAGCGGGAGCAGCCATCGGCCTTGCAACCGTGACGGTCTCGCCACCAGCCACAGAAACTGGACGACTCACCGTCACCGTCTCGCCGTTTGCCCTAGGAACCGAGCGGTCCACCGTTACCGTCTCGCCTGTCGACGGGGCATCGCCGCGGCGAATGGTCACCGTTTCGCCGGACACCGGAGCAGCGCCTCGGCGCACCGTCACGGTCTCACCCGGCGCAGGAGCCTGATTGCCGCGATGCACGGTGACCGTTTCACCGTTTACGGGTACGTCCCCACGACGGACCGTCACAGTTTCATCGTTGCCGGTGCCACCATCTCGGTGTACCGTTATCGTCTCATCGGACATCTTTATTCCCCTATCTCAATAACGATCAGCGTCGCGTCATCCGTCGAACCGTTCATGCGGGCCTCGGCATACAGCTCCTCGCACAGCTGCGCACAGGTCGAATCGCTCGCAAGCATCTGCTGCAGGCGCGCAAGGTCAATCTCCCCATCGATGCCATCAGAGCAGATTAAGTAGCGATCGCCCGGAAACAACGTGGTCGTATTGATCTCTAAGTTTCGTCCTCCTTGATTAAGACCGACCGCCAGCTCAATGCAATGCGAGACTGACTCATCGCTGTACTCAAAACCAACGCCGCCCAGGCGGGATTCGGGCGTATGGTCGTAGCTCAATACCGCAAGTACACCATCGCGCAAGCGATACACACGCGAATCGCCAGCATTAAAGATTGCGGCAGCCCCATCATGTGCCACCATAAGCCCGGCAACCGTGGATGCGGCAACGGGCAGGCCATAACGGGCCGCATAGGACTCGACATCGTTCTCGGCGCGCTCGCCCGCCATACGCAAACGATCCTGCAGGACATCAATCGAATCGGCTCCAAAAACCTGAGTCGTCTGTGCAAACGCCTGAGCAGCAAGCGTCGAGGCGGCCGCTCCGTGCCCGCCTTCGCTCACGCCGTCAAAGACTGCCATACAGCCCATCTCGCGCTCGCAATCGCCCACCAGGCCATAGCAAAGGACATCACCGTCAAGAAGCAAACGGTCCTCGTTGACAGGGTGATTGGTTCCCGCTTGAGTTTTTGCTGCAGCGATAAACTTCGTCATCGCCAATCGCCTCCCATCGATCCGGGCACGAGCTCAAATGCGATGTGCGCATCATCGCCCTCGCCCTGCGGCACGGCGCGTGCCACCATGCCGGGACGGCCGCGCCACTCGGCGCGGTGTTCAAACAGAAAATCGGAAAGCCCGTTAAGGTAGCCGCTCTCCACCAAGTTGCCAATGCCGCGGCCGCCCTTAGCCTTGACAGCATCCGTCATGGCAATGGAGTGCAGCAGCTCGCGGGCAGCGTCGGTCGCCTCAACCGTAATATCGGGCTGTGCCTTATGCACGTTGCGGTTAACGGCATCGATCTTGGAATTAAGGATCTGAAGCGCCACGGCATCGTCGATAAAGTTGAAGATCACCACGTTGTCGCCGATACGGCCCAAGAACTCGGGCTTAAACTCGCGATCCATCTCGGTGCGCACACGCTCGCAAATCTCGTTATAGGGCGTGTTGGGCGCGATGGTATTACGCACTTCGTTGCCCTGGGCATCGATCTCAATCTTGGAAAAGCCGATGTTGCTCGTAAAGAAGATGACCGTCTCAGAGAAGTACACGGTATTACCCTGGCCATCGGTCAGGCGGCCATCTTCGAGGATCTGCAGGAACTTGTCCATAATGCTGGGCGCGGCCTTCTCGATCTCGTCGAAAAGAACTACCGAGAACGGATTGGCCTTGACCGCATTGGTCAGCTGACCGCCCTCGGCATAGCCCACGTATCCCGGAGGAGCACCAAAGAGCTTTTGATCGGAGTTCTCGGCACCGTACTCGGACATATCAAAACGCAGCATGCTGCGCTCATCGCCAAAGAGGAGCTCCGTAATGGCCTTAACGATTTCGGTCTTACCGGTGCCGGTGGGACCGCTCAAAAACAGAACACCCTTGGGTTTAGAGCCAGACGAATGGGTAGCACCCGAAAGGCCCATAACAGAGCGCTTGAGCACGGTGACGGCCTTCTCAACGGCCTCGTCCTGACCCTTTACACGGCGCTTGATCTTTGCCTCGGGATCCTCTTCGAGCTTCTCGAACATCTGCTGCCATTTGTTCTCGCGAAAGCCGTACTTATACACGTCGACGAGCTTGGGAAGGATGGCCTCGATGGAAGCCTCGGGGTTTTGCATGTCGCGCTGGTACATACGCTGCAGCCCCTCGAGCTCCTTAACGCTCATGCCGTCGGTGGTATCGATAAAGCGACGCACCGCGCGGTCATCGGAATCGGACAGCGCCTCACCAAAGCCAAACTTGCTCTGAATATAGGCTTCGCGCATATCACGATCGGGATGCGGCAGCGTGATGGTGCGCAAGAAGGGGTTCTCCTCGATAAACCACACAGGCAGGTTGCGCACGTTATCCGTTACCAGAATGAGCGTGTTAACGGCCGTACGGTTAATGAGACGAGCCTTGCTGGCACCAAGGTACAGGTTAAGGAAGAACTGTGTCTCGTCGGGCATAAGGCCGGTCGAGGAGGCAAGCAGGCGCGACGCCATGTTGACGATCACGCAAAGCGGCTTAGCCTCGGTGCCGCCATCGGGATTGTCGTTGTATTTAAGGCGCAACATTGAGCGGATAACCTCGCCGTATGATGGCAGGCTCGACTGCTCGGTGGCATATGCTTGGCGGCCATCGGCGATGCAGGCGTTCGCCTCCATCATGCGGTCGTCGCTCTTGGAAGCCTCGTCGTGTGCCAGCGACACCAGGCGTTTGCAATCGACGTTGCCCATGCTGCTCGAGAACAGCTGAATGGGGTCAAAATATGCCACGTTGTACTCAACTGAGCCATTGGCGTCTTCAAAAAGGCCGCGCACAACCTCGGCGAGCTCCGAGAACTGAAGACCGCCGTCAACCACATCGGGATACTTGTCGTTCACGTTGCCCTCAAGGATAAAGAGGCTCTTCACCCCTTTAAAGTTGAGCATCTCGCGCTGCCAGGATTGGCGCTCGAAATCAGTTGCCATGTGTTATACCTCCTTGGCAGAAAATTCATGGTGGTAGCGGTTAGCAATGCCGACGGTGTTAACAGTGCCGTCCTGAACAAAGTTCTGAAGCTGACGAGGCTGCTGAAGATACTGATCGTAGTCATCGTGCGGGCGGTCGCTCAGATAGATCACGCGCTGGTTAGTCGAGCCACGCAGCGCACAATCGGGCACGTTGAGCTCGTCTACGTACGGACCGTCGATCAGTACATCGATGAGGGGCTTGAGTGTCTCCCACGTATCCGCACCGATCACCTGCGGCAGCTCTTCAAACGTGAATCCGGTGTAAACGAGAATGTCATCGTAGGCACAGCGGATCGTTGTCAGCAGCTTCACGAGCTCTGGTGCCTGCTCGAGCGGATCTCCACCCGAAACTGTCAGTCGATGCACGCCATGTTCGTGCGCCGTATCGAGCAACATCTGCGCAAGCTCGTCAACGTCGACATCCTGCTCGGGCAGCTGCATCCTAAGTTCGGGCGAGATACATCCGGCGCAGTGCTTAGAACAGCCGCTAGTCCAGATTGCGATGCGCTCGCCTGGCCCCAGAGAAACGACAGGCGCGAGCATCTGGCTAACGAACATCCGAGTAATCCTCGCCGGGGTCGAGCGTACGATATACGGCAGACGTGCGCGCGAGCGAACAGCCACACTCTTCACAGCCATCCCCGACCTTTGCGCGCTCATCGGCAACAAGGTGTAGACGACCGCACTCGGGACACTCGACAAACCAGCCCTCAATGCCGGCAGACGGACTGGCGGCTGGCACGGCAGATGCCGCAGCGGGCGCAACGGTCGCAGGCTGCGGCGCGACCGCCGTCTGAGCCTGCGTGGGCTGCACCGCAGGAGGCTCCTCCACGGTGACCATCAAACGTAGCTGGGCAAACTCACCAGATGCCGCCGGGATCAGCAGCACGTCACCAGTATGGATCTGCTGGGACACGCCGGGGGCCAAATTAAGAATCTGGCCACCGCGCATAATGGCCGTTCCATTATTGGAACCCTCGTCGGCAACCAACCAGGTACCCTGTTCAAAGCGAACGCTGGCATGCTGGCGAGATATTGCAAAGTTCGATGCCATGCTGGGAAACGCGTTACGCCCAAGCACGGTCATGCCCGTGAGACGCAGCTGCTCACCCATAGCTGGATCGGCAAGCGTAAGCGCAGGAACCGCAGGAGTAGCTGCAGCATTCGCCATGGGTTGCGGCGCGGGCGTCGGCTGTGGCGCGGCAACCGGAGCGGGCTGCGGAACGGGCATGGGGGTAGACTGCGGCATCGACATGGCCGCGGGCTGCGGCGCGGGCGCAGGCATCGGTTGTGGGGTGGACATCGGTTGTGGCACGGGCGCCGGCTGAGGCATAGGCGCGGGTGCTGGCTGCGGCGCGGGCACGGGAACAGACTGATACGCCTGCTGGGACGCAGACTGTTGAACCTGTGGTGCACCACCCATCGAAGAAGTCGCAGGATAGACGGCGGGCGCTGGACGTTCACCGCTTGGTGCAGCGAAGTCTTGCACCGGAGCAGCAGGCGTCGACGGCACAGGTGCTACGCCGGCGGGACGCGGAGCGCCGCATTCCTCGCACATATCGCGCTCGTCATCATTATCAAAACCGCATTCTGGGCATTCCCATGTCATGGTTTACCTCATTTCCCTTTGCTTGAGCTGACTTGCTTGACGGCGATTACGCAGGCGACGCTCCGCATCTGCGGAAGGCGTGGGCGGCACGTAATCGTGCGGATGGATCTCGACGGCGGCAGCAGGATTCGCGGCCTGCGTGGTCAATCCTGCACCCTCGGCCGGAACGGTTACGCCATAGGCTTTAAGATCCTCTTCGAACTGTTTGTAGAAGTCGCAGAACTCAATCTGGTCCCTATAGACCTTCTCGACAGTCGCTTGATCCTGCGGCTTCATGTCCTTGATAATGGTCGGATTATCAGGATCCTCAGAAAACTCCTCAGGGTTGGCTGCGACAACGCGGATGATGAGTCGATCTCTTTTCGTGCTGCGCAAAAGGGCGATGGCCTTGTTCTGCTTGGTGTCAAACATCAATCGCCAGGGCTTTCCCGAACCCTCCATAACGGCATAGCGAGTAACGTTAATACCGCGAGCAGCCATGACCTCGTTGATAGAACGCTCGATATAGTCGTCTTTCATAGCATTGGCAAGGGCAGCCTCCGCTTCATCGTTTGCAGCATAGACATCTTCGATCTCGTGCAATTGCTTAAGCGGCAGACTCTTTCCGTAACGGTTGTTGGCACGTTCGATGCGCGCACGATACTCTTCATAGACTCGGTGCCGCTCGCTCGATTCATACGTAGCGTTTTTTACTACGTATTCAAAATCATTCATCATCTTCATTGCCGCTAGGCGATCATCGATGCGCGAATCAGGCCCAAGTGCATCAAAAGCGGCGCGAACGCTCTCAAACTTTGCAGAGATACGGTTACGAAGGGAAATATCGAGCGCTTCGTCCTGCATAAGCGGCGTAACACGTCCCGCCCAAGTCTCAAACGCGCGAGCCGCTTCTTCGAGCGACCCCTCCTCTTGTCTGGTCGTTGATTCGGTAAGGTAACGGAGTGCCTTCTTCAGGTCCACTCCGCCGCCGGGACCAACAACATAATTCGTAATTTCCGCGACATGCTGAGCGCGAAGCCGCTCAGCAGTCTGGATAGCCTCAAGTTGAGCTTGCGACTGCTGAACGAACTGCTCTCTATGCGCTTCCGAAACCGTTGAGGGCAACAGGGCGCTAATCTCCCCGAGCAGAGCCGGAATCTTAGCGCGAACCGTTTCGGCATAGCGCATGTTTACCGCTTGCATTCCACTGGGCATATTGCCCAATGCCTCTTGGGAAAAAGCCTCGATACGAGCATTGATCAACCGATCAAAATATGCCGAAACCGAACCATCGGTGTCTTCAATCTTAGAAAGTGCTTTGGCTTTTATCCCAGCTAGAGAGCTCTTATATGACTGAATGGCCGCCTCAACGCGCTCCCGCTCCAAGGCTATGGCCGTCTCAACGCGCTCCCGCTCCAAGGCCCTGGCTGCCTCAGCGCGCTCCCGCTCCCGGTCTTCGCTCCGCTGCGCCCAAACAAACTCATCCTGCTCTCGCGTGGTCATCTTGTTCCACTGTTCCCGCGTGATTCCATATGATGCGCTGAATGAATAGCTCATATCGTTCCCCTGATTGCCGACTTTAATTGACCTATTTCTACCGCCGTCTTGCGCGATTCTGTTGCGCAACATTGGCGAGCGGCAGATTTGTCGATGTTGCGCAACAGAAGGCAGCGGCTAGCGCATATCCTGCTAATGGAAGAAAGGATGAAAGCGCGCCATGACCGGTTCCTACGAAGAAGTTCGACTCGTCAAGTTTCATACGCCAGCACTGCTCACCGAGCGCGAGCAGGCTGCGGCACGGCGTCGCTTTTGCACGCTTCTCGTTCCGCCGCAAAAGGGCGGCTTTGGCGGCAACGCCTATGTCCGCCGCGTCCAGAGCGGCGATCGCGCTTTTGAGCTCGCGCTTAAGATGCCGCGCCCCGATGCCCAACCCGAGCAAGAACAGCTCAACCGAGAAACTTTGGAAGAGGAGTATCGCACGCTCTCCGTCGTATCCAACCTAAGGGGTTTTCCCGATGTCTACGGTTTTGGCTACACGGCAGACGGAACCCCGGCGCTGCTCATGGAGTGGGTTAACGGCGTCTCGCTTCTTGATGCACGGCCAGCTCTGAGTGATGGCGCTGAAACCTGCCCCGGTGATATCGTCGCCGCGCTGGGTCTGAGCGTGCTCAAGATCATCTTGTCCACGCAATCGCTCGACACGCCCTTTGTTCACCGCGACCTTTCCATGCGCAACATCATGCTGCGTTACGATCGCATCCCGCTCGAGGAGCAGGTGTCGAGCGGCTATTTTGACATCTGCCTGATCGATATGGGCAGTGCCAAGCTCGTTAAACCGGACTTTTCCTTTACCGTCGACGTCAACGCTTTTCGCGGTGCCACGCCGGCATACGCGGCGCCCGAAATGCTGGAGCGGTTTAAGGCCGATCCCGGTGCGCGCGATAATCCCGCCGTCGACATCTATGCGCTGGGAAGCATCCTCTACGAGCTTTATTGCGGACACGCGCCCTTTGAGGCAGAGCTCAGGCGCTCTGGAGACCACGCGCGCCTCAAGCGCACCATGCAGCCGCAACCCCTTATGCCCGCAACTCCCCGCAAGCAGGGCTTGGTCAACGCGATTATGGCTTGTTTGGCAGTCTCGCAAGACGCACGCCCTTCGGCAAATGAACTCGCGGCGCGCCTTGAGCCTTTCGCCCGTACGGGTGCTCCGCGAAAGCACCGGCCCGTGGTGGATCGCGGCAGCGCCACCGTGCGGGCGGACACCGCCGTCCCCACCCGCACGGTTGCACAGGCGCAGCCCGCGTCTCGCCCAACCCCATCCACCGAGACCGTCCGCAGCGCCGAGTCCATGCGTCGCGCGCGCCTTGCCGTCAAACGTCAACGCACGATGGCACTCACGATAGTGATTGCTGCCCTGGTAGCAATCGTGGTTATACTCTTCCTCGCATCTGCCGGCATACTTTAGCCGGCAGTAAAAACCAAGTCAGCAAATAGACCCATTTGCAAAAAGCGGTGGCGGGCGCAACTCTCAATAAAGCCGCGCCCGCCACCGCCGCCATGCATCGCGCGCTGACAATACGAGGTACTAGGAAATCAAAAGCTCAAAGGAATCCGTGATGCGCGTTCCCATGTTAACGGCGCCGTCTCCCGATTCGACCGTGGTATTCAGGTAGTACTTGCCGTTCTTCTTTTTAGGAACACCCGAAACCGTAAGGTCGCAGTCCTCCTCCTCGACGGGAAGCGAGAACTCAAAGCCCTTATTCCTGACAAACGTACCAGTGACGTCCGTGTAGGTGCGATAGTCGTCGCCATCGGATTGGGCGACGGTTTTTTCGGCGTTGTAGGTATCGTGGGCATGCAGCGTGGCCGAGATGTCTGCAACCGCTTCGCCGGAATCGCTGATGCTCTTAAACACAATCACAAGGTCGTTTTTGCTCGCACCGTAGCAAGTATGGCCCCAAGAGTTGCCCGTCTCCTTAAGTGATCCGCGCCACGTGGTGTTGGCGAAGCTCGTGGGCTTATCGATGTTGAGCTTCGCCGTGCTACCAGAGGTCGTAGTGGTCGACGAGGTCGCATTGCCCGTCGTGGAAGAGCCCTCGGCATTGGAGCTGGCGTCCTCGCCGTTCTTGCTTGCGGTCTTGAGCTCCGCCTTAGCATCCTTAAGGTCGGACTTTGTCTGATCGAGCTCGTCTTGCGTTTTTGTGAGTTCGTCCTTGGAAGATTCAAGCTGCTTCTTGAGCTTTTGAATCTGCTCCGTATTTTGCGGATGAGCCAAACCATATGAGTAGCCCGCCCAGCCGGTTCCCGCGCACAAGGCGGCAACGACAATAACGCCGGCGGCGATGGCGGGCGCATACGACTTGCCCAGGCGCTTGCGTGCCAGCTTGTACTCGGCCTTGGCCGTCTTGAGGCTCTCGCGGTCCTGCTCGAGCTGCTCTTCCTCGCTGAGCGGCGTAGGACCAAAATCGGCATGGCAGGCAGACTCAGTTTCCGCATTCTCGATCGTAGTGCCAAAGTCTGACAAGGGATCGACTACACGCGTGGCGTCCGAATCGGATTCGGGCGCAGCGGGCTCAGACGCGTCGGGTGCCGCCACCGGCTGCTCGTCTGCTTTCGAGGCAGCATCCGCCTTAGGCAACTCCACCGTTGCCGCCGTAGCGGCCTCACCGTCGCGCCACGAAAAGGCCGGGCTCTGCGACACCGTCTGGGGCGTGGTGTAGGGATCTTCGGGAGCAGGTGCAGACGGCGCGGCAGCGTCAAGAGGCGATCCACACTCAGAGCAAAAACCAGCGTCATCGGGCAATAATGCACCGCAATAAGGGCATTCCATAGGGCACAACCTCTCAAAATGTGTCGCTTGCAGCCATCCTGCAACTTGGCGTATATGCCCTATAATGTCTTGATAGTTATGCAAAGCGTTGCGCAACATTTTTCGAGTCGGTACGCTTTGACCGTAGCCATTTCCTAACATGTTTGCAGTACGTCATTAAAGTTATCTGGGGAGGCAGCCATGGCGGCGGAAACACCGTGCTCGGTCCTCTACAACGACATCCGATCGTTCGGCGGTCTCAAGCATCTCGAGATTGCGCGAATGCTCATCAACGGCAATTCGTATGCAGGCAGTACCCTGCTCGACAAATGCTCTACCAACCGCTCGTACCTCACTCGCTACATCGTCCACCGCGAGCCCGATCAGTGCGCGCCAGGTATCTACAATGACCTTACCGTCTCCACGCTTAACCTTGCCGCCGCCATTAGTAACAAGCTCGGCGGAGGCGATCGCGCCTATCAGGAAATATCCGAGCATTACAGCGGCCCGGCGGCCCAAGACATGATGTCGATTCTCGCCGATTATGACCTCGACGACCGCCTCTACGCCAATGCCTTGGGGCGCATCAACAGCTCCGATGACCACAGCCCCCGCGAAAAAAGCACGCTCTTCTTGATGCTCTTTGTGGCAACGGGAGCACTTGCCGATCCCGTTCAAGGCGTGGCCACCGTCGAGCGCTTTTGCGACAGCAAGACGGGCGGGCACTTTGGCACTACCGAAACTACCGTCGGGCGTGGCTTTATGAGCAGCCCGGAGCAGCCGCGCGCCGTCGCCCCCAACCTCGGTCTGCTCAGGACACATGCTAACAACTGCGTCGACATGCAAATCCATCCCCTCACACGCGATCCGCGCGGCACCGTGATTGGTTCTTTGCCCAAAACCTCGCCCAGCATCACCGATGTGGGCGCCGACGCATCGCGCGAGCATCTTCGCATTTGGCTTGAGGGTGAGCACTGGTACGCCCAGGGCCTTGGATCGACCAACGGCACGGTGCTCGAATCGGGTGCGGGCGACGGCGATATCGTAATCGAGCCGCCCCGCGACCAACGAGAGCCCGGCAAAGTCTATCCCCCCGTGGAAATCGCCAACAGCGACAGACTTCATTTGGGTCTCTATACAACGTTTCTCGTTATTGTGGACTAGCGCGTAGAGACATGGGAAACAGGTGTCACTCGTCTTATATCATTTACGTTGCACGCTGCACTATATGCACTATAAATAGCAATACGAGTCAGCTTATCGGCGAACACGTCTATCATGGGCTTTAATCGATAATCGCGTTCTCGGCGTGAGCACGCGGCCCCACCAAATGAAGGAACGTCTTGGATACCACCAACACCGCCCCTGGCGACAAACTCATCCGTCTCGACACGTTTGACACCGCCGTGGCGGTCGACCCCAGCGCCGAGGACGACGCCAAGCGACGGTTTATGACGCTTATTCTTCAGACTGCATACCGCGACGGCGGCAATATCGGACATGTGCTTCGAGCGACCAACACGAGCGGCGAGGTCTTTGCCGTCAAGCTGCTCAAGGACAACGCCATCCTTTCCGGCCAAGCCCCCGATCGCTCCGCCGAGCAAGCGGCTGCGCACCTGGCCAACACCGCCGCGCTGTTCGAGGAGTACCGTCATCTGTGCACCGTCTCGCACCTGCGCGGATTTCCGCGCGTCTATGGCTATGGATCGTGCGAGGACGACCCGCTCATCCTCATGGAGTGGGTCGAGGGCACCTCGCTCAAGCAGGCGCTGCCCTTGCTTCCGCACGATGTCTCGGGCGGGCTAACCACCCAGATGGTGGCCGCCGTTGGAAACGCCGTGCTTCGCGCACTCCTGATGACCCAGGGGCTCGTGAATCCGGTCGTCCATCGCGACCTGTCGCCCGCCAATATCATGTTCCGTACCACCAGCCGAACGCTCGAGCAACAGATTGCCGATTGCTCCTTTGACCCCTGTCTCATCGACATGGGCTCCGCGACCATTGCCCTCGGCGATGACACGATCACCCGGCGCGCCGACATCTGGCGCTTTGCCACGCCCGCATACGCCGCGCCCGAGATGCTCACGCAGGATATCGAAGGCATCGCGGCCCTTCGCCGCTCGCCCGCAATCGACGTCTACGCGCTATCGAGCATTCTGTACCAGCTCTACAGCGGTCGCAAACCGTTCGATGTTGAGTCGACGGGCGCCGCGGCAACCGGCTCGTTCTACCTCATAAAGACCAAGACCAAGCCGGCACCGCTCGAGCCGCGATGCGAGGGCGACAAAGCGCTTGTCCAGATCATCATGAAAGGCATTTCAGTCGAGCAGTGCGATCGTCCCACCGAGCAGCAGATGCTCGAGGTGCTCTCGGCATACCTCACCGATGCCGAATCCGAGGGCCGCGAAGGCGCAGGAGACGAGGCCGCGATTGATATCGATTCTGGCACGCACCTTAAGGTCGACGTCGCCGGCGAGCGCGCGCGAGAGATCCTGGAGCAGGCCCGGCACGATGCCATGACCCGCCGCCGCTTTATTATCGGTGGCGTTGTCGCGGCCGTTGCGGGGCTCGGCGCTATCGGGGCGGCAACCCATGGCTTTGGCATCCCCGACTACCTGGACGGCATCCGCGGTTCGCTTGACGACTACACCTGGGATCAGCTGCAGGAGATTTCGCTCAAGATCAAGGCTGCCGAGACCCGTAGCGAGGCACGCGAGATTGCAAAGCGCTACCATCTGCTCGATGACAACGGGCATATCCCCTATCCGTGTACCAAGCGCGTGAGGCTCACCAACGGGCTGCACATCGGCGCACAGCTTGTGGGCATCCGCCACGACGAGCTTCTAGACGGTACGGGCAAGGCCGGACTGACGTTTATGTTCGATGCCGGCATTGCCGAGCGCGATGCCGCGGCCCAACCGTTGAGCACCGGCTGGGCAGATTGCGAACTGCGGGAATGGCTCGACAACGACGGCCTTAAGCTGCTGCCCAACGAGCTGCGCGCACTCATTAAATCTGTCAAAAAGATCTCGAATAACGTTGGCGCCGCCAAAAGCGCATCGTGTCTGAGCGAGTTGCCCGCAACCCTTTGGCTGCCCGCCATGGTCGAGCTGTGCGGAGTGCAGCCGCCCGAGTCATTTGCCGAGGGCTTTCACTACCTGGCCGACATCTATAACGGCGAGGGCAAGGAGTATCAGCTCTTCCGCGAGCTCAAGGTGAGCCCGTATTCCACGAACGAGACGATGGTCCGCCAGTGGAAGGGCAAGGACACCTGTTGGTGGGAGCGCACGGTGAGCCCCGACACATCAGAGAGCGAAGGCACACTCTATTTGAATCGCGTGGGGCACGACGGCGACGTCTTTACGTACGCCACACCCGCGGAAAAGCCAAACAAGCGAACCTGCGTGATCCCCGGGTTCTGTATCTAGGCGGCGGGCGTCTTGCCGTGACGGGGCCCCACCCCGGCAATTGTCTCGATCTGTAACACTAGCTCGGCAGATACGGGTCTAGATGTTACAGATCGAGACAAACCCCCAACCCCGCGAGACAACATCTCAATCTGCAACAGTAAGGGGTTAAAAACCTCTCTAGATGTTACAGAACGAGACATTTGAGTTGACCGCGGACGGTCCGTCTCGATCTGTAACAGTTAGAGGTCATATTTGGTGCTAGATGTTACAGATTGAGACATTAGCTTGCCGAGAACTCCACCTCATAAATGTGACTCAAGTGCGTCGATGTTTCCTTGCCAATGTTGCGCAACAGGAGCCCTTTCGACGGTCGTAACGTACGAATTGTCGTAGGTACCCCTTCAACGATTGGGAGAAGAAATGACAAAGTACGCACCTAAACACTCGGAAGTCTCAGGCGGCGCCAAGCCTCGCCCCACATTCTCGGGCCACAAGGCAACACGACTCGCCGTCACCGCGGCAACCACCATCGCTATGACCGGCTCGTCGCTGCTCGCGCCGTTCTCGGCATTTGCCAACGATGTGAGTGATACCACGGCACAGGACGCGATCATGTCCCCGCTTGCTGTCCACGCCGGCGAGGCGGCAGGCTCCGCAGTAAAGGCAGACGCCCAGAAGATTGCCGACTTGCAGGCTGCGATCGACGCCGCAAAGGCTGCCGAGGCAGACGCCAAATCCGACTACGACACGGTGGCTGCCCCCTATACCGAAAAGCAGGCGGCACGCGACAACGCACAAAGCGCCTATGACGTCTCCGTCTCCGATAATTCGCAGGCAGAGGCCGCCGCGCGCGCCGAATATGCTCGCCAGCTCGATGAAAGCGTCAAGGCGGCCGACAGCGCCAGTGCCACGCTGAAGGATGCCCAGAGCAAACTTGACGCGGCCAAGACCGATGCTGAGAGCAAGACACAGGCACTCGACTCCGCAAAGCAGGCGGCAGCTGATGCGCAGGCCAGGCTCGAGGCAGCCCAGAAGGCAGCCGCCAACGCAACGCCGGAGGAAATCAAGGTCGCCGAGCAGGCTGCCGCAGATGCGCAGGCCGCTCTGGACCAAGCAAAGGCTGCGAAGGCCACTGCCGATTCCGCGCTCGCCGACGCTCAGCAGGCTCAGAGCGCCGCGCAGAGCGCTTACGACGAAGCGGCAGGCACGCTGGCTTCCGCTCAGCAGGAAAAGAACGCCGCGGATGGTAAGGTAGTCGCGGCACAGACAGCGTACGACAGCGCACAAGCCGATTTGGCGGCCGCAAAGGCAGGCGCCGAGGGCCCGGAGTATGACGCCGCCCAGGCAAAGGTCGATGCTGCCCAAAGCGCACTCGACCAGGCGAAACAGCAGCAGGCGACTGCCGAAGCAGGCCTTTCTAAGGCAAATAACGACGTTGCATCCAAGCGGGACGCCCTCACCGGCGCCGAAAGCGAGCTCGAAGCCAAGAAGCAGACAGTCGCAGCAGCCGAAAATGATGTAACGGCAGCCCAGACGAAAGCCGATGCGGCGCAATCGGAGTTGACCTCGGCAAAGCAGGCACATGCTGCCGAACTGGAGAAGGCAATGGCCGCTCAGAAACAAGTCGACCAGGCAAAAGCCGAGAAGGAGCAGGCAGACAAGGCGCTCGAAACTGCCAAGGCAAACCAGGCGGCCGCCGATCAAGCCGTTGTCGATGCACAGAAAGCATACGATACGTGCAAGGCGGCAACCGATAAGGCAACGACAGCGGAGGCGCAGAGCGTCATCGGCTTCTACCAGTTCATCGGTGCCAACGACGCTGCAAACATCATCTATAGGCAGAGCGATAAAAAACCCGACGACCATTGGCGATAAAAAAGACGGCACGTCACTCGACAACGCCAAGCTATCGTTTAACAAGCTGCGCGAGATTAACGAATACCGTGCAAGCGTTGGATTGAGTGAGCTTAGGGTGACGGCCGAGCAAATGGCAATCGCTCAATCCGACTCCAATTACTCTGACAAAACGCTAGGTCACTCAGATTACGCCAATTGTGAAAATGCCGCCTGGAACTTCAGCACTAAAGAAAACATCGCGCACCAATGGGTCGATGCTGAAAAGGAGATATTTGACGAGGCTGCAGCGAAAGCCGGCCTTGGCAACGTTGCGCCCAAAGATGCTTGGGATACTTTCTGGAGCCACAAAACCGAATTCGAAAAGCAAGGGGCAGACTTTGGCACCGTCGGTCATTATTTGAATATCGTACAACCTAACGCCAAAACCATGGGATACGGCATCAACTCGCGCGGAACCCTTTGGCCGTATGTGTTCGTCTTGGAGATCGACAACAATTACGGTTCGTACGAAAAAGAATACTCGATCGATGAACTCGAGAATCTCTTTGATCAGTATCAGCTGAGCCTCTCCAAAGCCAGCGAAAAGCTCGCCGCCGCAAAGACGGACCTTGAGCAAAAGCGCAGCACAGCGGCATCGAAAGCCGATGCCGTAAAGGCAGCTGAAACCCTCGTCGCTCAAAAGCAGGAAGGCATTGTTGCCGCGAATAGCGACCTTGCCGCCAAGAACGACAGCGTAGCAAGTGCCGCCGCCGCTGTTGCCCTAGCAAAGCAGAACCTCGCCAAGGCAAACGGAAAAGTTGCCGAAGCCGAAGACCAGGTCAAAGCCGCCCAAAGCAACGTGGCGACCGCAGAGCAGGTCGTCAACCAGAAGCGCGCCGAGCTTAAGGCATCGAAAGAGCAAGCCGCTCAGAGTCAGAAGAAGGTTGATGACGCCAAGGCAGAGACTCTCGTAAAGCAGCAGGCTCTGCAAGATGCAAAGAAGGAACTTGCCAAGTATTCAGCCGATGTTGCTGCGGCTCAGGAGAAAGCCGACGAGGCCCATCAGGCGCTTGATGAAGCCACGGCAGCCCAGACGTCTGCCCAGAGCGCTCTCGAAAAGGCGAAGCTCGACGAGGCTGCTAAAAAGCAGGCCCTCGACGCCGCGAAGGACGACGCCGAGGCCAAGGCGGCGACCGCGGAGCACGCTGCGAGCGATCTGACCATGGCGAAAAACGACTTTGCTTCAAAGAAGGCCCGTGCCGACGCCCTGAGCAATGCAGTCGATAATCTTGCCACCGCCGAGGCGGCCAAGAAGGAGGCCGACGCAGCAGTTACCGATGCCGGAGTCGCCCTTAGCACGGCAAATGATGCCATCGCGAACGCCGAGCAGGCGGTCGAGAATTCTCAGGCCGCATCGGACGCCGCTGCTGCTACTCTCGGAAAGCTCAAGTCCATCAACGTCGAAAGCGGCATTGCTACTGGCTCTGACGCAAACGCGAACGATACGCTCAATGCCCTCTTTGCCAAGTGTGTCGCCGCCAAGCAGGCAGAACATAACGCAAAGGCCGCACTTGATGCCGCTCAGGCAGACCTTGATGCTGCGACGCCAGCCTACACCGCGGCTCTCAACGGCTACAACGAGGCGAAGGCAAAACGCGTAGCCGCCGAGAAAGCCCTGAAGGACGAGATCGCCCGCCAGGAGCAAGAGGCGGCGAAGGCCGAGCGGGCCAAGATCACGCAGGCTGCCGCTAAGCCGGTTACTGGAAAGCCGTCTGCCGGCAACGCCAAGACGGCCGCCAACTCGGCACTTCCCACCACAGGCGACAATGCTGCGCTCGCCGGTGAGACGTTTGTCATCGGAGGTGTCGTGCTCGTAGCCGCCGGCGTCTTCCTGACTGACAAGAAGCGTCGTCAGGAGTAAGGATTTCGGGAGGACGGCTTCTCCTCCCTCCCACCGCATCGCAAACCCTGCCCAGCATGCGCCGGGGCGCCTATCACGCGGGCGCCCCGGCGTTTTACGTTGTATGCCCGGAGCATCTGCTCCGAGATTGTCTCGATCTGTAACAACTAGGACCCAAACATCGATCTTACTGTTACAGATCGAGACGTTCGGGTTACCCTCGAATGGTTTGTCTTGATCTGTAACATCTAGCAGGCAAAACGGTCCCCAGGCGTTACAGATCGAGACGTTAGTTTTCGGCCGATTTCTATGTCTTGATCTGTAACAGTTAGAGGTCATATTTCCCTGCTAGATGTTACAGATTGAGATGATTGATTGGGACGGTCCATCGGTAAACCAACTACCCTCATCTGTAGCGAGATGTCATACATTTATTCTGTACTAGACACCCCCAGGGGGTATGGGTGTATAGTATCGGCAGGTTAACAATTCCAACACCGAACCACAGAAAGGAGAAGCCATGGCTCAAGATAAGTTCGACGTGGGCGGCATGACGTGCGCCGCCTGCCAGGCGCATGTGGACCGTGCCGTGAGCAAACTCGACGGCGTCCAAAGCGTCGCGGTCAACCTACTCGCCGGTTCCATGATGGTCGACTACGACCCTGCGCAGGTCTCCCCCGACGATATCTGCACCGCCGTCGACCGTGCCGGCTACTCGGCCTCGCCCGTCGATGCGGGCACCGGTGCCGCCGGCTCAAGTGGCAGTGCGCAAGTCAGGTCCGGCGCCGCCCATATGGAGTCGCCGACCAAAAAGTTGGAGGCCGCCGCCTCTGCCATGCGCACCCGCCTCATCGTCTCGATTGTCTTCCTCATCCCACTGTTCTACATAGGCATGGGGCACATGCTTGGTTGGCCGCTGCCCGGCATTTTCACCGACCATACCCACAGCATGACGCTCGCCCTCACCGAGCTTGTCCTGCTCATCCCCATCGTCTATGTCAACGACGCGTACTTTATCAACGGGTTTAAATCGCTCGCGCACGGCGCGCCCACCATGGACGCCCTTATTGCCGTGGGCGCCACCGCCTCCATCGCCTGGTCGCTCTACGCCATGTTCATCATGGCCGACCAGCTAGCCGCGGGTCAGGTCCACGAGGCCATGATGACGGGCATGGACAATCTCTATTTTGAGAGCGCCGGCACGATCCTGTCGCTCGTCACCGTAGGCAAATACCTCGAGACGCGCAGCAAGTCCAAAACCGGCGGCGCCATCGAGGCGCTGATCGACCTGGCGCCCAAGACTGCGGCCGTCGTGGCAGAGGACGGCACCGAGACCACCGTCGACGTCGACAGCATCCTTCCCGGCCAGGTCTTGCGCGTGCGCCCCGGCGAGTCCATCCCCGTCGATGGCGTGGTGCTCGAGGGCAGCTCGGCCGTGGACGAGAGCGCGCTCACCGGCGAGTCCATCCCCGTGGAAAAGACCGCCGGCGACACCGTCAACGCCGCCACCGTCAACCGCACCGGTTCGTTTACCTTCCGCGCCACGCGTGTGGGCGCCGAGACATCGCTCGCCAAGATTATCCAGCTCGTCGAGGACGCCAACGCCACCAAGGCGCCCATCGCCCGCATGGCCGACAAGGTCGCCGGCGTATTCGTGCCCGTGGTGTTCGCGATCTCGGCCGTGACCTTTGTGGTGTGGATGGCACTGACCGGCAGCGTGAACGAGGCACTCACTTCTGCCGTGGCCGTGCTGGTGATCAGCTGTCCGTGCGCGCTCGGCCTGGCCACGCCCGTCGCCATTATGGTAGGCACCGGTAAGGGCGCCGAGATGGGCATTCTGTTCAAGAGCGCCGAGGCGCTGGAGAGCCTGCGCAGCGTGGGCACCGTGGTGCTCGATAAGACGGGCACGGTCACCCGCGGCAAGCCTGCCGTGACCGATATCGTGGTGGCCACGCGCGCCGACGGCTCGCCCGCCATGAGCGAAAAGGCGCTGCTCAAGCTGGCCGCTGCGCTGGAGCGCTCAAGCGAGCACCCGCTGGCCGAGGCGATTTTGGCCGAGTGCGAGGCGCGCGGAATTGTCGCGCGCATGGTCGAGGACTTTGCCGCCGTGCCCGGTCGTGGCGTTACGGCACGCGAGGGGCAGAATGTCATCGCCGCCGGCAACGTGCGTCTGATGGACGAGTCAGGCGCGAAGGTGCCCGCCGGCCTTGCCGAACAGTTCGCCGCCGAGGGCAAAACACCGCTGTTCTTTGCCAAGAACGGCGAGCTCGTCGGTACCATCGCCGTGGCTGACGAGGTCAAAGAGACGAGCGCCGAGGCCATCGTCGCACTGCGTTCGCTCGGCGTCGATGTGCGTATGCTCACCGGCGACAACCGCGTGACGGCCGAGGCAATCGCCCGCCGCGTGGGACTGAGCAGCAAGCAGGTCATCGCCGACGTCCTCCCCGCCGACAAGGAGCGCCACGTGCGCGAGCTGCAGGATGCGGGCAGCAAGGTCGCCATGGTGGGCGACGGCATCAACGACTCCCCCGCCCTGGCGCGCGCCGACGTGGGCCTTGCGATCGGCACCGGCGCCGACATCGCCAAGGAGGGGGCAGATGTGGTGCTCATGCGCAGCGACCTCATGGATGTTGCGCGGGCCATCGAACTTTCGCGCGCCACGATCCGCAACATCAAGCAGGACCTGTTCTGGGCACTGTTCTACAACGGCATCGGCATTCCGCTCGCCGCGGGCGTGTTCTTCCCGCTCACGGGATGGCAACTCTCGCCGATGTTTGGCGCCGCGGCCATGAGCCTGTCGAGCGTGTGTGTCGTGTCCAACGCCCTGCGCCTAAAATCCTTTAAGCCTAAAGTGGCACAATAGGCTCACCATAAAGTCCATTTAGAACGGGTTTTCCAGGTGCCCGAGATTGACCTGAAAGAGGAGCGACGCGTACTTTGGTACGCGAGCGACGGCTTGAAGGTCAAGGTCGGGTGCCTGGGAAAGCCGACACAACAGAGAGGAATACCCATGCGATACACGATCAAGACTTCCGGCCTCATGTGCGGCCACTGCGACGCCACCGTCGAGACGGCGCTGCTCAACGTGGTAGGCGTGACCGACGCCGACGCCGATCACGAGACCCAGACCGTCCAGGTGGAGTGCGCCGACACCGTAACCGCCGAGCAGCTCGCCGCCGCCGTCGAGGCCGCGGGCGAGAAGTTCCACGCCCTGTCCGTGACCGCATCCTAGCTGCCACCGCACCAGCAGGCACCGCTGTCGGCCGACATAGCCGCCCAGCAACCACCGCTCAACCAGCCCTTCAGAAGTTGCGGTGAAATAGTTCCTGTTTTAGCGCTTCAAGCCTGCAAACAAGAACTATTTCACCGCAACTGACGGGGGCATCCGAAAGATCGACCAGAAACGAGGACCCGCCATGATGGCAGACCACAAATCGGTGACCCGCATGCTCAAGACGGCACGCGGTCAGATCGACGGCATCCTGCGGATGGTCGAGGAGGACCGTTACTGCGTCGATATTTCCACGCAGCTCATGGCCACACAGGCGCTCCTCGCGCGCATTAACGCCGATGTGCTCAAGGCTCACATTGAGGGTTGCGTGACCTCGGCAATTGAATCGGGCGACGAAGACCTCAAAGCCGCCAAGCTCGCCGAGATCGAACGCGTCGTCGACAAGCTGTCCAAGTAATTGGGGGCATTGGGTGGGGCATTGGGGACAGACTTCTTTGCACCGTCTTGGTGTTTTGGGGACAGGTATGTTTGCACCAGATTGGTGCAGATTAACCTGTCCCCCTTGCTCTAAATCGGGTATAAAGGCGTGCAGCATATCGAACGAAAGGCAATTCACATGAATGACTTTATGAAGGGTCGCAATGGTGCCGACGAGCTCACCATCGTGATGGGTCTTGCCGGCATCGTCATCGCGATGATCGGATCGATAGCCCGCATCCAGTGGCTCAGCTGGATCGCCATCGCCGTCATCGTGATTGGCGTGCTGCGCGGCCTGTCCAAAAATATCGATGCACGTCGCAAGGAGAACGAGGCCTTTGTCGCCGGCTCGGCTAAGGTCCCCGGCTTGGGCAAGTTCGTCGCCAGCTTGGGCGGCGGGGCCGCAGCGGCCAGCACCTCGCGCGCGGCCGGCACCAGCAAGGAAGACTTTGAGCGTGCCAAGCGCACGGCCAAGAAGATGTGGAAGGGTCGCAAGACCACGGCATACCTCAAGTGCCCCAACTGCGGCCAGATGCTCTCCGTTCCCAAGGGCAAAGGCAAGATCCGCGTCACCTGCCCCAAGTGCCACGCCAAGATGGAGACGCGCTCCTAGCCGCCATACCATGGGACAAAATAAAAGCCGAGGCCTCGCACTGAGACCTCGGCTTTTTTGATTATGACAAAGGGATTGCCCCTTTGTCGCATCGCCATATCGCACGCTTACGCCACGCCGTCGCGGGCGAGCTCCTCGGCCAGCGCCTCGGCCGGCATTGCCATAATCGTGTCGAGCTCGGCGTCCACCTCGGGAATATGCTTCACCTTGAGTTTGCGCACCAGATCGCCGCGACACATCACGTGCATCGGCTCACGCAGCGCGCACAGGTCATCGAGCGGGTTCTCGCGCGTCACCAGGATATCGGCGGCCTTACCGCACTCGATTGTGCCGGTCTCGCCGCCCAGCCCCAGCAGCTCGGCATTGACTTGCGTAGCCGTATGCAGCGCGAAGGCGTTGCTCACACCGACATACTTGGCAAAATAGGCCACCTCACGCCACATATCGTACTGCGTCACGAACGGGCAGCTCGAGTCCGTGCCAAGGCCCACCTTAACGCCGGCTTCCAGTGCGGCACGGGCGCTCTCGATGATACCCGAGCACACGATGTCGCCATTCTTCTTTTGTGTATCGGTCGAATGGGTCTTTTCCGGATCGAGCAATACAAACGGCAGCGCCGGGCTGATGGTGCAGGTCACGCTGGGCGCACGCCCCTCCAACTGCGTGCCCGCGGCGCCGCGGTACAGTTCCAGGATCTCGGGCGTCAGCGGAGCGCCGTGTTCAATCGTGTCAACGCCGGCCTCAAGCGCGGCCTTCACACCTTCGGTGCTCTCGACATGGGCCATGACCGGAAGGCCAACCTCGTGCGCCGCCTTGCACGCCGCCGCGGCGACATCGACCGGCATGCGCAGCACGCCCGGCTCGCCCACCTCAGTCGCATCGAACACGCCGCCCGTTACGAACAGTTTAATGACATCGGCACCGCGCGCATACAGGTCGCGCACCTGTTCGGCCGCCTCGGCGGGACTGTTAGCCACCTGGGCGAACAAGCCAGCACCATGGCCCCCCGACACCGTAACGCCCGTTCCCGGCGCCACCAGGCGAGGACCCTGATACTTGCCGGCGTCGATAGCATCACGCACGGCAAGATCGGCAAACAGCGGGTCGCCCGCACCGCGCACCGTGGTCACGCCACTTGCCAGCTGCTGTTGGGCGCTACCTTTGAGGATATGGCACACGATGGCGCGCCCCACGGGATTATCGAGCTTCTTCATCAGCGCGCCCGCATCGCCCGCCGAAACCGGCTTGCCCGAACCGCACAAATGCACATGCATATTGATGAGACCCGGCATGAGATACGCGCCGGCCAGGTCGATGACCTCGGCACCTGCAGGCGCCTGCGCCACAGCACTCGGCCCTATCCACGTGATGACACCGCGTTCAACGGCCACGGCCATGTCGGGCTGCGGCTCCATATGTTCCGAACCATCCAGGACGGTCGCATTGATAAACAACGTGGAACGATCGGCAGACGCCATATCGAGTTCCTCCCTCACAATTAACTTGAACATTTGTCCATTATCACCCAGCCCAACAGGGTTACTGCGGACATATCGGTTAACGGAGGGAAGAGAAGGGCGTGAGGATGAGCAGACCAGTGCAGCGATGCTTCGGTCGTTCCAGCAAAACGTCTTGATCTATAACAGTAAGCTCGGTTTTGAGCCGCCAGATGTTACAGATCGAGATTTTCGGTCGTGCCTCCAGCCTTTGTCTCAATCTGTAACAGTTAGACCGATTTTTGGCCGTTAGATGTTACAGATCGAGACATTCTCCAGCCCCATCGTCAAACGCGTCTAAATCTGTAACAAGTAGACAGGTTTTCGGCCTCTAGATGTTACAGATTGAGACGAACTCGTCCGGAACAACCACATCCGCGTTAGTCGTACCCCTCAGCGCCCATACCACTGACGCCTCCATTGCTCAGCCAAATCGGCCCGCTGCGGAATACCCGCTAGCCTCATCTTTTCAACCAGCATCCCCGGGTTCTTGAGTTCATCAAACGTGAACCGAAGCACCTTGTGTCCGAGCATTGTCAGATGGGACTCCCGCTGACGTTCTGCCACGAACGGGTCGACCCACTCCCGACCCTCGTCGTTCTGCAAGGTATACTTCCCCTTTCCGTCGAGCTCGCCGATGACACATGTCCCGTCCTCGAGCCTCCAGAAATAATCGACCCGAAACACCTGATTCGGATCGAGCGGATCATGAAGCTCCACCTGCAACTCTGGCACCGGAAAACCATATGCAATAAAGAACGCTCGGAACCGAGACTCGCCACCGTTTTCGGACAGCCCGTCCGCATGCGACGCAATCACCCGCGCTCTGCGATACCCGTGCCTGCCCTCGCAATCGGCCTGGAGCCGTTCGCAGAGGTCGTCGCGTGACATGCCCTTCGCCCGCAATGCAGAATCGGCGATCACCAGACCATACGAAAACGGCGCACGCAGCAGACAATCCTCCACCGTGCGCCAAAACGGCGTCACCCGCACGCCATCGACTTGTTCAAGCGCACCCGCCGTCTGCGGACGCAGCAGCCTACATCCCGTACTCAACGCCACCGAACAACCCGTCTTGACCAAGTAACGCGACCCGAGCAGATCATTCGGCACCTCCAGACCCCATATCAGCGCGGCGTCATACCCCCAAAACGCCCAATCGGGATGAAACTCGGCAAGCCCCTTGATGGTCCACCTCGCTCGCTCCGGCGGCGTCAACGCATCCCATTCATGCTGAAAACAGAATAGGTGCGATTCGGGCTCCGCAATATCGTCTGTGCCCACATGGCGCCGCAGCCACATGAGCTCGGCATTGTCGTGCGTTACAAGCAGCACGTCTTGTTCAGCCGCCTCCGTGAGTCTGGCAAGCATCCTATTCCGCGCCAAGGTGTTACGTGTTGCATGCTTGTGTTTAAAAACGGTATTAGACACTTCTATCACCACCACATCGGAGAAATGGGCCATCGCCGCTGTTGCCGCCGCCGACAAACGTCTCGACCTGTAACAGTTACGGACACAAGCAGCCGCCAAACGTTACAGATCGAGACGTTCGCGCAGCATTGCACCTCTTTGTCTCGATCTGTAACAGATAGGTCGATTTTTGGCCTGTAGATGTTACAGATCAAGATCTTTCGGCACCGCGTCCAACTTTTGTCTCGATCTGTAACAGTTAGGTCGAGTTTTGGCCTGTAGATGTTACAGATTGAGACATTCCCCCTGCCAGGTTCCAAACATCTCGATCTGTAACAGTTAGACCGGTTTTTTGTCCCTAGACGTTACAGACCGAGACAAATTGACAGACGGCGGCGCTGCGACTGCCCATCCCCTACTCCCATTCCTGTTCGTAGATGTTGAGCGACTTCACATACCGCCCCTGGGCACCCATGATGTCGCGGACCAACCTCAAAAAGAAGCTGATACACGAGGTGTCGAAACCGTCCTCTAGGTCCTCGGGATGCACCGCGCCGGGCCCGTCGACCGCCGTATCGCTCAGGCGCGCAATGTCGTAGAGGTAGAGCTGCCCCGCCGTCAGCCAAATATCGTCAACGCACGCGATGCGCACCGCAATCGCACCTTCGCGCCAGTGCTCTTTTTGCACGATATGTGGGTCGTAGACATCAAAACGTCGGTCGGTGCGCGTGTCGCGCAGCGCGACCATACCAGTCACAGGATCCTTGTCCAAAATGCCAAAGCGCGAGAAATACTGCGTGTCGCGCACCTGTTCGAGCCGTCTGAGCGAAGCAGGCGAAAGCGACGTCGGCGGCTCGTCCACATACAGCTCCAGCAGCGTCTTGTCATGGTAATAGGGACGCTCGAACAGCAGCCAATCGGTAAATGCCATGTTATAGGCCATGATTTCATTTTGCGAGGGCTCCTCGCAATAGCTGAGCCATGGATCGACGATCACTTCGAACTGTGTGCGCGCCGGCTCCAAAAACTGAAACTTGCGCAGCATCCAAAACTGGGCCATGTCGGCAATATCGTTACCAACGGCCTCGGCCAGACGTCCCCGGTCCAAAACATGATCAGCCATGGCATCCTCCTCAAACTGATGAACCTCAATTTGAGCTTACGGGGAGGGCCGGTGGTCGCCGCCAGCGCGGACGAAATGAGCATAAGGCTGCAAACCAGATGCTGACCGAATACTTGACGGAACGCTTGACCGATACGTTATACCGAAGCAAAACCCCAGTTAAACATAGGCAAATAAACAGAGATTTTGAGCTTGCCAGCCGCAGCCATCACGAAAACAGCAAGGCACCGCGAGCCCGCACGTCAGCAAATGAGCAGTCAGACGTTAAGAGTGTCCCCGACGACTAGACAAAAAAGCGCGTCCCCAATGACTAGTCGTTGGGGACGCGCCTGAATGACTACCTTACAGCCTCAAGGCCTCGGCGACCTCGGCAGCGCAGGCGAGGGCATCGGACATGGCGCTCACCACGAGCGAGCTGCCGTTGCGGGCATCACCGGCCACATACACCGGCGCGGCATCCGCGGCAACGCCATCCACGCGGGCCGCAAGGTGCGAGCCCTCGGAGGTCATCACGGGCAGCGGGCGGCCCGCCGTAGCAACAGGCACGCCGACAGCTTCGAACACGCTGTGCTCCGGACCCGTAAAGCCGCAGGCGATGAGCACCAGCTGGGCCGGCACCTCGTGTTCGGAACCCGCAATGCGTTCGGACTTGCCAGCCGACCAATCCAAATCGGCCACGCGCAGGCCCGCGACCGCGCCCTTCTTGTCCAGCAGCACCTCGAGCGTATCCACGCCCCAAGCACGCATCTCGCCGCCCATGGCAGCGATAGCCTCCTGCTGCCCATAGTCGGTCTTCTTCACATTGGGCCACTGCGGCCAGGGATTGCTCGCCGCGCGCTTATCGGGCGCCGCCGGCAAGAACTCAAACTGGCGCACGCTGCGCGCACCCTGGCGCACCGCGGTACCCACGCAGTCGTTGCCGGTATCGCCGCCGCCAATGACCACGACGTCCAGGCCGCGCGCGTTCACCGCGGGTTCACCGCCATCGAGCACCGAGACGGTCGAAGCCGTCAGGTAGTCCACGGCATACACCACGCCCGGGGCATCCACGTTCGTAGCCGAAAGACCGCGGGGCGCACGAGCACCGGCAGCCACCACGACAGCGTCAAAGTCATCGAGCTTGGCTGCCACCGCAGGGTCCGTCACATCGGCGCCCAGCTCAAACACAATGCCCAGCTCGCGCATGAGCGCCACGCGACGCTCGACCACGGACTTCTCGAGCTTCATGTTGGGAATGCCGTACATGAGCAGGCCGCCCGGGCGGTCGTCACGCTCAAACACCGTCACGCGGGCACCGCGACGCGCAAGTTCCCATGCAGCCACCAGACCAGCCGGGCCAGAACCAACCACGGCGACCGAGGGCGCGTCCTCCCCCGCCGGCTCAAAGCGACGCGGGCCACCGTTTGCCCATTCGTGGTCGCTGATTGCGCGCTCGTTATCGTGAATCGTCGTGGGCTGGCCGTCGACCGATCCCAAGTTGCACGCGGCCTCGCACAGCGCCGGGCACACACGGCTCGTAAACTCGGGCATGGGCGAGGTGAGCGACAGGCGCTCGGCAGCCTCGTCCCAACGGCCGCGGTACACCAGCTCATTCCACTCGGGAATCAGGTTGTGCAGCGGACAGCCGCTCGGGCGCGCCTTGCCAAAGCTCGCGCCCATCTGGCAAAACGCCACGCCGCACATCATGCAGCGACTCGCCTGGGCACGGCGCGCGTCGTCATCGAGCTCCACGTACAGCGGGTCAAAATCATGGCTGCGCTCCTCCACGGGGCGAAGCTCGTGGATCACGCGATCGATATCAAGAAAAGCACCGGGCTTACCCATGGCACTTACGCCTCCTTCCTGGTCGAAGCAACAGAGCTGGCAGCCACGGACGCAGCGTCCGCGGCACCGCCCGCGACATCAAAGCGAGCGACATCCGCGGCGCTCGCGCGACCGGTCACAATGTCAAACGCCAGCTCCTCTGCCTGCGCATGCGTCTTGCCGGCAGCCTCGCCCGCAGCGACAATCGCCAGCACGCGCTCGTACTCGGTCGGAATGACCTTCACAAAGTGCTTGCTCATCGTCTCAAAGCTGTAGAGCAGCTTAATGCCGCGCGGGCTCTGCGTCGCGTCCACGTGCTCCTGGATGAATTCTCGAATCTGCGCCAGCTCGTCGGCCGTCGGGGCCTTGAGCTCCACGCTCTCGTGGTTCACGCGGGCGTCGAGCGTGCCGTACTGGTCAAAGACATAGGCCACGCCGCCTGTCATGCCGGCGGCGAAGTTCTGCCCGACCTCGCCCAGGATGAGTGCCAGGCCGCCCGTCATGTACTCGCAGCCATGGTTGCCGCAGCCCTCGACCACCACGGTGGCGCCGGAGTTGCGCACGCCAAAGCGCTGGCCTGCCAGGCCGTTAATAAAGCCGCGGCCGCTCGTGGCGCCAAAGAACGCCACGTTGCCCACGATAATGTTCTCGTCGAACTTGTAGGTCGCATGCGGGTTGGGGCGCACCGACACCTCGCCGCCCGAGAGACCCTTGCCAAAGTAGTCGTTGGCGTCACCGCACACGTTGAGCGTCACGCCGCGCGGCAGGAAGGCGCCAAAGCTCTGACCGGCCGAACCGTCGCAATCGATGGTAATGGAGCCGGCGGGCAGACCCTCGGGATGCGCCTTGGTCACCGCGTTGCCCAGGATGGTGCCCACGCAGCGGTTGACGTTGGCGATATCGGCGCGGAAGCGAATCGGACGCAGGTGCGCACGGGCATCGGCCGTATAGGGCACGAACAACGTGGAGTCGAGCGTCTTGTCGAGCTCGCTGTCCGCGGCCATCTGCGGCAGGAAGTGGCGACCGTCGGCGCCCGGAATATGGGCACCGAACTCGCAGGTCGCGCTCGCCAGCACGGGTGAAAGATCGAGCAGGTTGGCCTTGCGGTTGCCCGGGACCTCAATCTGGCGCAAGCACTCGGGGTGGCCGACCATCTCGTCGACGGTGCGGAAGCCCAGGCTCGCCATGACCTCGCGCAGCTGCTCGGCAACAAAGAGCATAAAGTGCTCAACGTGCTCGGGCTTGCCGCGGAAGCCGCGACGCAGGCGGCAGTTTTGCGTAGCGATGCCGGCCGGGCAGGTGTCCTGCTGGCAGTCGCGCTGCATGAGGCAACCCATGGAGATGAGAGGCATGGTCGCAAAGCCAAACTCCTCGGCACCCAGCAAGCAGGCGACGGCAACATCGGTGCCGTCCATGAGCTTGCCATCGGCCTCGAGCACCACGCGGGAGCGCAGGCCGTTTTGCAGCAGCGTCTGCTGGGCCTCGGCGAGGCCAAGCTCCAGCGGCAGACCCGCATGCCAGATGGAATCGCGCGCCGCGGCGCCCGAGCCGCCGTTATGACCGCTGATTAAGATCTTGTCGGCAGCGCCCTTGGCCACACCGGTGGCGATGGTGCCGACGCCGGCCTCGCTGACCAGCTTGACCGACACGCGCGCGCCGGGGTTGGCGTTCTTAAGGTCAAAGATCAGCTCTGCCAGGTCCTCGATGGAGTAGATGTCGTGGTGCGGCGGAGGCGAGATCAGGCCGATGCCGGGCGTGGACTGACGGACCTCGGCGATCCAGGGGTAGACCTTCTTGCCGGGTAGGTGGCCGCCCTCGCCGGGCTTGGCACCCTGGGCCATCTTAATCTGAATCTCGAAGGCGCTGCAAAGATAGCGGCTCGTCACGCCAAAGCGCGCACTTGCCACCTGCTTGATCGCGGAGTTCTTGGAGTCGCCGTTGGCCAGCGGGGTCTCGCGACGCGGATCCTCGCCGCCCTCGCCCGAGTTGGAACGGCCATGCAGGCGGTTCATGGCGATGGCCATGCACTCGTGTGCCTCTTTGCTGATGGAACCATACGACATGGCGCCGGTGTTAAAGCGGCGGACGATATTGAGCGCGGGCTCCACCTCGTCGAGCGAAACCGGAGTGCGGCCGCTGGCATCAAAGTCCAGCAAGTCGCGCAGGCGCACGGCACGGCCGGTGCGGTGCAGGCGGGCGCTGTACTCCTTAAAGGCGTCGTAGCTGTCCTCGCGACAGGCGGTCTGCAGCATGTAGACGGTCTGGGGGTCAATCAGGTGGTCCTCGCCGCCGAGCGGGCGCCACTTGGTCAGACCCAGCGTGGGCAGCTGATCGGGAGCCGGGCTCTTAAGGATAGCGAGCGCGGCGTCGTAGCGCTCATTTTGCTCGCGCTCGACGTCCTCGACGCCCATACCGCCCACACGGCTCACCGTGCCGGCGAAGTACGCGTTGACGAACTCCGACGTAAAGCCCACGGCCTCGAAGATCTGCGCCGAATGGTAGCTCTGCACCGTGGAAATACCCATCTTGGACATGATGGAGACGATGCCGGCAGTCGCAGCCTTGTTGTAGTTGGCGATGCCCTGCTCGGCCGTCACGTCCAGATCGCCGCGTGCCGCCAGATCACGGACGCACGCATGCGCGTTGTACGGATAGATGCCGCTCGCGGAGTAGCCCACCAGTGCCGCAAAGTCGTGCGGGGACACGGCGTCGCCGCACTCCACCACGATGTCGGCAAAGGTACGCACGCCGGCGCGGATCAGGTGGTTGTGCACGCAGCCCACGGCGAGCAGCGACGGCACGGGCACCTCGCCCGCAGCGGCACGATCGCTCAACACCACGATGTTCACGCCGTCGCGGACCGCAGCCTCAACGTCCTCTGCAAGCTGCTTGAGCGCAGCCTGCAGCGTGCCCTCGCCGGCATCGCGGCGGTAGACGGCACGGAAACGGCGGGTCTTAAAGCCCACGCGGTCGATGGCGCAGATGCGGTCGAACTCCTCCTCGCTCAGCAGCGGACGCTCCAGGCGCACCAGCTGGCAGGCCGTGCGGGAATCCTCGAGCAGGTTGCCGTGGTTGCCCAGGTAGAGCGTGGTCGAAGTCACCATGTGCTCGCGCAGGGCATCGATCGGCGGATTCGTGACCTGGGCGAACAGCTGATAGAAATAGTCAAAGAACGAACGCGTCTTCTTGGACAGACAGGCCAGCGGCGCGTCGATGCCCATCGAGGCGAGCGGGGCCTTGCCCTGCTGGGCCATGGGACGCACGACCTCGTCGACGTCATCCCAGTGGTAGCCGAGCTTGGCCATACGCACGGCGGCGGGCACCTCGGCGTCCTCGGCGGGCGTTGCCGCAACAGGCTCATCGAGCACGTCAACGGTCAGCGTCTCCTCGGCAATCCAGTCGCGGTAGGGCTTTTCCTTGGCATAGCGGGCGCGCAGCTCGTCGTTGTAGATCACGCGGCCGCGGGCAAAGTCAACCTCGAGCATCTGGCCCGGCCCCAGACAGCCGCTCGTCAGGATGTTCTCGGGGCTCACCTCGATGGTGCCCACCTCGCTTGCCAGCATAAAGCGACCGTCGCGCGTCACATAGTAGCGAGCCGGACGCAGGCCGTTGCGGTCGAGGGCGGCACCCAGGGTACGGCCGTCGGTAAAGGCGATAGCGGCAGGGCCGTCCCAGGGCTCCATGAGCATGGACTGGTAGGCGTCGTAGGCGCGGCGCTCCTCGCTCAGACTGTCGTTGTGGTCCCACGGCTCGGGCAGCAGCATGGACGCGGCACGCGTGAGCGGACGGCCGTTCATGACCAAGAACTCGAGCACATTGTCCAGAATCGCGGAGTCGGAACCCTCACGGTTGATGATGGGCATCACGCGCTCAAGATCGTGCTGCAGCACGGGGCTGTACAGGTTGGGCTCGCGGGCACGAATCCAGTTGACGTTGCCCTTGAGGGTGTTGATCTCGCCGTTGTGGATGATAAAGCGGTTGGGATGCGCACGCTCCCAACTGGGCGTGGTGTTGGTGGAATAGCGCGAGTGGACGAGCGCTACGGCCGTCTTGACGGCGGCGTCGTTGAGGTCGATGAAGAAGCGACGCATCTGCGTGGCGACCAGCATGCCCTTGTACACGATAGTGCGCGAGCTCATGGAGCACACATAGAAGATCTTGTCGCGCAGGGCAAACTCGGCGTCGGCCTTCTTCTCGATGGTGCGGCGGCACACGTACAGGCGACGCTCGAAGGCATCGCCGGCGGGCGTGTCGTCCGGACGGCCCAGGAAGGCCTGCAGGATGGTAGGCATGCAGGCGCGGGCCGTCTCGCCCAGGTCGTGCGGGTCGACCGGCACCTCGCGCCAAAAGAGCAACGGCACGCCAGCCTCGGCGCAGCCCTCCTCAAACACGCGGCGGGCATCCTCTACGCCCTTGTCGTCCTGCGGGAAGAACAGCATGGCCACGCCATAGTCGCCCTCTGCCGGCAGAATCTGGCCGCACTTTTGAGCCTCTTTACGGAAAAAGTGATGCGGAACCTGGAACAAGATGCCAGCGCCGTCGCCGGTGTTCTTCTCGAGTCCCGTGCCGCCGCGGTGCTCCAAGTTAACCAGAATGGACAGCGCATCGTCCAGAATCTGGTGATGGCGCTCACCGTTGATATCGGCAAGCGCGCCGATGCCACATGCATCGTGATCGAATTCGGGGCGATAAAGGCCCTGCTGCTGAGCGGAATCTGCCTGCATCGCGATCCTCCCCTAGGTGTTAGACAGTCAGTTGACTAGGCATACTAGGTGCATCGCCGGCCCGTTGTGTTTCCCGCCCGTTTCGAAACAATCGCGTAACGCGCACCCTATGAGTGGACACCGCCGACCTCAAGGGCAACAACAAGGGCCCCAGGTTCGGCCTGTGAGCTCGCCGCTTCAAACATCTCAATCTGTAACAGAAAGACCCAATTTCGACGACTAACTGTTACAGATTGAGATGTTTTCGAGAGACGGTTCCGAATGTCTCAATCTGTAACACGAAGGGCCGGTTTTGGCGGTCAGCTGTTACAGATCGAGATTTTCCATAGAACCATTTCTTCCTGTCTCGATCTGTAACACCTAGACCCAATTTCCATCCCTAGTTGTTACAGATCAAGACATTTCGGCAGCCCCCTTTCACTATCCTATTCAAGTACAACAATTTTGTTAGTCTTGGTTAACTTTTAAGCCTAAAACGGGTATCCTTTGCGGAGTCAAACAAACGGCACGCAGGAGCGCACCATGATCAACCATCTCAAACATCACTTTGGCTCCCCGCGCACCGGTGGCCACGGCGGACTCGACATCGCACGGCATATCGGCCCCGGACTTCTCGTGACCGTCGGCTTTATCGACCCGGGCAACTGGGCCTCCAATATGGCCGCCGGCTCGCAGTTTGGCTACGCGCTGCTGTGGATCGTCACGCTGTCCACGATTATGCTCATTGTGCTGCAGCACAACGCGGCACACCTGGGCATCGCCACGGGTGCCTGCCTTGCCGAGGCCACGACGCGCCACCTGCCCCGCCTCGTCGGGCGTGCGATACTCGGCAGCGCGTATCTAGCCACGGTCGCCACCGCCATGGCCGAAGTCCTGGGCGGTGCGATCGCGCTTCAAATGCTCTTTGGCCTGCCCGTACGCGCCGGCTGCATCATCGTGGCGGCGGCATCGATTGCCATGCTCATGGCAAGCTCCTACAAACGCGCCGAGCGATGGATCATCGCCTTCGTGGGCGTGGTAGGACTTTCGTTTTTGGCCGAGCTTGCGCTGGTCAAGGTCGACTGGCCGCAAGCCGCCACAAGCTGGATCACACCCAGTATGCCCACCGGCTCGGCCGCGATTATCGTAAGTGTCCTAGGCGCGGTCGTTATGCCCCACAACCTCTTCCTGCACTCCGAGGTCATCCAATCCATGCACTTCGAAGGCCAAGGCGAGCAGGTTATCGAAGAACGTCTGCGCTACGAGCTCTTCGACACGCTCTTTTCGATGGGCGTGGGCTGGGCAATCAACTCGGCCATGGTCATCCTGGCCGCAACGACCTTCTTTGCGCACGGCATTGTCGTTGACGACCTCGCCGTCGCAGCGGCTACACTCTCCCCCATTCTGGGCCCGGCAAGCTCGACCATCTTTGCGGTGGCACTGCTGTTTGCGGGACTATCGAGTAGTGTGACGGCGGGCATGGCGGCGGGAACCATCACCGCGGGCATGTTCGACGAGGAATACGACATCCACGACCGACATTCCTCGATCGGGGTGGCGGCCTGCTTCGTCGGCGCAGTGGCGGCGTGCCTGGTCGTCCCGAATCCTTTTGAGGGTCTCATTTGGAGTCAGGCGCTGCTGTCGCTTCAGCTGCCAATTACGGTCTTTGTGCTCATACGACTCACCAGCTCACGCCGCGTCATGGGCAAATACGCCAACTCGCGCCCGCTCAACGCGCTGCTCGTAGGGATCGGCGTCATCGTAACGGCACTCGACGCCGTGCTGTTGACCGGAATGTAATGGGGCGGGACGCCCACCCAGGCAAACGTCTCGATCTGTAACATCTAGGCCCGCTTTTGATGTCTAGATGTTACAGATCCAGATCATTCCGAGGGACAGCTCCGTTTGTCTCGATCTGTAACACGTTGACCCCGTTTTCACTGCTAGATGTTACAGATTGAGATCTTCTGCCAGACGGTTTTGGTTTGTCTTGATCTGTAACAAGTGGACCCAATTTCCGCTTATAGATGTTACAGATCGAGACATTTCTTCAGCTCCAACCTTTTGTCTCAATCTGTAACAGATAGACCCGTTTTGAGCCGTTAGATGTTACAGATTAAGACCAAAGGTCGACCGGACTCACGACAGACAGGATCGGCTAACAGCAGCCGCAATCCCTTGGGGACGGAGGAAAAGTGCCCCCGGCCGAGAAATCGACCGGGGGCCCTTGGACAGAGCTATGTTCGGCTTTCGCCGTGTGTCTGCGAGTTACTCCTCGACGAGCTCAAACTGATCGGGACCGACGCCGCACACCGGGCACACGTAATCCTCGGGCAGCTCGGGCGTATCGACCTCAACCTCGTAACCACAAACGACGCAAACGAACTTATACGTCTTCTTCTCCTCAGCCATGATGTTCTCCTCTCGAACGTGACTGCTGGTGTACTTGCTTATCAGTATATATTCTCAATAATATTATGCAAGTAGTTTTGCAGCATTTCTACCCTTGGTACGAAGAGGCCTTGGGCGGCGTCTTGCCCTTCAGCACCTTGTGGTAGTAGTCATAGGTCAACGGAGTCTCGCCGCTCAGACGCTCGGCATCTTCGACCTCGCCAATAAAGAGCAGATGTGTACCCACGTCAACAGTGTCGATCAAACGGCAGCTAAACAAGGCCGCCGCATGCTCGGGAACATAGGGCATGCCCAGTGCAGTCTCGCGCGTCTCGTACTTAGCAAATTTGTCATAGTCGCTGCTGGTACGGAATCCAAAGTTGCCAATGTAGAGCATATCGGCCGTCTGATCGATCACGGTCAGCGCAAAGGCCTTAGCAGACGCAATAACACCAGACGTGACATTTTCCTTGTTCACGGCAACCGAAATGCGCGGCGGCATGGACGTCACCTGCACCGCGGTGTTGATGATGCAGCCGGCACGCAGCCCGTCGGCCGCAGCACTCACCACATACAGGCCGCTCGGCATCGTAAAGAACGCAGTTTTGTCCATAACGACCACTCCCCTAACCCGGGTTGGAACCTCACGGAAGTATGTACCCACAAAAAGGCGGCGCCCATACCGGACGCCACCTTTGAGACATAGGTGTCATAACCGTGAGGAACATGAGACGCCCGCAGTTGCGGTGAAATAGGGACTGAATAGCCCCTCAAACAGGCAAAACAGTCCGTATTCCACCACAACTTATACAGAGCGTCTAGCGGTTGCGCTCCTTGAGGGCGCGGTCAATCTCGCGCTGAACGTCGCGCTTGGCCATGTCTTCGCGCTTGTCGTAGAGCTTTTTGCCGCGGCCCAGGCCCAACAGCAACTTTACGCGACCATCGGTATTAAAGTAGAGCTCCAACGGCACCAGCGCATAGCCGCGGTTGCGCAGTTTGCCGTCAAGAAAATCAATCTCCTTGCGATGCAGCAGCAGACGGCGACGGCGATCGGGGTCACGGTTCCACACGCCACCGTGGCTGTAAGGGTGAATGTGCAGGCCCACCAGCCAGCACTCGCCGCCGCGAATCAGTGCAAAGGTGTCAGTGATCTGACAGGCGCGCTCGCGAATCGACTTGACCTCGGTACCGCTCAGCTCAATGCCGCATTCGAACGTCTCGTCGATAAAGTACTCGTGATGCGCCGAACGATTCTTGGAAATGAGCTTGCGTTCGCGCTTACTGGGCATCGCCGGCCTCCTTGACGCCGTCGGCTCCCTTGTCGGCGCCTGCGCGCTTTGCCTTGCGCTCGGCGTTGAGCTCGGCATCGCTCTCGCGCACCAGCTTAATGATCGCCGCGCATGCCTCCTCGCCCACCAGGTCGCGGGCGCGGACCGTCAGGCGCGTCGCCTCCTGCTTGTCACCGTCGCTCGCAGCGTCGGTCGCACACATGATCAGGCAAATGGCAATCTCGGCCGAAGGCGAGGTCGGCACGCCCTGCAGGGCCAGTTCACCCATCACGTGGTCATCGCTCTCGTCGGTGGCATCGGGATAGGCAGTATGGATCTTGTTGAGCAGGCGCGTCGTATGCGAATCGCCAGGGGCCAAGCGCAGCGCCAGGCGCGCGCAACCCACAGCCGCCGAGACGTTCTCGGTCTCGGGCTCAAGGAAATACTGGCCCAAGTTGGCGTAGGCGCGGGCGGCGCACTTGCCGTCGCTCGCACGTTCTAGCACCGAAAACGAAAGCGATGCCCACTCCTGCTTGTCCTCGAGCGCACGGAACAGCTCGGCCAGATCCAGGCGGTAGTTGCAGTTCATGGGGTCCCAGCGCACGGCCTGCATCAAGGCGTTGCGAGCACTCACATAATCCTGCTGGCGAATGTAGGCATACGCCATGTCGGAATACAGGCGATCAAAGGGCACCTCGACCTGCACCAGCTCGCGCGGATCCTTTTCCACGCGGCGGTAGGCCAGACGCTCAAACTTGCTATCGAAGCTAAAGTACTGGCGGTTCTCCTCCGTCTTGCACTCGGCATCGATATACTCCTCGGCGAGCTCAACCAGACGCTCCAACAGCGGCGTCGCCGTGGCCAGGTCGCCCTGCGCCAGATAGTTCTCGGCATACGTGATGTCTTGCAAGCTGATGGGCAGATCCATGGCTACTCCTCGATCTGAGCGAAACACGGCAGACGCCGCATATACGGTCAATACACAAAACCCGGGTCTCTTGCGAGGCCCGGGCGTTCATTTTGTGGTAGCCCGTACCAGATTCGAACTGGTGATCTCCGCCTTGAGAGGGCGGCGTCCTAAACCGCTAGACGAACGGGCCATATGTAGCAAATGCAATGGCTGGGATGGAGGGAGTCGAACCCCCATTGACGGAACCAGAATCCGCTGTCCTGCCATTAGACGACATCCCAATGACTGCATCGCTGCGCTCGGCTGTGCCTTTGCGCAAGAAAGAAATATACGGGAAGTTCTACGGTGGCGCAAGCCCCATTTTTAACTTTTTTGAAAATCGGCCAATTTGCTCCGACCCATGAAGGACCTGTGAAGCCAAACCGCATGCGAGGGGCAAAATGCCGCAAGCGCACCGTAATTACCGTTAGCAGATTGCTGCATTCTGGTCGCCGTCAATAGTGACACAATCAGGATGCCAATTATCGCGCGGACATCGAGGCGACATGGATGATGAGCTTGATTACCTATGGGAGACCCTGGGCCTCGAGATAACTGCTATCCCTTGGCCAGATCGACACAAAATTCATCCCACGTTACGCCCCGCCATCACAGTCATGCAGGCAACATATCGCGGCGCCTCATTTTTGATGATGCGAATGGCATGGCACGCGACGCTACCCGACCTCAAGCGAGTTCAAGCAGGCCTCGTGGAGCTATCCGGTATTCCCGTCGTGATTTCGGAAACCCATTTGGAGCAATGCCAACGCGACCGTTTGCAAGCGCAGCGAATCCCGTTCATCTGCCCCGGCATTCAGGCATATCTGCCCTTTATGGACGAAGAGTACTGGAGCGGCAAGCCCAACAAGCAAGTAAAGATCTACGACCCGCATAAGTGGGCACAGCTTGAGGACTGACCGGAGCGAACCCGCCGACGGAAAGTACACCCCAGAATCCCCATCCAAAACGGGATGCACTTTCCGCAGTTGCTACAGCAGCGCCTCGGCCCAGACCGCTTCCCTAAAGCCAGGAATCGCAAAATCATCGCCCACCAGCAGTGGGCGCTTAACCAGCATGCCGTCGGTCGCCAGCAGCTCGTAGCACTCCTGGTCCGTCATCCCCGCATCCAGGCGCGCCTTCAGGCCCAGCTCTCGATATTTCATGCCCGACGAGTTAAAGAAGCGTCGCACCGGCAGCCCCGAACGAGCAATCCAGGTCGCAAGTTCATCGGCCGCGGGATTGTCCGTAACGATATCGCGGTCGATATACTCAACCCCATGCTCGTCCAGCCAGGCCTTGGCCTTTTTACAGGTCGAGCACTTGGGATATTCAACAAACAGTACGGTCATGGGAATCCTCCGAATATAGATCGGCCAACGCAGGTGCGCACCATACGAGGCGCCTTAGCATGATGGGCCAATTGTAGCCCACGGGTCACACGCTAAACGAACCGCACCCCAAAGCCTCGCTTAACAAACGGCAGCAACTCCATCGCCTCGGGCGCTATATGGCCTACAACGTTCATGCGCTCGTCACCGGGAAGATCGACCCGCGCAATCTCAAGCTCGCCTTCGTAGCGCCCATAGCCGCTATTGCTCACAGCGATCGACCCCGCTTTTCGCGGCAGACCTGCACCGGCATCCGTCGGCACGGAATCCGGCTTAAGCGACGTACGCGACTCCTGAGACCTAAAAATAAGGGCGCTCGAGTCAGGCCGATCGTGATGGACTTGACCCAACAAATAGGAGCATCCGGGGTCGAGCTGGCACGGCATGTCAACATACCCCGCGGAAATCTGGGCAAACTGCGCCCAACCCGCTTCGGAAAGATCGGGGTCGCCGACCAAAACAATGTCGCAATCGGCGCCATGTGCGAGCTCAAGCATGTTGAGGGCAACCTTTGACGCGCGACCGCGTTGCGCCTCAACCGTCGGCAATCCCTCGAATACCGGCCCACGAACGTTGGCATCGCCCGGCACAAAAGCCATGATTTCAAAGCCGAGCGCCGCAAGACGAAGATTCGTCCGAGCAACATCTTCAAGAGCTAAACCGGTATAAGGCTTGGGGTAAAAATTGTGGCAGGCGGCGAAACGAGTCACGTCGGCGCCGGCTTCTCGCCACGATGCGATTTCATCAGGACTCACCGTCGATGCATTGACCACAATGCGAAATACACCGGACAGTTCCGCAACCCGCTGGGCACTAAAGCCGTAATCCAGGCGCAGGTATTCCAGTCCCAGATCACGCAAATCCTCCATGCGTTCAAGGTCCAGCAAATCGCACGTGCGCGGCCCCACATCGGCAATGAGCGCAATACCGCGAGCGGAAAGCAGCGACAGCACCTGGCGAACCTTATCGGCATATGCCGCTCCCCCATCCTCGGGAATATGCAGCGAGGTAAACGCATAGCGCGCACCCGCCGCGGCACCATGTTCAATCGTCCGCTCGATATCCTGCAGGGGACTGGAAAGATAGACAGAAATACCCGTTCTCACGCTTCGATTCTCCTTTAAAAAAGGCCGGCGGAGCAGTTAGCCCCGCCGGCACAACCATAGCATCAAGAGATCTGCGGCACGTCATGACGCTCGAATGACATAGCGCGCAGCATCAGGCTACTCGCCAAAGAACTCGTTGATCTTCTGCTCGTCGACGCCGAAGAACCACGTCAGGACAAAGCCGGCGGCATAGGCAAGCAGCATAGCGGCAACGTAGCCGAGCTGCTGGCCGGGAACGACAATCAGCAGGCCAAACAGACCGGAAACGCCCTGAGAAACCGTGCCGATGTGAAGCAGTGCCGCGAGCGCACCGCCAAATCCGGCACCCAGGCAGGCCGTCACAAACGGGCGGACAAGCGGCAGCGTAACGGCATACATCAGAGGCTCGCCAACGCCCAGGATGCCAACGGGAATGGACTCTGCGACATACTTCTTAAGCTTGGCGTTCTTGGTCTTAAAGTACAGCGCCAGACCGGCACCGACCTGGCCGCCACCAGCCATCATAAGGATGGGCAGCAGGTAGTTGATGCCCTTGGTAGCGCCGTCGGGATCGTTGAGCATAGCGTGGATCGGCGTAAGTGCCTGATGCAGGCCAACGGACACCAGCGGCAAGAAGCCTGCCGACAGGATATAGCCGCCCAGAACGCCCAGCTTCTCAAAGATAAAGGTGAGGACGCTAAAGATCGCGGTCGTCAGCCAAGCGCCAACCGGCTGGATGACAAGCATCAAAGCAAAGGCGCCGATGATGAGCACCAGCAGCGGGGACAGGAACGTATCGAGCGCGTTGGGCATGACCTTGCGAATCTGACGCTCCATCCAGGCGAAAAATGCGCCTGCGATGAGAGCTGCGATCATGCCGCCCGCGGCGGGATTGTACTGTGCATTGGTGAGCGGCAGCAGAATAGCGGTGCTGGGATCGGCGGCGCCAGGCGCGAGCAGAGGCATAGCACTGTTAGCGATGCACATCATGCCGGCAATACCGCCCAACGCAGCGGAGCCACCAAACTCGCGCGCCGCGTTATAGCCCACCAAAATGGGCAGATAGGCAAAGAGGGCCCAGCCCATGGAGCGAATGCCCTGATACCACCACTCACCTGCAAGCGCACCTGCCGTCGAGACGTTAATGACGTTGCAGATACCGTTGATAAGGCCAGCCGCAATAATGCCGGGAAGCAGGGTGACAAAGACATTGGAAATCTTCTTGAGGAAGGCCTGAACCGGCTTGGACTCGTACTTGGCCTTCTGCGCGGCCTTGTTTGTGGCCGCAGCGTCAACCACACTCTCGTCGGCAACGCCTTTCGCAAGGCCGGTGAGCTTGGAGAATTCCTCGAGCACCTTATTCACCTTGCCCGGACCCAGCACGATCTGCATCGTGTCGTCCTCGACCAGGCCCATTACGCCATCGAGTGCCTTAATACCCTCCGTGTCGACGTTGCCCGTATCTTTGACGGTCACGCGCAGACGCGTCATGCACGCCGCGTTTGCCAGCACGTTGTCTTTACCGCCCAAAAGGTCCAGCAGCTTTTGAGCCAGCTCTTTGTTCGTCATAACTCCTCCTTGTATTGGGTATCTCTTCTTGATGTCATATCTGCTCACGCCGTGCACCTATTGGGCATCGGCATTGCTCTTCTCATGGCCACTCACCGCAGCACGGACATGGCCGCGCGCCCGCTCAAGAGCCACCGCAGCCTGCTCGGCATCGCAGCCCAGCAGCACCGAGACAATAGCGGTTTTAACGTGGCCGCCGGCATCTGCAAGTGCCCGAACGGCGCGCTCGCGTGTGCAGCCGGTCGCTTCCATCACGATGTTCTGGCCGCGCACCACCAGCTTTTCGTTCGTTTGCTGCACATCGACCATCAAGTTTTGGTACACCTTGCCGATCTTGACCATGGCACCGGTCGAAATCATATTGAGAATGAGCTTTTGGACCGTTCCCGCCTTGAGCCTCGTTGAGCCGGTAAGCACCTCGGGGCCGGGCACGGGCTCTATGGCAAGATCTGCGTCCTCCCCGATCCTCGACCCCTGGTTGCAGGCGATAGCAATGGTCTTGCACCCGGTTGCCTTGGCGTACGCGAGGCCGCCCACCACATAGGGGGTACGACCGCTTGCCGCCAAACCAACGACGAGATCCTTGGAGGAGAGCCCATGTTCCCGCAGGTCACTCGCGCCAAGTTCCTCGCTATCCTCGGCACCTTCGACAGCCTTGATAAACGCCCTCTCGCCTCCGGCAATGAGTCCGACAATCAGATCGGGCGATACGCCAAACGTGGGTGGGCACTCCGACGCGTCGAGCACGCCCAAACGACCGCTCGTGCCCGCACCCATATAAAAGACGCGTCCACCGCGCTCGAGCGCCTCGGCAGCCCAGTCGATTGCCGTGGCAACCTGGGGCAACACTTTCGTGACCGATTGGACGGCGCGAAGATCCTCATCGTTCATCGTCGTGACGATTTGCAGCGATGTCATCGTGTCGAGGTCCATTGACTTTTGATTTCGCTGTTCTGTCGTGAATTTTGTTAAATCGAGCATTTTGTTCACCTCATCTTTCCTGTTTCTCGATGTAGTTTTGCTTGATGACATGCGTCGCCCGTTCGTAATCGCTCGCAACGTAAGCAGCGTAGAGGGCATCGACAACCATAAGCTGAGCCATACGCGAGGCCATGGCACCGCTGCGGACCAAGGGCTCGCTTGCAGCAACGCCGAGCACGGCATCGGCCATGGTGGCAAGCTTGGACGATCCATCTACTTTGGTCACGGCCACAACGGGACAGTTGTGGCGTTGGGCCTCGGCGGTGCAGTCCAGTACTTCTTGCGTTAAGCCCGAGTAGCTAAAAGCAATGCCGATATCGCCTTCGTGCATGTTCTTGGCGCACAAGAGTTGGTCGTGCCAGTCATCGTACAGATGGCATTCCTTGTCGACACGCATGAGCTTTTGTGCCAGATCGTGTGCAACCAAGCGAGAAGCACCAATACCGAACAGATTGACCATGCGCGCCCGCTTAAGATAGGCTGCACATCGTTCCAAAACGGTGTAATCGAGTGTTCGCGCCGTCGCCTCGATCGTGCGCACGTTGCTTTTCATCACCTTCCCCACGATACGTTCGACGCTGTCATCCACGGAGATGTCCTCGAGGGCAACGTCCTTTCTGTCGCCCAGGAGCGCAAGTTCGGCAATCAGTTCGCGCTGGAACTCCTTGTAGCCCGCAAAACCCAAGCGCTTGCAAAAGCGCAAAATGCTCGAGGGCGAGGAGAACGTGGCATCGGCAAGACCGCGGACGGACAGCCCGACCACCTCATGCGGATGAGCACTCACGTATGCGATGACATTGCGCTCCGCCGGACTTGCGCTGAGCTCACGCTCGCGAAGCCTTAAAAGCAATCCGTTTGCCATCTCAAACACCTCCGTTGAGAAGAATTAAAGACCAACGAACGATTCGTACCGGATATAAACAGCTTTTACGGTACATTGTGCCGCATCATGGCGCACAAAGGGCGGGCATTCTACCACTCGCCCCTCAAATCCGACCGCTCGGAAATACGCGCGACACAAAATGATTCATCAAGGTCGCATGATTCGTAACAGGGTTGTTAACGGCGTCTCGCGTGGGCGCCAATGGGACAGGTTATGCGCTTATCCAAGCACACCGCCGCCGACGAGGCAAACAGCCCAACAAAGAAGAACTCTACGGTATGGGCGACACGACGGATGTTGGTGCCCATCCACATGCAAACGGGGGCAAGCGGGTCGGGGTGGGCGACGGCAGCCGTTGAGCCCGCGTCCCCGGCACCCCTACTCCGTCTCGCGCATCCAGCGATCGAAGGTCCCCACGCACACACCTAAACGCTTTGCCGCCTGACTCCGGGTAATATTGCCCGCCTCATAGATATCGCGCACTCGTTCAAATTGCGGAGGGCACGGCTTGCGGGGTCGACCAAAACGCACGCCGCGCGCCCGCGCCGCCGCGATTCCCTCCGCCTGACGACGGTGGATGTTCTCTCGTTCCACCTGCGCCACATAGCTCAACAACTGTAAAACGATATCGGCAATCAGCGTGCTGGTCACATCCGATCCGCCGCAATCTCTCGCACGCGTATCGAGCAACGGCATGTCCAGCACAACGATGGCCGCACCAAGTTCCTTGGTTATACGACGCCATTCCTCGAGTATCTCGCTGTAGTTTCGGCCCAGCCGATCGATGGAAAGCACCACCAACACGTCGCCGGAAGCCAAGGCATGAAGTAATTCCCGATACTGTGGGCGATCAAAGTCCTTACCGCTCGCACGGTCGGCAAAGACATTCGCCGGCTCCACGCCATAGGCGCTCAGCGCATCCAACTGGCGATTCAAATTTTGATCGCGCGAGCTCACTCGCGCATACCCATATACCGTTGCCACAACATCCCCGCTCTCTCGTAAACCTGCCAAATAGGGACAGGTTTGTTTTGGTAGGTCCTATCTCCCAAAAGCATATGAAGAAGCGGCCGAGCTCATGGCAGGGCAATCAAGAGACACGCAAAGAGGGCGGCCCCGAAAGACCGCCCTCTACGCTCTGCCGATACTCACTCCGTGCCGGTTAATGAATGAGCTTAAAGTCCAAATGTCCGCGAGTAGTGTTGACGCGCGAGACCTCGATAATCACGCGCTGCCCCAACTCAAAACGACACCCCGTGTCGGCACCCGTCAACGTGAGCGCGTCCTCGTCGAACTCAAACCACTCGTTACCCAAACTCTTAATGGAAACCAGTCCCTCGACCTGCGTTAGATCAAGGCGCACAAATAGCCCCATGCTGCTGACCCATGAGACCGTTCCGGCATAGCGCTCGCCCAGGCGATCCTCGTAGTACTGCGCAATCTTGATTTTTTGCGTCGCATAGCTGGCAGCGTCGGCCGCACGCTCGGCATCGCTGCACGCGCGGCAGATTTGCGGCAGGATGCGCGGAAGCGACTCTCGGCCTTTTCCGATCAGCCTCGGCGTGCGCACCAAGGCGTCTTTTCCGCCCAGCTGCTCGTATGCCAGCTGCAGCTTGAGCACGCGATGCACTACCAGGTCGGGATAACGGCGAATGGGGCTTGTAAAGTGGCAGTAGCACGGCGCGGCGAGCGCAAAGTGGCCCTCGTTGCGCGGCTTGTACAACGCACGCTGCATGCTGCGCAAAAGGAGCGTGTTGACGAGCGGCGCGTTAGCCGTGCCGGCAGCGGCGTCAACCGTCGTTTGCAACTCATCAGGACTTCCCAGGGCAATGCCCGCCGCACGGCGATCATCGATGATGCCGAGCTGTGCCAGCGCCACGGCAGCACCGTGCAGGCTGTCGGGGCTGGGGTCATCGTGCACGCGATAGCATGCCTCGATATCGCGGTCGGCCAGCCACTCGGCAACGCACTCGTTAGCCAGCAGCATTGCCTCCTCGATAAGCGAGGTTGCGCAGGAGCGCTCGCGTGCCACAATCTGCACGGGCACGCCGTCCTCATCCAGCAGCGCGCGAATCTCGGCCGTATCAAAGTCGACCGAACCGCGTGCGCGACGTATGCGACGCCGAAGCTCGGCGAGCTCGTTTGCGGCGACCAGGAAATCGGCCAGGTCAACGTTACAGCTGTGAGCAGTGTCCTCGCACGCAAGCCCGCGCTCAAGCGCTTTTTCGCGCGAGGCTTCGGCCGCAGCGACATCCTCCGCAGCGCCCTCCAACACGGAATACTCAACTGCGCCGGCACGCACCAGCAGCGCCTCGGCGCCGTCGTAGTCCATACGCACACGCGAACGAATCACACTGGGATAGGGGTCGTAAAGACGCACACGGCCCTGCGCGTCGAGCTCGATGTCGACGGTAAACGCCAGGCGGTCCTCGTCGGGACGCAGCGAGCACAAATCGTTCGACAGGCGCTCGGGCAACATGGGAAGCACGCGGTCGGCAAGGTACACCGACGTCGTGCGATGGCGGGCCTCCAGGTCGATATGCCCGTCCCAGGCAACATAATGCGAAACGTCGGCGATATGCACGCCCAGATTATAGCCGCCCTCGGGCGTGCGCTCGAGCGAGATGGCATCGTCAAAGTCGCGCGCATCAACCGGGTCGATGGTGATGACAAAGCGATCGCGCAGGTCACGACGAAGCGGGTCTTTGAGCGCTGCAGCCACATCGAGCGAAAGCGCCTCTGCCTCTGCCAGCGCCGCCTCGGGGTAGCTGTCGGTATAGCCATAGCGCGCCATAACATATTGGACGCCCAGATCGGGCGCATCGTCGCCGCCGATACGGCGCTCAAGAGTCACCGTGCCCGACTCCAAGCGCGTTGGGTAGGTTAGAATGCGCGCGACGACGACATCGCCAGGACGCACGCCCAGGCGCTCCGCCGAAGTGTCCTCGGGCAAAACAAAGAAATCGGCTTTGAGGCGCGAATCGAGCGGCTCGATCACACCAAGCGGGCCGGCCATCTGATACGTACCCACCACGCTGATAGTGGCACGCTCGATAACGCCCTCGATCACGGCACGACGATCCCCGCGCGGTCCCGCCTTGATGCTTACGGCCACGGTATCGCCGTCCATAATCTCACGCTTACCGCGACCCATGACCTTGTAATCGCCGTTGTCGGTCACGACATAAGCGCTGTGCTCATGGAGCTGCACGCGGCCAGTCAGGCTCGGACGACGCTCGCTGCGCACCGGCCCGCGCTTATTGCGAGCTCCACGCTTATGCTTGTTATTGCGCCCCATGGCGCCTCCTTGCTATCGATTGCCGTTTACACCCCAAGAGTCTACCCAAATGATCCCTAGGGGACGGAGGAAAACGGATCACATAGATAGACCAGCGCCGCTATGATCCGTTTTCCTCCGTCCCCTAGGGATCAAAAAACGGGCCGCCCCCAAAAGAGACGACCCGTTGCAGACGGCATATCCGCAGCGCCTACACGCGCAGATAACGGCGCATGGCGATGGCAGAACCAAAGAGACCGATAATGACACCGACGAGAATCAGTGCGGCGTAGGTCACCAGATAGTACTGCATCGGCAGCGCAAACGACATCCAGCCGACGCTCGCCTGCAGGCGCGGAATCATCAGATTGCGCAGCAGCTCCAAAACACCGATGGAAAGCAGCGAGCCCAGAATGGCCTGCAACACGCCCTCGGTAATGAACGGCCCGCGAATGAAGCCGTTGCTGGCGCCCACCAGGCGCATAATCGCAATCTCGCGACGACGCGCCGTAATGGACAGGCGAATCGTGTTGTTGATAAAGATGAACGCGATAAAGGTCAGCAGGCCGACGAGCACCACGGCGGCGATACGGATGTAGTTGGTCACCTGGAACAGGCGGCTCACTTCCTCCTGGCCATACAGTACGCTCGCGTTGACGTCGCCGTCGTCCGCGATCTTCTGGAAGTCGGCGTTCTTCTTGAGCTTCTTGGCCGTGCTCTCGACCTGAGACGGATCGTCCATCTCAATCGCGAACGAGGCCGGAAGCGGATTCTGGCCGTCGAGCGCGCTCATGGTGGCGTCGGCGTTGCCCGACATCTTGCTCGTGTACTCGGCCAGCGCGTCGTCCTTATCCTTATAGGTCACGGACTTGACGTTGCTCCACGTCTTGAGCTCGGCCTCAAAGGCCTGGACGTCTGCCTGATCGGCGTCATCGCTAATGAACGCGTTGATGACAACCTGATCCTCGACGGTGCCGATCACGGAGTTCAGCATCGCGGAACCCATAATGAACAGGCCGATGATAAACAGCGAAAGGAAGATCGTGATGACGGCGCCGAGCGAGGTGGTCCAGTTACGGAAGAAGTGGCTGATAGCCTCTTTGAGCGAATAGCCCACGTTAGTTGGTGCCATAGTTGCCGTAACCTCCCCTCTCCTGGTCGCGGATTACGTGGCCGCCCTCGAGGGCGATCACGCGACGGTGCATGCTATCGACCATCTCGCGGTCGTGCGTGGCGACGATCACGGTGGTGCCGGTACGGTTAATGCGCTCGAGCAGCTTCATAATGCCCAGCGAAATCGCGGGGTCGAGGTTGCCCGTGGGCTCGTCGCAGATAAGTAACGGCGGACGGTTGACCATAGCGCGGGCAACGGCGACGCGCTGCTGCTCGCCACCGGACAGCTGATCGGGCAGAGAGTCCATCTGATCGGCCAGACCGACCAGGCGAAGCACCTCGGGCACCTGGCTGCGGATGACGCCCTTGGGCTTGCCGATGCACTGCAGGGCAAACGCCACGTTTTCGTAGGCGGACTTCTGCGGCAGGAGCTTAAAGTCCTGGAACACGGCACCAATCTGGCGACGCAAGAACGGAACCTTGCGGTTCTTGATCTTCATGAGGTCCTGGCCAGCGACCAAAATGCGGCCGCTCGTCGGCTTGACGTCACGGTTGAGCGTCGACAGCAGCGTGGTCTTACCCGAGCCGGAGTGACCGACCAGGAAGACAAACTCGCCAGGATAGATCTCGATGTTGATGTCGTCGAGCGCGGGCTTGTTGGGCTGCGCCGGGTAGATCTTGGTGACGTGCTCCATGAGGATGACGGGCTCGACACCGGCCTGCTTGGCCATCTTCTTGCGGCTGGCCTGCGGATCGATGGGCGCAAACACCGACGTAAAGTCGGGATTGTTGAGCGCATTGTCGAGGCTTGCGACCTCGGCGGCCTGATCGCTCTCGACTACGGGAGCCGCGGGCTGCGTAGGATCGGGAATACCGGCAAAAAGGCCGGACTGCGCAGGCTGTGGCGCCGGAGTCGCAGGAGCCATGGGGTCGGGAATACCGGCCATGACAGGCTGCGGCGCGACAGCGTCCGCCTGGGGCTGATCCACGCGAGCGGTCACCTTCTGCACGGGCTCAAAACCCGCGGCCTCGGAAAGCTCGACATCATTGGTGGGATTGTAGGCAAAGGGATCTGATGCCGGCTGTGCCTGATCTGCCGGCTGTGCGGGGATCGGGCTAAACAGCTGATCCTCTGAATCCGGGGTGGCGAAACGAGTTCCCGCGGCGCCTGGCTGCGTCTTGGGGGCGTCATCGCCCGCACCGGAGGTACGGAAGTGGTTACCCACTGGTGCTCCTTATCGTCGTGCGTTTAAACTACATGAGCGCTTTGTATTTTAGCAGCATTAGCTTCGCTGCACATAAGAAGCATGGCGGGGTTTTGGTCCCACCGGCCGTGCGCAGGGTTACCTCCCAAATCGTCCTCGGACATGTCGGAGCCCCCGCTGCGCACTACGTGCGGCGGGGGCTCCTCCGTCCTGCGGAAAGATTTGGGAGGTAACCCTGCGCACGGCCTGCGGCTACTAAGGGGCCGCCGCGTTTCTATTAGGTGCAGCAAATGCATGCTTGGGAGGGTCTGAATTGCACTTTGTTGTGCTGGGCCCTTATCCCAATAGAAATCCTGCTTGATACGGCCTCTTTAAAAGTTGCGGTGAAATAGGGACTGTTTTAGCAGTTAAAAGCCCTAATCAGTCCTTATTTCACCGCAACTTATATTGGGGCTCATTGTTGCGCAACTCGGATTTGGATTGTCGATTTACAGTGGCCTCGATAGGAACGCCTATGGTTGTGGGGGCCAGTATGAATTGTCCTTATTGTGGAGCTGAGTTGCGCGATGGCGTGAGGTACTGCACAGCGTGCGGGGCTGCCGTCAATGGCATCTCTGCTGATTCTGAGCTTCGGGTAAAGCCTCGGAAGCACGTTGCGGTCATCCTTACCTGCATGCTGGTAATTGGCATTGTCGGCGGTAGCTGTATGGGCCTTCATCTGCGGCAGGTGTTGTCGCACTTCGTATCCGCCCATTCGGAGCACGCCATTGTGCTGGATGTCGCGGCTGCGGGCTGGGACACCGATAACGGGGCATCGCGCGTTCCGATACATATTACGGGCAAGACCATCGACGGAATAACGGTCGACAGGATTGAGTTCGTCGCCTCCGATGGCTCTGGCATCAATCTCATACAAGGTGTCTACACGCTCGAGGCAGCAGGTTCCCCTATCGCTGCGGATGGCACGATCTATCAAATTCCATGCACGAGTGCCACACTCGTCCTCGATGATGCCTTTGCCATGGGTGAAACGATCGATCTGGCCGAGCTTGCAGAACAGGATTCGATTCTCGCCTTCTGCCCCATTGATGCCGCCGATGTGACCAATGATGCAATCTATGATGCCGCTTTGCTCGCCATGACATACAGAGGCAGCGATGCCCCCGATGTCGCTGCACTGTGCCAAGCCGCAATCAATCGTCGCGATGGAGCCAGCACAAGCGTGAACTCCTTCGGAAGCTGCGGTGAAATGCGGATTAATTGAGTCTTTAGGCTGGCAAAACAGTCCTTATTTCACCGCAACTGAAACAGGGGCGCCCTCCAAGAGAGCGCCCCTGCCGGGTTTCCATAGTACTGGCGAAGCAGTCCTTGAGATCCGCCTTGCCTTATGCCAAGAACTCCTTGGTGGTCGCCACGATGTTGGCGGCGTCCAGGCCGTACTTGTGCAGGAGCTCGGCACCCGGGCCGGACTCGCCGAACGTGTCGTTGACGCCGATCTTCTTGAGCGGCGTCGGGCACTGCTCGCACAGGACATCGGCAACGGCGCTGCCCAGGCCACCGATCACGGAGTGCTCCTCGACGGTCACGACGTGGCCGGTCTTGGTGGCGCTCTTGACGATCAGGTCGGAGTCGATGGGCTTAATGGTGTGCATGTTGATGACCTCGGCGTCGATACCCTCGGCAGCAAGCTGCTCGGCAGCCTCGAGGGCCTCGCCGACCATCAGACCGCAGGCAATGATGGTAACGTCGGCGCCCTCGCGCATGACGATGCCGCGGCCCAGTTCAAACTTGTAGGTCTCGGGGTCGTTGATGACCGGCGAGGCCAGACGGGCAAAGCGCATGTACACGGGTCCGTCGCACTCGTAGGCGGCGCGCGTCACGGCGCGGGCCTCGACGTCGTCAGCGGGAACGATGACGGTCATGCCGGGAATGACGCGCATAAGGGCGATATCCTCGCAGCACTGATGCGTGGCACCATCCTCGCCCACCGAAATACCGGCGTGCGTGGCACCGATCTTGACGTTGAGGTGCGGGTAGCCGATGGAGTTACGGACCTGCTCAAAAGCGCGGCCGGCGGCAAACATGGCAAAGCTGCTCGCGAAGGCAACGCGGCCGGTGGTCGCGATACCGGCGGCAACACCCATCAGGTTGCTCTCGGCGATACCCACATCGAAGAAGCGGTCGGGGCAGGCTGCCTTGAACTTACCGGTCTGCGTGGCGGCGGCCAGGTCGGCGTCGAGGACCACAAAGTCATCGTGCTCGTTGGCGAGCTCGACGAGGGCCTCACCGTAGCTTACGCGCGTGGCGATTTTCTTGACATCTGCCATCCTAGAGCTCCTCTCCGGCGGCCGTGAGCTCTGCCATGGCCTGCTCAAACTGTTCATCGTTGGGGGCCTTACCGTGCCAACCCACCTGGTTCTCCATAAAGGAGACGCCCTTGCCCTTTGTGGTCTCGGCGATAATGGCGGTCGGCTGACCCTTGGTGGCGCGGGCCTCGGCAAAGGCGGCGCGGATCTGATCGAAGTCGTTGCCGTCGGCAAGCTCCACCACGTGGAACTTAAAGGCGCGGAACTTGTCTGCCAGCGGCATGGGGTCGTTGACCTCCTCGACGGGGCCATCGATCTGCAGACCGTTGTGGTCGACGATCACGCAGAGGTTGTCGAGCTGCTGGTTGCCGGCAAACATGGCGGCCTCCCAGACCTGGCCTTCCTCGCTCTCGCCATCGCCCAACAGGGCGTACGTGCGGTAAGTATCGCCCCAGTGCTTAGCGGCAACGGCCATGCCCACGGCGGCGGAGATGCCCTGGCCGAGCGAGCCGGTAGACATGTCGACGCCCGGGGTGTCGTTCATGTTGGGGTGACCCTGCAGGTGGCTGCCGATATGGCGCAGCGTCTCGAGGTCCTCCTTGGGGAAGAACCCGCGCTCGGCGAGCACGGCGTACAGACCCGGAGCGCAATGGCCCTTGGAGAGCACAAAGCGGTCGCGATCGGCCTTGCGGGGATCGGCCGGATCGACGTTCATTTCCTCAAAGTACAAATAGGTCATGATGTCGGCAGCGCCGAGCGAACCGCCCGGATGGCCAGACTTGGCAGCGTGCACGCCGGTGACGATGCCCTTCCTTACCTCGTTGGCAACCTTTTTGAGCTCTTCGTCGCTCATTGTGCCTTCCTTTCATCCTCTTAAGACAAGATGCGCACGGCACCGAAGGTAATCCCAACACAGCCGCAATGCACGTACGTCATTCATTATGCTGGAAACCGATGGCTTTACCAGAGTTTTTATCATTATTTGAACAATTTAGCAGGCAGAACCGCTGATGAAACGGTTTATCAATGTGAACGTCTTTTGGATGCAGTGGCCACCTCTCGCCCCGGCACAAAAATGATCCGCAATCCTGCCGTCCCCTACGGATCACCTGATCCCTTGGGGACGGCAGGACTGCGGATCATGTCCGCAAACCGAAATTCAGCCTACGCGTTAATGTCCTTGAAACCCTCACCGAAGGCTTCCGTAACGTCGGCGACCGTCACAATGGCGTGAGGATCGCGCTCGCGCACGATCGTTTTGAGGGTGTTGAGCTCTCGACGGCTAACGATCACCATGATCACCGGCTTCTCGACGCCCGAATACATACCGGTCGCCTTTAATTTGGTGCAGCCGCGGCCCAGACCATACATGATGTCGGCCGCGATATCGGGAAAGTTATCCGAGATGATGAGTACCATACGACGCTTATTGCCGCCATCGACCACGGCATCGATCACATAGCCGCTAATCACCATCGAAAGTCCTGCGTACAGAGCATTTTCGAGCGAGAAGACCGGAGCCGATGCCGCACATACGGCAACGTCGATTGCCATGACGGTCGAGCCCACCGGCAGCGAGGTGTTACGCGAGATGATTTGGCCAATCGTGTCCGAGCCGCCGGTGTTGGCGCCGGCGCGCAACACCATGCCGTAACCAATGCCCGTGATAATGCCACCCCACATAGCGGGAAGCATCAGGTCCGCATGTGCCAGAGGCGCTACAAACGGGGCAAACAGATCGGTAAAGAAGCCCAGCAGCACAAAGCCCGTCGCCGTCTGCACTACATAGAACATGCCGCCCTCGCGCATAACGATCAGCAGCAGCAAGGCATTCATCACGATGGTCTGGATACCGACAGGAAGCGACACGCCTCGCGCTGCGCCGACTGCCTGGATAATCGTCGCAAGGCCCGTAACGCCACCGGCTGCAAGACCGTTGGGAATCAAAAACAGGTCGGTCGCGATGGCGGCCAAGGCACACCCCAACATGATCTGGGGTAGATCGTGAAAGAAGTTCATCGAAAGAATGCGCTTGATGTCCAGACGATATGCCATGCTGCCTCCCTCAAAAAAGCGCACCCCATCGGATGCGCTTTGAACTTCTTCATGTATTCGATTCTACCGATTCGCCAAACAAAAACCACCCCTGTGCAGGGTTCGTTCTGGATACAAAACCGCCCTGCTCGGAGGGTTTTAATCCATTTCCACATAAACCGAGCGGTTTAGGCAGACGGGGTCTCCGCGTCAGCGTTTCCGGTAGCCCAACGGTGGTAGCCAATCACAAACGGATCCAGGTCGCCGTCGTCAAGAACTGCCTCGACGTTGCTGGTCTCCACGCCCGTGCGCAGGTCCTTAACCATCTGGTACGGGTAGAGCACGTAGCTGCGGATCTGGTTGCCAAAACCAATTGTGGTCTTGGGTCCGCGAATCTCGTCCAGGGCCTCGGCGCGCTTTTCGAGCTCAATCTCGTACAGGCGCGCCTTAAGGATCTGCATGCACGCGGCCTTGTTTTGAATCTGGCTGCGCTCGTTTTGACACGTGACCACGATACCGCTGGGGAAATGCGTCACGCGCACGGCGGAGTCGGTGGTGTTGACACCCTGGCCGCCCGGGCCGCTTGCATGGTACACGTCGACGCGAATGTCATCGGGACTAATCTCGATATCGATATCGTCGGGCAGTACCGGAATGACCTCGACGCCGGCAAACGTAGTCTGGCGGCGCTTCTTGTCGTCGGTGGGGCTAATGCGCACCAGGCGGTGAACACCGGCCTCGGCACGAAGCATGCCAAAGGCATCCTTGCCTTCGACGGTAAAGGTCGCGCGATCGATGCCGATAACCTCGGCCGCGGGGCAATCGTTGATGGTGACCTTCCAACCGCGGCGCTGGCAGTACTTCATGTACATCTTAAAGAGCATGAAGGTCCAGTCCTGGGCCTCCAAACCACCCTGTCCGGGCTTGATGGTCACAATCGCGTCGCCGTGATCGAACTCGCCGGTAAACCAGCTCGCAAGCTCAAGCTCGTCGATGGCGCGGGATAGGCGCTCCGCCGTGGCGGCAGCCTCCTCACGCAGCACGGCGGCATCGGGGTCATCGCCCATTTCCTCGGCAAGCTCCAGCGCGGCGCGAGCATCGGAAAGCTCACCGCGCGCCGTATCCACGGCGGCGATGTCCTCCTTGGCGCGTGCAATCTCCTCCATCGTGGCGCGAGCGGCATCGGCATCGTCCCAAAAGCCTGGGGCGACGCTTTTGGCCTCGAGCTCCGCCACGCGGGTGCGCTTCTCGTCCAAATGGAGATACGACTCGACCTCGCCGAGTCGGTCCGCAAACGCGTCCAACTCGGCGGGAGTTACCTCTAGAGTCTCGGCCATTAACGATTCCTGCCGTGGCAGTACTTAAACTTCTTACCGCTACCGCAAGGGCACAGGTCGTTGCGGCCCACGTTGACATAGGGGTCATCGCTCTCGGACTTGCGGTAGGTCGTCACCTTGCCACCGTTGTTAACGGCAGCCGGACCACCCTGGACGGCGGTGCGGGCCTGCACCTGAGCCTGCTTGCGCAGTACCGAATCGCTGTTGTCGCCATCGACCTCGGCGGGACCAGAGAAGCGCGCACCCTTAAGAGCGGGGTCCTCCTTGTGCTCCACAGCCTGCGGGGCAGCTTTGAGCTCAATGCGCAGAACAGTGCGCAGGTAATCCTCGTACATGGTATCGACGAGTATCTGGAACGCGCCGTAGGCCTCGGTCTTGTACTCAACCAGCGGGTCGCGCTGGCCAAAGCCGCGCAGGCCGATACCGGTCTTGAGGTAGTCCATTTCCTGCAGGTAGTTCATCCAACGCGTATCGATGACGCGCAGCATGACCTGGGTATTGAGCTCGCGCATCAGGTCCTCGCCCAGACGCTCGGCCTTCATGTTGTAGCACTTCTCAACATAGGCCAAGACATCGGCGGCCAGGGCCTCAAAGTCCTCGTCGGGGAACTGAGGGGTATCGATATGCCCGGTCAGCTCGACGACCCATTTGCGCAGACCCTCAAGATCGCGCTCGCCCTCGTGGCTGTCCTTGGTGCAGAACTCCTGAACACAGCGGTACACGGTATCGTGCATGACCTCGGTGATGTGGTCGGTCAGGTCCTTGCCGTCCAGAATCTTGTTGCGCTCGGCGTAGATGACCTGGCGCTGCTTGTTCATGACGTCGTCGTACTCAAGAACGCTCTTACGCATGGAGAAGTTGATGCTCTCGACCTTGTGCTGGGCATTCTCGACGGCCTTGGAAATGAACTTGTGCTGGATGGGCATGTCGTCGCCCATGTCGGCCGTGACCATCATCTTGGAGACGCGGTCCATCCTGTCGCCGCCGAACAGGCGCATGAGGTCATCCTCGAGCGACAGGTAGAACTGGGTCTCGCCCGGGTCGCCCTGACGGCCGGAACGGCCACGCAGCTGGTTGTCGATACGGCGGGACTCATGGCGCTCGGTGCCGATAACGGTCAGGCCGCCGGCGGCAAGCACACGCTCGCGCTCGGCCTTGCAGGTCTCCTTGGCCTCGGCGTTAAACTGCTCGAGCTGCTCGGGCGCCACGTCCTCCATGGTCAGGCCCTCGTACTCCAGGCGCTCGCGCACCAGCTCGTCGGGGTTGCCGCCCAGCAAGATGTCGGTACCACGGCCGGCCATGTTGGTAGCGATGGTCACGGCGCCATAGCGACCAGCCTGGGCCACGATATGGGCCTCACGCTCGTGGTGCTTGGCGTTGAGGACCTCGTGCGCGATACCGCGCTTAGTGAGGGCGGCGGACAGTTTCTCGGAGCTCTCGATGGATACGGTGCCCACCAGGACCGGCTGGCCCTTGGCGTGACGACGCTCAACGTCGTCGGCAACGGCGTTGTACTTGGCCTGGATGGTGCGGTAGACCAGGTCCTCGTGGTCAACACGCTGCACGGGCTTGTTGGGGGGAATGACCTCGACGGGCAGCTTGTAGATCTCGCGGAACTCGGCGTCCTCGGTGAGCGCCGTACCGGTCATGCCGGAGAGCTTGTCATACAGGCGGAAGTAGTTCTGCAGGGTGATGGTGGCAAGGGTCTGGTTCTCCTCGCGCACGAGCACGCCCTCTTTGGCCTCGATGGCCTGGTGCAGGCCCTCGGAATAGCGGCGGCCTTCCATGATACGACCGGTGAACTCGTCGACGATCTTGACCTCGCCGTTGGTGACCACGTACTGCTTGTCACGGTGGAACATGTACTGGGCCTTCAGCGCCTGCTGCAGGTGGTTGACCAGCTGGCCGGAAAGATCGGCATAGATGTCATCGATACCCAGGCGGCGCTCAATCTTCTTAAGACCGCGCTCGGTGGCGGCGATGGTGTGCTTGGCCTCGTCCATGACGAAGTCGCCCGTGGGCTCAACGTCCTCGGTGGCGGTGAGCATGTCGTGCGAGACGTCCTCACCGCGCTCAAGGCCGCGCACGGCGCGCGCGAAGTCCTTGTAAGTGCTGGCGGACTTGGTGCCGGCGCCCGAGATGATGAGCGGCGTTCTGGCCTCGTCGATCAGGATGGAGTCGACCTCGTCGACGATGGCGTAGCTGTGGCCGCGCTGAACACGCTGCTCGGGGCGGGTAACCATGTTGTCGCGCAGATAATCGAAACCGAACTCGGAGTTGGTGCCGTACGTGACGTCGGCCTGGTAGGCTGGGCGCTTCAGCTCGAGCGGCATGTTGTTCTGCAGCAGACCGACGGTCATGCCCAGATACTTGTAGATGCGACCCATCCACTCGGAGTCGCGCTTGGCCAGGTAGTCGTTGACGGTGACGACGTGCACGCCCTTACCGGCGATAGCGTTGAGATAGCCGGCCAGCGTGGAGACGAGGGTCTTGCCTTCGCCGGTCTTCATCTCGGCAATGTGGCCCTCGTGCAGCGCCATGGCGCCGATGAGCTGTACATCAAAGTGACGCATGCCCATGGTGCGCTTGGAAGCTTCGCGCACGGTGGCAAAGGCCTCGGGGAGCATGTCGTCGAGCGACTCGCCGTTGGCGTAGCGCTCGCGGAACTTATCGGTCTGGGCGCGGAGCTCCTCCTCGGTCATCTTCTCAAACTGGGGCTCAAGACCATTGATCTTGTCGACGATCTTGTAGTAGCGCTTAAGGTCCTTATCGGATCCAAAGGACAGCAGCTTTGACATGAATCCCATGTGGTTTTCCTTTTTGGCCATCGCCCACGCCGTGCAGCTGCGGGCGAGTTAAACACAGATGATTGTACTTTAGCCAAACAAGGCGCGGCCTATACGGTCGACCTCGACCGCCACGTAATAACTACGACCAACCTGCCAAAAGGGGACTGGTTTATTTTGGCAGTTTTTATCTGGGAAAACGCTGTATCTCTGCCATTTGGTGCAAACGAACCCGTCCCCTTCGCACCAATCTGGTGCAATGGGGACGGGTTAGCTTGCACCAATAAAGGAAAAGGGCCGCGCACCCAAATGGATACGCGGCCCTTTAGCCACGAATGCGAGCGATTCCTCGGCGAGCTATTTACTCAGCAGCCTCGGTGGTCTCGGCCTCGGCAGCGGCCTCCTCGACGGGAGCCTCTGCGGGAGCCTCGGCGGCCTGCTTGGCAGCCTCCTCGGCAAACTTAGCAGCACGCTTGGCCTTCTCGGCAGCCTTAGCCTCAGCGGCGGCCTTGCGAGCGGCCTCGGCCTCAGCAGCCTTGGCAGCCTTGGCAGCCTTGGCCTCCTCGGCCTTCTTGAGCTGGGCGGCAGCGGCGCCACCGAACTTGTCGGCGAAGCGCTGGACGCGTCCACCGGTGTCGACGAACTTCTGCTGGCCGGTGTAGAACGGGTGGCACTCGTTGCAAAGCTCAACCTTCATCTCGGACACGGTAGCGTGCGTCTTGAAGGTGTTGCCGCAGGAGCACGTCACCGTGCACTCGACATACTGGGGATGGATACCCTGCTTCATGGTAGGACTCCTTATTGGTCAGGCGCTGGTTACCGATCAGCGCATAAGGCGTCTTGGTTTCCGACCAAGACAACAAACTCGGCTATGGTACCACGGCGCCGCGTGTCCCACAAAAGGTTCACGGTCTTTGCACTGTGCATCGCGCCCAAGACACAGCAGACGACACGACGAATCGCGGCAAACGGGCGCCTTTGCCCCTTCTCCCATGTTGCAGACGTGTAACGCCGCAGCAAAGGTGCCCCTTTTGGCGCCAGACAGGTACAATGATGAACACTGTACCGTAGCGGAGCGCCCCCGCGCGCCGCAACCACGCGAAAGGGTTTCCCATGGCCGAGATCTCGTCCTCCCGCATCGTCATCACCGTCCTTGGCAAGAACCGCCCCGGCATTGTCGCCGGCGTCACCCGTGTTCTGGGCGAGGCCAACGTCGACATCCGCGACATTACGCAGTCCATTATCGAGGACATCTTCACCATGACCATGCTGGCCGACACCGCCGAGTCCAAGCTCGACTTCGCCGAGCTGCAGAAGGCGCTGGCCGAGGCAGGCGAGCTTTCGGGCGTCAACGTGTCCATTCAGCGCGAGGACGTCTTTAACTTTATGTACCGCCTGTAGCGAACAAGCCGCTCGGGGCAGCTTGACGTCATATCGTCCAAGCGCGCCGCCCCAAAGCGGACCGGAGAGGAGCGCGCATGGCCTACGACGCCAAGAAAATCTACTACCGCTTCGACGATCACCTGAGCCGCCTGGTTCTGGATTACGAGGCAAGCCGTCAGATTTCGCCCGAAAGCGAAAACCTCTACCACGGCCTGCCGACCGACCCTTATGACGAGGACCTGTTTGTCGAGCACAATGTCAAGCGCGGCCTGCGCAATGCCGACGGCTCGGGCGTGGTCGCGGGCCTCACTCGCATCTCGGATGTGCATGGCTACAACAAGGTCGATGGTAAGGTCGTGCCCGATCAGGGCAAACTCACGCTTCGTGGCTACAGCATCGAGGATCTGGTCAACAACGCCCAGGCCGAGAATCGCTACGGCTACGAAGAGGTCGCCTATCTGCTCATTACGGGCTCTCTGCCCACCAAGGAAGAGCTTGACGGTTTTTGCGAACGTTTGGGTGCTTTTAGGCACCTGAGCGACGAATACGTCCGCGAGTTCCCCATGACCACGGTGTCGTCGAGCATCATGAATGTGCTTCAGCGCGCCGTGCTGCTGCTCTACGCCTTCGACGCCGAGCCCGACGCCATTACACCCGAGCACGAAATCGACGTCGCCATCTCCATGCTCGCCCGTCTCCCCCGCATCGCCGCCTTCGCGCATATGGCCTCGGTCGCCAAGCGCCGCGGCTCCGAGGTTCATGTACCGCACCCCACACCCGGCCTCTCCACCGCCGAGACCATCCTGCAGGTGTTGCGCGGCGGCCTGGCATTCACCCGCGACGAAGCCATGCTGCTCGACGTGATGCTCATGCTGCATGCCGAGCACGGCGGCGGCAACAACTCAACGTTTGCCTGCCGTGTGCTGTCCTCCTCGGCCACCGACCCGTATTCCGCCTACGCCGCGGCTATCGGCTCGCTCAAGGGCCCGCGCCACGGCGGCGCCAACGCCAAGGTCGTGTCCATGCACGAGGACATCCGCGCGCATGTCTCCAATTGGGAGGACGAGGACGAGGTCGCAGCCTACCTGGGCAAGATTCTCGACAAGCAGGCCTTCGACGGCACGGGCCTCATCTACGGCATGGGGCACGCCGTCTACACGCTGAGCGACCCGCGCGCCGAGGTCTGCCGCCGCTACGCACGTTCGCTCGCTGCCAAGAAAGATCTGGGCGAGGAATTCGCTCTGATCGAGCGCATCGAGCGCCTGGCACCGCAGGTGATGCGCGACCACGGCATGACCAAGCCCATCTGCGCCAACATCGACCTGTACACGGGCTTTATCTACAAGATGCTCGGCGTGCCCGAGACGCTCTTTACGCCGCTTTTCGCCGTCGCCCGCATGGCCGGCTGGTCGGCGCACCGCATGGAAGAGCTCTTCTGCGCGCATCGCATCATCCGCCCGGCCTATCGTCCGGTGATCGAGCCGCTGGAATACAAGCCGCTCGCCGACCGCTAGGACGCGGACCGTTATAGAACCCGAGCGTGGCCAGGGCATCACCGCCCTCGGCCACGCTTTTTATGCCAGCAGAAAGGGCTGCATCAAATGATTGTGTTTTCCGATATGGATGGAACGCTGTTGACGAGCGATAAGCAGATGAGCGATGCCACCTGGGCGATGCTCGACGAGCTCGCTCGACGCGGGATTGAATTTGTGCCCTGCACGGGACGTCCGCTGTCGGGCATCTTTGAGCCCATCCTCGCCCATCCCGCCGTGCACTATGCCGTCTGCGCCAATGGCGCCAGCGTCTGGCAGCTCGACGAGGATGTGCCCACCGACGCTTCGCGCGCCACGTGCATCTTGAGCCGTCCGCTCGATTGCGGCATCGCCCATCGCATCCATCGCATCGCCGCCGACCACGATGTGACCTTCGATATCTTCGCGGACGGGCAGTGCTTCCTCCCCCGCTCGCTCTACACGCGCCTGGATGAGTTCTGCGGCGGCGACCCCCACATCGCGGCTTCGCTCAAGCGCACACGAACACCGATCGACATGGATATCGACAGCAAGATCGACGAGGTCGAGACGCTCGAGCGCATCGCCATGTACTGGCACGACCCGACCGATCGCGATGCCATCGCGGCGGAGCTCGACACGCTCGGAGGCATTGAGGTCACGCGTTCGTACGCCATGAATATCGAGGTCATGGGCGAGGGCGCCACCAAGGGAACGGCCCTCACGTGGCTATGCAAGCACCTGGGCGAGCGTCTCGCCGACGCCTGGGCGTTCGGCGACAACATCAACGACATCCCCATGCTGCAGGCAGCGGGCCACGGCATGGCCATGATCAACGCCGAGCCCGAGGACCGCGAGGCCGCCGACGCCATCACCGAATACGACAACGACCACGACGGCGTCGCCCGCACCATCATGGCCGCCCTCGCCTAGTCATTGACCAGTCACTGGGGACGTTCTTAAATGACTAGTCGTTGGGGACACTCTTCGCAAAATAGATGCAAGGACTGTCCCCCACTGCCGGCAGAAAAGGAACGTCTCCATCTGCCGAATTAGGCGAGACTCTCCAGCACGCGACGGAGCTCCTGCTGAACGGCGTGGTCGCGGTTGCAGCCTACGACGCGATCGGCAACCGCTTTGAGCGCGGGGCGCGCGTTTTCCATCGCGCAGCCCGTGCCGACAAAGCGAATGATCTCGTAGTCGTTCATCGAGTCGCCAAACGCCATGACCTCGTCGCGTCCAATGCCGTAGTGTTCCGCGAGCTGCGCGATGCCCGAGGCCTTCGACACACCGGGCTGCATAGCATCGATCCACGCGTTGCCCGAAGGCGCAAAAGTAAAGAGCTGACCAAGTTCGCGCTGTAGCACGTAGGCGCTGTCCATAACGACACCGTCATCGCAAAAGATACTCGCCTTGATGATATTTACGCTGGGATCGGGCAGCTCCCAAATACGCTCGGCATTGGGAAGGTCCTTATCGACCTCACGCACGAACTTGCACTCGTCATCGAGCAGGAAGGACTTGGTTCGGTCAAAGAGCGCAAGATGCAGATTGGGAAACGTCGCGACTGCTTGGGCGAGCTTTCGAATCGCCAGGTGCGAATACACCTCACGGTCTACCATTTTGCCGTCGGCGTAGACTTGGGCACCGTTAGCGGCGACAAAGTCCATCTTGTCGCGAACGGGCGCAAAGAACTCGCACAGGCGATCGTAGCGGCGACCTGACGATGCGGCAAAATGCACGCCATGCTCGTGTAGCGCCAGAATCAGTTCGTAGGTCTCGGGAGGCACCTGGCTGTTTTCGTCAAGCAACGTGCCGTCCATATCGGATGCAATCAGTTTAAACATGGAAAAGCTCCCTTCGGGCTTGTTGGAATCGAACGTGTATCCAATTCCAACGTACCCAAAGGGAGCTCAGGTAAGACTCCGCGGGCGCAAACGTTACAAGGACCTAGCAAATAGCTCACGCGCGTCAGAGGTCCCACGGTCGCAGCGCCAGGCAACACGTCAAAGAGTGTCGCAGGCGACTAGACGTTTAAGAACGTCCCCGATGACTAGTCGGCGTAGGTGAAGGTTGTGACGTCGAACATGCCCTCGGGGCGGATGCGGAGCGTCGGGATAACCGGCAGGGGCAGGAAGATGATGCCCATGATGGGGTCGAGCGGCGGCTCGATGCCCATGGCGCGCGCCTTGACCATAAAGTCGTCGTGCTGCGCGGCGACATCCTCGGCCGTGCCTTCGCTCATCAGGCCGCCGAGCGCCAGCGGGATGCGCGCCACGACCTCGCCGTTGCGCACCAGTACGTGACCGCCCTGGCCCACGGCCTCGACGGCAGCCATCATATCGGCGGCATTGTCGCCCACCACGCATACGTTGTGCGAGTCGTGACCGATCGTCGAGGCGATGGCACCGCCTGTGATGGTGAAGCCACGCACCCAGCCGCGACCGATATGCTTGCCGACAAGACCCAGGCCCGCAGGACCATCACCGTCGGCGCCCTCGGCCTGCAGCGACACGCCGCGGCCATGGCGCTCGATCAGCATAATGCGGCGCAGGCCCTCGGCACTCTCGGGGCGAACCATACCCGTGATGGCCTTACCCGGCACCACGTCGATCACGGCCTCGCCCGGCTTAAAGGCATAGTCGAACACGTCGAGCGAAAGCTTCGGCAGCTTAACGGAGGCGCGCAGCTCGTCGGCAAGGGCCGCAACCTCGGCCATCTCGGGTGCAATCTCGCCCACAAAGGTACCGTCCTGCGCCACCAGGGCACCGGCGGCATATACGCGATGCGGAGCCGTGGCAAACGTCAGGTCATTGAGCACCAGCAGGTCGGCACGCTTGCCCGGGGCGATGGCGCCGCGGAGCTCGTGCGGGTCGCGGCAGCCGTGATCCAGGCCAAATGCTTCAGCCGTGGAAAGGGACGCCATGGAGATGGCGACCACCGGGTCGATGCCGGCCTCGATAGCCACGCGGCAGGCATTGTCGATCATGCCGGTCGAAAGCGCGTCGGAAGGGGCGCGGTCGTCGGTCGCAAAGCAGCAGCGGCGGGCACGGGCGGGGTTTTCCAGCAGCATCGGCGACAGGTTGGCCAGGTCATGGCTGCACGTACCCTCGCGCAGCATCACGTACATGCCGCGAGACAGCTTGTCGAGCGCCTCCTCGGGAATCGTCGACTCATGGTCAGCGATAATACCTGCTGCGGCATAGGCGTTGAGGTCCTTGCCGGCAACGAGCGGGGCGTGACCGTCAACCTGTTTGGACGGCGTCTGGTTGGCAGCGTCGATACGAGCGCAGGTCTCGGGATCGGCCATAAAGACGCCCGGCAGGTTCATCATTTCGCCCAGACCAAAGACATCGCCCGGATGCTCGGCAAAAAACGCCTGCATATCAGCAGCGGTGATGACGGCACCGGCCTGCTCGTCGGGCAGCGCGGGCACGCACGAAGGCATCATGTACTTGATGGAAATAGGAGCGCGACGACCGTCCTCGATCATAAAGCGCAGGCCGTCCAAGCCAGAAACATTAGCGATCTCGTGGCTGTCGGCAATAGCGGTGGTGGTACCGCGCGTCGCCGCCATGCGCGCATACTCGGCAGGGCGGATGTTCGAAGACTCGATATGCAAGTGTCCGTCAATAAAACCGGGGGCAAGATAGCGGCCCTGGCAATCGATGACCTCGGTCGCCTCGTAGGTGCCGGCGGCATCGTCGCGACCATCGTAGAGCACACCGACGATCACGCCATCCTTGACGGCAACGCTACCGGGCGCCACGCGCTGACCGTACACATCGACAATCTGTGCGTTGGCAAACAGCGTGTCAACGGGCACGCGACCCTCGGCGGCCTCGATCACAGACCTCATGACCTCAACGGACATACATACTCCTTTAACCGTAGAAAAAAGCTGCGGAGCGGACATGCCTTCACCGCAGCAAACCAATAGCCATTGTATGCCCAAACGATGGGTCAGCAATACGCCTCCCCGCTTAACGGCACACGCCGCTTGGCGCAATGGGGGGGCCGCCGCTGAGCACCAATACAAGGAGTGTCCCAAAGTGCCAACAACGGGAGCGCCGATGTTTTGGCAACCACAGCGAGCGGGCCGCATTTGAGACAAGGTGACGTGAAACGAAAGGGCGCTGACC
>CALJPV010000051.1:0-31037 GCA_937980385.1 uncultured Collinsella sp. | reverse complement strand
AAGACGGAAAGCACATTAAGTGCTTTCCTTTGCGTGCGGAACTCGCGATAAACTTCATATGCGTCCCTCCCGGGCGCAAGCAAAAGGGCTGGTTAGTGCCGCTCGCTATTGAGTTAGACAGTCTATCCAGTAGTCAGATTTCAGATCAGTAGATAGACGTAGCAGTATTTCCCCAGATATAACCTCCCAAAATAAACCTGTCCCTTATTGGTAGGTTTCCCGTGGGGCGGGCACTGATGAAGTTTATCGCGAGTTCCGCACGAACAGGAGGCCACTTAATGTGGCCTCCGTCGTGAGCAGGACTGTAGAGCAGGAAACTTCATCAGTGCCCGCCCCACGGGAAACCGGCGGGATAGACCGGTTCAGATGGGGCTTTGATGCATGGGTGGTCTGTTGTTGTGCAAATGGGTATCATACTGTGGTTATTGCATCGAATCTGCGATGCATTGTTGTACGTTCCCGGCGGTCGGTTTGCCAGAAGCGCCCCGTCGGTTGTTTCAGACCCGTTTCGAAGAAAGGAAACCACACTCACCTATGGCAGCTAAAAAATCATCTCCCTTGAAGATCATTCCGCTCGGCGGCCTTGACGGCATCGGCAAGAACATGACGGTCTTCGAGTGCGGCGACGACATGGTGCTCGTCGACGCCGGTCTCATGTTCCCCGACGACTCCCAGCCCGGTATCGACTTGGTACTTCCCGACTACACCTATGTCCTGGAGAACGAGGAGAAGCTCCGCGGCATCGTCGTCACCCACGGCCACGAGGACCACACCGGTTCGCTTCCGTACCTGCTGCAGGACCTCAACAACAAGGTGCCCATCTTCTCGAGCAAGCTGACGCTCGGTTTTATCGAGGGTAAGCTCTCCGAGTTCCGCATCCGCGCACCCAAGTTCCGCGAGGTCAAGGGCGGAAGCCACGTCAATCTCGGTGGCATCTCGCTCGACTTCTTCTCCATGACGCACTCCATTCCGGGTGCTTTGGGCGTGTTTATTCGCACCAACCAGGGCACCGTTATGCACACGGGCGACTTTAAGCTCGACCAGACGCCTATCGACGGCGTCACGCCCGACTATGCCGCCATCAGCCGCTTTGCCAAGCAGGGCATCGACCTGCTGCTTTCCGACTCCACCAACGCCACGGTTCCGGGCTTTACCAAGTCCGAGGCCGAGGTCGGTCCCAACCTGCTGCACGCCATCAAGAACGCTCCGGGCCGCGTGTTCGTCGCGTCGTTCTCGAGCCACATCCATCGCCTGCAGCAGATCTGCGATGCCGCCCGCAAGTGTGGCCGCAAGGTCGTCGTGACCGGACGTTCCATGCTCACCAACACCCGCGTGGCGCGTGAGCTTGGCTATCTCAACATCGACGATGCCGATATCATCGATGCCTTCGACATTGATAACCTGCCTGACGATAAGATCGTCGTCATGTGCACCGGTTCGCAGGGCGAGCCGCTGTCGGCCCTGTCCCGCATGGCCAACGGCGAGCACAAGACGCTCTCCATCCACGAGGGCGATACCGTCATCCTCTCGGCAACTCCCGTTCCCGGCAACGAGAAGGCCGTCCAGCAGGTCGTCAACAGCCTGGCCAAGCTTGGCTGCGACGTCTGGGATAAGTCCCGTGCCCTCGTTCATGTCTCGGGTCACGGCAGCCAGGAGGAGCTCAAGCTCCTGATGGCCATGGCCAAGCCCACCTACTTTATGCCGGTTCACGGCGAGGCCGTGCACCTGCGCGCCCATGCCCAGCTCGCCCGTAAGATGGGCATCAAGGATGATCACATCTTTATCCTCGATAACGGCGACACGCTCGAGATGCGTGGCGGTATCGTCAAGCGCGGCACGCCCGTCGAGTCCGGCGTCGTCTACGTCGACGGTCTGCGCATCGGCGACACCGACCCCATCGTCCTTCGCGATCGCCAAAAGCTCGCCAACGACGGTATGGTCACGGCTGTTGCCATCGTCTCGCTCAAGCACAAGAAGATCGAGGCTATCGAGTTCTCGGGCCGCGGCGTGTCGTTTGCCATCGACGACCAGTTCTCCGAGGATGCCTCCGCAGCCATCATGAAGACGATTGAGAAGGGCAAGTTTAGCTTTACCAGTAGCGGCTCCGATGCCATTCGCAAGGCCGTGCGCGATTCGCTCTCCAACTTTATCTGGAGCCGCACGCGCACCCGTCCGATGATCATCCCAGTCGTCATGGAGGTTTAGTTTGGCGCGCGGATCTGCACAAAACGCCAAAGGCAACAAAGCCAACAACCAACCGGCATCTGCTAAGGGTGCCGGTTCCCATCTGCGTGCCAATAAGGGCCACGAGTCCGAGTTCGATGAGTTCGAACCCCTGGTCGAGCCTTCGGCCAATCGCGATATCGCCGGCGTGGTCATTGCCGTTTTGGCGATTGCGTCCTTCATTGCCGTGATTTCCCCGGCAACGGCACCCGTGACAGCTGCGGTTGCCGGTTTCTACCATCTTGGCTTTGGCCTGGGCGCCTACGTGCTGCCGATCGTCATCTTGCTGTTTGCCGCCACGCTCTTTTTGGGTGAGGACTCGCCGCTCAACATTCGCTCGGTTGCGGGCGGTGCCGTGGTCTTTGTGGCCATTGTTTCCATCCTGTCGCTGATGGTGCCGGGTACGACCGGCTCGTGCGACCTTATGTTTACGCCGCAGAACCTTTCCGCGTCGGGTGGCTACATTGGCGCCTTTATCGCAAGTGCCTTGCAAAACGCCCTGGGTAAACCTATCGCCATGGTTGTTTTGCTGGGACTTGTCGTCGTTGGCCTGGTCATTATCGGCTTCTCGGTGGGCGGCGTTTTGCGCTCCGCACGCGATCGTGCTGCCGATTTTGCCGAACGTCGTCGTGCCGATGTTAATGCGAGCCCGTGGGGCGATGAAGAGGCCCTGTCGGTTCCCGGCGTCGCCCGTCCGCATCTGAGCATTCTGCGTCAGAAGGGAACTGACGCCGCCGTGACCACGGTCATGGGTGGCGATGTTGATCCTGTTTTAGATGACGACGAGGACGATGACCCGTTTGTCGACGTGTCCGAGGCCGTGGAGGCCGAGCGCGCTAAGACCACGCTGCTGCCGCGTCGCCATGCCAAGAAGGGCAAGGCCGCGCCCAAACTTAACACGAGCGAGCCCGACCCGTCTTGGTCCGATAGCGAAATCGAACTCACTGAGGGCGATGACGAGGACGACGAGACTCCGCTCGAGACCGCCAAGACCACCTTGCTGCCGCGTCGCCGCGCCAACGCAGGACAGGTCACCGGACAGTTTTCGATGGAAGACGACCCGGACAAGGCTGACGAGTCAGAGCCGCCATTTGCCGTGAATCCCGTTTCGGCAGCTCCGCAGATCCCTGACTTCCTAAAGCATCCCAAGGTTTCCGATGCCTCCGCCCCCACGGCTTCCGCTGCTTCTGTTGCAGCCGGCGATGGGGGAGCGGACGGTACCAATGCCGATGCCGAGGGCGAACAAGAGGACGGCCTCAAGCTCCCGCCGCTTGAAATCCTGCACGCCAACCCGCAGTCGGCTTCCTCTGCGTCTTCTGACAAGGAGCTGGAACAGACAGCCGAGTCGCTGCAGTCCACCTTGCTTGAGTTTGGCCGTAGCGCCCGCGTCGTCGGCTGGATTGCCGGCCCCACGGTCACGACCTTTAAGCTGCAGCCCGGTGAGGGCGAGCGCGTGAGCAAGATCTCGAGCCTCGAGGACGATATCGCGCTTTCGCTTGCCGCCCAGTCGGTGCGCATCTTTGCGCCGATTCCCGGCACCTCGCTCGTTGGTATCGAGATTCCCAATCGTAAGCGTCAGAACGTCAATCTGGGCGACGTGCTTCCCTATGTGAAGGGCGGTCCGCTCGAGCTTGCCATCGGACGCGATGCCGAGGGCACGCCAGTTGTCGCAGACCTCGCCAAGATGCCCCACCTGCTTATTGCCGGTACTACCGGTTCCGGTAAGTCGGTCATGATCAACTCCATCATCACGACCCTGCTCATGCGCGCTCTTCCCGAGGACGTTCGCCTGATCATGGTCGACCCCAAGCGCGTCGAGCTTGCGGGCTATAACGGCCTGCCGCATCTCTATGTGCCTGTGGTGACCGAGCCCAAGCAGGCTGCCAGTGCACTTCAGTGGGCCGTGTCCGAGATGGAGCGTCGCCTGAAGGTCTTCGAGCGTCTCAACGTGCGCAAGATCTCGACCTATAACGAAAAGCAGGCCGCCGGCGAGTTTGAGCATTACGATAACCCGCCGCAAAAGATGCCCTATCTGGTCATCATCATCGACGAGCTTTCGGACCTGATGATGGTCGCCGGCAAGGATGTCGAGGCCTCGATCGTCCGTATCGCCCAGCTGGGCCGTGCCGCCGGTATTCACCTTATCGTGGCTACGCAGCGCCCCAGCTCCAACGTGGTGACGGGCCTTATCAAGGCCAACATCACCAACCGTATTGCCTTTAACGTGGCTACGGGCATCGATTCCCGCGTCATTATCGACCAGATGGGCGCCGAAAAGCTCACTGGTTTGGGCGACATGCTGTTCTCCAAGGTCGACTGGGGCAAGCCCCGCCGTATCCAGGGCTGTTTTGTCTCGGACGATGAAATCAACGAGATCGTTGAGTTTGTTAAATCGCAAAGCGAGCCCGACTACCACGAGGAGATTCTGTCTGCCGTGGCGCCCGCTTCCATGTCCATGGCTGGTGGCGGCATTGTCCGCACGGGCGTTGCCGAGCCGCAAGATGATGACCCGCTTATCTGGGAAGCCGCCCATATTGTGGTGGAATCGCAGCTGGGCTCCACATCTGGCCTGCAACGCCGCCTCAAGGTTGGCTATGCGCGCGCCGGGCGTATTATGGACATGCTGGAAGAAAAGGGTGTCGTCGGTCCGCCCGATGGTTCCAAGCCGCGCGAGGTCCTGCTGGACGAGGAGGGGCTCGCCGCGTTGGAGTCTGTCGACGCCGAGATGGCACGTGAAGATCGTGAGTTTGGAGGATTCTGATGGCTGCACGCTTTGGTGACATGCTGCTCGAGCAGCGTCGCCGGATGGGCCTTTCCATCCAGCAGGTCGCCAACACCATCAAAATCAGGCCGCAGATCATCGAGTTTTTCGAGACCGGTAACTTTGCATCGATGCCCCCGCGCGGCTATGCGCAGGGCATGATTTCGAGCTATGCTCGCTTTTTGGGGCTTAACCCGCGCGAGGTCGTCAACGCTTATTTTGATGACCTCATGGCATATGAACGCGAGACCTCGCAGCAGGGCGGTCGTTTTCAGGATGCTGCCGGCTACGTTAACTCGCGTTCGTCGGTCGATAACGGACGCTTTCTGATGGTTCAGGGTGGTCGCTCGACGCGGTACGGCCAGCGCCCTCCGCAGGCGGGCTATATCACCGAGACGGGCTCCAGCGAGGAGATTCGTTCTCAGCGAGATCGCTTTCGCAGTACGCCCATGCCTGATGACCGTGCGCTTCCCGCCGCTCGCGGGTTGAGTCGCGATCCCCGCGCCGGTTACGGCGACGGTGGCTACTCCGGTCGTGGTTATCGCGGAGTTTCTGCCGGGCGTTCCCACGGTGGTTACGCCGACGCCGATACCACGCAGGTGACGCCGCGCCTCCGTTCGCAATCGCAGCCTTACGGGCAGCGCTCTTCGGCGCCTCGCTCTGGCCAGCGTGGCTATCAGAACCGTGGCGAGCTTGCGCCGCGTTCTGGCCAGCGCGGCTCGCAGAGCCAAGGCGGCTATCGTGGTCGTCCCGATAGCGGTCGCGGCCGTATGCCGCAGGGGAATGGGCGTGGCGGCTCCAGTCGCGCACGCAGCGGCGGGCGCGTCTCCCAGAACAACGGACTCGATCCGCGTATCGTTTACGCCGGCATCGGTGCCGTTGCGCTGCTGCTGATTTTGCTCATCGTGGTTCTCCTGCGTGGCTGCGGCTCTTCTGCACCCGAGTCGACGCCTGAGGCGCCCGCGGCCACCAAGACGACGACCAAGAAGTCTTCCAAGAAGACCGAATCTGTTGACGAGGATGAAGGCACCGACGAGGCGACGGATTCTGCCGATTCCGATGCCGCCAAGGCGAACGCGAAAAAGAAAGAGGACGAGGTCATCAAGGTCAAGGTCTCCGTTGCCAAGGGCAAGACCGCCTGGATCGAGGTCAAGGTCGACGGTAAATCGGTCTTCGGCGCCCAGGCAACCGGTCCCTTTGAGCAGGAGTACACGCCCGAGTCCTCGATCGAGATCACCACGTCCAAGCCCTCCGATGTTACGGTTACCAAGAACGGTGAAAAGGTTCGCTACGACACCAAGACATCGGGTGTGGCGCGCGTGACCATTACCGTTCCCAAGAAGGAGACCGCAGAGTCCGAGGATGGCGAGAGTACCGACGGCACCGATGCTGCCGACGGCACCGACGCCCAGTCTACCGACGGCACCGACCCTCAGTCTACCGACGGTACCGACACGGCATCCGACGGCCAGACTGCAAACGATTCAGATGACTATTCGTACGACAGCTACTAAGGCTCCCCGTACCGAAAGGAAGAACCATGGCTAAAGATTCCAGCTTCGACGTTGTGTCCGAGGTCAATATGCAGGAGGTCGATAACGCCTTCCAGCAGACCACCCGCGAGATCTCTCAGCGCTATGACCTCAAGGACTCCGGCGCCACCATCGAGCTTTCGAAGGGCGACAAGCTCTTTACGATCAATGCCCCGGCCGATTTTGTCTCCAAGCAGATCATTGACGTGCTGAGCTCTAAGCTCATCAAGCGCGGCATCGATCTTAAGGCTGTCTCTTGGGACGCGCCGCAGGCGGCTTCGGGCGGTACCGTGCGCGTGCTCGGCCATATCGTCGAGGGCATTGACCAGGCGACCGCCAAGAAGATCAATAAGGACATCAAGGATCAAAAGCTCAAGGTCAAGGTGACCATCGAGGCCGATAAACTGCGCGTTACCTCGGCCTCTAAGGATGCGCTTCAGACGGTGATCCAGTTCCTGCGCGACCAAGACTACGGCCAGCCGCTGCAGTTCACCAACTACCGCTAATAATATTCGAAAGGACCGCTCTCCAACATGGATACACCTTTGGGCTCCGTGCTCTACATCACCCTCGGGTGCGCTAAGAACGAGGTTGACACCGACCGCATGCGTTCTCTTTTGACCGCTGCGGGCTACGAGGAGGCATTCGACCCGCAGGATGCCGATATCGCCATCGTCAATACATGCTCGTTCCTCGCCTCCGCAACGTCCGAGAGCATCGAGACCACGCTCGAGCTCGCCAATGAGGTTCAGGACGGCGTTCGCGCCTGCCCCATCGTCATGTGCGGCTGTGTGCCGTCGCGCTATGGCGATGACCTGCCTGACGAGCTGCCTGAGGTCGCTGCCTTTGTGAAGGCCGACGAGGAGGACGGCATCGTGGCGGTCATCGATGGCGTGCTGGGTTTCGAACGTGAGGTCGCTGCCTATATCCCGCAGGTCAAGCGTACCGTCGAGGGCGCCGTTGCCTACGTCAAGATCTCCGATGGCTGTAATCGTTTTTGCAGCTTCTGCATGATCCCCTACATTCGCGGTCGCTATCATTCGCGCAATGCCGAGAGCATTATCTCCGAGGTGCGCGACCTGGTTGCCGGCGGTGTGCGCGAGATCGTGCTGATCGGCCAGGACACGGGCATTTGGGGCACCGACTTTGCCGATGAGGACGTCGCCGAGGGCTCGCCGCGCAATCTGGCGCAGCTGCTGCGCGCCGTCGCCGAGGCCGTGCGCCCGCACAATGTCTGGGTCCGCGTGCTCTATCTGCAGCCCGAGGGCATGACCGACGAGCTTATTGAGACGATTCGCGATACGCCCGAGGTGCTGCCTTATATCGATATCCCCGTGCAGCACTGCGACGCGCGCATCCTCAAGGCCATGCGTCGCTCAGGCTCGCGCCAGGAGCTCGAGGATCTGTTCCGTGACCTTCGCGAGCGCATCCCCGGCATCGTGATTCGCTCTACGGCCATGGTCGGCTTCCCGACCGAAACCGACGACGAGTTCCGCGATCTTATCGACTTTATGGACACCGTCGGCTTTGACTACACGAGCGTCTTTGCCTACTCGCGCGAGGAAGGCAGCCTGGCCGCCAAGATGGAGGGCCAGGTCGATGAGGAGGTTAAGCTCGAGCGCGCCCAGGAGGCCATGGATCTGGCCGAGTCGCTCGGTTTTGCCGCCACGGCAGCCCATGTGGGCGAGCGCGCCCAGGTGATCGTCGATGGTATCGAGGAGACCGAGGACGGCGCCGAGCTGATCGGCCATGCCTGGTTCCAAGCACCCGATTCCGATGGCGCGGTGCATCTGGACGCCAGCGAGGCGTCCGTGGGCGATATTCTGACTGTCGAGTTTACCGATAGCTTCTGCTATGAGCTTATCGGTCATGTTGTGGAGTAGGAGAGCGTCGTGGCAAACGAGAGTAATAAGGAACTGACGAGTGTTTGGACGCCCGCCAACATCGTGACGTGCGTTCGCATCGTCTTTATCCCGGTGTTCATGATCGTTTCGGCGCTGTCTCACGCGAGCGTTGCCGGTACGGACTGGAGCACCTTCGACGGTCCGCTTGCGGCTGCCGCCTTCATTTTGTATGTGATTCTGTCGTGCACCGATAAGGTCGACGGCTATCTGGCGCGCTCGCGCAACGAGATTACCGATTTCGGCAAGTTCTTGGACCCCATCGCCGACAAGCTGCTCGTGTTCTCGGCTCTGCTGCTGTTCCTGGATTTTGGCGCGGTGACCGTGTGGTCCGTGTTCATCATCCTGTTCCGTGAGCTGTTGGTGAGCGCCCTTCGCATGGTCGCAAGTGCTGCCGGTGTGGTCGTTGCCGCCGATAAGCTCGGCAAGTACAAGACGGCGACTACGATGGTTTCCATCTGCGGCTATCTGTGCGTCTTTGCTATGGCCGGCCTTCAGCTGGGACCGGCGTCGCTGCTGCTCGGTGTCTATTCGGTGTCGCGCTTCCTGTACGTCATCGCCGTGATTTTGACCGTTATCTCGGGCGCTCAGTACTTCTGGAACTGCCGCAAGATCGTCTTTTCGGTCTAGGTCCTGGTGGGTATGACGGAGTCTTTTTTGCAGATTGCCGCAAACAACGAGGAGCTGGCGCGTGATATTGTCGAGCGCGCGAGTGCCCGTGGTGTGACGGTGTCGACGGCGGAGTCGTTGACGGCGGGCCTGATCGCCTCGACGATTGCCGATATCCCGGGTGCCTCGGCGGTGCTTCGTGGCGGTGCGGTGACCTACTGCGATGAGATCAAACATCGCGTGCTCGGCGTCGAACAGGAAACGCTCGATCGGTTTAGCGCTGTGTCGCATCAGACGGCGCGTGAGATGGCCGCGGGCTCGCTGGACCTCTATCAGAGCGATATAGCCGTAAGCGCAACGGGCTACGCTGGGCCCGGTGGTGGCACCGAGCAAGACCCCGCCGGTACGTTCTATATTGGCTGGGCGTATCGCGCGGCCGATGGGGGAGCGCCGGTTGTTGAGTCTGCGCGCTGTCATTACGAGGGCGATCGGTCGTGCGTTCGCGCCCATGCGGTCGCGGAGGCTTTGGGACGCATTGTCCGCGTGCTCAATTCTATGGATTAGACGTGGTTTAAGGGGCCTTAGGGCCCCTTAATTGTGGAGATAGGGACCTTTGACCGGAATTATGTTTGCGCTGGTACATGGCATAAATTTGTTCTTGCACTCGTATTTGTGATTGGCGTGGTCAAGCGTTTGGTCGGTGATTGGTCGGCGTTTGGTCGGGTTTTGGAATGGTCGGGTGCATATGATGAATCTGAACGGTTGACCACGAACAGCCGTTCGTTTATTATCGTTTCAGGTTGTTAAGAGGAGGGCTATTCATGGCCAAGAATTCAGGTCCCGTACGCACCGTTCATGCACGTACGACGGGTAAAGAGCGCGATGAGATGATCGCCACCACCAAGGCCGAGATTGAGAAGAAGTTCGGCCAGGGCTCTATTATGAGATATGGCGACGGCGGTCCCGAGCTCGAGGTCGAGGCTATTCCGACGGGCTCTCTGGCGCTCGATGCCGCCTTGGGTATCGGCGGCGTGCCGCGCGGCCGTATTGTCGAGATTTATGGCCCCGAGTCCTCCGGTAAGACGACGCTTTCGCTCGAGATCCTTGCAGAGGCGCAGGCCATGGGCGGCGTTGTTGCATTTATCGATGCCGAGCACGCGCTTGATCCCACCTATGCCGCGCGCATTGGCGTCGATATCGACGAGGTTCTGATTTCCCAGCCCGATACGGGCGAGCAGGCGCTCGAGATCGTCGATATGCTTGTGCGCTCCGGTGCCATCGACGCCATCGTCGTTGACTCTGTTGCCGCCTTGACTCCGCGTGCCGAGATCGAGGGCGAGATCGGTGACACGACGGTGGGTCTGCAGGCTCGTTTGATGAGCCAGGCGCTCCGCAAGCTCGCCGGCTCGCTTTCCAAGTCCAACACGACCTGCATCTTCATTAACCAGCTGCGCGAGAAGATCGGTGTCATGTTCGGCAACCCCGAGACCACCACGGGCGGCCGCGCGCTCAAGTTCTTCTCTTCCGTGCGAATCGATATTCGCAAAATCGATACCATCAAGCTCAAGGACGAGGTTATCGGCAATCGCGTTCGTGCCAAGGTCGTTAAGAACAAGGTTGCCGCTCCGTTCCGTTCGGCCGAGTTTGACATCATGTATGGCACCGGCATCTCCAAAGAGGGCTCGATTCTGGATATGGCCGTCGAGTGCGGCATCTGCAAAAAGATGGGTTCCTGGTTTGCCTATGGCGAGGATAAGCTCGGCAACGGTCGTGAGGCTGCCAAGACGTTCCTGCGCGAACATCCCGATTGCGCTGACGAGATTGAGCACAAGGTTCGCCTTGCCTGCGGTCTTGAGTATGACGATGATGCTCCCTCCGAGGTTGAGTTGACCGACCAGCCTGCCCCCGAGGAGTTTGATGAGCTGTACGCCATCGATGGCTCCGCAATGCTCGACGATGACGACGAGTAGCGGATGCCGACATGTCGTATATGGTGACCGAGGCCACGGTCGTCTTTCCCGATAAGAAGGCGGCCTCCTCGTTCTCGAATGGTTATGTGTCTAAAAAGCCCTGCGCGCATATCGATTGCGATCTCGAGGGCGGTTTTGAACGTTCCATTTGGATTCCCGTGCGCGTGGCGCGCCTGTACGTTAAAAACCGCCCCGATCTTCCCTGTGATTGGGACGACTTTCTCGAGGCGGTGCAGCTTATCGAACGTAAATGTGCACTCACCATGGTGACCGAGATGCTTTCGCGCCGTGATCATGCCACGGGCGAGGTGCGCGATAAGTTGGCGCGCTATGGCTTTCGACAGCCCGCGATCGATTTTGCAGTTGCTCGAGCGACTGAGTATCGTTTTTTGGACGAGAACCGCTTTTGCTCGTACTTTATCGAAGGGCGCAAACGTCGCGGCTGGGGACAGCGCAAGATCGAGGTTGAACTCAAACGCCGCCATGTCGTACTTGACGATATCCCCGGGTATCCCGAGGCGTATTTTGCCGTGGATGACGACTTGGCTCGTGCGTCGGCCTTGCTCGCCAAGCGTCGCGTTCCCGAGGCGCGTGCCTTCGAAAAGCTCGTTAGATTTTTAATGGGTAAGGGTTTTTCGTATCACATCGCCGCCGATGCCGTTAAGGCACGTCTCGATGCCTTAAGCGAGGAGTGTGCCGTGTAAGCGTGCACCTGTTACGCCCCTGCCGTTCACCGCTCGATTGGCGCCGTGCCGGGTGCGTTTATTTGACAGTTGTTGCGGTTCAACGTAGGATAAATACCGTCATTTGCTTTGTGATATGTGCTCATCTGTGATGAGTTTGTTTATATGTTTATCTGTATCCGACCCGCATAAGCTGCGCCCATATTACTCAAATGTCGCGAGCCGTTCGTAAGGACGGTTCGCTTTGCTGTGTAACGAATCCATAAAAAGGAGTGAGCATGCCTATCATTGCAGCGCTCGTTGGCATCGTTTTGGGTGCCATCGCCGCCATTGCCTACATGCGCACCGCCAAGCAGGGTAGTCTTCACGAGGCCGACGAAAAGATTCAGTCGGCACACGCGCAGGCAGAGTCCCTGATCGGTGATGCAAAGCGTCAGGCCGAGACCCTCAAAAAAGAGGCTCTGCTCGAGGCTAAGGAAGAGATCATCAAGAACAAGCAGGCCGCCGAGGCCGAGGACAAGCAGCGCAAGAGCGAGATTCGCACGCTCGAAAATCGCGTGATGCAGCGCGAGGAATCGCTCGATCGTCGCAACGATGCGCTCGATAAGCGCGAGCACCAGCTGTCCAGCCAGGCCGGTCAGGTCGAGAAGCGCTCTCGCGAGCTTGAGGAGCTCTGCGCCAAGCAGACCTCCGAGCTCGAGCGTATTGCCGACCTTACGCGCGAGGACGCTCACAAGGAGCTGCTCGACAAGGTCCGCGGCGAGGTTACCCACGAGGCGGCCACCATCATCCGCGAGTCCGAGCAGCAGGTCCGCGCCGAGTGCCACAAGACCGCTCAGGAGATTCTCTCCCTGGCGATTCAGCGTTGCGCCGCCGACCATACCGCCGAGGTCACCGTTACTTCCGTGCACATTCCCTCCGACGACCTCAAGGGTCGCATCATTGGTCGCGAGGGTCGCAACATCCGCACCTTTGAGCAGGTGTCCGGCGTTAACCTCGTGATTGACGACACCCCCGAGACCGTCGTGCTTTCGAGCTTCGATCCGGTCCGTCGTGAGACTGCCCGCGTGGCGCTCGAGAACCTTATTGCCGACGGCCGCATTCACCCCGCTCGCATCGAGGAGATGTATCACAAGGCTGCCGACTTGGTTCAGCAGCGTGTGCGTGAGGCCGGCGAGCAGGCCGCCTTCGATACCGGTATCCACGACCTGCACCCCGAGATTGTCAAGACCCTGGGCGCATTGCGTTACCGCACCTCGTTTGGCCAGAACGTGCTGCAGCACTCGCTTGAGGTTTCTGACCTGTGCGGCGTTATGGCCTCCGAGCTTGGTCTGGACGTTGTGACCGCCAAGCGTGCCGGTCTTCTGCACGACCTGGGCAAGGCCATCGACCACGACGTTGAGGGTCCGCATGCCGTCATTGGCGCCGAGCTTGCCCGCCGTTATGGCGAGAAGCCCGTTATCGTCCACGCGATCGAGGCCCATCATGCCGACGTCGATCCCAACACGGTGCTCGACGTTCTGGTCCAGGCTGCCGATGCCGTTTCCGCTTCTCGTCCCGGCGCCCGCCGCGAGTCGGCCGAGAACTACATCAAACGTCTTGAGAAGCTCGAGGAGATCGCCAATTCTCACGACGGTGTCGAGCGCACCTATGCCATGCAGGCCGGTCGCGAGGTCCATGTCATGGTTCAGCCGGACAAGATCTCCGATGCCCAGTCCACAGTGCTTGCGCACGATATCGCCCATCAGATCGAGGAAGAGATGGAGTATCCCGGTCAGGTGCGCGTTGTCGTGATTCGCGAGAGCCGTGCCGTCGATATCGCTAAATAACATGAACGACGCGAACGAGCTTATCTCTTTTATCGCGTCGATGTCGGGGGAGGGCAACCTTCGCGTCGAGGAAAACCTTGGCGAGGGGTATGTCCGCCTCCGCGTTTCGGAGGCCGAGCGCCGTCAGGCCAAGCATGACATTCAGCATGTAGAGGACATTGTCATCGAGATGCTGCGTAATGCCCGTGATGCCGGAGCCGATAAGGTCTATCTTGCTACGACCAAGGAGGAGGGTGTTCGCACCCTCCTCTTCCTGGATAATGGTTCGGGTGTGCCGCAGGATATGCAGGAGCGTATCTTTGATGCCCGTGTTACCTCCAAGCTCGAGAGCATGAAAATGGACCGTTGGGGTGTTCACGGTCGTGGTATGGCGCTGTTCTCTATCAAGCAGAACACGGATGAGTCACGCGTTGTTACATCGGGCGTCGATTTGGGTTCCGCGTTTAAGGTGTGCGTTGCCACCGATCGCTTGGGTGAGCGCGCCGACCAGTCGAGCTGGCCTCAGGCGGTTAAAGACGAAGACGGCCGCTATGTATGCGCTCGCGGTCCTCACAACATCATTCGCGCTGCGTGTGAGTTTGCCCTCGAGGAGCTGCGTTGCTGCGATGTGTATCTGGGCTCTCCGTCCGAGATCGCTGCGACCCTGTACGCTCAGGCTTCGAGTCGTCTCGATACGTCGCGCCTGCTCTTTATCGATGACGAGTGTGAGCTTCCGGTTATCGATCGTTTGGGCCTTGCCTCGGATGCCGAGGACTTTATCCGGATCTGCTCCGGGTTGGGTCTCGAGATGTCCGAGCGCACTGCCCACCGTATTCTGTCGGGACAGATTAAGCCCGTTCGCGGCGTGACCGCGCGCCTGCTGCGCGAGCGTGATTCCACCTCGCATGCGCCGGCTCCCGTCGATCTTGCCAAGGACCGTCGAGGTCTTCGCATCGCCAAGGATGATATGGCGCAGTTTTCGCGTGCGGTCGAGCGTGACTTTAACGACCTCGCCGCCCGGTATTACCTCAATCTGTGCGGCGACCCTAAGATTCGCGTTTCGCGTGATCGCATCACGGTGACGTTCGATCTTGCCAAAGAGGAATAAAATCTTTACCGAGTCCGCTCGGTACGATACAGTTATTGCAGTTAAAACGTACTTTTAAACGCAGGAGTTTCTTCATGGATTGCCTGAAGGTATCAAGCAAATCATCGCCCGCGTCCGTTGCCGGCGCCATTGCCGGCATGGTCAAAGATGGCGTCCCCGTCAACATTCAATGCGTCGGTGCCGGTGCCGTCAACCAGGCCATTAAGGCCGTTGCCATTGCGCGCGGCTTTCTGATTCCGACCGGCTTTGATGTCTCCTGCGCGCCGGTGTTTTCCGACATTCTTATTAACGGAGAGTCGCGCACGGCAATTCGTCTCTCTATCTACGTTCACCAGATTAATCGGGCTGCTATGGATAACGTCGTCATGGATGACGTTAAGCCCGTTGCGTAAGCGAGCCATCTGCACGCTTGTAGCACCTATGCGCCCCGTCGATACCATCGTTAGGATGTAAGCTCATGGACCAGCGTTCCGTACGCGATATTCTTGCCGGTAAAACCTACTTTATCCGCACATTCGGCTGCCAGATGAACCAGCACGACTCCGAGCGCGTGAGTGGCTTGCTCGATTCGTATGGCTGTCTTATGGCGCTCGATCCCGAGCATGCCGATATTGTCGTGTTCATGACGTGCTGTGTGCGCGAGGCTGCCGATACGCGCCTGTATGGTCAGTGCAATTCCTGCAAGAGCCTTCCTCCTTCGCCTTCGGGTAAGCGTGTTGTCGCCGTGGGCGGCTGCATCGCCCAGCGCGATGGTGAGGGCTTGCTCACCAACGTCGATAACGTCAACGTCATTTTCGGCACCCATTCTATTGCGCACGTGGCTGAGCTTATCGCCGAGGCGTTTTTGGATGGTAAGCGCCATATCCGTACGAATGAGCATGAGGATACCGACGCCATGAGTATGCCGTGGCATCGCGAGACGCAGTATCACGCCTGGGTGCCCATCATGACGGGCTGCAACAACTTCTGTACGTACTGCATCGTGCCCTACGTCCGTGGTCGTGAGAAGAGTCGTCCCTTCGAGGAGATTGTCGACGAGGTGACCGGGCTCGTACGTCAGGGCGTGCGCGAGATTACGCTGCTGGGACAGAACGTTAACTCCTACGGTCGCGATCTCTTTGGCAAGCCGCGCTTTGCCGATCTGCTGCGCGCGGTGGGCGATACGGGCGTCGAGCGCATCTTCTTTACCTCTTCGCATCCTAAGGATCTGCTGACCGAGACCATTGATGCTATGGCCGAGACACCCGCCGTCATGCCGCAGCTTCACTTGGCCGTTCAGTCGGGCTCCACGCGCATTCTTAAAGAGATGAATCGTCGTTATACGCGCGAGGATTATCTGGGCCTGGTCGATCGTATTCGTAACCGTATGCCCGATATTGCGCTTTCGACCGACATCATCGTGGGCTTCCCGGGCGAGACTGAGGAAGACTTTGAGCAGACGCTCTCGCTTGCCGAGACGGTGCGCTATGCCCAGGCCTACACGTTTATTTACTCCAAGCGCGCCGGTACCCCGGCAGCTGAGATTTATGATCCCACCCCGCATGAGGTTATCCTTGAGCGCTTTAACCGTTTGGTCAAGGTTATCGAGACGACGGCCCACGAGTATAACCAGGGCGAGCTTCACACCGTGGTGCCTGCGCTCATTGAGGGCACGAGCAAGAAGAATGACGCTGTCCTTCTGGGCAAGAGTCCCAAGAACCAGACGGTGCATGCGCCGATTCCTGCTGGCTATAGCATCGATCAGCTCATCGGTAAAATCGTCGACGTCGATGTTGATGTCGCCAAGACGTGGTATCTGTCTGGCTCCGTCGTGGGCGAGCCTCGCTAATGATTTCTCCCGGTGCAAGCCTTTCTGCCGTAGCGATTGTCGGTCCGACGGCGGTCGGAAAAAGCGATGTTGCCGACCGCCTGGCTGCTCGTCTATCGTCCGAGGTGTTGTCGTGCGATGCGATGCAAATCTATCGCGGCATGGACATCGGTACGGCCAAGATGATGCCCGAGGAGTGCTCGGCACCTCTGCTCCTCATCGATATCGTTGATCCGGGCGTCGCGTATTCCGCCGCGCTCTACCAGTCGGACGCTCGAGCGCATATCGAGCGTCTGCTTGGTGAGCAGCGTCTTCCGGTCTTTTGCGGCGGTACGGGCTTGTATCTCAAGGCCGCTCTCGATGAAATGGATTTTCCTTCGGGAGAACTCGAGGACGAACGCCGCGCGGGATATCAGGAGCTTGCCGAGCGCATTGGCGAGGAAGCATTGCATGCCCTGCTTGCCGAGCGAGACCCCGAATCTGCTGCCGTGATTCATCCCCATAACGTGCGTCGTGTGATTCGTGCTCTCGAGATGCACGATGACGGCGTGTCATATGTCCAGCAGAAGTCGAAATTCAGTGTTCCGCGCGAGCGTTATCACGCCTTGTGGTTTGGTCTGACTCGTAGCCGTGAAGTGCTCTATGAGCGCATTAACCTACGTGTCGACCTTATGTTTGAGCAGGGACTGGTTGATGAGGTCCGTGGCCTTATGGACCAGGGCCTGGGCGATGCACTGACGTCGATGCAGGCAATCGGTTACAAAGAGATTATTGATGCCTTGCGTGGCGCTATTACCATGGATGAGGCCCGTGAGCTTATCAAGATGCGTTCACGTCGCTATGCCAAGCGCCAGCTATCCTGGTTTAAGCGTGACGATCGCATCGTGTGGTTCGATATGGATGAGTTTACGATCGATGAGGTCGTTGATGATATTTACCATCGCATCGAGGCTGCCTAATGGCTCGTTTCCCTTTGGTCCCCACGGCGCCTGAACCCGAGCGCGCCATCTTGGTTGGTGTTGAGTGGCGCGATAACGCCTGGCCGCTCGACCGTTCGCTCGACGAGCTCGAGCGCTTGGCTCACACTGCTGGAGCCCAATGCGTGGCACGTTTGTCGCAGCGCCTGGTCAAGCCCTATCCCAAATCGTTTATCGGCTCCGGAAAGGTCGAGGAGCTGTGCGGTTTGGTGCATCGCATGGATGCGGATGTTGTTATCTTCGACGATGACCTGACGCCCTCGCAGCAGTCCTATCTTGAGAAAGCTGTGGGCGAACCGGTCAAGATTATTGACCGTACGGCATTGATTTTGGATATCTTTGGCCTGCATGCCCAGGCTCGTGAGGGCCGCTTGCAGGTGCAGCTGGCACAGTTGCAGTATCTGCTGCCTCGTCTGCGAGGTATGTGGAGCCATCTTGCTAAGGAACAGACGCGTGGCGGTATTGGCTCGCGCTTTGGCCAGGGCGAAAGCCAGCTCGAGGTCGACCGTCGCCTAATTCGTAATAAGATCGCAGCTCTTCGACGCGAACTGAAACAGGTTGAACAACGTCGTGATGTGCAATCGAAAAGCCGTATTGAATCGCCGGCGTTTCGCGTGGCGTTGGCTGGCTACACCAATGCCGGCAAGTCGACGTTGCTTAATCGATTGACGGGATCCACGGTACTTTCGCAGGATAAGCTGTTTGCCACGCTCGATCCTACGACGCGCTCGTACCGTTTGCCCGGTGGCCGTGGCATGACGATCACCGATACCGTCGGCTTTATTCAAAAGCTGCCCCATGGCCTGGTCGATGCGTTTAAATCTACGCTTTCCGAGGTGCTCGGCGCCGATTTGATTCTTAAAGTTGTAGACGCTTCCGATGAGGATTATGAGCGTCAGCTCGAGGCGGTTGATCGTGTCCTTGACGAGATTGGTGCCGGTGAGCGCCTGACGCTTACTGTGTTCAATAAAATTGATCTGCTCGATAGCGTCGACCGCTTGAGCTTCCGCCGGCGCTATCCCGAGGCGGTGCTGTTCTCGGCTCAGACGGGTGAGGGTCTTGATGACTTAGTCGACCGCATCGCTCGTGAAGCGGCCGCTACAGACGTGTTGCTCTCGGCCGATATCCCGTATCGAGAGGGCGCTTTAATCACGCTCGTGCACGAACAGGGAACCCTCCTGCACGAGGAATATCTTGAGGGCGGCGTTCGTATTGTGGCAAAGCTGCCGGTCCGTATCGCACCACGTCTTGAGCGTTACCGAACGGAATAAATCAGCTCCAGTACGCCCAATATAACGGGCTGATGAAGCAGATAGAACGGTAGTGCATGGCGTCCGAGGCTTGCGAGCACGGGGATGGGATTCTCATAGGCCCATGCTGGCGCTTCACTGTTTGCTTTTTGTGCCGTGCGGGCGGCAAAGAAGCCTGCGAGGTACATAAAGAAGAAGGGTATGAGCGGATAGTAATCACCGGAGACAAAGTCTGGACCTGGGAAACCCAGCCAAGCTAGATAGGGGATAGGGTAGACCGCTTTAGGAATGCTCCAGGTACAGGCAAAGAGTATGAGGCAAATCGTTATACCCCATGCTGCCGGCACCCTATCGAGAACCGGGCGCGCGAGTGCAACAATGGCAGTGCACGCCGCCATGCAGAAAATGATGCCGAAGTTCACCGAGTCATCGACTGAGACGAGCGTCGTTGCAATCCATACGACCAAAGCGGCAGCGGCATATTTGGTGGCACGCTTAATGTTGTTGCGTGAGAGGGTGCACATCCAGCCGGCAATAAACAAAAATACCCAACTGATGCTGGCACGCCAGACGTCCTGGAAGATGGTCTGGGTAAACCAGGGCATCTTAAAACCATATAGGTAGGCAAGGTCGTAGCAGGTATGAAATCCCGCCATCGACAGCATGGTAAATCCGCGAATGGTATCAAAGACCGTGATGCGTTTTTGCATTACGAAAACCGGCGCATCAAACCGACGACCTTACCCAGAATCGTGGGATTTGTCGCGTAGATAGGCTCCATGGTGTCGTTTTCGGGCTGCAGGCGAACGCGCCCCTGCTCCTTGTAGAACGTTTTGACTGTTGCGGCGCCATCGATCATGGCCACGACAATCTCACCATTCATGGCGCTCTTCTGCTCGCGAACGATGATGTAGTCGCCGTTATAGATACCAACGTTAATCATCGAATTGCCGTGGACCTCGAGGATAAAGGACCCCTGGTCCGTTGCGATCTCGGTCGGGATGGTAAAGGTGTCCTCGATATTCTGCTCGGCAAGGATGGGAATCCCCGCGGCGACGCGGCCCACGAGAGGTAGTGATACGGTGCCGCGGGGTGCCGTGGGTTCATCGGACTTTGAGATGGAGACGGAAGATCCGTCTTCGTCAAAGAGTTCGAGAGCGCGAGGCTTGGTGGCATCACGCTTGAGCAGACCGCGTGCTTCGAGCGCGGAGAGATGCGCATGTACGGTGCTAGGGGAGGAAAGGCCCACGGCCGAAGCCATCTCGCGCACACTGGGCGGATAGCCCTTCTCCTGCTGATATTCCTTGATGAAGTCGTAAATTTGCTGCTGACGCTTGGTAATTTTGCGAGCCATCAGGGATTCCTCTCTACCAATACCAAACAAATGTTCTATTTTTGCTTGACAGGAACAACTGTTCGAAGATAATAATAACCGAACACTCGTTCCCGCGCTAGACTTTTTTGTCCCCGCGGCTTGATAAAACAGTTCTCGTCAAAACAAACGAGAGGAGAACAGAATGAACGCAGCTAATATGGTCCAGGGAAACCTCGCTCTTAAGCTTGAGGCGCCTGCTTCGCCTGCCTTTACGGTCGTGAAGGGCGGACGCTCTCATTTTCAGGCCGTGGCCACTAAACCCGTTCGCACCCAGCGTGCGTCCGTTGCTTTGGCTCCTGTTGCCCTGAAGGCCTCGACGATTGTTTCTATTGCTGTAGCGTTCACCCTGTTCTTCGTGCTCGCCACGTCAGTTTTTTCTGCTCGTCAAGCAGCATATGCCGATTCCGTAGCCAACGTTACCTACGAGACGGTTCGCGTGCAGTCGGGCGACTCCCTGTGGTCGCTTGCCCAGGAGCATCCCATCGATGGTCTTTCCACGCAGGAGACTTCCGACATGATTCGTAGCGTCAATCACCTCGATCGCGGCTCTCTTGATGCTGGTGCAGTTCTGAAAGTTCCGGCTCGTTCGTAAGATTTCGGTTCGGTCGCATGGTACCCTTGTTATCGTTTAGGAGGAGGTACCATGCGCTGTCCCAAATGCGGCAAGGCACATACCCGCGTTGTCGATTCCCGTATGCAGGAATCGAACAACACTATCAAGCGTCGCCGCGAGTGTTGTTCTTGCAATTATCGTTTTACGACGTTCGAGCGCTGCGAAGACCCCATCGAGGTCATCAAATCCGACGGGTCAAAGCAGCGGTTCGATCGCAACAAGCTGCTGGTCGGCCTGATGCGCGCCACGATTAAGCGCGATATCGATACGAAAAAGCTCAACGAGATTATCGATGATATCGAGGTGGAGTTACGTTCGCGTACGCTGACGGCTGTTACGTCCCACGAACTGGGCGATATGGTGCTCAAGCGCCTGGCCAAGATCGACAAGGTGGCCTACATTCGCTTTGCCTCGGTCTATCGCGATTTCAAAGACGTCGATGAGTTTTTGCAAGAGCTCGACAAGCTAAGGTGATTTCATGTCCAACATTACCGTTAACATTAAGCGTCTCGATCCCTCGGTCGAGCTTCCCAAATACGCTCATCCTACAGATGCCGGTCTTGACCTCCGCGCCAACGAAGGCTGCACCCTCAAACCCTTTGAGCGTCGTTTGGTCTCCACTGGCTTGGTCATTGCGTTGCCCGATGGCTACGCCGGCTTTGTCCAACCTCGCAGCGGCCTAGCCATTAAGCAGGGCCTGTCTATAGTCAACACGCCCGGTCTCATCGACGCCCACTATCGAGGCGAGCTTAAGGTCATCCTCATCAACCTAGATCCCACCAACAATATCCAGATCAACAAAGGCGACCGCATCGCGCAACTCGTCATCCAAGAAGTCCCCACAGTCAATCTCGTAGAGGTAGAAGAACTAGACAAAACCGATCGAGGAGCCGGCGGTTTCGGTTCTAGCGGCGTCGCCTAGGGGCACTCGTATCCCTCCCGACCGCCTCTCACACATATCATTCCATGCTCAAACATTCTCGCTTCGCAGGGCGCATGGATCCCGCTTTCGCCTGAGCCCCATACATATCATCCCGTGCTCAAACATTCTCGCTGCGCTGCGAAACTGCGCGCGGGACGATATGTATGGGGCTCAGGCGAAAGGGCTAAATGCTTGAGATAAAAAATCTTTCTAGTTAGCCGATTATTTGGTTCCACCTTCGCAGCTTCTACTGGGGCGAACCCGCTGTAGTTGCTAGTACGTAAACGTAGCTGCTCGGCGGGAGCCGCCCATATATCGTTCCACGCGCAGTTTCGCAGCGCAGCGAGAATGTTTGAGCATGGAATGATATATGGGCGGCTCCCGCCGAGCAGCGGACTTTCGTCTACCTGATATGCGCAGGTTTTTCGCCCCAGTAGAAGCGGCAGAAGGCTCGTTTGCGTTTTTGGGGCTTGCCTGCAAGTTCCATGGTTGCGATGGCGATATCCTCGGCTGCATGTGGACGGCGCAGCACTTCGCCGTTGATGAGCAGAGCCTTTAGCGACTCGGGATGATCGTGGAGATGGCGCAACGTCACGATGAGCTCTCGTGCGGTGGTGACATGCATGCTGGCGCCCATGCCGGTGAGCATGGTGGTGTTGGCCTTTTCCTGGCCATAGGACTTGCCCAGTAGAATCATCGGTAGGTGTGCGCACAGGCATTCGGTAACAGTGAGTCCGCCCGATTTGAGAATTGCCAGGTCACAGCCGTGCATAAGCGCTGCCATGTCATCGACGTAGTCAAGAACCGTGACGTTCTCGAGTTTCATGGCATCGAAAAGCGTTTTGAGACGGGTGGCATATTCGGCATCCTTGCCCGGCAAAAAGACAAAGTGCATGTCCTCGAAGCTGCGCAGGAAGGGGAGGGTGCGGTCCATCTCCGCGCGAAAGCGAACGTACGGTTGAGGCAAACTGGCGCCGGCCATCACCAGCACAACGAGCTTGTCTGTGGGGAGATTGAACTTCTCGAGTTCTTCCTCGCGGTTGTAGTCCGTATCAAACCCGGCGCGAATGGGGATGCCCGTAATGCGGATCTTTGCCTCGGGAACCTTACGGGGTCGGAGTGTTTCGGCCATAAACTCGTTTGCTACGCAGAATAGGTCGGTGTCCTTATGGGGCCACCAACCCTCGACCTCGTAATCGGTCGGTACGCAAATGACGGGATAGTCGATGCCCGTAATGACGCGCGCGCCGACGGCGACGTTGGCTGCCGTGATATGTGTGGCTACCACGGCAATGGGCCTGCGAGTTCGAACGTATTCGTTAAATGCGGGGAACATGATGCGCGACCATGCCGTGCCACCGCCCCAAAGCAGGTGTCCGGTAAGGGTATAACGCCAGGTCAAGTCATAAATTGGGCGCGTGGCGCCGGTAAACGAGGCGGCCGTTTTGTTGCCGTCGAATTTTATGCGTCCAAAATCAAGGATATCGAGCACTTCAATCTCAACATCCTCGGAGATGCCATTGGTGCCGCGGATGAGGTCGAATGCCTGCGCAATTGCATTTGCGGCGGCCTTGTGGCCCGAGCCGACCGAGGCGTGCACGATAGTCACGAGAGGTTTTTGCTGAGTCAAGAGCGTGGGTTTTTCCGATTGGGGAGTGCTGTGCGTGAGCAGGGGAGCGTCGTCGCTCGTCTGCGTCTGATCCATCGATATCTCCCCTTCATCTTTGTTTCACAGAGAATCATTGTAGTGCATGAGTGCCACGTTCGCATAAATTTGGGTATGAGCGCAAAGAACGCCAATCTTTCGACAGGAGGTCTCTTCATGACTACTCATCAGCCGATCGATGTTGCGATTATCGGCGGCGGGCCTGCGGGCTATGCTGCAGCCATTTACGCGGCGCGCGCCAACCTAGCGACGACCGTGATTGAGCAAGGTATGTCGGGAGGACAGATTGCCACAACCAATGAGGTCGAGAACTATCCGGGCATTCCGCTCTTGAGTGGCGCCGAACTCGGCGAGCGGTTTCAGCAACATGCAGAGGGCCTGGGAGCACAGGTTACATGGAGCATGGTTACGGGTATCGATTACGATGCGGATGCGGCGCTGTTTACGGTGCATCACGATATGGGCGATACGCTGGCCTCGAGCGTTATCGCTTGCATGGGTGCCACGCCGCGATCTGCTGGTTTTGTTGGCGAGGATACGTATCGCGGTCGTGGCGTTTCGTATTGCGCGACGTGCGATGGCATGTTCTTTCGCGGCAAGCAGGTTTTTGTCATCGGTGGCGGTAATGCTGCCTGCGAGGAAGCCCTGTTCTTGTCAGAAATCGCCAGCAGCGTGACCATCGTCTTGCGCCGCGATCAGTTCCGTGCTCCCGATGGCGTAGTTCAAAAGGTGCTCGCAAAAGATAATATTTCAGTTAGGTACCAAACTAGCATTGTGGAACTTTCGGGCGAGGCCATGCCCACGACTATCACCTTTAAGGACAACGCTACGGGTGGCACTTATTCCGAGTCCTTTGATCCTGGTTCGTTTGGCATTTTTGTCTTTGCTGGCACGCAGCCTCATACCGAGCTTGTTGAGCATCTGGTGGATCTGGCGCCCGACGGCGGTATTGTGACCGACGAATCAATGGCCACCCGTACACCTGGCTTATTTGCTGCCGGCGATATCCGTTCCAAGCGTTTACGTCAAGTTGTGACCGCTGTTTCGGACGGAGCCATAGCAGCTACCAGCGCATACGCTTTCTTACGCGGATAAGTACGATAATATATCTTATGTAAGGTTGTTATGTTACTTAAACGTCCAGCGGTAACGAGCTTGAGGCAACGTTGCCGCTGGACGTTTTGTTGTGTAAAAAATGAGCCAGCTATCCTGCGACCTGACCCGAGCCAAAGCCGACGATCATACCGTTCATTATGGTATGCAAAACTAGCTAATCTAGAATACAATATTGAAAACGAACGGAGGCACCATATGAATCACGCTAAACATGTCATTCCTATGTCCGATACGTCGGTTAGCATTAGCCCAGAGGATATTCAGCCAACGGTGCTACCTGATGCATTTATCCAGTCTGATATTGTCCGCAAACTCAATACGCTCAGTCTGCCGCGCTATAACCAGTTGCCGAATGTAACGCTCTACCGTGACCAGGTCATTGAGTACATCGAGCTGTGGATGGAGCCGCTTTCGATTTGTGTGGAGCAGCCCGTCATTACGCCATCGATGATCAATAACTACGTAAAGGTCGGCCTTGTTCCCGCTCCGGTTAAAAAGCAATATGGTCGCGAGCAGATTGCGCGTCTCATCTCCATTTGTATCTTTAAGCAGGTGCTGCCCATCGCTGCGGTTCAGGCGCTCTTTAACATTCAGCGCCTGAGCTACGATGCACCGACCGCCTTTGATTATGTGATTGATCAGCTCGAGGCATCGATTCGTGCGGCTTTTTCCATTGAGCAGGTTCCTGTACCCGATACGGCTCATCAGGTCACACGCGAGTCGCTGCTCGTACGCAGCGCGGTATCGTCTTTTGTATCGAAGGCGTATCTAATGAGCTACCTAAAGTTCAACGGGTTTAATAGCTAGCCGACGTACAAGACGGGCGGGACAAAGAGTCATCAGACACTTTGTCCCGCCCGTGTTTTTGTTTAGTTGGATTTTATCGGCCCGAAGCAACGCCCATGCCGTAGCCGATAATGAGCCCGTGCATCTCGGCATAGTATGAATCCAGTCCGTTGCAGGGCATGATGATGGTCTTGGAACCGGGCCAATGCTCCACAATGCGGCTGGCAAGTGCCTGGGCGCCCGCCTCATTTTCGACATGGTCGATTACGACCTCGCCGCCGGTAAAGCCCTCGGCCTCCATGGTGTCGACAATCTTTCCAAGCATCTTCTTTTCGCCACGGGTGTGACCGATGAGCTTGATCTCCCCTGCCTCGCTTGCCGTGCCTAAAACTCGAATGTTGAGTTTATTGGCGATAACCCCAGCTGCCTTGGGAATACGTCCGGCCTTGGCGAGATTTTCGTAATTGCACAGGCTAAAGAGGATCTTGCTGTTCAGTTCCAGCTCATCAAAATAGCTGCAGGCTTCCTCAAAAGAGACGTCTGGATTGCTTGCGAGATAGCGGTCGAACAGCAGGAAGATCAGGTCCATTTTGCCGCCGGCTCCGCGTGAATTGACCAAATGAATCTGACGGTTCGGATCCTCGGCAAGAACCAAATCGCGTGCCGTGGCGGCGGCATTGTAGCTTCCCGAGACGCCCTCGGAGATGGGCATGCAAATTGTCTTGTCGGCAAGCCTAAAGAGTTCGGTCCACTCGCCTACGCTCGGACAGGCGCTCGAAGAAGCGCTCGACTCCGCCTGCACGGCGCAATTGAGTTCGTGAACATCGAGCGTGAGGTCATCGACGAACTCGCGCTCCCCCACTCGAATTTTAAGGGGTGCAAATGCAAAGGTGGTATGGGGCGCGGTCGGTTGCCAATCGCGGAGGTTGCAGCTCGAATCGGAGATAAGTGCCCAGCTCATAGAGGGTCCTTTCTAGATGTTTCTCATTTATTATAGCCATCTTGCTTACCTTTGAAACGTGCATCTAGTATTGAAAACTAGCTCATTGGGATCATGTATTGAGCACGGTCACAAATAAATGAACCCCGCAGCCCAAAGGCCACGAGGTTCACATTCGTTTGCTATACAGAGTGACTTAGTAGCGCACGAAAATGTAGTTGTTGTTCATGCCGGCTGCGACGGAGCTGATGATGACGCCCGTCTTGTAGTCGGAAGCATGGATCATCTGACCATTTCCGATATAGATGCCAGTATGGTAGGAGTTAACCACGACATCGCCTGGTTGCGGGTCGGACACGCGGGTCCAACCCATGAAGGTGCCGGTGGTGCCCAGACGGCAGTAGCGGCCCGTGAGACAGTAGCTTACAAAACCGGAGCAGTCAAAGCTGTCCGGTCCAATGCCTCCCCAGGAATAAGCGCAACCCAGCTTGCTGTAGGCACGCGAAACAACGGAGCCGCCGTCAACAGACTGGCTCGGTGCGGAAGGCGTCGGCGCCGGAGCCGGAGCCGGGGCGGGCTGCGGCGTAGGGGCCGGAGCGGGCGTAGGAGTGGGCGCGGGCGTATTGCCGCCATCGTTGGTGTTCTCGGTCGTACCGGCGGTGTCTTTGCTCACCGTGGCCTTTTCGGCAGTGCTGGCATTTATGCCAGCCTGCAGCGCGGCATTGGCTTCAGCCTCGGCGGCAAGCTCGGCCTGCAGCTGGGAGTCCAGGGAGCTCACGACGCTCTGGGCTTCTGCCTGCTGGGCGTTGAGCTCATCGACTTTCTTCTGCGTCGCGGCGACGTTCTTCTCCTGCTCGGCCTGCTTATCAGTGAGCTGCTGCTTAAGGTCCTTGACATCCTGAATGGTCTGGGCCTGCTTGTCGGAAACCTTGCCGTAATAGAACAGACGGTTGAGCATGTCGCCCAGATCGTCGACGCCCGTCAGAACCTGAAGGAGACTCAGACCGCCGGTCTTGTACTCACCAGCAACGTAGCTCGAAAGCTTTGCCTGGCCCTCGGCAATCTCTTGCTGCTTTTGCGTGATCTCGCCTGCAGTCTGATCAAGCTCCTGCGTCTGTGCGGAGAGTTCTTCATGAATTTGCTGGGTCTGCGTGCCGATCTGCTCGAGTTTGGTACGAGCAGCGGCAAGGTCGGATGCGGTATCGGCATAGGCCGGAGCCGCGAGGCCCAGGCCCAAAACACAAGCGAGGGTTGCCGTAGCAGCGCAGCATGCCATGTTTTTGTGCGTATTTGCTGTGCGCATGGAGCTTCCTTTCCGGTATCTAAGGGTAGCGGCTAGTCCACCGTTACCAGGCTAAAGAGCTCGACGTCCTCGTTGGAAGGCGTGAGCTTCTTGCGCGGGTTAAGAAACGCAAGCTCGAGGATACAACCGTAACCCACAAGCTTTGCGCCCATATCTCGCACCAGTTTACCTGTTGCCTCGACGGTTCCGCCCGTCGCGACCAAGTCGTCCAGAATCAACACGGTATCTTTAGAGGTAATGGCATCGGCGTGGATCTCGATAGAGTCGGTGCCATATTCGAGCTCGTAGCTCTCGCTCACCGTCTTGCGAGGCAGCTTGCCCGGCTTGCGTGCGGGCACAAAGCCAGCGCCCAGGGCGACGGCCACGGGCACGCCGACCATAAAGCCGCGAGCCTCGGGACCCACAACCTTGGTGATGCCCATGCCGGCAAAATGCTCGGCCAGGGCATCTACCATGGCCTTTAACGCCTCGGGATTACCAAAGAGTGGCGTGATGTCCTTAAAGACGACTCCGGGCTCGGGATAGTCGGGGATGTCGACGATGTGAGATTCGAAGTCGTACATGGCATGACCTTTCAGGGGAGGCTGGTTTGTAGCAGCGTCTATTTGGCCGCGCTGGCGGTGCCGGCGCGTGAGGGGGCGACAACCTTGAGCGGCTGCACGAGGGATTCCTCACGCACGGGGACCGCGGAGGTAGATGCCTCTTCGCTTTTGGCCTTGGTTGACTCGGAGCGTGCGATCTCCTCGTCGAGGGCATCGATATCGGCATCCTCCACCACGGCGTTGAGTGACTCAAATACGCGGTTCTTGAGCAGAGCGGTATGGACGCCCTCGGTGAGGTCATGCAGCTTTTTAAATGCACGCTCGAGCTTGGCATCGCGCTCGTCGTCGGAAGTATCCATACCGAGCATGCTCACGAGAACCTGCTCAAACATCGAGGACTCGCGGTTTGCGGACGATACGTACTGGCGCAGGTTGCGCGGCTCGATATGGAAGCGCGAAAGCTCGGAGCAATAGCGGATGATCGGGAAATCGCGACCATCGACAAGCTCGCGGTTCTGCGGGCTCTTGATGATGCGAATGAGGTCGTTTTCGGCCAGGGAGCGGATAAACGAGATCTCGACGCCGAGCATATCGGGGATGGTCTCGATGGGATGCAGCTTTTGCTTAGTCTCCTTGGGTTCCGTCTTGAGCGGAACATCGGACAACAGGCCCACCTCGTAGGCGAGCGTAGACAGGTCCGTGGCGTTTTCCAGGCGCTGCTTGATCACGTTGAGCGGCATGTAGCGAGTCTTCTGGAGGTGCAGAATGACCTCCAGGCGGTCAACGTCCTCCTTGGAGTACTGACGATAGCCCTTAGGCGTGCGATGAGGGGTGATGAGCCCCTCATCTTCGAGAAATCTAATTTTTGAGTTCGAAAGATCGGGGTATGCGCCTCGAAGTAGATTGACGACCTGGCCGATACTCAGATAATTGCGTTCGGCCATGCCCTACTCACCGGTTTCGATGCGCTCCGGCGTGCTCTCGTGGTAGATGAGCGTAAACGTACCGATCTGGACGGAAGAGCCATCGTGCAGCGGTGCGCCGTTGACGATAGCGCCGTCAACCCACGTACCGTTGAGCGAACCCAGGTCCTCGATGCGGGCACCCAGACCCTCGCGAATAATACGCGCGTGGCTACGCGACACGGTCATGTCGTTGAGGAAGATGCCGTTAGCGGGATCGCGGCCGATGGTGGTCACATTATCCTCGAGCTCAAAGGCTGCACCGGTTTGAGGGCCTTTGACGATAGATAAGACGGGCGCGGTGATGTGCACGTTGGCCATGAGGTCGGGAACGGTGACATCGCTCGAAGGAACGCGGAAAACGCAGGTGGCGTCTGAGGCCTTATCGTTCTGAGGCATATTGTTAACCATGTTGTCCATGACAACCCCTAACTTAACGCGGACATGCCGCAAAGAATGAACTGTACGTAATCATACCCCAATGGCTTAGTCTTCGATTTCGGGGTTAAGAAAGTCGATGTCTTCGTCCTCGGGATGCGCGACAGCCTGTTTAATGGCCGCTCCACCCTTAATGGAATAGATGACAGCGGTGAGCATGGAGAAGATGACGCCGCCGTACACAAAGAAGATGCCAAGCGGTACCGGGCTGCCGTTGAGACCCGGGAAGGCCGTGAACGTAGCAGGCAACAGATGCCAGCCATCCACGGTGGGAAAGCCCAACAGCATGAGCGAGAAGCCGGTCATGAGCAGCGCCGTGGCAATCTTGCCGGGAAACACCACGTCGATGGGACGGCGGTGATAGTGGCGCACGATAAGCGTGCCGATTCCCAGATAGATATCGCGGCCGATGATGAGCACGCAGACCCAGATGGGAAGCTCGCCGCGGACCACCAGGCCCAGTACGCCGGTAAATAGCAGCGCACGGTCGCAGATGGGATCCATAACCTTGCCGAGCCACGAGACCGTTTTGGTCATGCGGGCAATCTGGCCGTCCATCCAGTCGGTGGAGGCCGCGATGGCATAGATGACGATGGCGACGACACGGTTGTTGTCCGTCACAAACAGGTACAGGAAGACCAGCGTGAGGATCAGGCGCGTGAAGGTAATGAAATTGGAGATCGTGAAGATCTTATTCGACGGGTAATCGGAAGTGCCGATAAGCTCCTTTTTGATCTTCTTTTTGATGCCCACAGGACTCCCCCGCTGGTAAACGACAAAACTTTCGACACTATACCCGTTCTGGCGATGTCTATCCAGCGTAAGCATAGAGAGTCCAGACATATATAAGACCCCAACGGCCGTTACGGCTTCGTTAGAAACGCGTCCCACCATTGATGGTGAACCCGAAAGGTAAGGCACGCGGGTACGGTGACTCGGCCCGCGCGCCCGGAAGAGAAAGGACGAACCCATGGGTTACATGCTCGAGACGCGCGGGCTCACCAAGCGCTTCGGTCGCGGCGACCAGGCGCAGGACGCCGTGGCCGACGTGAGCCTTCATATCCGCGAGGGCGAGGTGTACGGGCTGCTCGGCCCCAACGGCGCCGGCAAGTCGACAACGCTCAAGATGATCTGCGGGATGCTGCGGCCGACGGCCGGGGAGATCCTCTTTGCCGGGCACGCCTGGCGCCGCGAGGACCTCTACGCAATCGGCAGCCTCATCGAGGAGGCGCCGCTCTACCCCAACCTCACCGCGCGCGAGAACCTGCGCGTGCGCACCACGCTGCTGGGCCTTCCCGAGAGCCGCGTAGATGAGGTGCTCGCCGCCGTGGACCTCGCGGACACCGGGAAGAAGCGCGCCGGGCGCTTCTCGATGGGCATGCGGCAGCGCCTGGGGCTCGCGCTGGCGCTGATCGCCCGGCCGCGCCTGCTCGTGCTCGACGAGCCCACCAACGGCCTCGACCCCATCGGCATCGAGGAGCTGCGCGACCAGATCCGCGGCTTCGCGGCGGCGGGTACGACGGTGATCGTCTCGAGCCATATCCTCTCCGAGGTGCAGCAGATGGCTGACACCATCGGCATCATCTGCGGGGGGCGCCTCGCCTACGAGGATGCGCTTCGGCCCGGGCAGGACCTCGAGGAACTCTTCATGAGCGTCTGCCGGGAGGGGCGTCGAACGCGCGGGGAGGTGGCGGCATGACGGGCGAGAAAGGCGGCCTGCTCGCGGGCCTGCGCGCCGAGGCCCT
>CALJPV010000050.1:0-1058 GCA_937980385.1 uncultured Collinsella sp. | reverse complement strand
AGAGGAAGCGGCGGCTGCCAGAAGGGTCGGAAAGCAGTTCGTGGCTGTTGGACGTGGCGATGAAGGAGGCGATGCGCGGCAGGCGGAGCGTGTCGCGCCGGTAAGCCTTGCGCACGTGCAGGGAGGTGAGCTGCATCACGTTCTTCAAGGCCGGATGGCGGCGGACGGGGATGCGGTCGAACTCGTCCAGGTTGATGAGCCCCATTTCCACCAAGAGCTGTTCCATACGGGCGGTGTTCGCCACGTCAGCGCTGTCGGTGTAATAGGCGGACAGTTCGGGTGGCAGGAGGTTGCGGCAGAACGTGGATTTTCCCAGTCCTTGCCGACCGCTCACCAATACCGGGGCCACACTGTTGGCATGGCCGTCGCCCATCCCCATCCACTGCGCGGCCACGGCCAACATCCACCGGCGGAACCCGCGCACCCACGGCGCACTGTCCGACACGCGCCGGGCCAACGCGTCGAGGCGCTCCTTGCCGTCCCACGGCGGCAGGCGGTCGAAATAATCGCGGAAGGGATGGTGGTCGGGCAGACGGTCGGAGGCCACGAAACGCGACACGTCGCGGTCCCAACACGGGATGCCCGCCTCGTGGGCGGAGAGGCAGAGGGAGTTGAGGTCGCGTGCCGTGAGGGGGAGGAAGGAGGCCGCATCCTGTCCCTTGGGACGGAACTCCGCCTGCCCCGTCAGCAGGTTGTGGCGCAGGTCGTAACGCGCCTCCGCGAAAGCGGCCAACCGACGCTCAAGGGTGGCAGACGTGCGGTCTTTCGTGCTGTATGCTTCCGCCTTCCTTTTTAATAAATCGCTCCCACTCGGCAAAGCCAAGCGAGCTTGCCTCTGCGCCCGCTTACTCGCGATTTTCTCCACCCACCGGCGTACCGCCCTCTTTACGATCTGTTTCAGTTCCATGTGCTTCGTTTTTACGGCAAAGTTAGGGGGCCGCACGGCGAAGGGTGCACGTTTACGTTCACCCCCATGCCTTCATCCCTCCATGCCTTTTCCCGGAAATGGACTTCATCTTTCAGGATACCACGTAACCCTTTCAAAGCAAGACGGATAC
>CALJPV010000049.1:0-17604 GCA_937980385.1 uncultured Collinsella sp. | reverse complement strand
ACCCCAGCTTCGGCTACGGCGGCTACTGCCTGCCCAAGGACACCAAGCAGCTGCTGGCAAATTATAAAGACGTGCCGCAGAACCTGATCGAGGCCATCGTGGACGCCAATCGCACCCGCAAGGACTTCGTCGCCGACGAGGTGCTGCAGATGGTGTGGGACCGCGTGTACGAGGGCAAGCCGAAGCCGGTCGTGGGCGTGTACCGCCTGACGATGAAGTCCAACTCCGACAACTTCCGCGCGAGCTCCATCCAGGGCGTCATGAAGCGCGTGAAGGCCAAGGGCGTGCCCGTGGTGGTCTACGAGCCCACGCTGGACGCGCCGGAGTTCTTCGGCTCCGAGGTGACCCACGATCTGGAGGCCTTCAAGGCAGAGTGCGACGTGATCGTGGCCAACCGCTGGAGCGACGAGCTCGCGGACGTGGCGGACAAGGTGTACACGAGGGATCTGTTTAAGCGGGACTAGGGGAGAGGGTTTCCAACCGCGATTTTTAGCCTTATCTACAAGTCGCATTGTTAAGAAAGAGGTCATATCGGCGTTAGCCGATATGACCTCTTTTTGTATAAGTCTGATTCCTTTTGCAGCTGGTGAGCGATGCGATGTATATAGCACGTTAAGCAACGAACACCATTTTCCCTGCTTTTAGCCTTGAGCACCAAGAACGGGACATCGCCCGTGCTGCAATCGACTGCGTCGGGCCTCTTGATCCAGCCCGACAGGCTTCCGACTTCGCGGCTCAGCCAATGCGTCAACTCCGCGTGGGTCATCCCAAACAATTTGCAAAGCTCCATGCTTGCATTGGTGACGACGAGGTTGAAGTACATAGCGGATCACGAGTGTGTAAGGAGGGGGCATCCGGATATGTCGGAGCTGGAAGAGACGGGTGAGTTGAACAAGAATACGGAGCGTTAGATTAGTCCGCACGGGTTGTTAGGCTAAGCTCGGATGTAGCCTTTGTTTATATTTGACGTCTTAACCTTCGATGTGAAAGAAGAGGTCTATGCACCGTTTATCCTGCCGGTCTGTTCTCCCTATGATTCGCCTTGTCCGTGGTTTTAAAGAACAAAAGTGGGCTGAGCAGTTTTTGCGTGGCGATATATACATGAATACCCTAGGGTATTTTTGGAATGAGGGAAACATGGAGCAGCAGGACTTTCTTGAGGGGGCCTGCGCATCTTTTGACCCCCATATCATGCGGGGCTTTCCTAAAGTTTTACTCGGCGTCCTTGCAAAAGAATCGTATGCAATACCGAGAGGCGCTGGCTACTGTAATGTGTGCTGCTTTTCGTGTGTCCTCATTAAGCAAGTAGATACGAGAGTCGACTTAATTGAATTGCCCGATCCGGGCCTTGACCTTGGTTCATGGATTGTGGTTATTGACAATCCCTGTGAACTTATATCGAGGCTTAGGGCAGTCGTTCTGCAATTGGGTTATGACTTTGTAGCCGCTCCGGTTGAATATAGAGATAGCGTTCAGTTGAATCCCTCTGAAATTGTTAAATCAACAATGGATTTAAAATCTCATGAACCATTACCTGCTTATATGGTTTTTCCAAATGGGATTCCACATTTTAATGCAGGAGTGTTTGTAAAGAATGTTCGTTATGCAAACCAAGCAGAATGGCGTATCGCCGTTAATAGGAATGAACGGTCATATGAGCCTCTAATTCTTAAGCTTGGCAATTTGACTGATATCGCTCATTTGATTAGGAGAACGGAGCTTACTGATGATCTGCAACGGGTGCACGGTTGTTCAGTCCCCTATTTGACTAGAGGGTGCTTTGGAACGAAGACTTCTCAAGAACTATCTCAGGATCTCTTTAAGTTAGGTAATGAGGAGCTTTTCATTACGCTGACGATTGGTTAACACTCAATTGACCAGGATAAAAGGAGATACTACTGCTGGCCGATCTTGGTGCTTACATTCCATGCAATAGGTTTTTCGATTCCGACAGAAGTGCTCTTAGTGTTGTCACTCGAGAAAAGTCTGGGCAGATGCTCTTAATCAACCCGGTTCGGATCTGTCGTAATTGGAGCTATTCAGACTCAGCATCACAGCCTGTATCACGCCTCTTCTCGATCAGCTTTTTAGCGAGTTCGAGGACGCTCTCGTCGTAATATGGCCAGTCTACGAAGTTTTCGAGGTACCCGCGGCCAGTTGCGGCCGACAGCTCATCGTTTATCTTGAGCGTAATCGCGACGAGCAAGGTCAGCATGCGATAGTAATCGGATTGAATTCCTTCCGCATCGGGGTCGGCGATCGGTGAATGCGCATGGTCGTATCTGTTCCTGAGACCCTGCGAGTTAGGGAAAGAGGCGTCGTTGAACATGTAATCGAGATATGCAGCCTCGTCGGGTGTGAACAGCTTGCCGCAGTACGACAGCATTTCGTCTGAGACAAGGCCATCGATGAGCGCTAAATCGCCGTCTCCGCATCCCCCAAGCGCAATTGCGCCATTATCCCAAACGGCCTTCAGGCAAATTGATCGAGGGGTTGGGGAGAGAGCGCCTGTTTCTTCGCACGCACTTACCAGCTGTCGGTCAACTAATTGCTGGAGCACCTCGGCGTATACAGCATCATAATCGTCGAAGGTGACCATAGCATTCGAAATTAAATCGAAGAAGCAGCGAGCACGGTCGTTATGGCCTCTTCTGTATGTCAGCATGCACTGGTCGGAGAACAGATAGAATCCCCATCTGTTAAAGCAGGCTCCGTCGATTGCGTACTTTTTCTCAGAGAGCGCGTTGAGGGTTCCAAAAGTTTTAAAGCTTTCATAGGGGAAATAGTCTCCGTCGATTTTTCCAATCCTCGAATATATTGAATAGGACTTAACGGCGCGCTCAATCTCTGGCCCTATCGACTTGCATTTGTCGAGCCACGAAGCCCCGCTTGACGGCAGCGCCAAGCTGAATCCACTGATTGAGTATTCCTCTGCAAAATAAACGTTGTACGTCCATTCGAGTGCATCTTCGAGCCTTTTACCTCGGCTTTCGAGGAAATTCGCGTATGCTACAACTTCGACATTGGCGAGAGATTCCCGCATGTTGGAGATCGTATTCATTCGGTATTCCCCCAGCACGTGGGAACCCAGCATCGCAAGCAGGCCGCTCTCCTCGTGGGAGTGAGCAGGCGAGGCCATGAGACCGCTTCGATCTACTACGTCCAGTAGGTATCTGCAATTGTTCATGATGCTTGCATTATCGGTGTATTTGGCGAGCCACGTTTCGCTAAAGCTGTAGGTCAAGGTTAGGCCTTCGACCTTTACGCCCTTGCAAGCAATCTGTTCAGGGTCGATCTGTACCCCGGCTCCGTACTCAAGTCCAGCGTCTTGTCGGAATAGCTCATCCATAGCCTTATCGTGGGCCTGCTTTGCACGCACTTTGACGTTCGGCGACGGAGAGAATCTGCATTTTGTTGCGCCGGAAGGCCAATTGAAAAGGGCCTCCATATAATTCGGGTTGGCGCGCTGGTCGTCAAGGTAGCCTGCCATTATCGAATCGAAGTCGCCCTGGGAAAGGCATTTCGGGAGGTAGATTGCGTTCTGGTTCCTTGATTCCGTCGCGTACTCGTGGATGATCAGCTCAGCGGAATAATACGGATTGTCGATAAGTAATTTTCCTAGCTCTGTATCGAATAATTTGACGAGTTTGTCGTTCTCCAAGATAGAAGCTAAGCATTCGACATGTCGCGAGAGAAGTTCGTCAATTTCCTCGCCGGAGATCAGCGTCTCTGCGCCGCAGGCGTGCACCAACCCCCAAAACTGAGCGGCGTATTGTATCTCGACTTCCTCATAAATATCGAGGATTCCCGTAGACTTGAGCGTCTCCCTCGTATACTTGCAAGCATTCGCGAAGAGCGCGGAAACAACCCTTGCAACATCGATGTCTTCAGCTTTCTCGAACAATTCAGGGACCGTTTCAAATGTGAGCTTGAGTTGATGTGCCTCTATTGCGTCGTTAATCGTCGCGATTTGATTGTGAGGTCCCTCCTTCAGGATATAAAGACAACGGTCTATGAAAAATCCTACGGCCCAGTCGCTGCGGTCATAGGAAACGATCCTAGTGTGGTTGAATTCTCGCAACGATCGCCTTTCTCGCGTAATGCCGACTGCATAAGAATACCGCGGGTTGGGCCTCGTCGGCGGTCAACGATAGCGCCTAGTGAGGTCCTTGATGTAAAGCGGATAGACGTTGAGGCCTCTGCCAAACTATGCTCCTCCCCTTATGATGTCAGACTCGGTGAGTACGCGTTGCTGGCCAAAGAGATCCTGCTGATTAGGTTACTGCCATCAAAGGCCCCGAGGTGCAGGTCAGCGTACACCAATAGAAGTCCAACTCCGACAACTTCCGCGCGAGCTCCATCCAGGGCGTCATGGAATGCGTGAAGGCCAAATGCGTGCCCTTGGCGGCCTACGAGCTCACGCTAGACGCGGTATTATTTTGTCCAACTTAAGCAGTTTCTCAATTGGTTCATTTGAAGCTGTTCGCCCATATCACTGGAGTCCACTATGAGAAATTATTACCAGGTCAAGGCCGTCGCTTCAGCCCCTCCGAAAAGGCTTGTTGCGGTTGGAAAGGTCGTCTGTGTTCTTGGACTCCTAATTACACTCGGGGGTCCATTTGTAGCTTGGCTGCTTAGCGTTGGTGTAAATCGCGTACCGTCTTTCCCGTTTATAGTTCTTGGGTTGTTCTTGTTTATCGATGGCCTACTGTTGGTCTCGACCGCGTCGAGGCAGCAAAAGGAACTGTTGAATCTACGCCAATCTCTCCTAGAAGACGATCCGCAGATCACTGCAAGCGCCGAAGAGTTCATGTCTCGGCGAAAGGCTCTGGTACAACAAGGCGAGGTTACAGGCATATTCATCGTTCATAATGCCACCAAAGATCTGTACTACGTAGGCCAAAGCGCAAAGGCGATTGACCGGGCAGCTCTACAGTTTCTTGGAAAAGATAATTGCCACGTGTGCGCCGATTTCAAGTACGGCGATGAGTTCAACGTGCGTATAGTTCCGCTGTCTACAAGCGGCTATAAGAGCCTCAATGAGTTAAAGCGCGCGGCAATAAAGGCGCTTGAGGCCGCTGGCGACGAGCTTTACTAAGGATGGATCGCCTTCCCCGTTAAAAGCGTCTAACGGTGATTCTACTGTGACTAATTGGCTCGAGGGAGTCAGTCTGCTGCTTGTTCCTAAACGGCAACGACAGGCAAGGCCACAAATGGGTGTTGCTCTATATGCTTGATAACGGACTTACCTGATAAACAATGAGCGGCAAGCTGTATGACATCTAGTTCAAATACGACTCGCAAACCTATGCGGGTAAGCACAAGGGGAGCGGCTTTGCCGGAGAGATAAAGCTCGCAGACTTTGTTGATCTGGAGACGGGGGAGTTTGTTTAGGGGGCGGAACGAGCGCTCGCTCTACTTAGATTCGTCACCCCTCGCTAGCAACAGTGCCAACGCACAGCGATGACCCTATCCGCATTGCAAATTGGCTCGCTTGAATAAAATCTCAAATTAGAGCAAATATTTGTTCAAAACTAACAAATATTGCCTTTAAAAGCATATAATTGTTCTTGAAATTACAGTATGTCTGTGATAAACGAACAGTAGCTAGAAAGATTCTGACGATGATCCTCAATTTTTCTTTTAAGAATTACCTCAGTTTTCGAGATGCACAGCAGTTTTCATTTGAACCAATTTCCGGTAAAAAAGAACTTGGTCCCGTACGTGTCGCCGCAGTGTATGGCGCTAACGCTTCGGGAAAATCCAATTTTATTGACGCTTTGAATTTTGTCTCGTATTTCGTCCGCACCGGCTTCGCAGCAGGCGATGCGCAAACACGAATTCCAGTCATTCCTTTTTTACTAGATTCAAACTCTATCAACGACGATACCGAGTTTTCTATTGACTTTACTTCCGATAATGAAAAATACGAGTTCTCGTTTGGGTTAAATAAGAACGAAGTTACTTACGAAAACCTCGTCGTCTATCGATCAAAGCAACCCTCCCTTCTTTACGATCGCACTTCGGTAAATGGAATGCAGTCCATTAAATTTGGAAGCTCCTTTACGGGCGCAAAAAAGCAGCTATGGGATATTACACGCAAAAACTCTCTCTTTTTATCTGCCGCGGCAACTGCTGGCAGCACGGTTATCCAACCGGCATTTAAGTCGCTTGCTTACGATATAAAGCACTATGATGCGACGCGATACGCCAACGAGCTAACAGAAATAAAGAAATTATTTATCAAAGGCGATTCGCGAGCCCGAGTATTATCTCAGCTTATTAAGTTTGCCGATATCGGAATTGACGATATCGATGTTCGCCAAGCGGAAAGCGTCTTCGGTTTAAAAGAGCCGTTCGTTGATCTTAAAGACATCCCAGAAGAAGCGCGGAATATAATTGAGGAAGATTTTAAATGGTCGTTTTCCTATGACCTATTCTTCCATCATAAAGGGGTGGGGGATGGACTTTGGTTCAACTCAAACCAGGAATCCGAAGGAACAAAAGCGGCTCTAGCGTTTTTCTTCGTGGCTCTAAACTCGTTAAGCAGCGGAACTCTGGCGCTCATTGATGAACTAGATTCGAGCCTTCATCCCACGCTCCTACGCGACTTTGTTTCACTGTTTTCTGATCCTGAAACAAATCCAAATGGTGCGCAGCTCATCTTTTCTACTCATGATGTTACCTTGATGACGCGAACGAGCCCCATGGAAGAGGTGCTTGAACGCGATCAGGTCTGGTTTGTTGAAAAGGACTCAGAGGGAACTTCTCAATTAATTGCCGCAATGGAGTATTCTCCTCGCGCAAATGAGAATCTGGGCCGCAATTATTTGAACGGTGTCTATGTGCCACTGCCCAACCCAAGCTTTCATCAACTTATGGCCCAACTCATGAAAGAAGGCGCTGACATAAATGGCTAAGGCAGAAAGGAGAGGGCTTGCTCTCGGACGCAAAAAGCAAACGAGAGCAAAACGAAAGCGCCATCTGATTGTGTCCAACGGCAGGGTTACCGAAACCGAATACTTCAACTTCCTAATTAATGAAATGGATGTTCGCGGAAGTGTGCGATATAGGTATATCGACGGAGATCCACTAAAGGTAGCGAAGAAGGTGTCCCGTGAGCTCGAGTCAGATAAAAAGGCCGTTAAAGCAGGCGAAATAGACGAACTAAGTTCTGTATGGATTGTTGTTGACTCGGACGAGTTCAGGAATCTAGCTGCTGCAGAGCGCGAAGCTAGGGTCAAAGGAGTCAAACTTGCAATTTCCAATCCATGTTTTGAAGTATGGCTTATTGACCACGTTTCGCCATGCTCTGAAAGTTATGCATCGACTCCTCAATGCGAGAAACGGGCCCGCGATCTTGGCCTACTAAAATCCACAGACCCCAACAGGTCGTCCGCGTCAAAGTACAAGTCTGTAAATCTAGAAATGATTAGCGGCAACAAGGGCCAGGCTTTAGTCAACGCTGCTAAGCACAATACAGCTGAAAAGCGTCGCATAAGACAGAGCAATCCGGACAACGTCTCCTCTTATCAAGTGTGGACGGACTTGCCCGAACTTATAACTGACGTATTTGATTCTGGTAAATAACGGGAGATGGAGCACGCGCATTTAATCGCGCGGGCTCCATCTCCTTTCACCGACTGGCAAAACGATTTACACCTAATTTTAGGAGTCGATCACAGGCTTTTACCTTGCCCTTAGTCCGATCTCGCTACACTAATAACTACTGCTACCAGGGCATTTCCTGAAGCAGCTTCCATTGGCTCTTGCGTAGATCGGAGCGGTTATGTTTGCCACCGCGTTCCACACTAGCCGTCACTACATTCTGTTTACTGCCATGGCCTGCCTATGCTTTTTGCTGGGCGGGCCTTCTTATGCCGCGGGCGCGGAGAGCCTGTTCATTGCGGGCGCCACGTACTACGAACCGGGCGCATCGGGCCCCGGGTGGACTTGGACCACTGCCGACCATCTGGAGCTTACCGGCTATGCGGGTGAGGCCATCGGCGCCGACGGCGACCTGGTGGTGACGCTTGTGGGGCAAAACTCCGTTGTCGAGACGCTTGCGCCCGATGCGGACATTTCCATGAGCGGCATGGAGGTGTGGGGGAACCTTACGCTTTGCGGCCCTGGCTCGCTCACGGCGACGGGTTCGCAATGCGGGATCCATGTGTCCCAGGCGCTGGTGGTGCACGGCTGCACGGTCGATGCCAGAGCCGACGGGGCAGGCGTTATTGACCAGACTGTTGCCGGCATTGCTGCAGGTAGCTTGACCGTACGCGCCGGAGGGCGCGTTGTAGCCGCAGGCGCGGGTTCCGATACCGGCTTACGCTTTTATGGCGTGCGCTTGCTCGACGAGGGATTTGGGACAGACGCAGCGAGCAAGACGCTTGTCGTTGATGCGTCCTGGCTGGATGCTACCGGTACGAATGCCGGCGTTGCCTGCGATCGCGGATCGCTCGTTGCTGCGCACTTTGTGACGCCCGCAGGCGGAGCCTTTGGTGCTGCCAGCGTGGTAGATGCTGACGGAACCGTGGCACCGCATGTGGTGATTGTGCCCGATGGCGCCACCGCCCCAGCGGGGGAGACCGTTACACCCGGCGGCGAGGTGCCAGGGGATGGCACGGGCGAGCCTACTGGTGGCGCCGACCCTGCTGCGGGGCAACCCGGTGCGGGGCCGGCGACGGATCCTGCGGTGAAACCCGCAGCTACGTCGCTCAAGACAACGGTCACCAGGACCACAGTCACCAAGACGACCAAGCCCAAATCCACTATGGCAACAACACCGGCGCTTCCCAAGACCGGCGACAGCTACTGGATAGCTGCCTCCTTAACGCTATTCCTGCTGGGGACAGTGCTTCTGAGCGCCGCATATCGCTGCTGATGCGGTACGACGCACCTGGCTGCGATACAAAAGCTCTGTAGGAGCTTTAGGGGCAACGCTTTCTTATTACTTCTCTGTACCACCTTTGGGGGTAACCACCGTGCCATACCTTGGTGCTATACTCGGAGCCCTAAGGAAGTGGTTCATATGTACTTGAGCGATACTAAGATTCAGGAGCTAATCGACAGCGAGGTTCTGCTCCATGCCGATGCTTCGAACATCGGACAGGTTACGTATGACTTGCGCACCGACGGCTTCTACATTAACGAGAACAAGCAGTCCGAGGTCGAACTCGGTCCTGGTGATTCGACGTTCGTCTCTTGCGTTGAATGTGTTGCGTTGCCAAACGATTTGACCGCTAGCGTACTTCTGCGCAATTCGCGCATTCGCCAGGGGCTTTCTTTGGATGCGCCGCTATATTTCCCCGGACATGGAACACGGCTGTTTTACCGTGTTACAAACGTAAGCGGCAACACTATTACGCTCGATACGTCTAAGGGTATAGCGCAGGTTGCATTCCAGCGCGTTGATGGCATGGTGGCCCATCCTTACCACGGCGCTTTCTCTGATGAACTCAACTTTAACGGACTTGCAGATTATTCCGACGTCTATGCCGGAGAACTTAAAAAGGTCGAGGACAAGAAGGAAGAAATCGTCAATATCGAGTCCCGTATCTATGGCAACGTCCTGGCCCTCTTCGCCATTTTCGCCGCGATCTTTACGCTCGTAAACGTCAACGCCGGAGGTCTGTCCTCCAATATAACAACCGTCAACTTTGTTGCACTCGACTTGCTGATTATTGGCGGTTTTCTGGTTCTAGCGTCCGCAATCGAGGCCTTCCTTGTTAAGGACAAAGAGAAGAAGGCGTGCTTGCCTCTTGCATTAGGTATCGTTTGTATTGGTGTAGCGGTGTTCTTGGCATTGCATCAAGCGGCCTGTGCTTAAGACTAGAAAAACATATCTTCTGATGTGGGGCGTATCGACTGATGTTGGTGCGCCCTCGTCTATTTGCTGGCCATCCTATGCCAGAGCTTTTGTGAACAATACGATTACCGTCGAGCAGTTGGGTCGATCCATGAGGCTCGGCAACTTGGGAGAGCAGATTGTGCTCAAAAGCGAGCGTGCGTTTAAGAGCATTCGTTTTGCGGAATTTGAACGTGCGCCGCAAGCTCTGTATGGTCCATTGGCCAAGGAGCGAGATGAAGCGGCAAGGGCACAGCACCGGGAGCTACTTGCCGAAAATCCATTTGAGGGAATCCGCATCGTCGATATCATTCGAGAGGGGATGACGGGCGATGACCCACGCCTACAGTGAGATGTATCTCGAGGATGCCATGAGAACGCTGGGCGAGGCGGTTGATTTTGCCCTCTGTGACCAAGGGCTGACTCCGGCCGAGTTGACGGCGATCCTGTCGAACGCTCTTGAGATGAAACAGTTTGAGCGCGGTATGCCTCGCGTCGTCTGCGGCATGGCGGGCGACGAGCTCGCGCGCGACATTATCGCCCATGCGGGACTGGCCCCTGTCGAATGCAGGGAGGCCTATCCGTTCGACCGTTCGCCTCAGTATTGGGCGGGCTGGGTTTTGGCCTATACGCAATGGATGAGCGGCTTGGGCTTTAATGAGCTACTCGAAGTCGCCCCGCTCGATTGGATAATCGGTTCGTACCATCCGCTTCACGAGGCCTCCGAAGACAAATTCGCCCAGATTGTCATCGAAAAATGGAACAACGCCCAGGCAGACAAAAAGGGCCTCAAGGCGGCACGAAAGGCGGCCGGACTAACGCAAAAACAGCTCGCCGCCCAATCGGGGGTTAAGCTTCGCGCCATCCAACTCTACGAGCAGAACCAGCTCGACCTACGCCGCGCCTCGGTCTCCTCGGCATTGGCGCTCGCAAATGCCCTACACTGCACCATCGAAGACCTCGTCTGGCAACCGGTTGCCCTGGAGTACGACTCGCAGGCTATTTCGTCTGTAAAGCTATAGAGGAGTCAGACATTCCTTGGAGCTATGTTCAACAAGATGACGGCGCTGATTGCGTTGCTCAAGAAGATCATTCAACTGCGCACGTGGCAAATTCAGCATCACCGATTTTGCTCGGCGGCGCCACGTCAATCGATGAAACTGTTCGGCTGACCATTGAGGGCATGCCTAACGCGCTCAGGCTCTTGGAGAACTCATGATGGCGACGGCGCAGCGGAGCGTTCATCCGTTCGCGCCGCTCGTGCTCGACGATGCCGGTTCGCTCGAAGCTATGGCCGCGGCCGTGATGCGTCTACACAGCACGCTGATGACCGTCGGGCGCTGCTATACGACCGACGCCGCGGGCGACCGTGCCGCACTTGAGCTTGGACGCGTCGAGTCCGTGCTTGCGGGTGCATTCTGTACGATATTCGGCCAATCGCCGGCCGATCGCTTCGCAGACATCTTTGACCAGGTCACTTACGTGGCCGAGCACATGGTCAAGGACCACATCTTTGAGGACGGCAACAAACGCACCAGCCTTGTCTTTGCGTTGTCCGTCTTAAGGTTCGCCGGCACTCCGGTCGTGCTGTCCGATAGCCCCGAGCCCAAAGACAACCAGTACTACGCCTGGATCCAGGACCTCGTTTCCAGTCGCTGCACGAACAGCGAGCTAGCCGAAGAGCTACGCCGCGGTTGCGTTGCGCGCACGGGCGACCCGTCGCACGTATAGAATCTAAGCATCCGCATGCCAGTTATTGAATGGATTGGACACCACATGGAAATCCCCAGCACCCTGTGTAGCAATGTCTACGACTTTGCGTTTTGCCCCGAGCCCTGTTACGACCGCCTGGCCGACCTCGCCGATCCCGAAGACTGGGGTCCTAGCAACCGCATCCTCAAAAACTACCTGTCGTTTTCGTTTAGCCGCGCGGTGTTCCTGACTGAGCGCGACGTGCACCAGACCGCACCGTCCAACTTGCCGCTGGTGTTCGACGACGACCGTTGCCTGTTTAACACCGGCCTGTACACACGCCGCTACGAGACCATCTACGGTCTGTTTGAGCCCAACACCAAGCCCGATGCGCGCCAGCGCTGGTTTTTGAAGGGCTTCTTTAAGGAGAGCGACCCCATGCTGGTCTCGTTTGAGTACCTGCCGTGCCGCGTGCGCTTTACCGAGGACCCCTCCGAGCTGGTCTTTGACTACCGTCTGCCGATTCGCTCCAACATCGACCACATTCTGGGCGACGAGGAGAACCTGACGCGCATTCCTGCCAGCCTGATGGGGGAGGACAACTCGCTGCTGCTGCGCCGCGCCTTTGAGGGCGCCGTCGTCGAGGCCGCCCGCCGCGCCGCAGCCAACTACACGCTCGCGGTGCCGCAGTTCTATGGCGGCCGGATCCAGCTGCTGCTACCGCTGTGCCTAACCGGCGACAAGCCCGAGCTGGCGCTAACCATCCAGCGCGAGGACGGCTTCTACGCCGCGCGCACCTTCCTCACGCTCGACATGGCCTACAACAATGCGCGACTTATCTGCCGCCCCGAGACGTCGTGGATCAAGCGATAAAGGGCGGTTGAGCTGGGGGTTTGTCGGCTGCCCTGATTGCTGTGGCGTGGTTTGCGCCCACGAATTTAAAATCGAGGGCAAAAAGTTCTTGGTAAACCACGCGCGGCTATGATAGTATCTCTTTTGCCGAAAGGCGATGGGCGATTGGCTCAGGGGTAGAGCATATCCTTCACACGGATGGGGTCACAAGTTCGAATCTTGTATCGCCCACCATCTAAAGCACAGGTCAGAGGTGTTAAGCCTCTGACCTTTTTTCATTTTGACACCAAGGCTGACACCAAAAGTGACACCAAAAATAAATCGTAGTCGTCTAAGGCGTCATTTTTTATCGCACCCTTTTTGCTGACGCCATTGCACGTTATGTATAAAACGCATGCGTATTTTCATTGAATTCCCCCTGTGATCCGAGCACAAATGTGGAGATAGGGACCACATGCCCAAAGCGCCTACCAGCGGATTTCTATCACACGATGGTATTTCGGAGGAACCCGTCAAGCTTTTGGTTTGCTTCCGGTACTTACCCACATGATGCCCCGGTAGATAATCGGCCATGCCCGTAATCCGCACGGCCTACGGCCGAAACCAGGGGAGGCGCAAATGGACGAAATCGTCTGCGCAAACACCGCATTCCGCTACTGGCGCTGCCCACCGCAAGTGCGCGACCTCTACCCGCGCCTACCCAACTCCGAAGACGGCTGGCGAGCTCTGTCCCAAGCCCCTTTCGTAACCGACGTCCTCAAGACGCCAGTCATCACAGCAGCATCAACACGAAGCAACCTGCATTCCGAGACAAGACGGACCATCCGATGGAACAGCGCCTATACAGAGAAGGTTTCCATCGACACGGGTATGGGCTTTAGCGTCACTGACCCTCTTAATACGCTATTCACCATGACTCGAAGCGCGTCTTCATGCGATCTAGTTCTTGCTATGTACGAGTTCTGCGGATGGTTCTCGATTTTTAAACCATCGCCCGCGGTCGATATGGCACTTGAGCAGGCAAAATCAAAAGAAGAGCAGTACACCACAGAAAGTCTGTTTGAACTAGACGAAACCCAAGACGAGGCCCCATGGAAGCGAGTCTATGCTCGGGCGCACCAGATGGACAGCGAGAATGATCAAAGTGGGCAGCAGGATGACGGATCCGGAAATAAAGCTAGCGGAAAGGGCACATCGCTCTGGATGAGAAAGCCTCTTATTGAAATAGAAGAACTGCATAGATTTGCAGCGAAGGTTAAAAGCGAGATGTGGGGAAAGCAATACTACGAAGCCGCACGGCAGGTAATAGGTATTGCTGCATCCCCGCTAGAAGTTGCTGGAATCATGTTGCTGAGTCATCCGAGGCGTGCTGGCGGAGCAGAGTTTAAAAACATATTCGTCAACGACTTAACACCGCTGTCGAATTCAGCTCGGAAAATCGCGGGTCAGAAAATCTGTTACGGCGATATCGTCATCGTAAATCCAATAACAATGAAGGCTGTGATTATCGAACTTCAAGGAGAGGTTATCCATGGATCGGGCGCCGTGCTTGACCACGATGCCACACGAATGACAGCGTTGCAAAGCATGGGATACGACGTATTTCTTGTAACCCATGACATGCTCAATGATCACGATCAGCTTGATGCCATCATCCACAGTGTGTGTGAGCGATTAGAGTTGCGCTACAAGCCAAAAACCGAGGCGATGAGATGCGCTGAGACCAGATTGCGGGCCAACGTTCTGTGCAATTGGCTTGATATTGGTAAGTAATAATGCCCAACTGAGCATTTTTAATACTTTATATGCTGTCAGTAATTAAGCGCCATTTCAAAACCATGCCGGTTTACTACGTTGGATTGAGGGAGGCTGAGCACACCGAATTCGCCGCTCGTAAAACCGCAGGTAGATCGCCTGCCCGTTTTGCGAAAGTAGGCGTAAGGGTCGGAAATCCGGGAATCAGCGTAGTAAACCGGTCCGTTTATGAAGCGACCTGCTTGGGCGAGCTACGCACGGTTCCGTAAAATGGTCCGAAGGCGTGCGGAAGGGCTCAGGTCCCCGGAAGCACCGCGGATCGCTTTGGTCTGGCCGGCGGCACCTGGGGCGACATGCCGAGCCCCCGGGAAGGAAGGCGGCGGGCTTGCTGCCGCCCGCGGAGCGAGCCCCGCGGGCTATGTCGGGCATCGTGGGTCCTCTCGGCCCCATGCCCGATCCACGTGCCGCATAATATTTGGCTCTGTTAGACCGGAATTGACATAAGCAAAAAAGAAGGCTGTGTTAAAGCAGAATTGACATATGAGTCTGGAGAAAAGAGGAGCCGCCAGTTACCTGTCAGCTCCTCTTTCTACATGCTGCTGTGACTGTATTTACCGGCACGCCACTTTAGCTTGCCGGTGATTTAGCGCCCTTGCTCAGGTTACAGTTGACACAAAGCATCTGTCCGTTTGAAAGCTCCGTACGTCCGCCCTTGTACCATGGCTTGATATGGTCTGCGTGCATGTCGGATACGCTATCGCATATTTTTCCGCAGATGTTGCACCTATGCCCTTGAGCCTCAAACATTGAACGTTTATCGATGTTTGAGAACTCGCGTAGATTCAAGACCCTTTCCTCGCGCGTGAGCGCATACTCGAATATGCCCTGTCGGCGGCGTATCTCTGGATTGGCCATGAGCTCGTCAACTAGAGTCCGAATAGAAGCAGAGTCAAGCTGCTCATCTTTGTGCTCGTTATACAGCAACCCCCACTCTACCTTCTTCATCTCCTCTGGGTGCGTCTTCCCAAACGTTTCAAAAGCCAACTTGAAAACTGATTCGAAGTAATGAAGCAGCTCGCTTGCGTCTTTATCCTGGCGGTGGAGCTGCATATAGGTTGCCACCGGATCGCTCCCATCGAGCCTGTCCCGCGCTGCAAGCCATCTGAACGCTGTTTCTAGGTACTCCTGCCGATCCCGCTTCCCAGAGAGAAATTTGCCGAACTTTCTCTCTATGACGCAGCCCTCGCGGGAAAACAGACTTTTTGCGTCCGTAAGCCATTCGCACGCATAGATAGCGTTTCTAATCTCTTGCTTGGATAGCTCTTTCCCCGCGATGTTGATGGTCTGGAACCATGACATCTTCTCGGATTCCGTTCCGTCGCAGACGAATACCATCAGCTCGTAACGGAGAAAGCGTTCCTTTACGTCCTCGAAGAGGTTGGGGAAGTTGACGGCGTTGGCCCCGCCGCCCGGGGCCGGCAGCTTGACCGAGTACGCTGGGTTAGTTGCGAATCTACAGATGCTTATGGTGCGTTGCTGTCCATCCATCACCTCATAGGTTCCGTCCGGTCTCACGCACCAATACATGCTGTTGAGAGGAAAGCCCTTGATTACCGTGTCGATGACCGCCTCGGACTCCTTCTGTTCGTAGACGTACTCCCTTTGGTATTTCGGGCGAACATCAAGCGTGCCGTTGAGGGCGATGACCTCACCAGTCGAAGGGTTCTCGGTATATCCCTTAATGAGATCGCGAATCTTGATTGGCATCGGTTCTATTTTCATCGAACTCCTCCTTCCGGCTCAGGGTGCCTGTTCCTGATGACAATACGGGCAAACGGACGGCGGAATGTGCCGTCTACATCTTGAACTTCTAAGTCAGTGCGTCCTCTTTGATTTCTCGTGACGCCCATCTCTTTGGCAAGGTCTCCCTCGCCAAGGCCGATTATCTCGAACTGCTCAGGATTGATGCGGTCGAGGATAGAGATGGGCACACCCATGTTCCCCGGGAAGTCGCAGGGGATGTCGTTCACGCTGGCGACGTCGATGCCGTCCAAGTTGGTGTACTCCGGATAATTGCCGTCTGCAAAGTAGGTGCCGCGCAAATCAAGAGATTGGTGGCGCTTCTCGATGTCGAGATTGGTCACCCAGCAAATGTTGCCGAACGACTTGTATAGCGATCCATCGGACCCTCGCTTCACGCTTTTACCGACAGTGCCCTCGGGCACCAAGAACCTCTTTGGATGGGTGTAGCCGAGCCACATCCTCCCATCCCGTAGGTAAGGGAAAGTCTCCTTATACTTCACCCCAGTAAGAGGAGCGATTACGAGAAACTTCTTATCGTGCTCAATGAGCTGCGTGATATACTCGCGGAACAGGGAAAATGGAGGATTGGTCACTACGATGTCGGCCCCATCAAGTAGGTCGATGCAAATCTGCGACCGGAAATCCCCGTTGCACATGATGGGTTGCTCGGCAACGTCCTCGGGGAGGGCATCCCCGTCGTCCATAACTAGCTTATAAGCATGATTCTGCTTGCTGGGCTCATAGTGAGTCGATACAAGCTCCTTTAATCCAAGGGCTTTGAAGTTCCTAACGAAGAACTTCCAGAACTCGCTCTGCTTTGGGTCGTCACAGTTGCAATAAACGACCTTATCCTTGAAATGCTGCGTGTAGAAGGCGAGCTCCTGCTCTATATCTTCCCGCCGAGTATAAAACTCGTCTTCCTTGCATTTCTTGCCCATTCCAAGCACGGAGTTACCTGGCACCTAAGCCCACCGCCTTTCGGCAGGGCTTTTGCTCTCTCTTGAGCTGCGGCGTCCCATCGCCATCAGAGAGCGCCTTGTCATGCACCTTCATCTCGAAGGGCATCCCGCCCTCTCGGACAAGCGCCTTGAGGAACGCGTTGACGGCGGCGGACATGGAGAGGCCGAGTTCGTCGAGGATGGCGGACGCTTCCCTCTTCACTTTCGGCTCTATCCTGATGGTGGTCGCGGGTATGTTCGACGGCATGGCTGCTCCTATCTCTCGTGTATACCACGGTGCCATCATTCTAGCGGACTATGCCGCCCAAGAGGCCCAGTAGTCCATATAGGGCGGCAGAACGTTGAACATGTCGCGGATGCGGGTCGAGCAGGTGCCGTTGGCGAGCTGTCGGGCAACCGTGGACTCCGCGGTGTGGGAGTCGGCCGCCATGAAGGTGCGGCACCAGCGGAACCAGTCGAGGTAGGCGGCGAGGTGCTTGGTGGACACGCCCTTGAAGCGCGCCATGAACGAGTCGAGGAGCGAGTGGACGGTGTTGATGCGGTTGATAGTGCCCTTCGAACGGTCCTTGGAATCATAGGACTCATGCGAGGCGACCTTGAGGTCGGAAAGCACGTCGATATAGGCGGTGGCCTTGTCCGTTGCGACGACCGCGCCTGCGCAGACACGGCCTCGGAGAGCAGCCATCGCGCGCTTGC
>CALJPV010000048.1:0-3306 GCA_937980385.1 uncultured Collinsella sp. | reverse complement strand
ATCGAGATTGCCGACACGATGCGCTGGCGCTTCGAGCCGCAGAACTGGCGCAAGGCGCTTTCAAGGCTGGTCGACAACCCGATTGCGCACGCCGCGCTCGCCGTCCGGCAGAACGTGGCTCGGTGGGTCGAGAAGGACGCACGCGCAGCCGACAGGGTTATCAAGCGCGAGGTGAAGAGCGTCCGCAAGGAGCTGGGCGCTCTGGCAGCCGAGGCGCAGCAGATGAGGAAATCCGGCAAGCAGTTGGAGAGCGAGAGGTCTTCTGGAAGGCCTGAGAGCCGTTCTAAGGGCGTTGACCGATGAAGATGCCGGATTACACCTGAAGCAAGAAAAAGCCCCCAGAATCGTTTTCTGGGGGCTTTCTGGGGTTAATTAACGCGCTTGAACCTGAATGGGTTCTCCTTCATGGTCATGAACCGTTCGAGGGTGCCGTCGGAGTAGGTCGTGATTTCACCGTTATCCAAGTTCATCTGGAAGCCTAGGATTCTGGCGACGCACTCAAATTGCTTGTCGGATAGGGTGAACGAGTAGCTTTCCCCGTCGATATAAAAGGCGAGTTCCGCGCCCTCCCAAGTGTGTCTGCTCATTCGACCTCACCTCCCTCGGGCAGCTGGGCGTGTTCGGCAGCGACCTCTATTACTTCGCCGCCTTGATTCGGCTCGCTGACCTCATCTATCTTGGCACGCTTGGTGCGGCTGAACGTGATTTCATCGACTGGCTCGTCGCTCTCGTAGTAGCTCAGCAGGATTTGGCGCTTGTGGTCGCCGCCCTTCATGAGGATGTTGGGGTTGACCAGCCAAACCCCGTTCTGAACCTTCTTGATGAAGTTGTTCTCTTGGAGCTTCTTCATGATTTTCGCGATAGTTCTAGAGCTTACGCCCACGTCCTTGGAGATTTTCGCATAGGTGCCGATGAACGTGTTGTTGCTCGGGTTCGTGTTCTCGGCGATGTACACGAAAACGTCCAGCTGGCGGCTGTCGATGATTCCGAGGACGGTCAGGAAGTCCATGAGGTAGCACTTCCAGAAGTTCTTGGTGCCGTATCGGCGTTTTGTTATCTGGTCTACCAGCATTACCTCCCCGGTCTCCATGTCCATGATTTGCCGCTTACGCTCACCCACAAGCGTTTGGGTGTCCGCGTTGTACTGCAATGACTTGTCATATTCAGCCATCCTTTTCTCTCCTTTCGGTAGTCTAATGTTTCATACCGAACGCTTTACTCTCGGTAAAGCGTTCGCATTACTTGGTAATGTATATACTTTACTTTAAGTATAGTGTTTTCTTTCTTGTTTGTAAAGTATTTTCTTTACTTTTAGTACAGTTGTTGCGCTACAACTGTAAAGCAAACGGTGAACTAAAGTAAAGCGCCAAAACAGGCAAAAAACGGCTATTTAACTGGGGTTTTAGCATTTTTCCGAGTGCAATTACTCTCTTCTATATGTCAATGGCATCGAGCCATCGACATATAGCCGGGAGAGCTGCGCCCTCCCAGACCCTCCGGCAATCCGGTCGCGAGCGTCATCGAATCCCAGCCGCTCCGCCTTACGGTCATGTCAAGGGGCTTTCGCGGCATATCCTCGCCGCTGCGCGGCTCCGGTATTCCACGTCCCCTTGACATGACCTAGCCCGCGCAATCACCGGCTTTGCCGCTAACGAGGAAGCAGGAGCTGAAGCACCTGCCCCCTCGTTAGCGCGCCGCTGATTGTACGCGCGGGCACGGCTCCGCTGGGTGTCATTGGCCGTAAGGCTCGCGGGTAGGGGGCGCTGCCCCCTCCGCACCAACCCCCGGCCACTTCAAGAAAGCAGGAATCCGGCTCCGCCGACCGACCGCAGCCCGTCAGGGCTGAGCGGGGTCCGGGGGCGGCCATGAGCCCCCGGGGGTTGCGGGCGTGGTGTCATGCCTTGCCGCGAATGCGGACGTCCTCCCTGCCAGCAAGTCACCTGCCCGTGTGCAGCCGCATGGGCAGGGCGTCCCGCCCACGGAGGGCTTCGCCCGGAGTGATCGGGGCGCTCTGTCGGGGACGGAAGCGCGGGAACGCAGTCAAGGGGAACGTGGAATAGCGGACTGAGCGAAGCGAGGGAGCATATGCCGCGAAAGCCCCTTGACGGAGTGGAGCGCCACACTTGCCCGCGAGGGAAACGGCCGCCCGTTTCCCTCTGCCACACGGCGAGTGCGGGGGTTGGTGCGGAGGGGGCAGCGCCCCCTACCCGCGATTGGTTTTTGGGGATGCCGCCCGGCCGCCCTTTTTTTCCAAAAAGGGCGAAGAGGGCTGGGGAACCGGTGCCGCCACCGGTCGGGGCAACGCCCCGGGCAAGGAGGGTCGAGACCCGACGCGCAGCACGCCCAAGCGTGCGGAGAGCCCTCCGCAGGAGCACACGTCTTTACGAAGTAAAGGGTAGTGTGTTACCCCTTATATCAAGGGAGGCGATTGTATGAGTTATGTTATCGCACGCGTCATCAAAGTCAAGTCAACCGCCATCGGGGCGATGCAGTACCACAACGACCGCGCCCCCGGCGAGCATCTGAACCCGGACATCGACCCGGAGAGGACTCACCTGAATTACGAGCTGCACGATGCCGAAGGGTGCTATCTGCCGAGGAAGTACGCCGCCGAGGTCGATGCGAAGATTGCAGCCAACCGCACATCGGGCAGGAAGGTGCGCAAGGACGCGGTGAAGCTCGTTGAGGGCATCATCACCGCAAGCCCGGAGTTCTTCGAGGGAAAGTCTGAGGAGGAGTGCCGCCGCTTCTTCGAGGACGCTTACGCGTTCGTCTGTGCCGAGATGGGCGCGGAGAACGTTATTCACTTCACCGTCCACATGGACGAGACCACGCCGCACGCGCACTGGGGCGCGGTTCCCATCAAGGACGGTCGGCTCTCGTGGAAGGCGTTCTTTGACGGGCGCGGCGGACTGTCCGCGTTCCAAGACCGCTGCTTCGAGAAGGTCGGGAAGCCTTGGGGTCTGGATCGCGGGGAGAAGCACAGCGGTCGGAGGTACCGCGAGACCGCCGAGATGAAGCGCGACCTGGAGCAGGAGGTCGAGGAGCTGCGTGAGCAGAAGGCGGCTCTCATCGACGAGATTGCCTACAAGGACGGGCAGCTCTACGAGTTGCAGGACGCGGTGGTCAGCAAGGAGATTGAGATTGACCAGCTCAAGAGCGAGGTGAAGCGCCAGCGCTCTACCATCGACAGGCTTGAGCGCACGATAAGCGGGCTGGAGGAGCGTCTGGACAAGGCGGTCGGCAACATCATCGAGATTGCCGACACGATGCGCTGGCGCTTCGAGCCGCAGAACTGGCGCAAGG
>CALJPV010000047.1:0-1324 GCA_937980385.1 uncultured Collinsella sp. | reverse complement strand
CCTGGCCCCGCAGATTGGCTCGGCTATCTCGGCCGTGGGCTTTTTGGTGCTCATGGCCAACGCCACCATGCAGGCGCAGGGCATCCTGTCGATGCTGCCGGTCGCGGTCATTTTTGCCGCTGCCATGTCCGGTTGGTGGATTGCTTGGGGACGCACCGAGGCAGCTGCGAGCGCGACGCTCACCTGCGCGCTTGCGCTGGGTTGCCTAACCGGCGACGCCCTCCTTGCCGCCGGAGCCGCCGCGAGCATCGCGGCGTTTTGGCTCGGCCCGGCAAGCGCCGCGGCGGCCACGGGCATGGGCGCACTCTTTGCCCGCCTTGCTGCAGCGGCTCTCTCTGCGGGAGGCGTACTGGGGCTTAGCAATGTCGCCGCAGCGCTGGGAGACGCGCTCCTTCTCGCTGCAATCGTGCTGGTTGCAGCAACAGCCGCGGCAACATCGCTGCTGCTCAATGCTCATGCCAAGCGCGCCGAGCAGGGATCGAACCTTGCCGCCATCGTCGCAATTGCCGTCGCCGGCATCGGCTCGGCCGTATCGTTTTGTCTTGCACACCATATGGAAATTGCCAGCCTTGCGGGCCCGGTCGTCGCCAAGGCGGCGGTTACGGGAATCCTATCCTCTATAATCGTCGGGATATGCCTTTATTTGCTCGGATACCAAAGAACCTATACGGAGAGTGATCTTTCGTGAACTTCCTGAACATCTTCGAGGACCACGTGGCCGGCATCTTCGGTGCCACCCGTGCCCCGTTCTCCTTTAAGAAGCTTGCCAAGCAGGCCGCTCGCGACATGGAGGATCAGACTCTGGTGATCAACGGCGTCAACACCGCGCCGGCGCTCTATACCATCCTGATTGCCGCCGACGACGATCCCATGCTCGCCCCGTTCTATCCCGAGCTTTCGCGCGAGGTCCGCGAGTTTGTGAAAGCGCAGGCCGAAAAGCGCCGCTACGTCTTTGTCGGCGAGCCCCTCGTTCGCTTTATGATCGACCCGCAGCTGCGCGGCGGCAAGTTCTCGGTCTTTGCCGAGAACGTCGATGCCCCTACGCTCGGTCGCCTGTACGAGGAAGAGCGCGCCTACCAAAACGGCCTGGGCCAGAACAACTCAGCCGCGAGCCGTGCCGCCAGCGCCCCGCGCGCCGGCCAGCAGCAGTTTGCCGCCCCGCAGCAACACCCCGCTGCTATGCCGCAGCAGCAGCCGGCACCTCGTGCTGCCACTCCCGACCCGCTTGCCGTGGCCGACCCCTTTGCGCCCAATATGCCCGATCCCGCCGCCGCACCCATTCCCGTGCCCCAAACCGTCTCGCGCGACGCGCTTGCCGGCATGG
>CALJPV010000046.1:0-25236 GCA_937980385.1 uncultured Collinsella sp. | reverse complement strand
CGCAGTCGCGACGTCCGCTCCCGCAAGCGACGACGCCCCCGCTGCCCCTTGGGAGTCCAACCCCGGCGCCGGCAGTCCCTTCGGCCACCAGGGCGCAGCCCCGAGCATTCCGCAGACCGAGGACGAGGCCAAAGCCCTCATCCGCAGCGTCTTTGGCCAGGCCACCATCTTCAAACCGGTGGAGTAACCGTGCGGGCGGGTACGCTGCTCAAGAAGAGATCTCTTTGTCCGGGCGCATCTGTATTTCGGACATGTGTAGTGTGGTGCCGCGTATATCGCATTCGAGCAGACAGGCACGTGACGGTCGGCCTAGGATGCTGAGGTCGATGCGATATGTCGCATGGCTGTCCGTGTACTCGACTTGCTCGGCGTTGACGGTTGCTCCGATTGTAAATAAAGAACCCAGTTCGGCATCGACAATCTTGGAGCCCTTTATCTTGACCTTGAACTCTTGGTAGAGGGACGGGCTGTTGTAGTAAATGGTTCGGGTTCCGTCGGTGCACTCATCGGTCGCTTCCCATTTGACGACGGGCTGGTCCGAGCTGGCTATCAGCAGTTCTGCTCCAAAGGCTATGGCATGGGTGATGACAACCAGCAATGCCCAGCCGACAAAGAGATAGAGAACCACATATGCAACGGGGTGTTTTGAGCGGATGTTTTGGAGCGCGTCGGGGGCATTCATGGGGCACCTCCAAATTGCTATCTTTGACAATCAAATTTTACCATGCCGTCATGAGTGCCACCTCGAGCGGCGGTTTAGCATTTTGCTATCTAGCTGGATACAGCAAATGCCGGGTTCCGGCTCTACAAGATTTAGCTTTCGATATTATGCAGATACGAATTATTCAACTTTGCATAATCTTTGGGCGCGGCTTGCACTCCAGGACATGTATATCGACTGGGGTAGCGTATCCGCCCCGCTCGCTTGCCCCGCGCCGTGGTACGATTTTTGAGTTTGAAAGTCCCGCCGCGCCTCGGCTGCCCTTGCAGCTTGTCGCGCGGCCGCACGTAAAGGAGCCATCATGGCCGGTATGAACATGCAGCAGATGATGAAGCAGGCCCGCAAGGTGCAGGAGCAGCTTGCCGCCGCGCAGGAGAACCTCAAGTCCCAGACCGTCGACGCCTCTGCCGGCGGCGGCATGGTCAAGGTGACTGTCAACGGCGAGATGGAGCTCGTCAACCTCACTATTGACCCCGATGCGCTCGATCCCGAGGACGTCGATATGCTGCAGGACATGATCATGGCTGCCGTCAACGAGGCCGTCCGCGGCGTCAACGAGCTCGCCAACAAGCAGATGGGCGCCATCACCGGCGGCCTCAACATCCCGGGCATGCCGTTCTAAGACACGCATACAATGAGTGCGAATCACAGTCTGCAAAAACTGCTCGATGAGCTGGGTCGTCTGCCGGGCATTGGTCCCAAGTCGGCCCAGCGCATCGCCTACTACCTGCTCGAGGCCGATGCCGAGGAGGCCCGCCGCCTGGCCGAGGCCATCCTGGAGGTCAAACAAGAGGTCCACTTTTGCAGCCGTTGCTTTAACTACGCCACGGCCGACGAGTGCCCCATCTGCCAGGACCCGATGCGCGATACCACTCGCATTTGCGTGGTGGGCGAGCCGCGCGACGTCCAGGCAATCGAACGCACGGGCAGCTACCACGGCCTCTACCATGTGTTGGGCGGCGTGATCAGCCCCATGGACAAGATCGGTCCCGAGCAGCTGCATATCCGCGAACTGCTGGCGCGCCTGGGCCATGAGGATATCCACGAGGTCATTATCGCCACCAACCCCAATATCGAGGGCGAGACCACGGCGAGCTACCTAGCTCGCACCATCAAGCCACTGGGCGTCGAGGTGTCGCGTCTGGCGAGCGGCCTGCCCGTGGGAGGCGACCTGGAGTATGCCGACGAGCTCACGCTTGGTCGCGCTATCGAGGCCCGTCGCGCAATCTAGGCGGCGTCAGCTCCGTGGCATGTCCCGTCGGCCTGCCGCACGGGGCGCTCATAATTGGGTACGCGTTCATGCATTTGTTGTGCAACAAACCTGCTTTTCATCTGCTTATCGCGTGGATGGGTCCGCTCGCATCTCGTATTTGCCCATTCGTTGCGCAACCTTTTTGGTTCGCTGATACACTCAAAATGTGGATATGAAAGAATGCGCCGCCTTTAAGCGGCGTGTTTTTGTTGGAGGAGAACGCATGCGGCCCGCTGGCACTCAGACAAAGCATGGCGCCGTGGTGTGCATGCGACGCCGGCTGGGCCTGGCGCCTCGGGCGTACGTGCTGCTGTCTTGCTCGCTGGCGCTGGTCGTGGCGGGTGTTTCTGCTTACGGCATGACGGTGCCGTCCATGGTACAGGCGCATGCTGCGCGCGAGCTGCGCGTGGGGCGCAAGGCCAAAAGCGACTTGGGAACGACAACTGGATATGCGTGGGCGAGCGTGGTCGGGCGCACCGTGTTTGGCGTCGATCCCGCGGACGAGGGCGAGCGGGCGTCCAACGAGATCACGCTGGCAAACGGCAAGACCATCGTGCTCACCAACACCAAGGTCATTACGAAGCTTTCCAATAACAGCGTGGCTTCTGTCGTTAACAAGACCGAACAGCAGAAGGAGCAGGATACGCAGCAGGCGGGTAAGCCCGGCGGCTCGGACGGGTCCGGTTCTGGCACCGGTTCGGCGGGCTCGGACGGCGGTTCCGGTTCGGGTTCCGCCGCTGGCGGTGGATCTTCGAGTGGCGGCTCGACGGACGGCGGTGCCGGCGGCGACACGGGCTCGGGTGGTCTCTCGGCTACCGAGGAGGAGAGTATCCACAGTTGGCTCGTGACCAAATACAACATGCTCGATGGCTATGTCGCTCGCGCCAACAGCGCGGTTTCGACCTATAACGCAACAGGCGATACCGGGCCGTGCGATAACCTGGCCAACGATATGTTTGTCATCCGTGCCGAGTTTGGCCGGCAAACGTTTTCTCCCCACTCAAAGTGGTATCGGCAGTGCGCCAACCTATGGGGCTGCTACACCAACCTGTGCCAATGGGTGGGGCATTACGGCGATGATGACATTGCGCTTAACAACTTCAACAATAGTCTGGCGGCGATCGCCCTATGACGAACGATCTCGCTTCTGCGGCAGCCCAGTTGCTCAACCGTGATCCCATGGTAGGCCTGCGCCTGGCGCGCATCGACGGGTTTGAGCCGGCCGTCGCCCTGGGCACGGACGAGCTTCCCGCCTACCTTCGCCGTTTTACGATGCTGTTTGCCGATGACGCCACCATGCGCCGCGGTGGTATCGGCCGTGTGACGCGTGCCGTCAACGCGCAGGGCGAGGCCGTGGCGCTCAAGCAGCTCATCTTGCCAACGCGCGACGAATTTGATGACGATGTCGCCCACGAGGCGCTGGTCACCAAGTTCAAGGCGGCGTTTCGCGAGGAATATGAATGCCATCGTGCCCTTTCGGGCCTTAAGGGCTTTCCCCGCTTGTACGGGTGGGGCGAGGTCGACGGCGTGCCCGCGATTGTCATGGAGTGGGTCGAGGGCGAGACGCTCGCTCGCCTGCGCCCGCGCTTTGCCGTGGACGATGCCGGGCGTCTGTCGCCGCTCGTGGCGGCGCGCCTGGGTCGCGACCTGTTCGATCTGCTCTGCCGCATGAACCTGGTGGGGGAGGGCTTTGTCCATCGCGACATCTCGCCGGCCAATATTATGGTTCGCACGGCGCGCCTGCCGCTCGACCAACAACTTGCCGAGGGCACGTTCGATTTGTGCCTCATCGATTTTGGCTCGTCGCTGGCGCTCGAGTCCGCCTCTGCGGTGGCGGGAACCGGCGGCAAGGAGTCCTTTACAGAGCGCTATTCCACGTTGCGTCGCGCGACGGTTGCCTACGCTCCGCCCGAGATGCTCACCGACGATATTGCCGACCTGCGCGTTTTGCGCATGTCGCCGGCAATCGACGTGTATGCCGTGGCGAGCACGGTCTATGAGCTCGTCGCCGGCGTCGCACCGTACGAGGTGGCACCGAGCACTTCGGGCACCTCGGGTTCGCGCAAAAAGACGCGCGATATTGCCAGCCCCTATCGTCTCAAGATGGATACGCGCCCCGACTATCCCACTGGCGCCCATGCGCCCGGTTGCGACCTGACCCAGCTGCTCCGGCGTGAGCCCGATGTGGCGCTCGCCGCCGCCGAGCAGGCACAGCAGATGGGGCTCGAGCCGGACTCCGAGGAGCTTCGCGACGCGCTGGCATTTGTCGATGCCCAGCTGTTCGACGTGGTCATGGCCTGCCTGTCGTGTAATCAGGGCGATCGTCCCGAGCCCGCCGCGGTGGAGGCGGCGCTTACGACGTTTTGCGACCACTACGCGCAAAACGTCGGCCGCTCGCTTCGCGGCGAGCCGCTCACGCCCTGTCCCATGGACGCGTCCGGTCGCGTGGTCCGTCGTGCCGCGATGATCGGCACTACGGCTGTCTGCGGTCTCGTATGGGCCGTTGTGGTGGTGTCGGCGGCGCTGCTGGCGTCTGGTGCTCGTGCGACGGTCGCCGTGGGGTACATTTCGTGGTCCGGTGCGCTGCCGGGTATCGTTGCCGCGCTCGCGCTGGCGCTGCCGGGCATGGCGGGTATTGCCGCCGGCGCCATGGCACACGATCGTCGCACGGGGTTCCTGCATGGCGTACTAGCGCTTTCTGCCTGCGAGGTTCCGGTGCTGATCGCGGTTGCATGTACCGTGTTTTCCCAGCGCGCCGTGGCGAGCGGTTTCGTTGCCGCCATAATTGCAACCTATGCGCTCACGTGGTTTTTGCTGGCGATGGGGTTTGCCTTTGAGCTTCCCGTCGTGTCAGCGCGACGTGCGAAAATATCCATGGCGACGCCGCTTGCCGGCGGAGCCGCGGCTGCCCGCGCCTTTGGCGGGCCGGCCGAAGTATCCGACATTATCTCTGCGACCAAGGAGGGCTAAGCCATGGCTTCTCAAGCTGAGCTCACCCCGTGTGGGGCAATGTTTGACATCTTTAAGCGCGCAGCGCACCTGAGCCATATCGAACTGTGCGGCCTGGTGCTCTCGAGCCGCCCGCTGGCCGATGGCCGTAGTCCACAGAGCCGCGCCGCCGATCGCTCCTGGGTCTCGCGTTTTATCGTGCGCGCTCCGGTCGGCACGCTGCAGGAGCGCTATTTTGCCGATTACGGCACCTCGGCCGCGCGCATCATGTCGCATCTGGCCCTGCGCCGCCGCAATCCCATGAATGCCACGGCGGTGATCAACATGGTGTGCGGGCCCGCTGGCGAGCCCATGGTGCGGGCGCTCGAGGAATGCCATCAGGATACGAGCCTCTACCGCAATGCGGTCGAGCGCCTGTCGCAGGCGGCGGAGCTTATGCCCGCCGAACGTGCCGAGGCCGTGCTGGTGCTGTTTGTCGCCGTCGGTTGCTCGGCAGATGTTCGATCCTCGGTGACCTATGCCATCGACTACGCTCATGCGACCTGTGGCGGCGCCACATCGACGCCGCGCTCGCTGAGCACCTCGACGGTCACGGGCGAGCACGAGGCGGCGCCGGCGCATCCGCTGGGGCTGCTGCGCGTGCAAAACGGTTACGTGGTAAGTGCCCCGCGCTGGATTCAGCCGAGCGAGCAGGGCGTGGAGATCGGTGCGCTGGCGACGGGGGAGGGCGATATCACCGATGTGGGCGATGACGTTTCGGCTCGCCATGCCCACGTGTGGTGCGATGACCAAAATACCTGGTACGTCGAGGATCTGTCGTCCACCAACGGAACCGTGGTGGTAAACGGCGCGACGAACGTCTGCACCCAGGTCGAGCCTGGCCGCTCCGCTCAGCTCAACCCCGGTGACGAGCTCAGGCTCGGCGAATCCACCACCTACGCCATCCTCCTCGGCGCTCTCTAGCTCATCTCCTAAATAAGTTGCGGTGAAATAGGGACTGTTTAAGGCCGCGACCGGCAAAAACAGCCCCCATTTCACCGCAACTGCCGTGTGGTCGGCGATAGAGAAACGAGGGTGGATTTCCGGACGCACGAGAGAGGATTTTCGGACGCACAACCCATGAGAGTGGATAATCTCCCACTTTTGGCCCAGATACAGGCAAAAAGTGGGAGATTATCCACTCTCGACGCGGGCTGCGACTTTTCCGCCCGAGGGGCCATCTCGCCCCTTGGCGGTCACCCGGGGTAAACCTTTACCGCCCGCCTATATTTGCCGAAATATGGCTTGGCGGCGGGGTACAATAAGCCCGCATGCGGATTTCCGTTGCGGGCGCTTCCCATCGCCGGGGCGTGCCCGGGAGCATCCGGCATGCGGCCTTTGCGGCGCTCGGTCATGTGCAAGACGGGTAGCTGGGCCTGTGGAGCGCGTGCAGCCCTCCTCGCCTTGGCATGCCTTCTCTCCACGCCATGTGCCTGCTGCTCAGTCTGCCTGCCAGATGATTGGAAGCAACAGCGAAAATCCCATCACGCCAACATCCCGGCAATCGCCGGGGCCTGTATACCTATATGAGAGGAGAGGGGTATATGGCGCGTAAGTTTAAGTCTATGGACGGCAACGAGGCGGCCGCATATGTTTCGTATGCGTACACCGAGGTAGCGGGAATTTATCCCATTACGCCGTCCAGCCCGATGGCCGACCATGTCGACCAGTGGGCGGCCCAGGGTCGCAAGAACATCTTTGGCACCCCGGTCAAGGTCGTCGAGATGGAGTCCGAGGCAGGTGCAGCCGGTACCGTTCACGGTTCGCTGGGCGCCGGTGCTCTGACCACCACCTACACGGCTTCTCAGGGCCTGCTCCTGATGATCCCGAACATGTACAAGATCGCGGGCGAGCAGCTCCCGGGCGTCTTCCACGTCTCCGCGCGTTGCGTCGCTTCCCACGCCCTGAACATCTTTGGCGATCACTCCGACGTCATGGCCTGCCGCCAGACCGGTTTCGCCATGCTCGCCGAGGGCAACGTCCAGGAGGTCATGGACCTTTCGCCGGTGGCTCACCTTGCCGCCATCGAGGGCAAGACCCCGTTCCTTAACTTCTTCGATGGCTTCCGCACCAGCCACGAGATCCAGAAGGTCGCCATGTGGGACTACAAGGATCTGGCCGAGATGTGCGACATGGACGCCGTCCAGGCTTTCCGCGATCACGCGCTCAACCCTGAGCACCCGCATACCCGCGGCAGCCATGAGAACGGCGACATCTTCTTCCAGAACCGCGAGGCCTGCAACAAGGTCTACGACGAGCTTCCCGCCGTCGTCGAGGGCTACATGAAGAAGATCAACGAGAAGCTCGGCACCGATTACGGCTTGTTCAACTACTACGGCGCTCCCGATGCCGATCGTGTCGTCGTGTGCATGGGCTCCTTCTGCGACGTGCTCGAGGAAGTCATCGACTACCTCAACGCTCACGGCGAGAAGGTCGGCCTGGTCAAGGTTCGCCTGTTCCGTCCGTTCTCCATCAAGCACTTTGTCGACGTTCTCCCCGAGACCGTCAAAAAGATCGCCGTCATGGACCGCACCAAGGAGCCGGGTTCCATCGGCGAGCCGCTCTACCAGGACGTCGTCTCCGCTCTCTACGAGGCCGGCAAGACGGGCATCAAGGTCGTCGGCGGCCGTTACGGCCTGGGCAGCAAGGACACGCCTCCCGCGTCCGCGTTCGCTGTCTTCGAGGAGCTTAAGAAGGACGAGCCCAAGCGCGAGTTCACCATCGGCATTGTCGATGACGTGACCAACCTGAGCCTGCCCGAGGCCGAGGATGCGCCCAACACCGCAGCCCCCGGCACCATCGAGTGCAAGTTCTGGGGTCTGGGTGGCGACGGTACCGTCGGCGCCAACAAGAACTCGATCAAGATCATCGGCGACCACACCGACAAGTACGTTCAGGCCTACTTCCAGTACGACTCCAAGAAGACCGGCGGCGTCACCGTCTCGCACCTGCGCTTTGGTGATTCTCCGATCCGTTCGCCGTACTACGTGACCAAGGCCGACTTTGTCGCTTGCCACAACCCCAGCTACATCGTCAAGGGCTTCAAGATGGTCCGCGACGTCAAGCCGGGCGGCACCTTCCTGGTCAACTGCCAGTGGAGCGACGAGGAGTTCGCCGAGCACATGCCCGCCGTGGCCAAGCGCTACATCGCGAACAACAACGTCAACGTCTACCTGATCGACGCTATCGATCTGGCTGCCAAGGTCGGCATGGGCAAGCGCACCAACACGGTGCTCCAGTCCGCCTTCTTCGCGCTGGCGAAGGTCCTGCCCGCCGAGGACGCCCTGCAGTACATGAAGGACGCGGCTACCAAGTCCTACATGAAGAAGGGCCAGGCCATCGTCGACGCCAACCACAAGGCCATCGATGCCGGCGCTACCGCCTTCCGCAAGTTCGAGGTTCCGGCCGACTGGGCAACTGCCGAGGATGCCGCTCCCGTCGAGCTCTCCGAGGAGACCAAGTCCGCTATCGCCCAGCAGGTCAAGAACCTGCTCGAGCCCATCGATCGCATGGATGGCGACAGCCTGCCCGTTTCCGCCTTTGTCGATTGCGCTGACGGCCAGTTTGAGCTGGGCGCCTCCGCATACGAGAAGCGCGGCGTCGCCGTGGTCGTTCCTCACTGGGACGAGACCAAGTGCATCCAGTGCAACCAGTGCGCCTACGTGTGCCCGCATGCCACCATCCGTCCGTTCGCGATGACCGAGGACGAGGCTGCCGCCGCGCCCGAGGCTACCCGCACGCTCGACGCTATGGGCCCCAAGGCCAAGGGCATGAAGTTCACCATGGCCGTGTCCCCGCTCGACTGCATGGGCTGCACCAACTGCGTCAAGGTCTGCCCCAAGGGCGCCCTCGAGATGGTTCCCACCGAGCAGGAGATGGACCAGCAGCCCGTTTGGGACTACATGGTCGAGAACGTCTCCGAGAAGAAGGAGCTCATCGCGGCCAACGTCAAGGGCAGCCAGTTTAAGCAGCCTTACCTGGAGTTCTCTGGCTCCTGCGCCGGCTGCGCCGAGACCGCCTATGCACGTCTGGTGACCCAGGTCGCCGGCGACCGTATGTTCATTTCCAACGCCACCGGCTGCTCCTCCATTTGGGGCAACCCCGCTGCCACCGCTCCTTACTGCAAGGACAAGGACGGTCACGGTCCGGCGTGGAACAACTCCCTGTTCGAGGACAATGCCGAGCACGGTCTGGGCATGGCCGTTGGCTATGAGGCCGTTCAGAAGAAGCTGATCGCCGCTACGCAGGAGATCATCGCCGCTGACGGTCCGTCCGATGAGCTCAAGGCCGCCGGCCAGGCTTGGCTCGACTCCGTCAACGATGTCGAGGCCTCCAAGACCGCTGCCGCTGCCTACGTTGCCGAGCTCGAGAAGTGCGGCTGCGACGCCTCCAAGGCGATCCTCGCCGACAAGGCTTACCTCACCAAGAAGTCCTTCTGGGTCTTCGGCGGCGACGGTTGGGCCTACGACATCGGCTTCGGTGGCCTGGACCACGTCCTGGCTTCCGGCCACAATATCAACGTCTTCGTCTTCGACACCGAGGTTTACTCCAACACCGGTGGTCAGGCCTCCAAGGCCTCGAACCTGGGCCAGGTCGCTCAGTTCGCCGCTGCCGGTAAGGTGACCAAGAAGAAGTCCCTGGCCGAGATTGCCATGAGCTACGGCTACGTCTATGTGGCGCAGGTCGCCATGGGCGCCAACCCGGCTCAGACCCTCAAGGCCATCCACGAGGCCGAGGCCTACGACGGCCCGTCCCTCATCATCGGCTACAGCCCCTGCGAGATGCACTCCATCAAGAAGGGCGGCATGCAGAACTGCCAGGCCGAGATGAAGAAGGCTGTCGAGTGCGGTTACTGGAACCTCTTCCGCTTCAACCCCGAGGCTGCTGCCGGCAAGAAGTTCTCGCTCGATTCCAAGGAGCCCGCGGGCGGTTATCAGGAGTTCCTGATGAACGAGGCCCGTTACGCTTCGCTGACGCGTTCCTTCCCCGAGCGCGCCGAGGAGCTCTTCAAGGAGAACGAGCAGGCCGCCATGGACCGCTACGCTCACCTGCTGAAGCTCAAGACGGTGTACAACGAGGCCTAGGTCTCCCACCGCAGGATCTGAGGGCTAACCTTCGCGGACGTCCTCGGACATGAAAGAACCCCCGCTGCGCACTACGTGCGGCGGGGGTTCTTTCGTCCTGCGGAGTGTCCGCGAAGGTTAGCCCTCAGATCCTGCTACGACTACGTCCTCGGATTGTGGGGGCGGATGAAGGACGTAGTTGGTCGGGTATTCCGTCCCCTTCGCTGTTTCGCGGCTTTGCCGCGAAACCTCGCGCCACTTTGGGGATGGATGGAGGATTTGGCTGTTGTCGCCTTCTATCCCCGTGCTTTGCGGGCTGGGTGCCCTTTCGGAGCCCCTCTTTATTCCTATTGCTGGATGAAAAGCCCCTTGTTTTTGCAGGCATGCATACTCGTCCTATAAGTGCATAGAATCTCGTATAGTGCGAGTAAGATTTAGCGCTTTCTGTTTGGTGTTTAGCAAAGATATAGTTTGCATAATCCAGTCTAATTCTTGCTCCATTAAAATAAAGTCGCACGTAAATGGCGTAAACATATCTGAGCTGGGGTTCTGTACGCTGAGCGGATAAAAACGACCGTTCACCGTTCAACTATTTTCAAAATGAATAAAATGAGCGATAAAGAGAATATAAACCTTAATAAACTCGTGTATCGCACGGACACGGGTTATTAATGGGTTGTAGGCCTTTTACAGAAAGGATTCCAGCAATGTCTAAGCCTCTTGGCAAGCCCGATCGTATTGTCGTCGCCCTTGGCGGCAACGCCCTCGGCAACAACCCCGTCGAGCAGATCGAGGCCGTGAGCAACACCGCCCACGCTCTCCTTGGTCTTATCGAGCAGGGTAACGAGATCATCATCACCCACGGCAACGGCCCGCAGGTCGGCATGATCCAGAACGCCTTCGCCGCTGCCCACGACGCCATCGGCACCCCCGAGATGCCGCTGCCCGAGTGCGGCGCCATGTCCCAGGGCTACATTGGTTATCACCTGCAGCAGGGCATCGGCCGCGAGATGCACAAGCGCTATAAGCGTTGGCACGCCGCCACCGTCGTCACCCAGATCGAGTGCGACCCCGACGATCCCGCGTTCAAGAACCCGACCAAGCCGATCGGCCCCTTCTATACCGAGGAGCAGGCCAAGGAGTTCATGGCCGAGGATCCCTCCAAGGTCTTCGTCGAGGATTCCGGCCGCGGCTGGCGTCGCGTCGTCGCTTCCCCCGATCCCAAGAAGATCGTCGAGGCTGACTCCATCCTCAACCTGCTCGACAACGAGTTCATCGTCATCGCCTGCGGTGGCGGCGGCATCCCCGTCGTCCGCGACTACGAGAACAAGGGCTGCTACAAGGGCGTTCCCGCCGTCATCGACAAGGACCTGGGCGGCGAGCTGCTGGCCGAGGACTGCGATGCTGACGTTCTGTTCCTGCTGACCGCCGTTGAGCATGTCGCCATCAACTTTGGCAAGCCCAACCAGGAGGAGCTCGAGGAGCTCACCGCCGACGAGGCCGAGCGCCTGGCCGACGAGGGTCAGTTCGGCAAGGGTTCCATGGAGCCCAAGGTCCGCGCTGCCATCAAGTTCGCCCGTTCCCGCAAGGGCCGCACCTGCATCATCGGTGCTCTGGACAAGGCCGCCGAGACCATGGCCGGCCTCTCCGGTACCCGCATCCACGAGTAGTCTCTACTCTGTTGCATCTCTCGTGGGCGCCAGGCAAAGCGCCCACAAACTAGCCTCTCTTCATGAGCCCCGCAGTCCGCTCCGACTGCGGGGCTTTTGTTTCAACCCGGCACTTAGGGACGTTCCTTTCCTGCCGGCAGCATGGGACAGTCCTTAAAGGCTGTCCCCAACGACCACTCATTTAAGTCTGTCCCCAATGATTAGTAGTAGGCCCACATGGCTTCGATTTCATTGAGGACTTCTACGACGCCCCAGCGGCGGGCGCTGCGGCTTTGCGAGTTGGGGTCGTAGACTCCCACTTGATCGGCATCGTCGATGCCCCAGAGCACGATATAGTGTCCAACGCTGGTAAAGGTTCCGGGACGAACCGATGCGATGATGGGTGCGCCCGAGTGCAGCGCCTGGGTGATGGAGCTGCGATCGATATGGAGCTCAGTTCCGTTAAGGCCCAGCTGCCATGCGCCGCTCGTCATAAACGACCACTCGGTGGCGCCGGTGGGGGCATAGTTGCCCGCCTCGGAAAGAGCGCACATATCGACCGGCGTCATATCGGTGTGGCCGGTCTTATAGATGTAGACCATGGTAAGACAGGTAGGGCCGCAGGCATTTTGGCGGATGGTACCGCCGGCGTAGGGCAGCTCCGACCATGCCGGGTCAATCTGATAGATGTGGGGCATGGCGCTGGCTTGCCACTGCGAACGTGGGGTCGAAAACGCAAACGAGTAGCCGGGCGCGACGGGGGCCTTGAGCAGCTTGTCCTCGGCGGTTGGATCGAGGCCGGCTGAGCCGTGGGACATACAGGAGCTCATAAGCACAAAGACCAGACAGGTGAGGATAGAGCACAGTGCGAGGCGAAGTCGACGAGCTGACAGGGCGGGGGCATTCACGTACGATGCCGAGCGGTAAGGCTTGCCGTCGCGTCCGCCTTGGGGATGCGAAAAGAAGCGGTTGATATGGATGCCGGGCTGACGTGCGCCGTTGCGGCGCAGTTGCGGAACCTCGGCCTGACGCTGTCGAGTGCGCGCGCCCAAGCGGCTATCTTGCTGCGCGCTTGTGGCTGTGCTCGGACGGCCACTCTGCCGTGTTCTGCTTGTCTGCTGCCGAGACGAAGGTCTGGGTTGCTCTTGAGGGCGTTGCGGATTGCTGCTCGTGGCCCTTCTAGGCGTCGGCGTGGTACGGCCAGCAAGGCGAACACTTTGCCGCCGTTGATCACCGTCGTTGTATCCGTATGCCATTCGTACCGCCTTGTCTCATGTATAACCTGTCCATCCTACAAAAAAGATGTGCAACAAATGGGTCTGCGCGTCAAAAGCTCGGTAAACGGTACGAAAGGCGCAAAACACACGGCCTCAAAAACATCTCTATATGCGTCCGATGAACGTACGCCCGTCGGACGGGCGGCAACAGCGAACGGCAAACTTTGCCGTTCGTCCCAAAAATGGCGCCGCTCGTTTTGCAGTTCTGCCTTCGGTCGAGCTACAAGCGGAGCTGCTGTGCCAAGGCCGTATCTTAAGGCCAGGAAATAAAAGTGTGCGGCGAAACGGACCGCGCAAGGGGCGACGTCAAGGGGCGTCAAAAAGGAAAGGAGGGGAACAATGGCGGACAAGAACGCAGAAGTTGCAGTCGAGGATAACGGCGGCATGAAGAAAACGCTTTCGCTCTGGAACTTCTTCACCATCGGTTTCGGTGCCATCATCGGTACCGGTTGGGTTCTGCAGGTCGGCGACTGGATGGTCGTGGGCGGCGGTCCCGTTCCCGCTATGATCGCATTCCTCTTGGGTGCAATCTTCCTCGTGCCCGTCGGAGCTGTTTTCGGTGAGCTCACGGCTGCTATCCCCATCTCGGGCGGCATTGTCGAGTATGTCGATCGTAGCTTTGGCCGTACGCTGAGCTACATCACCGGATGGCTTTTGGCTCTGGGCAACGGCATCCTGTGCCCGTGGGAGGCCATCGCCATCTCGACCCTCGTGTCCGAGATGTTCGGTAGCCTGCCCGGCCTTGAGTGGCTGCGCGCCGTCAAACTCTACACCATCCTGGGCGCCGACGTTTACCTGTTCCCGACGCTGATTGCGCTCGGCTTTGCGGTCTACGTCATCTTCCTCAACTTCCGCGGTGCCAGCTCGGCCGCCAAGCTCCAGGCCTTCCTGACCAAGGCCCTGCTCTGCGGCATGCTGCTCGCCATGGGCGTCTCGCTGTTCACCGGCTCGCCGGACAACGCCATGCCCGTGTTCTCCCAGGTCGCCGGCGCTGGCGGCGGTAAGGCCGCTACCGAGAGCACCAGCCTGTTCGCCGGCATCGTGTCGGTCCTGGTTCTGACTCCGTTCTTCTACGCCGGTTTCGACACCATTCCTCAGCAGGCTGAGGAAGCAGCCGAGGGCCTCAACTGGAACAAGTTCGGCAAGATCATCTCCCTGGCCCTGCTGGCCGCCGGCGGTTTCTACATGGTCTGCATCTACTCGTTCGGCACCATCCTCGACTGGCATGAGTTTGTTAAGAGCCCGGTTCCCGCGCTTGCCTGCCTCAAGGGCATCAACATGCTCCTGTACCTGGCCATGCTCGTCATCGCCACGCTTGGACCCATGGGCCCGATGAACTCCTTCTACGGCGCCACGAGCCGCATCATGCTCGCCATGGGCCGCAAGGGCCAACTGCCCGAGAAATTCGCCGAGGTCGACCCCAAGTCCGGCGCTCCCAAGCTTGCCTGCGTCGTTCTGGGCGTCATCACCGTCATCGGTCCGTTCCTGGGCAAGAACATGCTCATCCCCCTGACCAACGTGTCGGCTCTCGCCTTCATCTTCTCCTGCGGCATGGTCGCGCTCGCCTGCCTGCGCATGCGCTTCACCGAGCCCGACCTGCCTCGTCCCTACGAGGTGCCCGGCGGCAAGTTTGGCATCGGCCTCGCTATCGCCGCCTGCGCCATCATCATCGGCCTGCTTGTGATTCCGTTCTCTCCCGCCTCCCTCAACATGGTGGAGTGGAGCATCGTGATCGGCTGGTTGGCTATTGGCCTGGCCCTCATGGCTTTCACCAATTCCCGCAAAAAGTAACGCCTAGCCGGGGCGGATCGGGTGCGCGGGACCCTCTCTCCCGCGCGCCGAACCCGGCACCACTTGGGTAGCTTTGTGAGGCCTTAACCCAACACGGCCTCGCCCACTATATGGATCCATAAGGAGGAACCATGTCCACTAAGTATGCAATCGTTGGCGGCAAGCTCATCGACGGTACCGGTGCCGAGCCGGTCGAGAACTCCCTCGTTCTCGTCGACGACAACGGCAAGATCGAGTACGCCGGCGCTATGCAGGACCTTCCCGAGGGCGTTGAGGTTATCGACGCCGCCGGCAAGACCGTCCTTCCCGGCCTGATCGACACCCACCTGCACTTCTCGGGCAACCTGACCGACGATGACACCGATTGGGTCATGCAGCCGCTCCTCGAGAAGCAGGCCGTCGCCGTCAAGCAGGCCTACGACTGCCTCACCCACGGTCTCACCACCGTCTGCGAGATCGGCCGCTTTGGTATCCAGATTCGCGACTGCATCGACAAGGGCGTCTTTAAGGGCCCGCGCGTTCTGGCCACCGGTCTGGGCTTCTGCCGCGTTGCCGGTCACGGTGACTCCCACCATTGCACCCAGGAGCTCAACAAGGAATCCCACCCCTGGGGTGACCAGGTCGATGGCCCTTGGGATCTGCGCAAGGCCGTCCGTCGTCGCCTGCGCGAAAACCCCGATGCCATCAAGATCTGGGCTACCGGTGGCGGCATCTGGCGCTGGGACTCCGGCCGCGATCAGCACTATTGCTCCGAGGAGATCCAGGCCGTGGTCGAAGAGGCCAAGATGGTCGGTACCCCCGTGTGGAGCCACTGCTACAACAACCACGCCGCTGCCTACGATTCCGTCCGCTTTGGCTGCGAGCAGCTGATTCACGGTTTCGATATCGATGAGCGCACCATGGACCTCATGGCCGAGCAGGGCACCTTCTTCACCCCGACGATCGCCTTCCTGCCCACCTGGTACGCCACCTATCCGCCCGTCTACGTCCCCGAGCTGCACGACAAGTACGAGGGCACCCTGGTCGAGAAGGAGCTGCAGCGCAACTACGACTGCCTGCGCGAGGCCAAGAAGCGTGGCGTCGTCATGACGATCGGCTCCGACTCCTTCTCCTTCGTTACCCCGTACGGCACCTGCTCCATCGAGGAGATGTACGAGTTCGTCGACAAGATCGGCTTCACCCCGGTAGAGACCATCACCTGCGCCACCCTCAACGGCGCCAAGATGTGCCACATCGAGGACGAGACCGGTTCCATCGAGGCCGGCAAGTGCGCCGACCTGCTGGTCGTCAACGGTGACGTCGCCGCCGACATCCACGTGCTCAACACCGACAACATGGACGTCATCATGAAGGACGGTTGGATCGTCGAGGCTGGCACCTTTGGCGAGGCCAACAAATACAGCGCCTAAGATACCGTTTGTCGATGACTGGATGTAAAACACAGTTTTTGATTGCATAATGCAATGGAGAGGGTCGCTTGCGGCCCTCTTTATTGCTATGGGTGTGGTAGATAAAAGGGGATGACGGTGGATTTAAACAGGCTGATTCTGGGCAAGAGCTACAACTCTACCAAGGTCTTTCGTACGGCCCAGCATGTGGTCCAGGCCATCCTACTCGGTGTTGTCGTTCCGGCGCTTATTCTGCTGCTTATCTGGGATTTAACCGATAATCCCAATCCCGTTCCGGGCGTTGTCGTTATTGCCGGCCTGGTCATGCTGTGCTTCTTCTTCTCGTATGTCTTTGTGGTCCCCGACGACCTCACATCGAGCGCAACCGATCGTACGCTCGCCATCGCATCAAAAATATTCGCCTATACGTCGCGCGGCCTTACGCCCGAAGCGGCCCTGGGTGCCTCTAAAATTATCCTATCCGAGACCATCGCCTCCGCCATCTGCTTTACCGACGGCAAGCAGGTGCTGGCAAGCTGGGGCGAGGACTCGGCAAAGTGCCCTGCCGGCACCCCGGTAGTGCTCAAGACCACGCTCAACGTGATTGAGACGGGTGAGCAGAGCGTGTTTTCGCGTGACACCTCCAATGAGACGGGTGGCTATTTTCCCCGCCTGCGCGCCGGCATTGTCGCGCCGCTTACCGTGCGCGGGCATTGTGTGGGCACACTCGAGCTGTATTACCCCCGCCTGAGCAGCATCGATATGCGCCAGACGGCCCTTGCTTCGGGTTTTGCCGATCTCATTTCCACGCAGCTCGCCAGCTTTGAGCTCGAGCGCCAGGACGAGCTCACAGCTCGCGTTGAGCTACGCGCCCTGCAGTCGCAGGTCGACCCGCATTTTCTATTCAATACCATTAGCACGATTGTGTCGCTCGTTCGAACCGAGCCCGACAAGGCGCGATCGCTGCTGATCGACTTTTCCAACTACTATCGTCAGACGCTTTCTGATTCCGATACGCTCACCACGCTCGAGCACGAGGTGGAACAGGGCACCCGTTATATCAATCTTATGCAGGCCCGGTATGGCGACGGCCGTCTGCGCGTTACGGTCGACATCGACTTCGAGGTGCGCGACAGCCTGGTACCGCCGTTTATCTTGCAGCCGCTGCTCGAAAACTGCATCAAGCATGCGCAGCGCGAGACCGAGCCGCTTTCTATTCGTGTTAGGGCTTTTGAGACCGATGACGGCTTGGAGATCATCGTCGAAGATGACGGCATCGGTATGAACGAAGAAGTCTGCGCGCATCTGTTTGAGCAACATCGCCGAGAGGAGCCCGAAAGTATTACCGCCGACGGCTCCATCAAGCGAGGCTGCGGCCTGGCGCTCTTCAACGTGCTTCAGCGCATCCATTTCTTTTACGGAGAAGATTCTGGTATGCGCGTGAAGTCCCGGGAGGGCGTGGGGACACAGGTCATCGTAGAGTTGAACGGCGAGCCGCATGAGCCGGCGCCGCTAACGGTGTAGCACGCGGTTGGATTGAGAGAAAAAGAAGGGAAGTGCATATGTCCGAAGGCTGGAACATCCTGGTGGTTGATGACGAGCCTCCCATTAGGGCTGAGCTACGCTATCTGTTGGAAAAGGATACGCGTGTAGGTCAGATTGCCGAGGCGGGCAATGTCACCGAAGCCGTGGAGTCGATTCTGTCGAACAAGCCCGACGTGCTGTTTTTAGACATTACCATGCCCGGTCGCTCGGGAATTGAGCTTGCCGAGACGCTGCAGAACCTAAAGACACCGCCGGTCGTGGTGTTTGTGACGGCATTTGCCGAGTATGCGGCCGATGCCTATAACCTCGATGCTGTCGATTACATCGTCAAACCGGTTGAGGATGCCCGCCTGTCAAAGGCGCTCGACAAGATCGAGACTGCCCTGGGCGCTCGCCGTGTCGTCCATGCTCCGCGCCAGCCTTTGCGCTTGACGGTGGATCGTGGGGGCAAAAGGGTGTTCATTCCCGTGGCGGATGCCTGCTACTTTGAGGCGCGCGCCGATTTTTGCAACGCCGTCTGCGCCGAGGGAACATACCTGATCAATGAGTCGATTTCCTCGCTCGAGCGGCGCCTGGCCTCCGAGGGCTTTATCCGTGTCCACCGCAGTTATCTGGTCAATTTGGAAGACGTGCACAATGTCGAGATCGGCTCCACGGGCCTGATGGAGCTCAGGCTCGACCGTGTGAACTCGACGGTGCCTGTTTCACGCCGTCGCGCTGCCGAGGTTAAGGCGCACTTGGGGCTTGCGTAGGCAGCCTGCATGACATCGTTTGCCGCCGCAGGTTTGGCGTGACCGTGCGGTGGGCATAATGGGTGACATCGAATGAAATCGAAAGGATCATTATGCCCGCGCTCATTACGCATCATCTGTTTGGCGAGGAAAGCATCGACCGTCTTCCGCAGGGCGTTATCACGTCCGACGAGGAGCGCATCGCCTTTATCCTGGGAAACCAAGGTCCCGACCCGTTTTTCTTCCACATACTCACGCCGCGCGTTTCCGACTGCACGTCGCTTGCTCAGGTCATGCACCGCTCGCGCATGTCGCGCCAGTTCTCGTGCCTGCGCGACGGCGTGTCGCACCTGCAGCCGCGCGACGCCAACCTGGGCCGGGCCTTTGCGCTGGGCCTGTTGTCGCACTATGTGCTCGACCGCAATGCCCACCCCTTTGTCTACGAGCAGCAGTTTGGCATTGTGGATTCCGATCCCGAACTTGAGGCTTCGGGCAGCCAGGTTCATGCCGTGCTCGAAAGCGACTTGGACGTGCTGATGCTGCAGCTCAAGCGCGATGGGGCAACGGTCGAGGATTATCCGCCGGCGGGCGAGATCGTCACTACCGACCGCATCAATCGCGTTGCCGGCGTGCTGATGAGCTACGTCGCCGGGCGCGTGTACGGTATCGACATCCCGGCGGGGGAGTACGCCGGCGCCGTCTCGGACATGCAGATGCTCTATCGCACCATTGAGCCGGCCGGCTCGGTAAAGACGCGCGCGATTGCCCTGGTTGAGGGCTTGGTGCATGACTACTCGCTGCTCGACGGCCTTGCCCATCGCGTGACGACGGAGCTGCCCGAGCGCACCGGTAACCTGGGCCACCTGACATGGAAGAACCCCTTTACCGATGAGGTCTCGACCGAGAGCTTCCCCGAGGTCTTTGAGCGCGCGCTGACCGATTACGAGCTCACCGTTGCCCGCTTTATCGAGACCGGTGACATGGATGCCGTGACCGGCCATATCAACTATAGCGGTCGCGTACTCGACGCCGACGAGGAGTTCGACCGCGAGGAATAACAAACCGTTTCAATAAGTTGCGGTGGAATAGTTCCTGAATGAAGCCCCGGAGGGCTAAACAGGAACTATTTCACCGCAACTGCCTTGATGGGATGGTGTTTCGCCCTGCGTGTCCGTATGACCGCTCCTGCCCCTTTGCCGAATCCTTACCAGCGCTTCTGTGCAATTGGGGTACGATGAACTAACTGCATATCGGGCGAATACGAAGGGGCCCTGTCCATGAAATACACCAAGCTCGAGCGTAACTGGGTTATGTACGATGTGGGCAATTCAGCCCTCGTGTTGCTCAATACCTCGGTGGTGCCCATCTACTTTAACGCCATCAATACTGGTGCTTCCTCGGCAGACCTGGTGGTCGCTTGGGGCAACGCTCAGACGATCGCCTCGCTGGTCATTGCCATGCTCATGCCCATTCTGGGCGCGCTTGCCGATTACGCCGGCAACAAGATTAAGTTCTTCTTGGGCTTCTTCCTCACGGGCCTGGTTCTTTGCCTGGCGCAGGCTATCCCAATGTCCGCCATGGCATTTTTGACCGTGTACGTGCTGTGCACCATCGGCCTTAACTCTTCTATGACGTTCTACGACGCCATGCTGCCCGACATTACCACCGACGAGCGCATGGACGCCGTGTCCAGCTCGGGCTATGCCTGGGGCTACATCGGTTCCACCGTGCCGTTCATCATCTGCCTGGCGCTCATCATGGGTGGCCCCGCTCTTGGCGTCCCCACCATGCTGGCAACGCGTCTGTCGTTTATCATCACTGGTGCCTGGTGGCTCATCTTTACCCTGCCGCTCATTCGCACCTATAAGCAAAAGTACGGTCGCGAGCGCGGTCCCGAGGACACCATCGGCCACATCGTGGGCGGTGTGTTTTCCGAGGTCGGACACACCATGCGCGAGATCGCCCACAACAAGACCGTGCTGGTCTACATGATCGCGTTCTTCTTCTATATCGATGGCGTCCACACGGTCATTTCCATGGCTACCAGCTACGGCTCGGCTTTGGGCATCGACTCGACCCAGCTGGTGCTGGCGCTGCTCGTTACGCAGTTTGTGGCCTTTCCGTCTGCCATCATCTACGGCAAGCTCGCCGGACGCGTGGGCACGCTCAACATGATCCTGGTGGCCGTCGCCGCCTACATGGGCATTGTGCTGTTTGCCGCGTTCTTCCTAAAGACCGCCTTTGAATTCTGGGTGCTTGCCATTATGGTCGGCCTGTTCCAGGGTGGCGTGCAGGCGCTCAGCCGTAGCTACTTCGGCCGCATTATCCCTAAGGAAAAATCCAACGAGTACTACGGCTTCTTTGACATCTTTGGTCGTTATGCAAGCGTTATGGGCACCTTCCTGGTGTCGGTCGTCACCTCGCTGACCGGTAACCCATCGCTGGGCGTCCTTTCCATTGGCGTGCTGCTGGTCGTTGGCTTTATGCTGCTGGTCCGCCTGTCCCGCATGACTCGGGCGACGGAGCATGCCGCATAGGAGCGAGCGGCTATTGTGCCTGTCCGCGGTACTCTTTTGGGGTTATCCACAATAAACATTGCGACTTGCGAGCAATGATTTGCCCAAGTGGGTATGATGGAATCAGCTAGGTCGCGGGGCGTCGCCTGTGTTTGGCGGCGCCCCGTTTTTGTGTTGCAGGGAGGGAAGGCATGAACGCCACGGTTGTGATTCCAACATATTGGGCGGGCGATGATGCCCGTGCAAACGCTCCCGGCGTCTATGACCACTCGACGAAGCTTAACGCTACCAATCCCGAGCTCGACCGCTGCCTGGCCTCGCTCGAGCAAGTGCGCGACATTCCGAGGATTATCCTTTTGGTGGTCTGCCCCATCTCGGCTACGGCTGATGTGTCGAAGCGCGTCCACGAAATCGTCGACGCGCACCCTACGCTCAAGGTCACCGTGGTTACCAACACCCAGGCATCGCGTATCGCCGACCGTGTGGCGCAGATTGCTCCCAAGGGCTCGGGCGAGTGCGTGAGCCTGCGCGGATACGGCGCCATTCGCAATATGGGGCTTGCCTGCGCTGCGGTGCTCGGCCACGATGCCGTTGTCTTTTTGGATGACGACGAGACCGTTATCGATGCCGACTTTATGAAGCGCGCGACCTATGCACTGGGCCAGCAAACGCGTCAAGGCCTGCCGATTTTGGTTAAGAGCGGTTACTTTTACGATCGCGACGGATCGCCGTTGGCGCCCACAGACAAGGTGGGCATCTGCCATCGTTGGTGGACCAAACGCATCGAGTTTAATCGTTGGATGAAAAAGGCGCTCTCGGGCACCCGTATTTCGCGTTCAAACTACGTGTGCGGCGGCCTTGTGGCGCTTCATGCCCGCGCCTTTACCCGTGTGGCGTTTGACCCGTTTATCACCCGAGGCGAGGACCTAGATTACCTCTTTAACATGCGCATGTTTGGCTACGACGTGTGGTTTGACAACGAGTGGGTTGTTCGTCACCTGCCGCCCGAGTCCGAGAAGCGCTCGCCGCGCTTTATGCAGGATGTGTACCGTTGGTACTACGAGCGTGCCAAGCTGACATTTGCCGCGCACCAGCAGGAGCTCGTTCCCGTCACGGCCGCGTCGCTCATGCCCTATCCGGGCCCGTGGATTTCGCGCGAGCTCGACGACCGCGTGCGCAAGACCGCCATGGTTCGCAGCATGTTTACCCGCGAGCACGAGGGATACCTGCGCATTTGGCGTCACGGTATTGACGAGGCCAAGACCTACGCGCGCCAAAACGCCGCAAGCTACCTGCGTTTTCAGAGCTTCTGGCCCAAGATCATGGACGGGCTCTGGCGCGACGCACAACTGACCAGCATCCTGGAGGGGACTGAATGATCGATCGCCGCGCCCAGCGCGATAACTCAATATCTATCTTTCGCGTGATCGCCGTTGTCTGCGCCATTTGCGTGCTGGTGTACTTTATTTTTGCCCTGGCGACTGGAATTGAGCCGATCGCGACCGTGGTCGCCTGCGCACTGCTGTGCATCTTTCTGTGCATTTTTATCTATTTGACGCTCAATCCCGATTCAGTGCGTTCGCAGTACACCGAAGAGACACTCTCGGTGGCCTCTGCCATGCTCGAGGACATCAAAGGCGGTCTGACGCAGGAGTCGGCGCGTCTGGTGTGCCAGCGCATTTTGCCCGAGACGCGTGCCATGACGGTTGCCATCACCGACGAGAGCAACGTGCTGGCCTGCGCGGGCGAGTTTGAGGAAAAGCTGCTGCCCGATTCGCCCATCCACACACTTGCCACGCGCTACGTCATCGAGCACGGTATCGTCCAGTCGTTCAACCGCGTGGTGGACGTCGTGGGTTCGGATGGCTCGCACAACCAGGTCCCTGCCGGTATCATCGCGCCCATCAAGGTGGGCGACCGCACCGTCGGCACGCTCAAGTTCTACTACAAGACCCCGCGTGCCGTCGACCGTACCCAGTATGCGCTCGCCTCGGGTTTTGCCGAGATCCTGTCCACGCAGCTCGCCATCCACGAGCTCGAGGTGCAAAAGGAGCTCACGGCCCGTGCCGAGGTGCGTGCCCTGCAGGCGCAGATCAACCCGCATTTTCTGTTCAACACGCTCAATACCATCGCGTCGTTTACGCGTACCGACCCGCTGCGCGCCCGCGAGCTGCTGCGCGAGTTCTCCTCGTTCTATCGCGCCACGCTCGACAATTCGGGCTCGCTCATTCCCGTGTCGCGCGAGGTCGCACAGACCAAGCGCTATCTGACGTTTGAGAAGGCGCGCTTTGGCGAGGACCGCGTGCTGGCGACCTTCGACGTGTCCGAGGACGTCGAGGACACGCTGGTGCCGGCATTTGTAATCCAGCCAATCGTCGAGAATGCCGTGCGCCATGGTATGGGCGACGACGATGCACTGAGGATCGACGTGTCGGTCCACAGGGATGGCGAAGATGCGATTTTGATTGTGGTCGCCGATAACGGCGTGGGCATGGACGAAGGCACCGCTGCCAGACTGTTTGACGAACGCTCCGCCCGTCCCGACGCCAGCTCCCCGCAGGGCGGCGGCGCCGGTGTGGCCATGCACAATATTTCGGAGCGCATCCATCGCTTTTATGGACCGCACTCTTATACACGCGTCGAATCGGCCCCGGGCAAGGGCGCTAAAGTGCTCCTGCATCTCGATTTGTCGGAGAGCATCTTCGACATTCAAGAGTAGAATAATAGGTTACGGGTTTAACGCTAGTTGGCGGATGCCCGACGTAGTTAGTTGACGAAAGGTTTTATCCCTATGCTGCGTGCGATGATTGTGGATGATGAGGCCCCGGCCCGTTCGGAACTTCGCTTCTTGCTCGAGCAGACGGGCAAGATCGGCACGATCACAGAAGCGTCGAGCGTTCGCTCCGCTATCGAGATGCTTATGGAGAGCCGCGTCGATGTTGTGTTCCTCGATATCTCGATGCCTGGCGCTTCGGGTCTGCAACTTGCCGAGGCACTGCATAAGCTCAAGAATCCGCCGGCGATCGTATTCGTAACCGCGTACAGCGATCATGCGGTCGAGGCGTTTGATGTGGATGCCGTCGACTATCTGATGAAGCCGGTCGAGGAGGCTCGCCTGGATCGAGCGATCGATAAGGTTATGCAACGCGCCAAGCCTGTCACGGACAGCAAGGTGACCATCGAGCGCATCCCGGTGGAAAAGGGCGGCCGCAAGGTCCTCATCCCCGTGGACGACATTCGCTTTATTATGGCCAAGGACGATTACTCCTGTATTTATACGGTCGATGACCGCTTTTTGTCCACGACCTCGCTGGCACAGTTCGAGGCCAAGCTCTGCGACTTTGGCTTCTTCCGCGTTCACCGCCGCTATATCGTCAACTTGGCGTGTGTCACCGACGTCGAGACGGTTCCCTCGGGCGCTATCCAGCTGGGCATTACGGGCGTCGACGAACGCGTACCGGTTTCGCGCCGTCGCGTCGTACCGCTCAAAAAGGCCCTGAGCCTCTAGTATACCGGCCCCGCAGCCCTGTAGACCAAAATCGTCTGCGGAGCCGTGGGGCTTTTTGCATGAATGCACCAAATCTTTTTGCGGAAGGGATCCCATGAACAGTGCAAGCGCCAAGCGTATCGACATTATTTCGGACACCCACGGCTATCTTTCGCCTGCGCTCTTGGACGAGCTTAAGGGTGCGGATCTGATTATCCACGCCGGTGACCTTACGTCGGAGATGGACTACGAGCACCTGCGCACCATTGCCCCCGTGCGAGCGGTGCTGGGTAATAACGACTACTACCGCGACTACGGCCCCGATGTGGACCGCTTGGCGCTCTTTACCTACGAAGGCCTCAAGTTTGCCGTAGCCCACTACCGCGAAGACCTCCCGGTGGGGTCCGTAGACGTAGCCATCAACGGTCACACCCACGTAACCAAAGAAGCCCAAGTGGGTCGTTGCCTGGTCCTCAACCCAGGCAGCGCCAGCTATCCAAGAGGCACCCGAGGCCCCACCATGGCCAGAATGCTCGTAAAAGACGGCCATGTCATAAGTACCAAGTTTATTGACTTAGACTAACCGCAACAAAGACGGGGGATGCAAGCTGCATCCCCCGTCTTTGTTTGAGCCAAAGGTGGAGCCCCAACAACAATCTTAGACAACCCCGCCGCGGAGAACGGGGCCGCCGAGCCGCGAAGCGGCGAGCAACAACAACGGCTCGAACAATGTGACGGCAGGGAGGGTCTCCGGGGCCGGCTGGCGCGGGTTGAGTTTGTCGCGAGTTCCGCACGCAAAGGAAAGCACTTAATGTGCTTTCCGTCTTG
>CALJPV010000045.1:0-34361 GCA_937980385.1 uncultured Collinsella sp. | reverse complement strand
CAAGAAGCTCCCGCCGTACGAAGTGCGCAGCGGGAGCTTCTTGCATGTCCGAGGACGCGGCGGAAAGTTAACCTATGCCGGACCCGGGCGTTATATCAATTGTCTTGGACTAGAACATGCCCAAGAAACCATGCACAAACAGTGCAGCCAGAGCGGCGCCGACAAACGGAGCGATGCCAGGAACGAGCAGGCCGTACTTCCAGTTGTTGTCGGCCTTGTTCTTGATCGGCAGCACCTGATAGGCCATGCGAGGACCAAGGTCACGAGCCTGGTTCATGGCGAAGCCGGTGATGCCGCCCATGCCCATGCCAACAGCCCAAACGATCAGGCCGACGCAGATGGCGAGCATCAGGACGTTCTCGCCAGCACGGTTAGCAGCAGCAAGGATGGCGCTGATGAACACAAAGGTGCAGATAGCCTCGCAGAAGAAGTTGCGGGCATAGTTGGTGCCCTCGGTGGTGGGGTTGGTCGAGAAGATGTTGCGCTGGGCAATAGGGTCGACGACGCCGTCGGAAGCCTTGAACTCATCGGCATACATCAACCACGCGATCACGGCGCCCACAAAGCCGCCGAGCATATCGGCAATCATGAAGGGGATGCAGCTGCTCCACGGCACCAGGCCCACGATGCACTGGGCAAGCACCATGGCGGGGTTCATGCACACGGCGCCGCCAAAGATAAACAAGGCGACCGAGATGCCAAAAGACCAGGTGGTGATGGCAAACATGTGGCCGGAGCCCTGATACTTGGTGCCCTTAAGCACGGTATCGCAGTGCACGCCCACGCCAAAGATGATCATGAGGGCCGTTGCGCCGAATTCGCAGAGGAGTTTGGTAAGCATAAAACCTTATCTTTCTTGTCGGTTATAAACGGTTCGTTTAGGCCGCGTACTAGTGCTGTGCGACGACAACGCCCAGGCCATCGGGAATGACGGCCACCTTGGCATCGGCACCTTTCATCTCAAAGGCGAGCTTGAGCGCCTCCTCGAGGGTGTTGACCGGCGTCATGTGCATATCCTTGATCATCTGGTGATCGCACAAGTCGGTGACCATGATCACAGGGTGATGTGCCAGGATGCGGGCAAAGATCTGACTCGTCCACTGGTCGGGCAGGGTCTCGTCCTTAGGACGGTCGATGCAGGCACGCTCAAACTCTGCCGGATCGTTGTCGGCGATGTTGTGATAGAAGCCCTCGCCACCGTGACCGTCGGCGCAACCGGCGACATCGATGATCACGCCGCCCTCGGGAAGTGTGGCCTCGGCAGCGCACATGCCCTTTACGGCCTGGTAGATGTTCTGGTCGAGCGGGTAGCCGCCGTTGGTGGTGATGGCAATCTCGCACTCGACGGGCTCAACGCCGGCAAGGCTCTTCACGAACTCGCAGCCAGCCTCGTGCGCCTTGTGGATGTCGCCGGCAAAGGAGCCGATGACCTCATGCTTGCCGTTGAGCACCACGTTAAGCACAAAGGCAAGGTGAGCCATCTCGGCAGCGGCAAACATGTCCTCGCTCACGTGGTTGTGGCACAGGTTGCCGGCACGCGAGTGGGAATCATTCACAAACTGACCGTTGTGGTTGTACATGATGGTCTTGTAGCTGGCAATGCCGGGCAGCACGGACTTGCGGCTGCCAGAGAAACCGGCAAAGAAGTGCGGCTCAATAAAGCCCTCGGCAAGCAACAGATCGCAATCGGCGGCAATCTTGTTGATGATGCACTCGCCACCAGAAGGCAGGGTGCCGATCTTTTTCATCATGCTGTCGTCAGTCGCGACGTGCATAACGATTTCCTCGTTGGCAACGATCTCCTCGCCATACTTGTTGACGAGCTCCTCGTGCGTCGACGGACGGTGCATACCCGTAGCAACCAAAATACGCACACGAGCCTCGGGCGCAGCGGAATGGATGTGATGCAGCAGAATAGGCATCGTCACACGCGAGGGAACGGGACGCGTATGATCGGAGCTAATGATGACAATATCCTTCTTGCCAGCACAAAGCTCCTCGAGCGAAGGCGAGCCATAAGGGTTGGCAAGCGACTCCTCTACCAGCTCTTCCTGCGATTTTGTAGTCTTAAACTCGTTTTGATGGCCTTCCATCACACCCGCGAAGTTCTTATCCTCGAGCTCCAGATGCAACGTCTTGTGGTCAAACGGTAGTTCACATTCAAACAATGACGAGCGCCCTCTTCCTTTCAACTGACACACTAGATAAACCGTTGGAAGGATACGCCGCTCACCGAAAAACTCCACCGTCCACCGACTCATTAACACAACGTTCATATTTGACCCACAACAAAACGGCCGCAATCCCAAACGGGACCGCGGCCGTCTGTCAAAGACACTATAGACAGGATGATTTACGCAGCGCCGAGGCAAACATCTAGCCCGAGACGTACGCACGTAAGCCATTTTGCATAAATGCGTTAATTAATTGCATAAACTGGCGCATGGATTTCTAGCCGTAACAGGGTGGTACCCTCCGGAGCGTGCATTTTTGCGAGTATTCAGCATCGCGGAATAAGATTTTGGTGTCAAAAGTCTTTCAAAAGGTAGATAGTCCTCATGACTCGTCCCATCTGGATAGCATGCGGCGAGAAACCAGCCATATACGGGCATCGCCAAGGCCCAATTGTCGTGCAAAAGCATCAACAAAGGTAGCGAAAGCCGGCTACGGCCTTATGCATCAATCTTTGGCTGCTGAAAACTCCGTTTTTTGCACGTCGCCCCAAGCACCACCCTCAGCCAACGGCTGATCCGCCGAAGACCGGACATCGCAGGGCCCGCCATTAGTTTACTTTTAGGCACACTCCGCAGGACGCAAAAAGCCCTCGCCGCACTCCACGCTATGCGCGAAGCGCGCCTTATTCCCTTTAGCTTTAACCCCAGAAGACCGAGGACGAAGGGATCCGATGGGTTTCCCTCTGAATGCACTCCGCAGCACGAAGCCCTTTCCAAACGCGCGAAGCGCGCCTTTATTTCCCCAGCAAGTAATCCACCGAAGACCGGACATCGTAGGGGCCGCCGTTTGTTTTCTTTCCGGCGCATTCCGCAGGACGCAAGAAGCCCTCGCCGCACGAAGTGCGCAGCGAGGGCTTCTTGCATGTCCGAGGACGCGCCGGAAAGAAAACAAACGGCCGCCCCGGACAACGACTACAGGGCTATCGATTACCCCGTGTTCTGCAATCCTGCCGAGACGCCGGTCACAGTCGAAAGAATCAGGCTCATGTACTCGGCCTTCTTCTCCTCTGCCATCTCGTCCTGGTTCATACGCACCTCGCGAAGGGCGCGGACCTGGGCGATGGACAGGGCGTCGACGTAGGGGTTACGTACACGGACGGCGCAGCCAAGCACACGGCGGCGCTGCAGCGGCCACTCGTCACCGACGATGGCAAGGACCCACTTACGGGTGAGCTGCATCTCGGTGAAGACCTTCTCGGATAGATCCTGGCGATCGCCCAGATGCAGATACATCTTGGCGATGCGCTGGTCAGTCTTGGCGATCGACATCTCGATGTTGTCGATAAAGGTGCGGAAGAACGGCCACTCCTGGTAGGCAGCCTTAAGCTGGTCCAGATCGCCAAACTGCTCGCAGGCGGTACCCAGGCCGTACCAAGCGGCCAGGTTAATGCGCGCCTGGCTCCAGCTGAAGATCCACGGAATGGTACGCAGGTCGTCGAGCGACTTGGCGCCCAGGCCGCGCTTGGCGGGACGCGAGCCAATCGGCAGCAGACCGACCTCGGTCAGCGGCGTCACGGTCGAGAACCACGGTGTAAAGTCCTCGGTGTTCAGCAGGTCCAGATAGCGCTCGTGGCTTGCGGCGTTGAGCTTCTCGGCCATATCCCAGAACTTCTGCGTGGTCTCGGTGTTGGTCTTCTCGACACTCGGGGCCGACTGCAAAAGCGTTGCGGCGGCAACGGACTCAACATGGCGCTGAGCCAGCGTGCGGTTGCCGTAACGGGCAAAGATGACCTCGCCCTGCTCGGTGAGCTTAAAGAAGCAGTTGACCGAACCCTTGGGCTGCGCCAGCACGGCCTTGTTGGCCGGGCCGCCGCCACGGCCCACGGCACCGCCGCGACCGTGCATGAGCACCAGGTCGATATCGTTCTTCTCTGCCCACTTGGCGATGCGCTCCTGCGCGGAGTGCAGCGCGAGCATGGCCGTGGTAGGACCGGCATCCTTGGAAGAGTCGGAATAGCCCAGCATGACCTCCATGCGGCGGTTGGTCTGGGCAAGGCGCTTTTGCACCACGGGCAGCGTAAGCATCTGATCGAGCACGTCGACGCAGCCCTCGAGGTCCTCGAGCTGCTCGAACAACGGGATCACGTCGAGCTCGGGGACATCCTCCTCGTGTGCAAAGGACAGGTGCGCCAGCTCAAAGACGTCGGCCACATGCTGAGCGCTCTTGGTAAACGAGATGATGTAGCGGTGCGCCATCTTCTTGCCGTAGCGCTTTTGGATGGAGCCGATAGCGCGGAAGGTATCGATGACCTCGCGCGTCATGGGCTGCAGGTCGCCATGGATACCGTTCTCGTGGATATCCTTGAGGGCGCGGGCGTGCACCACGGAGTGCTGACGGAACTCCATCTCGACCATATGGAAGCCGAAGGACTCGACCTGCCAGATGATGGTTTGGACCGGACCGTAGGCGGCACGGACGGCACCGCAGGCAGCAAGCGAACGCTGGACGACGCGCAGGTCATCCAGGAACTCGTCGGCGCTGTGGTACATGGTGTCGGTGATACGACGGACGGTGGCGTTCAGGCGGTCGGCCATGACGAGCATGACGGCGCGATGCGGCTCGTGCTCGGAGATCAGCTCGGCGCGGGCCGTGTAACGAGGGCTCATCTCGACCTGATGGTTCCACAGGTTAATGAGCTCGGCAGAAGGCTTGCTGTAGGTAGCCTCGAGCGTGAGGTTGCGGCCGATGTGGCGGCACTTGTCCTCGAGCTTGAGCACCATGTGCGTAAAGTACTTGGCGGCGACCTCACGGCTCACCTTGGCGGTGACGTTGGGGTTACCGTCGCGGTCGGAACCGATCCAGCTGCCGGGATGGAAGAACGCCGGGCACAGCGGCGGCACAGTACCGGCCTTGTCGCCCAGCACCCAATCGTCAAAACGACGATAGATAACGGGGATAACGTCGAACAGCGTGTTATCGAAGATGTCGATGATGGTATCGGCTTCCTCGACCGGCGTGGGCTTCTTGAGCGCGATGGGACTCGTACGCACCAGGGCGTCGATCTCCTGCAGCATATGGCGCTCGTTCTCCACCAGGTCGGAGCCGCCCAGACGCGGACGCTCCTCCAGCAGGTTGGAGATACGGCGGATCTTGCCCTCGACGGCCTTACGACGGGCCTCGGTGGGATGTGCGGTAAAGACAGGGTGGAACTCGAGCTTGTCGAGCAGCTCGTTGGCACCCTCGACACCCAGCTCATTCACCAGCTGGTGATAGGCAACGGTAAGCTCGTTGGCAGGATCGACCTCGGTATCGGTCGACGCACCGGCCTCGCGCTCGCGCAGCTGCGCCACACGGTAGTTCTCCTCCGACAGGTTTGCCAGATGGAAAAAGCTCGTAAAGGCGCGAACGATGACCTGCTGCTTATCGAGCGGCAGGCTGTCGATCAAATCGACGACCTCACGAAATGCCACGGCAGTGGGCTCGTCGGCGGTGGGCACGCCCTGCTCGTCGACGGCTTCGTCGGCAGCGCAGGTACCGGGGTTGCCGGCATTGACCACAATCTCGGCTGTCAAAATCTTGTCGAACAGGTCCGCGATCTCGGGATCATACTCGCTAAGCACACGGCGCTCCAGGCGCAAGAACAGCGCCAGATTGTCGCGCAGCTCCTCGGGGATCTCGATCTCGGCGAGACGCTCCCTGGACTCGGCATTCGAGCCGATTCGGTTAACGAGGCGGTTGACCACGGCAGCGACGCGCGCCGCGGCTTCGGGTACAGACTGGTTGCTTAGGTTCTCAGCCACGTTTCCTCCCATTCCTCCTTCTATGCACGTAACATGCGGTATTCATTATAGGCGCTTGAGAAATACTTTCGACACTGATTGCGCTTTACCACACAAAAGTATTTTCTGCATTGCAAAGGTTTTTGCCCTAAATGGTCGTATTTCTCGGTGGGCGGCATACGTAAACGGGGGCATTCCGCATAAAAGCGAAACACCCCCGTAACAATCGCTCTCCATGAGCAGGGCACGTTAGCAGGCCCGAAGCTCAAAAAGATGCGCTACAGGCGCTCGCGAACCGCCTCGACGACGTTGTCCAGATCGGCGAGCACCTCGTCATGGCTCTGCATGTCGCGCACTTTGACCTTGCCGGCGGCAAGCTCGTCGCCACCCAGGACCAAGATGAGCTTGGCGCCTACCTTATCGGCTTGCTTAAACTGGGCCTTGAGCGAACGACCCTGATAGTCGGCCTCGGTCACGATACCTGCGGCGCGAAGCTCCTGCGTAATGGCAAAGACGTTCTGACGCAGCTCCTTGCCGGCGTTGGCGACATAGACGCACGGGGCCTCATCGGCACCCAAATCGCTGCCAAAGGCCTGCAGGGCCAGCAGGGCGCGCTCAAAACCGACAGCAAAGCCGACGCCCGCCGTGGGCTTGCCACCCTCGAGCTCGACCAGGCCATCGTAGCGGCCGCCGCCGCCGATGGAGCCGACGCCGGCGCCAGGGGCCTCGACCTCAAAGACAGTACGGGTGTAGTAGTCCAGGCCGCGCACCAAGGTGGGATCCTCGACATACTCGATACCGGCGGCATCCAGATAGCGCTTGACCTGCTCGTAGTGCTCGCGGCACTCATCGCACAGGTTGTCACCCATCAGCGGAGCCTCGGCCATGATCTCGCGGCAGTGGTCGTTCTTGCAGTCGAAGGCACGCAGCGGGTTGAGCTCGGCGCGCTCGCGGCACTCATCGCACATCTCGTCGGCGTGATCGAGGATGAACTGCTTAACCTGCTCGCGATAAGCCGGACGGCACTGGGCGTCACCCATCGAGTTGATGAGCAGACGAAGCTTGGAAAGATCGAAGCCCAGGCGCTTGTAGAACTCCATGAGCATGATGATGCACTCGGCGTCTGCCGCCGGATCGGGAGCGCCGAGCCACTCGATGCCCACCTGGTGGAACTGGCGCAGGCGGCCCTTCTGGGGACGCTCGCCGCGGAACATGGCCTCGGCGTAGTAAGCCTTAAACGGCGTGGAGCCCTGGGGCACCAGATTGTTCTCGACGACGGCGCGCACCACGCCGGCCGTGCCCTCGGGGCGAAGTGCCAGGCGCTGCTTGGGCTTGAGTTTGGTGTCGGTGCCCTCGGTAAAGACGCGCTCCAGGTTGGCACCGCTGAACACGCGGAACATTTCCTTGCGCACGACGTCGGTCGACTGGCCGATACCGTGGACAAACACGTCAACCTGCTCGATCGCGGGCGTCTCGATGGGTTTAAAACCAAACGGCTCGAACACGCCGGCCGCAATCTGCTGCATCTTTTGCCAGGCGCGCATCTCGGCGCCGATAAGGTCGCGGGTTCCCTCCGCCTTCTGTGCCTGCATGGGCAAACACCTTTCTTTTGTATCGCGTCATAGGTAGTGGACATTATACGGCACAAAGCAGCAACGCGGCGGCGCGCCTGACCGAACGAGGGTATGGGGACTCGTTCGGCCAGACGCGCCGCCGCGGACGAAGCGGACAAGCGGCGATGCGCTTTGGCCTACCTACTCCCCCGCCACGCTCGCGCGCAGCTTGGCGGCGATGGGCTCGGATGCCAGCAGGAACACGAGCATGACCACGGAGCACGCCAGGCACACGATCCAGGTGCTCGCAAAGGAGCCCGAGACGGCAAAGAGCACATAGACCTGCCAAAGCTCACCCACAAAGCTCATGCCCGCGAGCACCGTCGAGGTGGCGATAACGGTGAGCGAGCCCAATACGCGGCCACTCACCTTATCGGCAACATGACCGATAACGAGCGAACCCACGACACTCACCACGGTGGAGATAGCGTTGGAGATGTTGTACTGGGCAAGCGTAATCCCGAGGTTGCTGACGATCAGCGGCTGGAACAGGCTCATGCAGTTGACGAAAATCGTGTAGCACGTGGCCATGATCACGAAGCCGGAGGCCACAACAAGCCAACCGGGGAAGAATTTATGCTGCTGGGACATACTGTTCCTTTTAAACAAACGAATAGCAAGATTGGGTGCTACCGGTGGTCGGCGATATAGCCCAAAGCGACGGCGGTATAGGCCGCGGCGCCGAGCGGCAGCTCGGCATCGCTAAAGCGTGCCTTGGGATGGTGTTGGGCAAAGTGCTCGTCCGTATCGGTCACAGCTGCGCCCACGGTAAAGTACGCACTCGGGATCTCGCTCGAGATCAGCGCGAAGTCCTCGCTCGCCATGGCGTGGAACAGCGGCAGGAAGGCGGCCTTGGGCAGCACCGCGCCCACGTAGCCAAGCGACGCCTGGGTCATGTCGTCATCGAGTACGAGCGGGGGAACATCCGAGAGTGTCTCGAGGGTCGCCGGCGTGCGATACGTTGCGGCCACGCCGTTAACGACCTCGGCGATACGCTCCTTGAGATGAGCCATGAGCTCGACATCGAAGCCACGCAGCGTTCCCTCGAGCACACAAGTGTCGGGGATGACATTTGCGGCCTGACCGCCGGCGAACTTGCCAACGGTAAGCGCGACCTCCTTAGCCGCCGGCACTTCGCGAGCGATAAGCTCCTGAAGCGCCAGATGCACATGCACGCCGGCCGTGATGGGGTCGATGCAAATCTCGGGGCTCGAGCCATGGCCGCCCTTGCCCTGAAGCGTGATACGAAAACCGTACACGCCCGAGAGCGCCGGGCTGCCGTAGAGCACCAGGCCGAGCGGCGACTGGCTATTGACATGCATGGCAAAGGCGACCTGAGGACGCGGGTTCTGCAGCAGACCGTCGGCGATGGCGGCGCGGGCACCCTCAAAGGTTTCCTCGCCCGGCTGGAACAGCAACTTAACCGTAGCGTTGGCATCAACAAGCTCTGCCTCGCGAGCTTTGAGCATACGAGCCGCACCAAGCAGCGCCGTCGCGTGCATATCGTGACCGCAAGCGTGCATGCAGCCGTTGGTGGATGCAAAGGGCTCGCCGGATTCCTCGGCAACGGGCAGGGCGTCCATGTCGCCACGAAGCATGATGACCGTACCGGCCTGCTCATTCGTGCAGACGCCATTGCCTTGGGCCGCGGCGGCACCGGCGCCGACAAGGCCCACAACGCAGGAACCATCGACGAGCGTTGCAAATGGGATGTCCATCTCGGTCAGGCGCGCTTGGATATACGTAGAGGTCTGCGGGAGGCTATTACCCAGCTCGGGCATCTGATGTAAATCGTGTCGCCACGCAGCGAGCTCGTCTGCAAAAGCCTGAGCTTCTGCAACAAGACCGTCACCGATAGCGGTCTGCGCCGCCGCGGTGGCCTTGGGCGCTGATTGCGGTTGAAGATCGGACAGTGCTGGTGCCATAGATGCCCTCCAGTAACGTTTTTGCAGCAAGCACTTTGATAGCGTAAAGTGCAAGGTACTACTTTAAGGGCGACGCATAAAAAATGCCGCCCCGGGAGGCGGCGCAACAAATTGTTTACAATTGCGGACGCGGCTTTCGACGCAAAAAATCGAAATGCGTCTCGCTCAAGATAATCGAAAGAAAGATGAGCGCGAAGCCGGCGAGCAGGCGCGAGGTGAGCGCCTCCCCCATCAGCAGCACCGAGAACAGCACGCCCGAAGGCGACTCCATCGAAAGGAGCAGTGAGCCCGTCGAGGCCGAGACATGCGCCAGGCCGACGTTTTGGATGAGCAGAGCCGCGCATGTGCAACCAACCGAGAGAAACGCCATCGCGCTGATAAAGCTCGGCGTCCACACGGACAGAGGCGCTTGGGTCTCGAATAGCAGCGACGTTGCCAGGCTCAGCACGCCGTTGCCCACAAACATCCAAAACGTGATGACGTTGATGTCCATTTTGCGACCGTACTTGGCAGTCACCGCCATCTGGATGGCGAAAAAGACCGCACCCGCCAGCGTAATGACATCACCGATGTTGAATTCAACGCTATCGAGCGCCACCAAGCCAATGCCCGCCAAGCACAGCAGCGCCGCGCCCAGGTTATAGCGGGTGAGTTTTTCGCCGCTCAGAAAATAGCTCGCGAACGGCACAACGATGCAATACGTGCCCGTCAAAAAAGCATTCTTGCCCGCCGTGGTGTGCGCCAGACCGACTGTCTGCAGGGCGTAGGCGGCCCACATAAGTGCGCCCATGCCAAGTCCGACGATAAGGTTGCGGGCGTTGAGGTGCGCGATGATGCGCTTGTGGAAGATGAAAAACATGACCAACGCCGCAGGCAGAAAGCGCACGTAGAGCAGTTCGAACACCGGAATGGTGTCGAGCGCGTCCTTCATGGTCGTAAAGGAGTAGCCCCAGACGACTGCCACCGAAAGCAGCAGGACTTTCCAGAACAGCGGCGAGCGAGCGCCGGCGCCGCGGGAGGTGCCGCCCGCGCCCAGGTCCTCGCGAGCAACAGGGCTATCGGGCATCATTTCGATATTGTCAGTGGCATGCTGGGCCATAGGGCATCCTCGCGCTCAATCTGGGCGTGGTGTCCGCACGCGCATGGCTGCGTGCCGCCTCATGGTCAAATAAAAGCAGGGCGCACCGGACCCCCGGCACGCCCCGCTACTGTAGCAACAACCAAGCAGCCCGTGCAATTCACTACGCTAAAGCATCGGGTTGGAAGATCTCGATGTTCCGACGGCGTTTACGTTGCTGAACTAAATCAATTTGGTTGACTCCAGTTTTTCGATGATCCAGTCGTTGGCTTTGATGACCGGGCGGCGGAAGACGACGCCCAGGGCCAGCGACGGAATCAGATAGCTCGCCAGAATGCCTAGCTCAATCCAGTACTCCATGTGGTACGCACCGGCCATGGCGGCATGCATGGCGTTGATGCCGTGGGTGAACGGCAGGAACGGATAGATCGCCTGGAACACGGGGCCGGTCATCTCGATGGGGAACGTGCCGCCCGAACCGCCGACCTGCATGACCAGCAGCACGACGGCGAGCGCCTTGCCGATATCGCCAAACGAAACCGTAAGCGTGTAGACGATATTGGAGAACACGAGACTCGCGACCCAGCCCGCCAGCACAAACTGCAGCGGGTTGTCGCACTGGATGCCAAAGAACAGGATGTCGCCCGCGCACACGAGCGTTGCCTGCAGCAGAGCCAAACCGCCAAAGAACAAGTAACGACCCAGGTAGATCTCGTGTAGGCGTACGGGGATGAGCTCGTTGATAAGCTCATCGTCAACCGACACCTTCATCATGGCCGCCAGCACGATCGAGCCGACCCAGAGCGACAGAATCGTGTAGAACGGCGCCATGGCCGAGCCGTAGTTGCGGATCGGATAGACCGGTTTGCGATCGAGCGCGACGGGACCGGAAAGCGACACGGCCAAACCCTCGGGATCGTTGCCAATCATTGTCTTAATCATGGCCAGGTCACCCGATATCAGAGCGCTATCAAGCTCGTCCTTAAAGGCACTGATCTTGTCCGACGCCTCGCCCAGCTGATCGGAAGCCTTGTTGACCAGCTTTGCAGCCTTGGAGAGACCCTTCGCGAGCGAACCAGAGGCGTCGGTCAGACCGCTCACGGCGCTATCCAAGTCACCCGAGATACCGTTCAGGGAATCCAGAACGCCCGAAATGGTCTTCTTGAGCTCTTTGGCCTTAACCGAGAACGTAGAATCGTAGTCGGACTTGGCACCCGAGATACCCGCCTTGGCATCGGCGATGGCCTGGTCGACCTCGGCACGCGAGTTGTTGACCTCGGCCATGCTCTTCGTGAGCGACGTCGCGATGTTCGTCAGCTCATTGGCATTGTTGCGGTACTCAACGGCGATTCTGCCCAGCGACGTCGCAGCGGACTTGAGGCCGTCTTTGAGCTTGTCATCGCTCACCTGGTCGGCAAGGCTGCGGAGCTGATCGGTCATCTTATCGATATCCTTGGCGCGCGCATCGAGGGCCGCAGCGGCATCGTTGAGCTGGGACACCGTAAGGTCAACATGCTGATTCGCGGCATCGAATGCCTTCGCAAGCTCGGCGGACACGTTGTCGAACGAGCCCGCGCTTCCGTCAATCGCCGCGTCAACGGCATCGTTGGCGGCCTTGAGCGCTTCCTTGGAATCATTGATGCCGCTCTTGGCGTGCTCCATCAGCTGCTTCGTCGACTCATCGACGGTGCCCGTCTGCTTGAGCATGCCGCCCGCCGATGTCAGCGAATCGGACGTAGAGCTCAAAATGCCCGCGAGCGACGTCGCGCTCGCCTGAACGTCCTGCAGGTCCTCGACCGAATCGCCCAGCGTAGAGGACAGATTGGCGATAAAGTTGCTCACCTGGTCGGTGCTCATGTAGTCGAGCAGGCTGGACACGGTTTTAAGACCGATAGTCGTGATGGTCTTGGTAAAGGTCTCGTTGACCTGACTCTGGACGGCGCTCGAACCCTTTTCAGTCACGATCTGTGCGATGGCGTTGGCCTTCTGGTTCTCATAGAACTCGATATCGGCGTGCTTCACCTCGGTCGAGAAAAGCGTCATCATATCGGCGCTAAACGTTTTAGGGATAACGACGGCTGCGTAGTACGCGCCCGACTTAACGCCCTCAATCGCCTTATCGCGGTCGTTGAGGACGACCCAGTCGAAGTCTTCGTTGCCGCGCAGGGTGGAGGTTACGTTTTCGCCCACGTTGACCTCGACGGGAATCAGATCGCTCTCGTAGCCCTCGTCGGTGTTGACCACGGCGATCTTGAGGTTGCCGGTGTTGCCATACGGATCCCAGCTTCCGGCGATGTTAAACCACGCGTACAGGCATGGCACGATGATCAGGCCCATCACGACGACCATGCCGATCACGGAGCGAGACACATTTTGGACATCGCGCTTAAACAGGTGCAGGATGTTTTTCATTTATGCCTCACCTCCTTTAGAGTGCTTGCCGAGCGGGGTGGTGTCCCCGTCGTTTCCGCTTACGTTGTCAACGCCGTCGGCATCTTGAGCCTTACGATGCGCACCGATATGCGGCAGACGGCTCGTGGGCTGTTCGCTGTCCTTGGTGCCCCGCTCGCTGGCGTTGAGACCAAACATGCGACGGGCAGCAGGGATGGCGGCCGTGTGCTCGCGCATCTCACGGCGAAGGTCCTCGTCCGAAAGCGCCGAGATACGCATCTGGGTATTGAGGCTCGCACGGATATACTCGATGTTGATAAGCCAGCCACAGATGGCGATAACCGAAATGATCCAGATAACGAGCAGGATGATCTTGCCGTTATTGTCGATATCGAGCACCGTCGAGAGCACAAAGAGCAGGACCTGCACGCCTACCACGGCGGCAAAACCGCCCTTGATGTAGTACGGGTAGCGATGCTCAAACGCCACGGCATGATCGAGCAGCTCGCGACGGTACGAATCCGAATCGAGCATGACGCGCATGGCCGTGCGCAGCGAATAGCGCTGGCGCGGCAGGTCGTTGGACTCGCAGATCATGAGGTCCGTCGTGGAAAGCTGCTTATCAAAGAGCAGATTGAGGTTGAGCAGCAACGGGCGCAGCTGCAGACCGATAAAGAGCGCGATGATAAGGAACACGCCCAGGATGCACAGGTTGAACAGGTAGTTGAACGAATACATGCCACCGACGGTCTCGCGCAGCAGGTTGATGCCATAGGTGAAGGGCAGCAGCGGATGCAGCCATTGGAAGAAGCCGGGCATCATCTCGATGGGATACATGCCCGACGAACCCGGGATCTGCACGATGACGAGAATGACACCGATAGCCTTGCCGATATGCTTAAACGTGGTGGACAGCGCATAGATGATGTTGACGTAGGTGAACGAGATAGCGATGCCGCCCAGCACGAACAGCAGCGGGTTGACGCACTGCACGCCAATGACCAGGTCGCCCACCGTAACGATGATGGCCTGGAACGCACCCAGGATCACCATGAGCAACCAGCGGCCAAAGTAGCCCTGACGCGCCGTAAAGCTACCGATGCCCTCGCGGTCGACCTCGAGCTTGTAGATAGCGATGAGCACATAGCCGCCTACCCACAGCGCCAGATTGGTGTAGAAGGGCGCGATGCCCGAGCCAAAGCTCTTGACCGGATAGATTGACTTGGACGTCAGCTCAACCGGAGATGCCATGAAATCTGCCACGTCATCAACGTCGACGTCCATGAGGTCGGCTAACTCGCCCATAGACTCAGAGGTCTGCAGCGCCGCAATGTCATTGGCGGCGGTCGCGAGCTTGTCCTGAACCTTGGCAAGGGAGGCATCGGTTTGGGACAGCGTGGTCTTTGCCTGCTTGAGCGTGGCGTCGAGCTGCGCCAGCGTGCCGCGCGCGCTCGCTATCGTGGGCGTGAGGCCAGATACGATACCCGTCAAATCACCCGAGACGGCGGCAAAGGAGTCAAGCGCGCTCGAAGCCTTCGGCAGTGCGTTCTGTCCCAGATCGGTCTGAGCCTGACCGAGGTTAGCCGTACCGGTCTGAATTGCCGCGTTGAGTGCGTTGCTCGCGCTTGAGATTGCCGTAGCGTCGTTTGCCATGGCGCTCGACTGTGCAGAGAGGCCATCCTTGATGCTCTGCAACTTCTGGTTTTGCTCGCGAAGCGAATTGATGGTCGATGCGATGAGCGCGTCGGCGTCCTCCGATCCCGTCGACGTATCGTTAGCGAGAATCTGCAGGCGCTCGATGACAGCGCTGTTGTGGTCAATCGTCGCTTGAAGGGATTCGAGCGAGTTGTCGATTCGAGTGGTCGTGGACGTAACCGTACCGGTGAGTTTGCCAATCGCAGCGTTCGCAGAAGCCGATGTCTTGCTCAGCACGATGCTGCCCTCCAAAAGTGCCTTGGAGAGCGAGGTGATGGACTTACCAGCCGTGGTGCGAGCTTCGCCCAGCAGATCATTACCCTGAGCGATTGCCTGCGTTAGCGAAGGCGCCTGCCCCTGCAGGCCCGCCAGCGCAGCATCGGCCGAAGCAATCGAGTTGCTCGTCTTGTCGATGGCGGTGTTCATGTCGCCGATGGAATCGCGTACTTCGCCCAGGGTATCAGACGCCTCGGACACCGAGCCCGCCAGCGAATCCTGAGTCTGGGTTGCCTTGTCTTTAAGGTCGATGCCAGCATCTTTGGCAATGCCCGCGACGGTCTCGCCCACCGTGGAGACAAACTCCGAGTTGATCTGCTCCTCGATGGTGTTGGCACCGGTATCGGTGACCTTGGGCGCAATGGCGCTCTTTTTTTCGTTGACGTAATAGGTGAGCTTCGGCTGATGGTAATTGCCGTCGAGCATCGAGACGAGATTGTCGGAGAAGTTCTTGGGAATCACGATGGCAGCATAGTATTCGCCACTTTCGACACCCTCTTTGGCATCTGCCGCCGAGTCGACGAAGGTCCAGCCAAGCTGGTCGTTCTCCTTGAGCTGGTCGACCACCTTATCGCCTGCGTTAAGCTCGCCTACTAGGTCATTCTGGGTGCCTCGATCGTTGTTGGCGATAGCAATCTTGATGCCTTGGGTGTTTCCATACGGATCCCAGTTTGCCACGATGTTATACCAGGCATACAGCGAGGGAATAACGCACACGCCTAGGGTAACCACCAGGGCGACGGGGTTCACAAGCAGTCGCTTAATGTCGCGCTTAAATATCGCAAAGGACACTTTTGCATTGGATAGTTTGCTGCCGAGACTCACGCTTGGACCATCCATCCTGTCGTTAAATCGAATCGTACTATCGACAACCATTGTAGTAGGCGCTTTAACGTCTCAAAGCACAATGGTGTTGAGTTTTGCGGGTAGCAATATACTACGAAGACAAATTAACGTACAGTTGTACAGTATCTTTAATTTCAGCAGGTCACAAAACCACAACCCCGACAAATAATTGATCCCTTGGGGACGGAGGAAAACGAGAGTAGAAAATCTCCCACTTCAAGCCCGCATTCGAGCCAAAAGTGGGAGATTATCCACTCTCGTTCTAATCTAGTTACGGTGCCGTATCCCCGAACTACATCAAGTTGCAAACAGCTGCGGCGAAGGCTACGGGGTCCTCGGGGAGGATGCCCTCGACCAGCAAAGCCTGGTCATAGAGCAGACCGGAGTACTGCTTGATCTTGTCGGCGTCGCCCGCCTTCTGGGCAGCGACAAGCTTGTCAAAGACCGGGTGCTTGGCGTTAAGTTCGAGCACGCGCTGGCTCTTGGGCATGCCGTCGGGCGCGCCCTCGGGTCCCTTCTGGAGCACCTTCTCCATCTCGAGCGAAAGCGGGCCCTCGGTGGTGATGCACGCGGGAGCATCGGTCAGGCGCGCAGAGACGGCAACCTTCTCGACCTTGTCGCCGAGTGCCTCCTTCATGGCGTTAAAGAGGTCCTCGTTCTCCTTGGTGGCGTCCTCGGCCTCCTTTTTCTCGTCCTCGGTCGCCAGGTCAAGATCACCGGTTGCGACGTTCTTGAGCTCCAGGTGACGATCCTCAACCTCGGGCTCGGCACCATCGGCCACGGCCTTTTCGGCAGCCTCGCGGGCGGCATCGTCCTCGTAGATCTTGGGCATATCGGCGGCAACGTACTCACGCATAGCCTGGAAGGTGAACTCATCCACGTCCTGCGTCAGCAGCAGCACGTCATAGCCGCGGTCGAGCACGCCCTTTACCACGGGCATCTTGGCCAAGCGCTCACGCGAGTCGCCGGCGGCGTAGTAGATGGCCTTCTGATCCTCGGGCATGCCCTTGGCATACTCGGCCAGGGTAATCATCTTCTGTTCCTTGGCAGACCAGAACAGCAACAGATCGGCGAGCTCATCGGCCTTCATGCCATAGCTCGAGTAGATGCCGTACTTAAGACCGCGGCCAAAGTTCTCAAAGAACTTCTCGTAGGCCTCGCGGTCGTTGTCACGCATATCCTCAAGGTCGGCGGTGATCTTCTTTTCCACACGCTTGGCGATGGCCTTGAGCTGACGGTTCTGCTGCAGCGTCTCACGCGAGATGTTGAGCGACACATCGGCGGAATCCACGACGCCGCGGACAAAGTTGTAGTAGTCGGGCAGCAGGTCGTCGCACTTCTCCATGATCAGGACGTTGGAGCTGTAGAGTGCCAGACCCTTCTCGTAATCCTTGCTGTACAGATCGAACGGCGCGCGGCCCGGCACAAACAGCAGGGCATCGTACTCGAGCGTGCCCTCGGCATGGAAGCTGATGGTGCGCGCAGGATCGTCAAAGTCGTGGAACGTGGACTTGTAGAACTCGTCGTAGTCCTTCTGCTCGACATCGGAGCTGCGCTTCTTCCAGATCGGTGTCATGGAATTGACGGTCTCGAGCTCCTGGTAGTCCTCGTACTCGGGCTTGTAATCGTCGCCGGCGTCCTCGGGCTTGGGTTTCTGGCGGCTCTTGGACACCATCATCTGAATCGGGTAGCGCACATAGTTGCTGTACTGCTGAATCAGGCTCTTGAGACCCCACTCGGTCAGGAAGCGATCGTAGGTCTCGGCCTCGCCGTCGGCATCGAGCTTCTCGTTCTCGCGCAGCGTCAGGATGACATCGGTACCGTGCTCGGCGCGCTCACCGTCCTCGATGGTGTAGCCCTCAAGACCGTCGGATTCCCACACATGGGCGACATCCTCGCCATAGGCGCGGCTGACGACCTTCACATGGCTGGCAACCATAAAGGCAGAGTAGAAGCCCACGCCAAACTGGCCGATGATGTCGACATCGGAGCCCTGCTGCTCGGCGTTCTCGGTCTTAAACTCCTCGGAGCCGGAATGGGCGATGGTGCCCAGATTGCGCTCGAGCTCCTCGGCGGTCATGCCAATGCCGTTATCCGAGATGGTAATGGTGCGGGCGTCTTTATCAAAGGAGACGCGAATGGCCAGGTCGCCCTGGTTGATCTTGACGCTCGGATCCTGCAGGCTCTTAAAGTTGAGCTTGTCGACGGCGTCGCTCGCGTTAGAGATAAGCTCGCGCAGGAAGATTTCCTTATTGGTGTAGATGGAGTTGATCATGAGGTCGAGCAGTTTTTTGCTCTCGGTCTTAAATTGACGCATGTGCAGTCCTTTCGCGCTACCCCCGTCCGCAAAAACGGCCCGGTCTCCCGAGCCGAATCGCAGACCTGCTATGTTCAGACTTAGATTTTATAACCCATTAGCGCGCATATATACATACGGAATCGAAAAACTGTATGTCCAAGCGCTCCGATGCGCCAATTGCCAAGGAGCGTCCCCAACTGCCGGCAGAAAAGGAACGTCCCTATCTGCCACCTACGCGCTTGGCCATCCAGACATGGGGCTGGCCCTCGTCTTCGTAATCTACCGGGGCAATTTGCGTGTAGCCCGCCTTTGCATAGAGCGGCAACACGTATTCCTGCGCATGCAGCTTAATAAGCTTAGCGCCGGCATCGCGTGCACACGAAGCACTGGCCTCGACGATCGCACTCGCCAGTCCGCGACGACGCATAGCCGGCAGCACGGCGACGCGCCCCATAATGTAGGTCTCCCCCGCCGCAACGCCTTCGTCCATGTCGCATGCCGGCAACACCGGGGCCTCTGCGTCAGCCACGCGCTCAAGCTCTTCGGGAAACACGCGCGAGCAACCGGCAAGCTCGCCGTCTACATAGAGCGTCACATGAATGCAGTTCTGATCCTCGTCGATAGCGTCGAACTCATTCTCGTAGCCCTGCTCGTCCATAAAAACGACGCGGCGCACCAACGCCGCGTCATCAAAGCATCCCGTCTTAAGTTGGATATCCATGGCTGCCCTTTCATTCAATGCGAACGTTAGGGACAGATATTAGCGAAAATGAGCTCCGCGCACACTAAACTTCGCGCGAGCCTTCGCCAGGCAATCGTAATGACCCACGTTATGGGCATCGCTCGCGATGAAGCTGTACAGGTTCTGATCGAACAGGCGCTGTGCCGGCTTTTTCTCGCGACCAAAGCGACCGCCGGCAATAAAGTCCGCCGAAGCCTGCAGCTTGCAGCCCATATCGACCAGGCGCTCCGCCACGCTTACATCCTTTTGAACCGCACGATAGCGCTCAGGATGAGCGATGATCACCTGGTAGCCACGGCACTGCAAATCGTAAATCGTGTTCTCGTACTCTCTAAACGCATACGCATCGGCATGCGTCGAAAGCTCGAGCAGAAACTCGTTGGTCCCATCGAAATGCAAGTGCTCCGCAGCATCGATACCAAGCTCAACGAGCTTTCGATGGTTGACCTCGAAGCCCATCTGGAGCGGAAAACCGTCAGCGTTATCACGCAGCAGCTCAAAGGCATCCCACATCTTGTCGTAATCAAAATAGGGATCACGACAGTGAGGAGTGCAAACGATTCTGGTTACACCGGCCCGCTTGGCAGCCTCGAGCATCGCCAAGCTCTCATCGAGATCGGCGGCGCCGTCGTCTACACCCGGCAAGATATGGCAATGAATGTCACGCATAGGTCAGCCTTATCAACTAAACGTTTGCTCGGTTGGTGAAGATGCCCTTTTTGGAAGTCCCCTGATCGTCGGAGCCCTTCTTAACCTTCTTACCGTCCTTGGTGTAGTAAGAATAGTAGTACTCGCTGGTCTCGGTCTCACAGTAATTCATGACGGTACCGATGAGCTTGACCTTTTCGGACTTCTTAAGCTGGCCGATGGCGTTGAGTGCCTCCTCGCGCTTGGTGAAGTCCTCGCGCACCACGAACAGCGTGCCGTCGGTCAGGCTGGCAATCTCGGCAGCATCGATGAAGGTGCCGACCGGAGGAGCGTCGAAGATGACGTACTGGAACTTGGCAGACAGCGCCTTGACCAGCTTGGCAAAGCGGTGAGAAACGATGATGTCGGCAGGATTGGGAATGTGCGGCTCGGCATCGAGGAAGTAGAAGTTCTTCTGACCCGTCTCGACAATTGCCTGGTCAATGGAGATCTGCTCGGAAAGGACCGCATAGAGTCCGCCGCGCGAACGAACGCCGAGCATATCGGAAAGGGACCTGCGGCGCATATCGGCCTCGACCAGGAGCACGGACTTGCCGCTCGTGGCGATAGCCTGGGCAAGGTTGATGGAAACCGTAGACTTGCCCTCGTTGGGAATCGAGGACGTGACGGTAATGGTGCGAATGGGGTCGTCCACGCTCGCAAAGCGGATGTTGGCCAGAAGGGTCTTGGCGGCATTCTGTACAACGAGCTTATCGGTGTTCTTTGCCTTAGCCATGCCTATTTACCACCTTTCATAGCCGGAATTCGGCCAACAACGGGAATGCCCAGGAGCTCTTCTGCCTCTTCGGCACCGCGGATGCGGGTATTGAGCATGTCTGCCAAAACGACATAGGCAACTGCGATAAAGATACCGGCGAGGAACGCGACAGCAACGTACAGCATACGCTTGGGACCGCTGGGGGCTTCGGGGGTCTTAGCCTCGTCGATAACGTTGATGCTCTGGGCAGCGCCGACGTTCTGAGCGACCGTACTCACCGAGCTGGCCATGGCCTTTGCGACCTTAGCCGTCTCCTTGGCATCGGTGCCGGTAACCGAAAGCGTAATGACACGCGTGGTGGTCTCGGAGGAAACAGACACCTTGTAGTCATCCAGATCGGTGAGGCCCAGTTCATTGGCTGCGCCGCTCTTAACGCTATCGCTATCCAGCAGCGTGGCGATATCGTTGGAAAGCATCTGACTCGCCGAGAGATCGTTGTAGCTCATCTGACCGCTATCGTCGGTCTTGGCGAGAATGTACATGCTCGTCGTCGCGGTATAGGTGTTGTCCATCGCAACGAAGGACACGATGCCCATGGCGATCGCGCAGACCACCGGAAGGGTGATGACCAGCTGAAGGTGCTTCTTCAGCAGCTGGAACAGTTCGAGAAGGGTCATGCAGCTTGCCTTTCATTTCCCCAGTTCGGATTGACAAAACTGTCCGTATGTTATCGCATCTTTTTACCGAGACCAAACTCTATACATAAGAAACAGGCTCTCCTGTAAAAATGTCGGAAGCAATCGTAAAATTGCACAACAACGCCGCACCCGAAAGTCAAATGCGGCGTCTGCATCAATATCTATGTTATATCGCTATGCGAATGGCTCGTCCTGCTGTATGGGAAACGTCACCGTAATGGTGGTTCCCACGCCCAACTCGCTCGACAGATCGAGCGTGGCGTGATGATACAGGGCCGCATGCTTGACAATGGCAAGCCCCAGACCGGTTCCGCCGCGTGCCTTGGACCTACTCTTGTCCACGCGATAGAACCGCTCAAATACCTTGCCCTGTTCTTCAGGCGCGATACCGATTCCCGTGTCGGCGACCGCAAGGAACGGATGGCCTTCGTCGTTGGTGCCGCACTGCAGCGTAACCGTACCGCCGGGTCGATTGTAGCGGATGGCGTTGCTTGCCAGATTATAGATGAGCTCGTCAATCAAGCGCGACACGCCCTCGATGACCACAGGCTTGGTCTCATGACTTATCGTCACATTCGCCTGACGGGCGACCTGTTCAAGGCGCTGCTCGACCGCGTAGATGGCACGCGAGAGCTCAATAGGCTCCGTGGACCCAATGGGCACCGCCTCGCCCTCAGCTGCACGCTCGGCCTCGTCCAAGTTAGACAGCGTAAGGATATCGTTGACAAGCGCTGCCAAGCGGCCCGCCTCACGATAGATGCGACCGCCAAAGTTGCGCAGGTCGCCCTCGCCCTCGACCATGCCGTTTGCGACGAGCTCGGCATAGCCCGAAATCGCCGTAAGCGGCGTCTTGAGCTCATGGGTGATATTCGCCGTGAACTCGCGGCGCATACGGTCGTTGTCCGCCAGCACCGCCATTTGGCGCTTGAGCTCCTGGCGCTGCGACTCAATACGCTCAAGCATGGGGACCATCTCGGCATAGGCGTGCTCATAGCTACGGCGTGGGTGGTCCAAATCCACCTCTTGCAAAGGCGCGATGATGGCACGGGACTCGCGGCGCGCCATAAAAAACGAGAGTACCGCACCCGCTGCTGCGATAAGCAGCATCGGCGCCACCATCGACAGCAAAATCGCCGCAACGCCAGGCTGGGCCTGCGCCAAGCGGACAACCTGGCCGTTATCAAGGGCGACGGCGCGATACAGCATAATCTCGTCGAGCGTAGAGCTTGCGCGCTCCGCGGAACCCGAACCACTCTCAAAGGCCTCGATGACCTCGGGGCGATCGCCATGGTTGGGCAGTGTGGAAGGCGGCGCCTCGTTGTCGTAGGCAACCGATCCATCCTTGTTAATCAGCGTGATGCGCAAGTCCTCTCGATCGAGGCTACGCAAGAACGGGATGGGCTCCTGCTGCTCGTCGAGGGCGGCAGCAATGAGCTCGGTTTCCTGCGCCAGATTGGCACTCGTGGCATCCGCCAAGGTGTTTTGCACAAAGAACGCACCCAGCACCGTAAACGCCACGATAACCGCCATGGCGCAGACAAAGATCGTCACAAAAACGCGGTGCGACAGCGTATGTTTTCCCTGGGGGACGAAGACCACGGGTTACTCCTCCGATGCGGTGGCCGCGGTGTCGTCACCTTCGGCACCATCGCCGGCAGAAGGCTCGGCCAAGCGGTAGCCCACGCCGCGCACGGTCTCGATGGCGCTGGCATGCTCGCCCAGTTTTTGGCGAAGCGTCTGCACGTGCACGTCAACGGTGCGCGAACCGCCGTCGAAGTCCCAGCCCCACACGCTCTGCAGCAACGACTCGCGGGTAAAGACCACGCCGGGCTTGCGCATGAGGTACTCGAGCAGGTCGAACTCGCGCAGGGTGAGCTTAAGCGGCTCGCCGGCAACGGTCACCTCGCGATGGCTGGGCGAGAGCACGATGTCGCCCACGCTGAGCACATCGCTCGCCTGCTTGACCATGCCGCCGCGACGCAGCAGCGCGCGGCAGCGACTCGCAAGCTCCATGAGCGAAAACGGCTTGGTCAGATAATCGTCGGCACCGCCATCGAGTGCCATTACCTTATCGAGCTCGGTATCCTTGGCAGTGAGCATCATGATGGGCACCGTCGCCGTCAGACGATCGGCGCGCAGGCGACGCATAATTGCCAAACCGTCGGTATCGGGCAGCATGATGTCGAGCAGGACGGCATCGGGCACCCGTCGCGCCACGGCGGCCTTAAACTCGCCATCGCACGAAAAGCCTTCGGCCTCGATTCCCTGCTTGCGCAGTGCATAGACCGTCAAATCCCTGATGTTGTCATCGTCCTCGACGTAATAGATCATGTTGAACCCCTTTGCGGCCGGCATGACCGCATCTTAACCCTAAAGGTACCTTTACTAGATGGTATCAGCCAAAACGTCCCGTCAAATAATCCGCCGTGCGCGGGTCGGTGGGATTTTTGAAGAGCTGAGCGGTGGGCGCGTGCTCCACCAACTCACCCAGCAAGAAAAACGCGACCGAGTCGGAGATACGCGCCGCCTGCTGCATATTGTGCGTAACGACCACGAGCGTGCAGGTCTCTTTGAGCTCGCAGGCCAGCTGCTCAACCACCAACGTCGACACGGGATCGAGAGCGCTCGTGGGCTCGTCCATCAGCAGAATATCGGGTTGCACGGCAAGCGCGCGGGCGATGCACAGACGCTGCTGCTGCCCGCCCGAAAGGCCCAGCCCCGACTCCTTGAGCTTGTCCTTGACCTCATCCCATAGCGCAGCGCGACGAAGAGAGTCCTCGACCAGCTCATCCAGAACGACACGATCGCGCACGCCCATGCCGCGCGGACCATACGCGACGTTGTCGTAGATGCTCATGGGAAACGGGTTAGGGCGCTGGAACACCATGCCCACGCGCTGGCGCAGGCGGCAGATGTCGTAGTCGCCCAGAACATCCTGGCCATCGAGCGCGATCTTGCCCTCGATGCGGCAGTCCTTGATGCCGTCGTTCATGCGGTTAAAGCAACGCAGCAGCGTTGACTTACCGCAGCCCGAAGGACCGATAAACGAGGTAATCTGCTTGTCGCGAATCTTGATGGATACGTTCTTGAGCGCATGGTGGTCGCCATAGAACAGGTCGAGGCCCTTGACGTCGATGCGCGTCGGCGAGGCGGCAAGATCCTGCGCCGTGGGACGAGTCGCGTCCCCGACTTCGCGCTCGTGCGCAGCCTCGGCTTGCGCCTCCATTAGCTCCTCGAGCTCCGTGGGCCCTATAGCCGCAGCAGCCGTCATACCGCATACCTCCACATCGATATCAATTCAGCAGTATCGATAGTAGAAATCGCGGCTCATATGCACGTGAACGCATTGTCAGGTGTTTGTAAAGGCGCCTACGCTACGCGGCGGGCAGCTCGATGGTAAAGACGGTATGCTCGGGCGTCGATTCGCACGCGATGGTACCGCCATGCGCGCATACAATCTCCTTGGCGATGGCAAGCCCCAGCCCAGCACCGCCGCGATTGGTCGCACGCGCTGCATCCAGGCGATAGAACTTCTCAAAAATCACCTTGAGCTTTGGCTCAGGGATCGGATCGCCCTGGTTTACAAATCGTACGCGTACGCCACCGTCGCCCAAACGCCTGGCCTCGATCGTGATCGTCGAGCCTTCATAGCTATAGGCAACGGCGTTTTTCATGATGTTGTTGAATACGCGAGCCATCTTGTCGCCGTCCACGAGCACCGTCAGGTCCTCGCAGATATCAACCTGGGCTTCCTTGTGCTGTTCGTTGAGAATGGGATAGAACTCGTCGGCCACCTGCGCCAGCAATAGCCCCAAATCGACGTAGGCGCGGGTAAGCACGATATCGTGGAAATCGAAACGCGTGATGTCGAAGAACTCCTCGATGAGCGCGTCGAGCCGGTGGGCCTTGTCGAGTGCCACGCCTGTAAAGCGTGCACGCTGCTCAAGCGGCAAATCGGGAGCCTCCTGCAGGAGCGAAAGATAGCCCACCACACTGGCGAGCGGCGTACGCAGGTCGTGCGCCAGGTACGTAACCAGGTCATCTTTGCGATGCGATTCGTCGCGCAAGGCCTGTTGAACCTTACGCTCGCAATCGCGCGCCCGGTTGAGCGCACCCTCGACCTCGAGAAAGTCGCCGTCGATGGTATCCCACGTGTCGGGGTTATCGATCAGACGGTCCTGAATACGGGCGGCGATTACGCGGTCGGCATGCTGCTCGCCTTGCTCATAACCCTGGTAATACAGGGCGCGCCCGCAAAAGAACAGGACACAGACGGCGAGCGCCAGCACAAAGCCGAGCATGTTGAACACAAAGGCGGCATCAAAGAACACGGGCTCGCCAATACCGCCAAGCGCCATGGCCCCGATCGCCAGCGTAATTGTCCACGCGGCACCGCCGATTACCACGCAGCGGCGAACGATTTCGAATCGATCGATCAGCAAAAAGCCAATGAGCAGAACTGCCAGGATGCCAACAATATTGTCAATGCCAATGAGTAGCAGACTCAGCAAAAAGAGCAGCACCGTCGCAAGTGCGCGGTTGTCGACGACCGCCCTTATGTATTCAAAGAGTCGATCGGGCACCTCGAATACCCGCCTATCGTCTTTTGTCATATCCACTTCCCCACCATCAAAGGCGTTATTCGATTATGTAGCCGACGCCCCAGACGTTTTTGATAAAGCGCGGCTTTTGAGCGTCGTCGCCGATCTTTTCGCGCAAATGGCGGATGTGCACCATCACCGTATTGTTGGAGCCGGGCATAAAGTCTTCGTTCCACACCGCGCGAAACAGGTCCCCCACGGCTACCACGCTGCCACGATGTTCCACCAGATACAGCAAGATGGAATACTCGATGGGCGTGAGGCGCACCGGTGCACCGTCCACCGTCACACAACGAGCATCGCGGTTGATCTCGAGGCCATCGAGCTGGATGGTCGGCGACTCGACCGCCTGTGCGCGGCTGCCGTAGCTGGTGTAACGACGGAGCTGAGCGTGAACGCGCGCTATGAGCTCCAGCGGACGGAACGGCTTGACCACGTAATCGTCTGCGCCCAGCGAGAGGCCCTCGATCTTATCCTGCTGGGCATCGCGCGCCGTCAGCATAATAACGGGATAGGTATGGCCAGCGCGGATGGTGCGCAGCAGCTCAAAGCCGTCGATATCGGGCAGCATGACGTCCAGCAGCGCCAGATCGAACTCCTGCTCCAAAATCGCCTTGGCAGCATCTGCTCCGCTATAGGCAATCTGAACATCAAAGCCCTCTTTTGTAAGGTAGATACCAACCAGGTCGGCGATGGCCTTCTCGTCATCAACTACCAGTATGCGCTCGTTCATGCGTGCTCCTCTCGCGCTCCATTATGCCCGAGGCGGCACCCGCCACACACAACAAGCGTGGGCGATTAAGTCTACCTTAAGCTCCTATGTGTCCGTTCGGGCGCAGACATGGGCCGCACACGCCCGCGCGCTGATTGTCCGCGCCGGCAAACGATATACTTTGAACTCTGAAGAGACCATCCCGTCGAAAGCGAAATCTGTGAAGACCCTTAGTTCTCTTGCAAAGCGCTCCGCGCAACTGACCGCCGGCATTGCCTGCGCTCTCGCCCTTGCTGCCGGTATGCCGTCTATCGCCGACGCCCAGGTGCTTACGACTGATATCGTTTGCGGCAAGACCGCCGACGCCCGCGGCATCACGGCCGAGAATCTGCCCGATATCGATGCGACCAACGCCATCGTCATGAGCAAGGACGGTTCCGTCTATTACGCCCGCAGTGCCGACGAGCAGGTCAAGATCGCCTCAATTACCAAGGTCATGACCGCAATCCTGGCCATCGAGAACTGCAAGATGGACGAGAAGGTCACGGTGAGCAACGCCGCGGCAACCGTGGGCAATTCGACCGCCGGTCTGCTCGAAGGCGACGAGCTCACCGTGGAGCAAGCTCTGCGCGGCCTAATGATCCCCTCGGGCAATGACGCCGCCATCGTGCTTGCCGAGCACGTGGGCAAAAAGATCGACCCCAAGACCAAGGACGCCGTGGCCACCTTTGTAAAGGCCATGAACGAGCGCGCTCAAGAGTTCGGCTGCACGGGAACGCTTTTTGAGAATCCGCACGGTCTGGACTTTGATGAGTGGGCCGGCAACATGCACTCCACCGCGCACGATGTAGCCCTGATGATGCAGGAGGCAATGAAGAGCGATACGTTCCGCGAAATCGTGGCGAGCGATGATTCCTGGATTGAGGTTACGGGCGCCGACGGTTCCGACCATTCGCATTCCATGGATACGCACAATGAGCTGCTGGGGCAGGACGGCAATATCGGCGGTAAGACCGGCACCACCGACGATGCCGGCTATTGCTTTACGGCAGCCTACAACCGCGATGGCGACGAGACCTACACCGTCGTCTTGAACTCCAGCACCACCGATCAGCGCTTTGCCGACACGGCCGCCCTTGCCAACTGGTACTACGGCCACAAGGTGACGGTTGCGATCGCCAACACGCAGGAAAAGACCGCCAACGGCAATCCGCTCATCGCGCGCATTGGCCAGACCGATTGGACGGACAAGACGATCGATGCTACGCTCGCCGATCCTGCAGCTCAGGCGACCGTCTTTGCGCTTGCCGGAGAGGTGACCGAGAAGGTTACCTATGATGACCTTTCGGGCACGGTACATGTGGGCGACAAGGTGGGTAGCGTGACGCTTAAGCAAGACGGCACCAAGATCGCCGTCATGGATTTGGTTGCCGACGAGGAAGGCTCGGGGCCGAATCCCATTGAGTGGCTCCTTGTGAAGCTCGACCGCCTGGGCCGCCGCATCGACAATCGCCCGCTTACGGCAGAAAGCGAAACCGTAGCCAAGGCTCCTGAGGTGTAGGGCCGGAGCGATATCACATCGAACCAAATGAGGCGTCCAACGGGGCGCCTCTTTTTGAATACCTCTTAAACGGGATGCGTCAGAATCACCAAAGCGACATTGCTAGCCGTTTACCTTCGCTGTGTCTTTTCGGACCTTGAAAACGGGTCCACCGGGCATGCTAGTAGATCCTTTCGACCTCCTTGGTCAAGGCCCTGAAAAGATCCCCAGCTGAGGGGTCTGCCCCAGGACACAGCGATTGCCAGGCACCCGTTTCTCCGATGGTGCCCGCACTCGTCATAACAAGATCGTCGCTCCGCCTGCGAATGGAGACACTAACGGAGCGGCCATTATGGAACCCATGGATATCGACTTTATTTATGCGCCCATCAGCTAGATAACTAATCATGACATTGATGCTGTCACCATACTCCGGCAATTCGAAGCCGTGGGAATCCATCAATAGCTTCACATCCTGATGGTAAATGCGGGCCTCGACGACATTCTTGGGCATTTTCCCCGTCTTTGTTGGAGAGCAAAAGCTGATGCTTGGCTCCTCTTCGCTCATGCCTCGGTCAAACCTAAGCATGCACGGGCATACCGACTCAATGGTTCGCAAGGCGTCCGCTGCGACCTTTTCCTCGGTAAACATCTCCACGTCGATGCCGTTTTCTTCCATATAGGCACGGTTTTTACGTTGAAGCTCTAGCCGAGCCGCAGCCTCCCCATCTCCACGCTGTTCCCAATTTCCGGAGTCGGCGACATTTCGATCGAATGTAGAATCAACGGAACATGGCGCTTGCTGTTGAGTCGGATCACTGTCGCCGAGACGCCTTAGCTCGGAGCGTCTCATCAGTAGTGTCACAATATCAAACAGCCAACCAAATCCAAAAAGGCCAAAGGTAAAGAGATATAGAAAGAAGCTACCCCACATCCGTGCATACGCCCTATGAGCGCCCGACCACCCAAGAAGGAAGCATAGCAAAAGCGCCTTGTTTGCCCTGTCAACCGACGTAATCTCTCGAGTGAGAGATTTCTGTTCAGGCTTCGCCAAAGGTGTAATTTCATGCGATGAAACAGTAACTGAGGACGTCCTTGACGCCGAGCTCCGAGCGCCTGATTTAGCAACGGCGCGAGCGACATCCCCAACTCCGACGGTCGTTCTGCTGTATACGGCATTGTAAGCAGCCTTCTTCGGATTTTTGATCCACCCCATGCCCTTCTTACCATAGCCGGGGATTATCGCCCGCCTTACCGCGCGCTTCGCTCTGCCGGTCGTTCTTGCCTTGAGTGATGTCTTTAGATTCGGCTTACGCAGCCCGACCTTTACCATATTTCTACTCCATCCCCTCGGAACCCCACACCGGGGTGCACGAGCACGCCTGGGTCTCCCCGTTTTCAAGCGCCCCGTGTTTGCCTAATGTTCACGCCCTTTCGGACTCTAATCCCCAGCCGCCATTCTTGATAATAAAAAAGGGCCCCAAATGGGACCCTTCTTCAAAGTCATACTGGCGGAGAGCTGGGGATTCGAACCCCAGATGCCCTTTTGGGGCATACTCGCTTAGCAGGCGAGCACCTTCGGCCTCTCGGTCAGCTCTCCGTAACAGCCGTTCTATAGTAACCAAACAGCCGAAGTTGGGCAAGGGGAATTTTGAGGCGTTTCCTCTTTTACCTCTCTTTTACCAGTAAACGTCTCAGTCAATCATCTCAATCTGTAACATCTGCAGGCCGTAATCCCCTCCAGATGTTACAGATTGAGACAAAGATACAAGGACGGCCCCAGCGACAGCGCGGACGGCCCATTCTTTATTAGTCCTCTCGAACGGTCTCCAACAGATAATCGCGCATGTACGGAATTGCAAACGAAACACAGCCATAGCCCGCGGGCTCAATCAACCCCGCATCGATCAGGCGCTTGCGATATGACCCAACTTTGTTCGCCGACAAACCCATCTTCTTGGCGATATCGCCGTTGGCGATATCGACGCCCTCGCATTGAGCCATCGCCGCGAGATACTGAAACTGCCGTTCCGACACCCTGCGCAGCGCTGGGGTAATCACCATAGCATTAAAGCTATCAAGAGCCGCCTGGATACCCTTACGAGCCGCCTCTTCGCTCACACTCTCCGCCCCACTGCGCGCAGCAACCTGCCAAGCGTAATATCCGACCAGCTGGACCATAAAGGGATAGCCTGCCGAAGCTTTTGTTAATAGCTCAGCGGCACCTTTGTCGAGCTCCTTGCCCGCTCGTCTCATCGTATCCTCAAACGATCCGCCAACTTCAAAATCGGAAAGCCGAGTAAGTTCAACATGTTTGGCTCGCTGAAGGAACGTCAACGTATCATCCACCACCACGCCATCTACCGATGTCGGCAGCCCGGCGAAAGCGAAAGCGACATTCGCTCCTTGGCGAATCAAGAGCTGCATCTCATTGCCTAGCTCGCGCATTTCCTCAGTTGAGGCATCCTGGATCTCGTCGAGCGTAATGAGCAGACCACCGCGCTTCGCAGCATCGTACATCGCCTCGCCCAGATGAGAGGCCGACTTCGACATCTCCATGGAGCCAAGGCTGACCCCTAAAATCGATGGGGAAATCGAGATTGATTCAAGACGAACGTTTCGCTGCAGAGCCTCGAGGATTCTATTGCAAAAACCAGCATTGGAGGCAACGTCAACGACCTCGAATCCTTTTTTGCGTGCAAGGTCACCCAATGCATTAAGGAGCACCGTTTTACCTGTGCCTCGGACGCCCGAGATGCGCATGAGTCGATCGGGGGCACCAGGACCATTCTCAAGAGCCTCGGCAAAGTCATCCAAAACAGTGTCCCGTCCGATAAGCTCAGGCGGATTCATGCCCGCCGTTGGCTTAAAGGGGTTAACAGCTTTCGTCATTCTGCCCTCCTCTGCTAGTTTTAACAACTTTAACAAAGTTTAGCAACTTTAGCAGAGTTTAACAGTTTTAGCAGGCTCGGCGGCTTTATGCCTTACCGATCCTGCCGGGTCCTCCCGCCCGCGCCGATACAAATAGCGCAGTGCGGCCCCTCTATATCGCCCCTACCCCAGCGAGCGACTGAGGGAGCCGAGCTCATCGTTGCCCATGGTGCGCCACATTTGGAAGATGCAGACGCGCGCCAGGAAAAAGAAGCCGTTATCGACCAGCTGCACGGCGGCATCCGCCAGCTGGTTGGTCACGGCGGACACGGGAGGCAGCTCGAGCCCGGCCTTACGGATGGTCTCAACCGCATCCTCGAACGTCGGCGGCTCATTGACGCCCATCTCGTTCATAAGGCCCTGCATTTCTTCCAGCGCGCTACTACCCGACTCCTCGCCGCGCGGCACGAGGCGGTAGCACGCCAACGCGAGCTCGAGCTGGTCGCAGTTCCAATAGGCAAACGCCAGACGATAGAACAGATAACCGATTGCGGAACGGTCACTGGCAATGCGCAGGCCGTGGCGCGCCACCTCGATAATCTCGTCAAAGCGCTCCAGGCGCGCCAGCACGTTGATGAGCGCAAAGTGCGACTGCATGGACGAGCGAGCCAGATCGTAAAGACGACGCACCTCGGGCAATGCCCGTTCAAAATCCTCCTGCTCGGCGTAATAACTGCAGATCTCGTGCTGGGCAAAGTACAGCGCATCGGGAGCACGCAGGATGCGCACCGAGCGATCTTCCTCCATTACCGGCAGCACCATACGCACCAGCTGGTTGTCGCAAAACTGCGTCTGGACCGGACCCGTTGCCAAAAGCTCGGCAACGGCGCACTTAGCCTCCAACTCCTCAACAAGACGGGAGAAGCCCTCAAACGCGCTTGCACGGTCAACTTTTGCCTGCTCGCGCAACTCGACGACGCGCGCCACATACGGGTCATCGTCCATCTCCATGACCTCGAGCTCATCAGCCGTATCGGCAAGCAGCAGGTCGCGCAACGCCGGCGGTAGCGAACGGTGGTCGTCACGCGGGCGAGCGTGAACCTCTGCAGGCTCAATCGCATCCGGCGCGTCCGACTCATATGCCTTAAGCATGCGCTTGCACGGCATATCGTCCATATCCATGCTCTCAAGATCCTTGGCGACAGGCACGCAATTGGCCAGATAGGCCGCACGCCCAAAGGAATATGTTGCAATGACGCGCTCGCCCTGCTCGCCGTCGGAAGCCGCAATCTGAACATAGCAGCGCGCAATGCAGGCACCTGCGGCAAAGCAAGCCGCTGCCAGCGTAAGCGCCACGCGCGCGTCGTGCTCCGCGGCCCAAATCACACGCGCGTTCTCGTCCAACTCGCGCCAGACATCCTCCTGAGCGTCGTATTCACGCTGTGGCATGGCATCCATGACAGAGTGCCCAAACCGAACGAGCATAATCCCCTCGGCAACGTTTGCCCGATAGGTATAGTCGAGCCGTGTGACCACGTTAAGCGCCTCGACGATACGCGCGAAGCGGGTACGCACATCCCACTCACCGCCCGGCTGGCAAGCTACCGTTCCGGGTTTGCCCCACGGGTTGTCGCTCGAGGTCGTATCGAGCAGTCGGGGAACATCGTTGGTCGTCTTGGCGATATGCCACGCATCAAAGAGCGCGCAGCCCTCAAGGCTCGGCGAGGATGCCGCGGGGACCAATCCGGCCCCGATGCGCTCAAGGATGCCGGAGAGGCGGTTGAGACGGCACTCGATGGCAAGCAGCATGTCAATCTCGTCCTGGTCCAGCAGGCTACGATCAAAATTGAGATAGAACAGCTTTGAGCGGTCAATGCGCGCTAGGCTCATTTCGGACTTGGCAGCAATGGTGCGCAGACGGGGCAAGTCGATCTCGCTCATCAGGGCGGCGGCATAACGCTCGATACCGCTCGGATTCTCGGCATGGTCAACACGGTAAAGCAGCGTCTCGATAGCATCGGGGAGCGGTGCCGTGTCAAAGCCCAAAAAAACCTCGACCGGCTCGGGCAACTTTATGAGCTTGATCTTGTCGACAACGTTTTGCATGCCTGCATCGAGACCGTCGACGCCCGCCGTGTTCGCAATAGCGCTTTCGGAGTTGGCAAATATCACGTAGCGCAAGAACATCGAGGCCATGAACTCGCCGAAAGGAAGGGTACGGGTCGAATTCCATGTCTCGTGGTCGGACTGCTCGCGCATGGGGCCTTCGGGAGAGCCGGCAGTTCGCGCACACGCGCGCATTGCACCGTTAGCTTCCCTCACCATAATCTCGCCAATACTGGAATCGGACTCGTGAAGGACCAGCTCCATGTCAGGGTCCTCGGGCAACGGTACTTCCCGAACAGGACGATCAACCTTATAAACCTTGCCCGACACGCTCACGTAGCCCAAGAGCGATATGTGACTTTTGCCGACGAATTCGACGACATAGCACGACTCTTTGGGGTCCTCGCCAAAGACTTTCCAGACAACACCATATGAGCGCCCCGCAGGCTGCTCTGGCATCGATGGAAAACGCTTTTTGGGGTCGAGAAACCTGAGCTTGTATGTCGGACGCTCTACCACGAAATATCACCCTGATCAGTCGTTGAAAGAAGGAGTGGTCGCGGATGGGCCGCGACACCTACTCGGAATCTTACACGAGTCGATAAGAAATAGTCCGCTTCACGCTCGCGCCTCGACCGAGGTTCGAATCCATGGGATGCCGACGTAAAAGAAAAGCCCCCGTTGCCGGAGGCTTCAAGTTCAAATGGTGCGGCGTATAGGATTCGAACCTATGACGTTCTGATTCGTAGTCAGACCCTCTATCCAGCTGAGGTAACGCCGCGACTTGTTGATTATTATGCACATGGACTGAATAATGGTCAAGCGTTTTTTCAAAAAAAGTTATCGAATTTGATTTTTACTCATTTGGAGCACTTGGCGCGATCCTCGACGCATCGCGATATAAGAAAAGCCCCCGTTGCCGGGAGCTTTAAAGTCAATTGGTGCGGCGTATAGGATTCCGCGCATCCGCTGCGCGGATCCGCGCCGGCTTCGCCCGCCTGCCGGCGTGCTCGCCCGCTCGCTGAAAACGCTCCGCGTTTTCTTGACGCTCGCGCCTCGACCGAGGTTCGAATCTCCGCAATGCTCCCATATAAGAAAAGCCCCCGTTGCCGGGAGCTTTAAAGTCAATTGGTGCGGCGTATAGGATTCGAACCTATGACGTTCTGATTCGTAGTCAGACCCTCTATCCAGCTGAGGTAACGCCGCAACGCACGGATTATTATGCACGCGAGCCACCGATGGGTCAAGCGACAATTTGAAAAAATTTTACGGAGCGGTGATTAGGCTGTTCACGCCTCGACCGAGGTTCGGATCCATGCGGTGTTGCCATAAAAGAAAAGCCCCCGTTGCCGGAGGCTTCAAGTTCGATTGGTGCGGCGTATAGGATTCCGCGCATCCGCTGCGCGGATCCGCGCCGGCTTCGCCCGCCTGCCGGCGTGCTCGCCCGCTCGCTGAAAACGCTCCGCGTTTTCTTGACGCTCGCGCCTCGACCGAGGTTCGAATCTCCGCAATGCTCCCATATAAGAAAAGCCCCCGTTGCCGGGAGCTTTAAAGTCAATTGGTGCGGCGTATAGGATTCGAACCTATGACGTTCTGATTCGTAGTCAGA
>CALJPV010000044.1:0-1781 GCA_937980385.1 uncultured Collinsella sp. | reverse complement strand
GTCATTCTCGTGGTCGATGTTGCGCATAGACGCGAGGTTTACAAGCGCAGATAAACATGGGAACGCCCTCAAGCACGGGCTTTCCAACGAGGAAGTTGCGTATGCGTGGGAGAACCCGATTAGATGCCGTCAGCGAAACGGCACGGATGACCCGCCGCTCTGGATTTCGGTCGGCTCGCTTCCCGACGGTAGATTTGCCGAGCTGATTGGATTCATGGATATCGACGGCGTTTGGTGCGTGTTCCACGCGATGGTGCCGCCGACGAAGAAGTTCAAGCGTGAGCTGGGATGGAGGTAGACATGAACGGAATCGTTGCCGAGAACGGCAAGGTCGTTACCGATGAGATGATTGCCGATTGGGAAAGCGCTCTCGAACGCGACGAGTGGCCAAGCGGATGGGTGAATGTGGGCGAAATCGTCGAGGGGAAACTCCCGAAAGCAGCGCCCGAGACGGTAACGCTGTCCCTCAAGGTTCCCGCCGCCATGAAACGGGCGCTTGAGAAGGAAGCGAAGGCCGAGGGCAAGTCGACGGGTGCGTATGCCCGCGGAATCCTCGCCGATGGTCTCATGGCCATAGCGTAAAGCAGCAGGGGAGCTAACAGAAAGGGGAGCCTTGAAGGCTCCCCTTTCCTGCCGGCGACCCCGTTATAATTTGGGTCAGAGCTTTGAGTGCGCCAACACTCGCAGCTCGCATATCAACCGAGATGGTAGCTCGGCGATACACCAGCATTATATCAAGCTGGGATATCCCCAAACAGCTACCTCCCAAACAGGGAGGTTTTTCATGGCAATGAATGGAAACGAGGGCGGTTCTGCATACCCGCCGAACCCGGATGTGAAATCCGGCTCTTGTCTAATAGCCGGATTTCATGCACTTACTGACATTCGCCCATCTTACTGGAATGCATACAAGGCCGAATCTGGGGCAACGTTCTCAATCGATATGGTTCGCCTGAAGCTGTCGTTCATCAACGGCAAGGGCGAGTGGTTGAGCACGCACGCCCAGACCTTCGACTGCGACAGTATGAGCGCGTGGACGAGCAAGATTCGCCCCGGCGGATGGTATGAGCTTTGGAGTTTTGAACTCGGCGATAGCTCGGTCGCGCTCGGAATCGGCTTCATGGAGCCGAGCTGCAAGGTGAACATGAATCGCGGGTTCATCGAGTTCAACCCGAACAAGGTCGCAGGGGACAAGCGGTTCTGGCGGCTGTTGGAAAAGCTCGCGCCGTGTGTCTCGCACGCCCGCTTGAAGAGGTTCGACCTCGCCTATGATTTGCCGACAAGCCGTCTGGACTGCCGCCTTAGCAAGGACAGGCGGATGTACAAGTCGGTCATCAGCAACGGAATCACGGAATACCTCGGGGTCAAGAACACGCCGGGTTACGTGAAGGTCTACGACAAAGCGGCAGAGACGAACCTGTCGAGTGTGCTGACGCGTATCGAGCTGACGTGTGACGGGGAGTGGGACGCTGGGCAGGTTGTCGCGCACTGGCCGCAGGTTCACGCATGGCATAGCGATGAGAACACGCGCGACTGGGTGCGCGTGGTGGGAATCATGCTCGCCGAGAAGTCCGAGCGCGGCGAGGAGGTCGAGACGCTCATCAACATGCTTGGGCGCGGAAGCAGGCCGAAGGTGCGCGAGTTCTTGCGTGCGCCGATGGTCGAGCTGCCGCCCGACTGCGCCGCCGCAGCCGTAGCCGAAGCGCGAAGCTGGTGCGCCCGGTTCGAGTAGTCGGGTCAATGCAGCAATGCGTGACTACGGGGCGGCGTGGTCTGCGCTC
>CALJPV010000043.1:0-5546 GCA_937980385.1 uncultured Collinsella sp. | reverse complement strand
TTGGCCCCACAAAAGCGGCAGTGCGGCGACGGTACATACCGCCCACGAGGCACAGCTCACAATCCTCGTGCGCCTCGAGCAGGTTAAAGACCGAAAGCGAATTGGTCACATAGATGGAAGTCAGCTTGTCGGTGACTCGGAGAGCGCCAATGCGATCTCACGACGGTTGCGCTCATTGTCTCAATTAGATACTCAACGAAATACGGCCCCGCAGCTCAATAAGCTGCGGGGCCGCACTACACACCGACGGATTAACGACGAAGTGCATCTACTATTTGGCCAGCTCCTGAACGATCCAGTCAATTGCACCTTCGGGATCGTTGGTAAGGTCGATATACTGCTTGCCCCTTGTGGTGAGCAGTTTAATTCCAAGGCGATCGGTATCGGCCTTCATAGCGTCATAGTACATGCGTGCCTGGGGCGCCAGAACAATCACGTTGTACTGATCCATCGTCTCATAGTGGCTTCCGTACGCACCGGACTGAGAAACCAGATCGATACCCTTAGCAGCGGCACCTTCGCGAAGAGCATTTGCCAAGAGAGTCGAAGTGCCGGCACCCTGGCAAAGCACAAGCACGCGGATCTGCTCCGCCTTGTCCTTTACCGCCTCGAGAGCTTTTGCGACATTTTCCTGTGCGGCAATAGCATCTGCATCCGAGGTTCCTGCAGCCTCCTTTGCAGACTCTTCCAAACAAAGCTGATGGTCATACGCCTTGCAGAACGGATAGTAAATCACAAAGTCAACGACCAACAGCACTGCCATCAATACGAGAGAACGCAGATCGAGACCCGTGGTGAGGAACGCACCAATTGGGCCGGGAAGCGCCCACGGCATGGTATACATGGGGGCGTTCATTCCAATGACGTCAATGAAAAATTTACCGATAATGGCGTTGACCATAGGAGCCACTAGGAAGGGCACAAACATATAGGGATTGAGAACAATCGGCATACCGAAGAGAACGGGCTCGTTAACTCCAAAAATCACCGGGATAATCGATGCCTTGCCCATGGCTTTAAGCTGCTTGGAGCGCATAAACATGATCAGGATAATAGGAACGATGAACGTGCAGCCAGAACCGCCCAGACCGCCGATGAAGCTTGTAAAGTCCTGCGTGAGAGCAATTGACGGGTGTCCACCTGCTTGGAAAACCTCAAGATTGGTAACGGTATTGCCGTAGAGCGCAGCATTGATCGGACTCATGACAACCGAAGCACCGTGAATACCCATAAATTGGAAAAGTGCGACCGCGCCTTCGATAAGCGCCATGCCAGGATAGGTGTCGACCGCGGAGAACAGCGGCGAAATTAGAGCAGATACCAAATTGGCGAACGGCACAGCAAGCAGCGTACGGCTCGCGAGATCGATAACGGCGCACGCAAGGATTGAAAACCCAAACGCAAAGATATCGCGAAAACTCTGTGCAATAGCGCCAGGGACCTCTTTGGGGAGCTTGATCGTCACATTATGGCTAATGCACACCTTATAGATATTAACGGTCAAGAACGCGGATACGAACGCAGCGAGAAAACCCTTGGTTCCCATATAGCCGGTTTCAAAAACAGATGTATCTGCTCCGCCAATCGAGACAACATCGTTCGTCACCGATAGCAAGAACATGCCGCACATGGCACAAACCATGCACGAGGTGGGGTTGAGAGATTTGCCCGAAGGCATGCGGCGGTTCATCGACATGGCAAGTGAGCTCGCCGTGGTACCGGCCACCATAATGCCAAGAAGCCCCATGGTATATGCATAGATTTTATTAAAGAAATCCAGCACCTCAGACGGAAGCGTAATGCCTACATAGGCAGGGAGCGTCGAAAGAAGAAGGAACAGGCTCGAGAACAGCACAATTGGCATATTCGAGAGAAAGCCATCCTTAATCGCCACCAGATAAATGTTCTTTGAGATTTTGTCGAAGAGAGCCTGGTGTTTTTCAAGGAATTTGACGATAGCGTCCATAACGCATCCTTTCATGATTGCCGGGCACACAACGATTTATCCGGACTCAACCGTCGTCGTCCCAGTTTGTATCCGCTTATCGTAAGTGAATACGTTCTCGTGCGAAATGTAATATCATTTGCGCGATTTGTCATAACCAATTCTTTTTCCGCTTTGTCGATATGTCAAGAATTCAAATCTTTATTCGGTGAACGGTAGTTGCGCAATTGTAGATTTGTCCAGCTAAAGGCTATTTTTTCGGAGCATTACAATAAGTTTGTAACCGTTTACCGATTGGATATAACATATTAAATATATTGTTGTAACAATATTAGAGACAATGTCACAAGCCTGTCGTTCTAGTCAAAGGAAGTAACAATGCACAAACGATTGCTGAACATGTCCGCATCCGATTTTGCCGCCACGTCACCCATGGATCTAAAGCAGGCAATTCTGGCTTCCGAGGGACGTACCATCATGGCGGAAAACGTACCCTCTTCCCAATTTCTCGGCGGCGTTACTAATGCAGAAATCGAACGTGCCGCAGGTGCCGACCTGCTTCTGTTTAACGCGCTCGATGTGTTCGATCCAGTTATTGCCGGTATTCCAGATGATCTCAATGAAAACCCGGTCACTTGGGTGAAGCGAGCATGTGGAAGGCCCATTGGCGTCAATCTGGAGCCAGTTGATAACGAGGCAGAGATGTCTGAATCCCGTACGGAAATCCCCATGGGTCGTCGCGTCTCTCCCAAGACCTTAGAAAAGGCTAACGAACTCGGATTTGATTTTATCTGCCTGACGGGCAACCCTGGAACTGGCGTCTCCAACGATGCAATCGCCCATTCGATTAAACTCTCCAAAGAGCATTTCAATGGCCTGGTCATAGCCGGAAAAATGCATGGAGCGGGCGTTGCGGAACCTGTCATGACACTCGAAATAGCGCGCAAGTTTGTTGATCTCGGCGTCGATATCCTTCTCGTGCCAGCCCCCTACACTGTCCCTTGCTTCCAAGAAGCAGACCTGCGCGCCATCGTAGACTTTGTACGATCACACAACGTAGACAAGTCAATTGAAGATAAGGTTCTCGTCATGGCGGCGAACGGGACCAGTCAAGACTCCTGCGACAGCGAGACCATTAAGAAAATAGGCCTTGCAGCAAAAGCCGCTGGCGCTGACCTCCAACATATCGGGGACTCCATGAACGGTATTTGTCTGCCCCAGAATATCTTCACGCTTGGACAAGCCCTTCGTGGTTACAGGCATCAGATCGTCATGCTGAGCCGCTCTGTGATACGTTAAGGTTGTTGCGCTCAAGCTATATCCCGACCACGGCAATCATCAGATACCACCAACATGCAAACTGAGGCTCCAATGCTCGATACACACGAAAAACGGCCACTCTATTTACAGCTCACCGACGCGCTGCTCAAGCAGATCGTCGATGTATATCAAGCAGACGATAAACTTCCAACAGAAATGGAACTTTGCGACGAATACGCCGTAAGCAGAACAACCGTCCGACTTGCCATGAGTGAGCTGGAGCGTCGTGGAAGTATCTATCGAATCCAAGGTAAGGGATCGTTTGTTGCACCGAAACGCGTTAGCGAGCTCAATTCACTTTTAGACTTTGACTTTGCAAGCCATTGTGATGGTGTTGATCCGGATGCCATCACCAAACATTTCGGTGGCCTCACATCAGGTCGTCCAATTTCCGTAATGATGCTCCAACAATTTGGATGCCAAAGTCGCGATGAGATTCAGCGTCTTGAATTGACCTACGAACTTGAAGGCAACTTCATAGGCGCTGATACGTTCTTCATTTCAAAGTCGCGCGTTCCGAATAACCAGTTAGATTTTCAGGCATTTAGCAAAATCATGGACGACTTGTCCAAGTCTATCCAATCTGCTCGAGAAAGCTATAGAGCACGTCAGCTTAGCGATTCCGAAGCCAGCAATTATGGTGTTGCAAAACTTCCGGTGATCGAACTAACTCGTTATGCTTACGACTCCGGAGGCAAATTAATTGCAATTACTTGCCGCACCGTCTTAACTGGGCGAATCCCTTATCAAAACTACGTATTCAAATCCTGATCCCCTATTTTGCTTCATGTCTTGTGCTCCTTACGACTTGACGCGCAGTAAGGAGCACCGAGTTTGTTTTAACAATTGATATTTTTATTAGAAAGGTGTCTTATTATGTTTCACCGCACGCACGACGAGCTGAAACAGCTCGGGGCAGATACTACAACGTCTGAAATTATGCAGCAGCCCGAACTCTGGCGCGATACATTTTTGATCTATAGAAACCAACTTGACGATATTGAGACGTTTTTATCTGATGCCAGATCTATGGCAGACGGACGTCTTGTCGTCATTTTCACCGGAGCGGGGACCTCGGACTATGTCGGAGACACATGCGCGCCTTACCTTAGGCATGCAGGAGACACGTCACGCTATGAGTTCAAATCCATTGCTACTACCGATATCGTATCCGCTCCGCTCGACTTCGTTAATCCTGATGACCCAACTCTTCTCGTTTCTTTTGCACGCTCTGGCAACAGCCCAGAGTCTCTTGCCGCAATTGAAGTCGTCCGAAAGTGCGTGAAGCAGGCAAAGTTTCTCAACATCACCTGTGCACCCAATGGAAAGCTCGCCGTCAAATCTGCAGCTGATCCGGATTCCCATACGGTATTAATCCCTCGAGCAAACGATGGCGGATTCGCCATGACGGGATCATATACCTGCATGGAGCTCTTAGCCACGCTTATTTTTGACGATGCATCGATCAACCAGAAGGAAAGTTGGGTCAGCATTGCCGCCGAGATGGGCGAACAAGTTATTTTACGCGAACACGAGATTGCTGCATTTTTAGATGATGATTTTAATCGCGTGACGTATCTTGGATCTGGCTCTTTTGGAGGACTCGCTCAAGAAGCTCAGCTTAAAATTCTTGAGCTGGCACATGGTCTTATTGCCACCTCATACGACACTTCCATGGGTTATCGTCATGGACCAAAATCATTCGTAGACAGTAAAACCCTTGTGTTCGTATTCGTTAGCGAAAACGAATACACTCGCCAGTACGATCTAGATATTCTTAATGAAATTGACCATGACAATATCGCACATAAGGTAATTGCAATTCAGCAAAAGTCCGACAATCCCTACAGCGGCACTTCTTTTACTTTTGGCAGCGCAGAGTGCCTGCCCGAATCTTATCTTGCATTACCTTTTGTGATGGTTGCCCAAACTATTGCACTTTTAAATTCAATTCGCGTTGGAAACACGCCGGACACGCCAAGTCCAAATGGGACAGTCAATCGTGTTGTGAAGGGCGTCACAATCCATCCATTCAATGCCTAGGACGGCTTTATCGACGACGCACCTCGCATCGACTACATGCGTCAGCATCTCGCATGGATCCTCAAGGCAATCGACGGCGGCGTAAACGTCGACGGGTACTTTGTGTGGTCGCTGCAGGACCAGTTCTCCTGGACCAACGGCTACAACAAGCGTTACGGCCTGTTCTACATCGACTTCGAGACCCAGAAGCGCTATCCCAAGGCGAGCGCGTACTGGTACAAGAACGTCGCGGAGACCG
>CALJPV010000042.1:0-3780 GCA_937980385.1 uncultured Collinsella sp. | reverse complement strand
AGAAGTCCCTCGGGTGGCTGAGCCCGATGGAGTACCGCAGGAAGCTTGGATACGCTTAGACGCGGTCCAAGAAATCGTCCGCACCCCCTAAAGCGTCTATTTCGGCGAAAAATAGCCGTTTACCTGCCTAAAAACAATTTGGGCGGTATACAATAACCGTAACTGTTTCATCCTTAGCGGGATGCCGCATGATGGATATTACCTGCCATCGTGAGGTGTGTCGGTCGTGCACGGCGCGCTGGATGCTCGTGCTCGGTTAGAGGAGGCTGCCATGGCGGGCAAGGGTCGTGCGAGTGTCAACGATATGAAGCGTGTCGAAGTGCTGGTGTTGATGGAGATTGCCCAGCAATCCGAAAGTGGCGGGACATATGGCTTCTCGCGCAAAACGCTTGCGGAGCACGTTGGAGTGTCTCCGTATCGAGCCCGCGCCGCAATTGAGCGCTTGGATTCTGACGGTTTGATCGAGGTCGTTTCGCGTTATAGCGAGGATGGCGGCCAGCTTGCAAATGGTATTTGCCTTACCGAGCGTGGCGGGTGGTATCTGAAAGGCATCCGCGCGGGTATGCTCGTTCGGGATATGCTCAGGGACGAGCTTGCCGATCGGTAACGTTCTGCCGCCTAAGATGTTGTTACGCCGCTCGGGTCCCGGGCGGCGTTTTGTTTCGAGATGGAGAAATGCAAGCACTTTGGTGAAAAATGGCGAACTGCTTCTTTCTCGAGTATTACAATGAAGACCCGTAAGATGTGTATGGACAACTTCTACGGGAAGCGCAGGTAATTCAATATGACTAAGCATGTGTTTGTGACCGGCGGCGTGGTTTCGTCTTTGGGCAAGGGCATTACCGCGGCATCGCTGGGCCGTTTGCTCAAGTCGCGCGGCTACAAGGTGACGATGCAGAAGGCCGACCCGTATCTGAACGTCGACCCCGGTACCATGAGCCCGTTCCAGCACGGTGAGGTCTTTGTGACCGAGGACGGCTACGAGTCCGATCTGGACCTGGGCCACTACGAGCGCTTTATTGACGAGAACCTGACCCGCGATTCTAACTTTACGACGGGCGCCATTTACAAGAGCCTGATTGCCCGCGAGCGTCGCGGTGACTTTTTGGGCGGTACCGTCCAGGTGATCCCGCACGTCACCAATGCTATCAAGGACAAATTCCGCCGCATTGAGGAGCAGACTGGCTCCGACGTTGTCATTACCGAGCTGGGCGGTACGATCGGCGACATCGAGTCGCAGCCGTTCGTGGAGGCTATCCGCCAGTACCGCAAGGAGGCCGGTCCCGAGAACGTCTGCTACATCCACGTATCGCTCGTTCCCTATATCGCCGCCGCCCACGAGGTTAAGACCAAGCCCACGCAGCACTCCGTCAAGGAGCTGCGCAGCTTTGGTATCCAGCCCGACATTATTGTGCTGCGCTCCGATCACCATATTGATGACGCTATCCGCGGCAAGATCGCAAGCTTCTGCGACGTCGACACCGACTGTGTCTTTACCAACGAGGATTGCGCGAGCATTTACGACGTGCCGCAGCTGCTCGCGGAGCAGGACTTTGACCTGCGCGTTTGCGAGCGCCTTGGCCTCGATCCGCGCGAGCGCGATATGAGCGCATGGAATGAGTTCCTGCGCAAGCAAAACCATGCCAACCATCACGCCGATAAGGTTAAGGTTGCCGTCGTGGGAAAGTACACCCAGCTTCCCGATGCATATCTGTCGGTTATCGAGGCCCTGCATCACGCGGGCGTTTTCTACGATCGTCACGTAGATGTGCAGCTGGTCGATGGTGAGAGCCTCGATGCCGAAAACGTCAATGAGGTCCTGGGCGACGCATCGGGCATCCTGGTTCCCGGCGGCTTTGGCAAGCGCGCCCTGGAGGGCAAGATCCTTGCTGCCGAGTTTGCTCGCGAGCACAAGATTCCGTATCTGGGCATTTGCCTGGGTATGCAGGTTGCCGTGTGCGAGTTCGCCCGCAACGTTGTCGGCCTTGCCGGTGCCAGCTCCTCGGAGTTTGATCCAGACGGTCCGTTTAGCGTAATCGACCTGATGAGCTCGCAGGAGGACGTGACCGAGAAGGGCGGCACCATGCGCCTGGGCGCCTATCCGTGCAAGCTCGCTGCCGATACCCTCGCGCGTGAGGCGTATGGCGAGGAGCTTGTCTACGAGCGCCACCGTCACCGTTTTGAGTTCAACAATGCCTTCCGCGATCAGCTCGAGGACGCCGGTCTTGTCATCTCGGGTCTTTCGCCTGATGAGCGTCTGGTCGAGATGGTCGAGCTGCCGCGCGACGTGCACCCGTGGTTCGTGGCCACCCAGGCTCACCCCGAGTTTAAGAGCCGCCCCACCAATCCTCAGCCGCTATTCCGAGAGTTCGTGCGTGCCTCGATTGGCCAGCATGAGGGCGTCGATCGCCTACAGGTGACGCCCATGAATCGTGCGACGGACTAAGGTTGCCGTCGAACCGGGAACATATCGGAGAAGCTCCTTCGCCGCTTGCTGTGGCGGCGGGGGAGTTTCTTGATTACCTTGCAGTCGAGCGGGGCTTGGCGCGTAACACGATTGCCGCCTATCGCCGAGACCTGACGACCCACTGTGCCTATCTGGAGCGGACGGGCATTGCGTCCTTTGAGGACGTGAGTCGGCGGGTCATTGAGGACTTTATCGCCGATCGGCGCGATGGGGGCTATTCCGATGCCTCGGTGGAGCGCGCGCTCGCTGCCGTCAAAGGCCTGTATGCCTTTTTGGTGCGCGATGGGGCCGTGACCCAAAATCCTACGGCGGCGTTGCGTTTGCCAAAAAAGGCCGAGCGCCTGCCGGAGTGCCTTTCGGTGGAGGATGTTTCGGCATTGCTCGACCAGGATTTTCCGGATGGCGAGATGGGTCTGCGCGATCGCGCTATCTTGGAAGTGCTGTATGGGTGCGGCCTGCGCGTGAGCGAGCTGGTGGGGCTCGATGTGAGTGATATCCATGCCGATGACGGCTTTGTGCTGGTTCGCGGCAAGGGCTCCAAGGAGCGTCTGGTCCCTTTGGTGGGAAGCGCGGCGCGTGCCCTGACGCACTATATATGTGATGGGCGCCGACTTCTGGCGGCTCATGCTCGTGGGACAGAGACGCCGGCGGTCTTTTTAAACAAGAACGGTGGGCGTCTATCGCGTCAGGGTGTTCACGTCATATGCGAGCGCTACGGACGCCAGGTGGGGTTGGTGGGACTCCATCCGCACACGTTGCGCCACTCCTTTGCCACCCATATGCTCGCGGGCGGCGCGGACCTTCGCGTGCTGCAGGAGATCTTGGGACACGCCGATATATCGACGACGCAGGTCTACACGCATGTCGATCGTACGCAGCTGACTGAGGTTTACCTGGCGGCCCACCCGCTGGCACATCGCTAATACGCTGCTGAGCTGCGATTACATGCTATCCGAGGACGGACCCCCGATTGCCAAAACGTGCTGTTGCGCACGTTTTGGCAATCGGGGGTCCGTCCCATTTTGCGCCACCGGCCAATGGCGCGGCGGGGTGCACATGCCGCGCGTGGGAGAGTTTGGGGGCGATGTGAACGGGATGTAAAGGGACATAAAAATCGCCTCAAGGTCAACTTGAAGGTTGAGGTTGAAAGGCGGGGTGCTACAGGTGGCATCCCGCCTTTGCGTTAAACACAACATATTGTGTTTTCGAACATATGCTCGGGGGTGGCGCCCAATAGTTAGGGGGTGGAGTGGTGGGGGAGGGTGGGGGAAGGGGTGGGGAAAGGTGTTGAAAAATGGGGCGGTTCCCCATAT
>CALJPV010000041.1:0-2490 GCA_937980385.1 uncultured Collinsella sp. | reverse complement strand
CAGATCGCGCACAACGCGAACAGGGAGATGAACGCGACCATCGAGGACGAGGCATTGCGGCTCAGCCGGGAACAAGCATGACAAAAGAAGAGGAACCGGCCGACAACCGGGGATAGCCCGCTAAAAATGGGAAGCCTCTGGATTCAGACGTATCGCCTGAATCCAAGCAAGCCCAGTTCGCAGGAATCCCGTGGTTTCAACCACGGGAGTGTCAATAGTTCGCTCCCCTTTTGTACTAAGTTCGCTCCCCTTTTGTACTAAGTTCGCTCCCCTTTTGTACTAAGTACCGTCCGAAACCCGTTGGGAGAGTAGGGCTGCGGAGGGCCTAAAAGAATGTAAAAAGATTTTAAAAGATTTAAAAAGGGCGCACGGCGCCTTTTTTCGGACGTCAGATCAGGCCATCGGAGGGCGTCTGGGCGGTCCTGCGTTCGGGGTTGACCGGCTCGTATGAGGGCGGCTGGTATCCGTCAGCCTCGTCGTTGGCCCATGGGGCGCTGATCTCGCCGTCCCTTTTGCGCCATTCCTCGCTCAGCGCCTCGTAGACGAGGTCCTGGAGGTTCCAGTTCATGCCATCGCTGGTTTTGACGCCCATCGAGATAGAGAACGCAAAGGGCCAGTGCCCGAAGACACCGGCCCAACGCCTAACAGGGGATGCATTCAGGGGCACCCCACCGGTCTCGGCCATCTCCCCGAAGAAGTCGTTGCGCACCGCCTTGAAAATGGGAAGAAGTTAGCACGCCTCCAACCGGCGCTCTCCATGTTAGCCGATACCATCGTTCCTGTCGATCGACGCCCATTAGCACGGGTCGAGAGAGACCGTCCGGCAACAGCCGGGCGACGCTGCCGCGCCAGTCGCGGCGCGGCCCAACGGAAAGGCGCAGAAATGCGCGATTCAGGAAAGGGGCCGCGCGGCGGCCCGATCATCTGGCTGATGGCGGTCATCGCCGTCTGCCTCGCACCGGCGGTGCATCCCATCGCCGCCGACGTCATCCTCACGGCCCTGGCCGTCTGGGCGATGAGAAACGGCCGCTGAACGGCCCCGGCCCGTCCGAGCGCAAGCCCGGACGGGCCTTTCCGTCGCTGCCCGCTACGCCAGCAGAGCCTCCAACCCGTCGGCCAGACCGTCCACGTCCCAGCCGCGCACCGCGCCGCACGTCCACGAAGCGCCGTCGATGCTGACATGCACGCCGAACACCGGCAGATCGGGTGCGGCCCTCCACACGTCCACGGCCCTCGTGGTCTGGCGCTCCCCCGTCTTCATACACGCATCGATGGCGTCCAGCAGCTCCGCCGCCGTCTCCCTGGTGAGCAGCATCGTGAGCCTTGCGGAATCCACGACGGTGAGCAGCACGCCACCATTGGCTTCCTCGGCTTCGATCTGAAGATCCGCGACCATGCGTTACCTCCCGAGTTAAGTGTTGGTGTTGCGATGCCCGCAACACTTAAAATCATTACCGGACAAACCGAATCAGTCGAACAGCGGCACGTCCACGGCCCTGGCCGCATCCGGCGCGTGCATCAGCATGCTCCCGCCGCGCCTGGCCCGTTCCTCGGCCACGGCCTTCAGGTTCTCCTCGCGCCGCCGCTCCGCCTCGGCCCTCTCGTCGGCCCTGGCGGCGTCTCTGAGGGACTTTCTGGCCGCGTCCGCCACCACACCCGGGGACAGCTCCACACGGGGCGCAGAGACGCCGCCAGGCACCTTCTCGGGGTCGAACTCGAACTCGAAGCCGACCAGCGAACGGCCCCCGCGGCCAGATCCCTTCTTCTGGAACTTCTTGTGGGCAACCAGGTTGAGCAATGGCCCCAGCTCGTCCTGAATCGGCTTAAGCACGCGCTTGTTCAGGTCGCGTGCCTGGTAGCTCTCCGGTACGTCCAGCAGACGGCGGAACTCGTCTATGGAAACCTTCCACACGCCTGTCTGCCGATATTGCTTCAGGCGGCGATAGCACTCCTTCGAATAGCTGGACTTCAAGGCCGTGAACTCGGCCAGCTCGAAGCGCGTGAACTGCGACGTGAGGTCGTTGAGCAGGAACGAGAAGCGCGGATTGACCTCAACCAGTAGTTTCGCAGTCTTCCAATCGGTCTCGAAGCCCGAGAACAGCGTGAACTGCACCGTCCTGCTGTCATCCTGGAACCGGAACCGACAGGCGAGCAGACGATCGTTGACCTCGACAATCCGCCCCGCCAGTTCCTTGTCGGTGAGGTTCTTCTTGACATGAGCCAACTGGCGGAGTTCCTCGAAAGTGAAGGTAACCTCACCGGTCTCCTTATCGCGCACCCTTGCCGCGATAGCCATCAGCAGATCTAGGTCAAGCGCAGTGAACTTGCGCAACGCTTGGGCATTGAACTGATTTGAATACTTCACGATCTCGTTGGACATGGTTTCAACTTAACATAATGTGGATACTTTTTAAAAAAGTCCCCTTTGGTCTCCCAAAAAGTCCCCTTTGGTCTCCCAAAAAGTCCCCTTTGGTCTCCCAAAAAGTCCCC
>CALJPV010000040.1:0-5856 GCA_937980385.1 uncultured Collinsella sp. | reverse complement strand
CCCTCGGGTGGCTCAGCCCGATGGAGTACCGCAGGAAGCTTGGATACGCCTAGGCGCGGTCCAAGAAATCGTCCGCACCCCCAAACACTCCCTATTTCACCGCAACTCAGGGGGGATTGCATTACTGATAGCGCAGACACTCGACTGGATCGAGCTTTGCGGCGCGGCGGGCGGGGTAGAAGCCAAAGATCACGCCGATGCCGACCGATACGGCAAACGCGAGCAGCACAGTTGTAATGGAGAAGCTCGGCGTAATCGTCCCGGTGGCTCCGAACTCGCTCATAATGCCCGAGTTGGCGGCAAAGAACGTGAGCCCCCAGGCCAGCAGATAGCCAATCACGACACCTAAAATGCCGCCGGTGATGCACAGCGCCGAGGATTCGGCCAAAAACTGGGCCGTGATATCGCGTCGGCTTGCGGCCAGAGCGCGGCGAATACCGATCTCGCGAATGCGCTCGGTCACGTTGGTGAGCATCATGTTCATAATGCCGATACCGCCGACTAAAAGTGAGATGCCAGCAACGGCGCCCATGATGAGCGAGAAGGCGCTCATAAAGGAGTTGAGGGCATCGATAGCGCTCTTCATGGAGCTTGCCGACACGCTGTCGTACTCGTCGTCCTCCGAGATGCCCTTCATGCTGCGCACCTTGGACTCGATCGTCTTGCAGAGCTCGTCCATATCGGTGCCCTCGGCGGCGAGTGCCGTCACACTGGGAAACGATGGATTGTCATCGCCGAAAAGCTCGGCGATCGTTGCTCGTGGCATGTACAGGCTCAGCGAGCCCATGGAGTCGTTGCCGCCGTCGATGACGCCAATAATCTGCACGTCTCCGCTCGAAACCTTGATGGTCTTGCCAATCGCGTCCTGTTCGTTGCCGTACAGTTGATCGGCGCCGCCGCGGCCAATGAGCGCCACTCGAGCGCCGGATTTGGACTCGATGTCGCTATAGGGACGACCGGCGACGATCTTGCTGGCGCCCACGGCGTCGAGCATGTCGCTATCGACACCCTGGGCCATGACGGTATAGCTTTTATCTCCCACTTTGTACTCGGAATAGGCGCTGTCGACGATGCCGATCTGCTCAATTTGCGGCACGATTTTGCGCAGCTTCTCGACATCCGAATCGGTGAGCTCTTGGGACGAGTAGATCTGCACCATGCGGGCCGCGTTGAGGCCCAAGCTGTTGACCAGGCTGTTTTGGATGCCGCCGATGAGCGAGGTCATGGCTATGACCGAGGCGATGCCAATGACGATGCCCAGGATGGTGAGCAGGCTACGACCCTTGTTGGCCTCGAGCGAGTGCAGGGCTTCTTGGATAAGATCGCGGGTGCTCATGCCTTCGCTCCTTTCGGCAACGTGGAGGATGTTCGAGTTGCGGGTAGGTTGCTGATGGCGCCGCGTAGCGTATTTGGCGCATGCGCGATATATGCGCCGTCATGGATTCGCCCGTCGCGAATGGTCACGGCTCGGTCGGCCTCGGCGGCAATGCCCGGGTCGTGCGTGATGAGCACGATGGTCTTGCCTCGCTCCTGGAGCTTGTGGAATGTTTCCATGACGAGCGCCCCGGTTGTCGAGTCCAGGTTTCCCGTGGGCTCATCGGCCAAAATAATGGGCGGATCGTTGACAAGGGCGCGTGCGATGGCGACGCGCTGCATTTGTCCGCCCGATAGTTCTGATATGCGGTGGTCCCAATGGTCGACCGGTAGCGTGACGGCTTGCAGCGCGTGTACGGCGCGCATCTCGCGCTGGTTGCGCGGCACATTGGTGTAGGACAGCGGCAGCATGACGTTTTCGATAACCGACAGACGTGGCAGCAGGTTAAAGCTCTGAAAGACAAAGCCAATGCTCAGCGTGCGTACCTCGGTGAGCTCATCGTCGTCGAGTTCAGCGACATTGAGCCCCTGCAGGTAATAGTCGCCCGCCGTCGGTTTGTCCAAGCAACCCAGGATGTTCATGAGTGTCGACTTGCCCGAGCCCGAGGGGCCGGTGATGGCAACGAACTCACCGGGGTCTACCGCTAGGCTCACGTTGTGCAGGATGTGGGCGCAACCGGCCTCGCTCTCAAAGATGCGGTGCACGTTGCGGATGTCGATGACGGGGCGCATTACATGCCCTCGTCGGCAGGCATGCCGTCGCCGCCGTCTGCCGTCATGCCCGCGCCAGTATCCATAACGATAGTGTCGCCATCGCGCAGCTTGGTAACCGGCACGTCGGGGTTGATCTCGTTGCCCTGGCCGTCGCGCTTGACCTGCGTCTTTCCGACTACGGCGTCGTTGTCGTTTTGCGTCACAACGGTCACCTTAACGCGGCGTGTCTCCTTGCCTTCGTCATCGGTGGCCATGTTGACGTAATAGTGCTCGCCGTCCTCGGTCATCAGCGCCATGGTGGGCACCATGACCACGTCGTCAAGCTGCTCGGTTACCACCGAGACCTCGGCAGTCATACCGGGCTTGAGGCGGCTATCTGGTGCCTCGATGAGGATGTCGACGTTAAAGGTCACGCTGCCGCCGCCACCGTTGGCGGCGTCGGAGTTTGCCACCGACGCGATAGCCGTGACGGTGCCCTGGCTCACAATATCGGGAAACGCGGGATAGGTAACGTTGGCGCTTTGGCCCACGGCGATCTTGGCGATGTCCTTTTCGCCCACCTGAACCGTCACCTTCATCTTGGAGAGGTCGGCGATCTGCATGCACTGCTTGCCGCCGTTCGTGTCGCCTTCGCCCATGACCATGCCTCCGGTCACCGTGGCGCCCACTTTGGCGTTGAGCTCGACGATGCTACCCGAGCTGGGGGCCTTTACGGTGCGTTCGGCCGCCTTGGCGTTTGCCTGGTCCAGGGTTGCCTGGACCGAGGCGAGATTGCGCTGGGCGCTCGAGACGGCGCTGGCGTTGGCGGTTGCATCCGTCGGGGCGGTCGCTCCGTCGACATCCAGAGTCGGTGCTGCCTGTGCGGCGGTGAGCGCCGCCTGCGCGTTTTTCAGGTCTTCCTGGGCGGCCGCGACCGCGCGCTTCGCCTCGGCAACGGCGTTATCGAGCTCATCGTTTTTGATCGTCATGAGCACGTCGCCCTCGTTGACGCTCTGACCGGCCTGCACGTTGATCTGTGCTACCGTACCGTCGACAGAAGGGGAGACGACAGAGGCCGAAATGGGCTTGAGCTGTCCTTTTGCCTCGACGGTCGTGGTAAAGGTGCCTTCCATGACCATATCGGTAACAGGTCCGTCCGCAGATTGCGGCTGCGAGTTGAGTACAACGCTCACGATAATGGCTATTAGGATCATGCCGCCCACGATGCCAGCCGCAATGCCGCGGCGGACGAGCTTTTTGTGTCGACGTTCGGCACGTTTGGTCTTGAGCTTTGCGTAGGCCTCATCGTCGGATATACCGGAGCCGCCTTGCTCGTTGTCGTTTTGCTGTGCCGTGGGGGCGCTTGTGATAAGCGGCAGGGTTTCGGTTGCGTCTTGCTGCGCGTTCCCGATGTCGTCGGGGCCCGGAGTGATGGTGGGGACATTCGACATAGCGTCTCCTTTATAGAACTTACCGCGATAAGTATATGCGCCCACCGGTTGGGGCGGGCGCACAGGCGCGATTCTTTCAGCATCGAAAGGTAGGTGACGCTGAGCTTTGTTGTGACACGCGAGATGTGCTAGGAGTGGACGACCACGCACAGACCGACGCTGATGCAATCGTGGAGCGCCTTGGCATCGGCCAGGCGCAGATTGATGCAGCCGTGGCTACCGCACCACTTATAGGAGTTGGGATCGTCGAAGCTCTTGTCGTTTTGCCAGGTAGCGTCGTGGAAGCCAACCATGTTGCCCTCAAACGGCATCCAGTAGCTCACCGGGCTCTCGTATTTGGGCTTACCGGTCTTGGGGTCCTTGGCGCCGATAAGCTTGGTGGCGCCGTCGTTGCTGTTGATCTGCCACACGCCCTCGGGGGTGGCGTCTTCGCCCGGTTTGCCGGAAATAAAGTTGGCCTCCCAAACGATATTGCCGCTCTCGTCATAGTAGCGCGCGTGCTGCTCGGACAGGTCGACGTCGATATACGCCTTCCAATCGGGCTCTCCCTTGGCGGTAAAGGTGTCGGCCTTCTGGGAGTAATTGATCTCAATTTCGCCGGTCTGCTTGTTGTTAATAGCATCCTCGACCTGCTTGGCAAGCGTGCTGCTATCGATAGACCAACCAAAGTCACCGCCTTCGACGGCACATTGCTTGCCATCGGCGCGCGTCCACCAACGAGTGGAGCCCACGGTGTTAAAGCCATTGGCGAGGTCTGCTGCCCAGTTGCTGATCTGGGAGGTGTCGAGTGTGGGGTTCGCGGGGTCGGCAAAACTGATCCACTGCAGCACCGAGCTGCCGTCGACCTTGCCGGCATCGTTGCCGTTGAGCTTAAGGGTCACGTTAACGCCCAGGAAGTTGTTGGCGGCATCGCATGCGGCCTGGATCTGGTCGTTGGTGAGCGTGCCGTTGAGCGGCTCGTAGGCATCGTTTCCGAGCTTCGTAAGATCGACGGTCTCGGACAGCGACGCGAGCTCGATCTCCGCATATTTAATGACATGCTCGCGGTTGAGCTTTTCGTTGGAGCGGGCCTTCTCGATCGTGAACTTGCCCGCCTTCTCGTCGTAGGAGCTCGATGCCTCAAAGGTACCCGTGCGGCCCTCGTTGAATGCGGCGATGGCGGCACCCAGATCCCCTTCGAACTGCTTTTGGTCAAAGGCGTCCGAGAGCATGGACAGGTCGACGTCCTGTTCCAGGTCGATGGTACCGTTTTTGGTCGCGCTAACGTTCTTGCCGCCGAGCGAGGCAATCAGGCGCGAAGGCCACAGCAGCGGCTCGTTGCTGCCGATAATCTCGTGAGCAGCTGCCTCGCCGTCGACGATGGGCTCGTCAGATTCGGGCTGATAGGTCCAGCTAAAGTCATCACCCGAAACGGTGAGCTTGTAGTGCTTCCACGCTGAGTTGACCTTGGTAGCGGCGGAAGAGGCGTTGGAAAATGAGATATCGACGCCGGCGATGGTGGTGTTGGGGTAGGCAATCTGCGAAAACGCAACGACGCCTACGATATAGACGATAGCGACGAGGCCGAGGACGACGAAGAACGCCGTCTTGCCGCCCGTCTTATTGCCCTTTGCGGAGCGGTTGTCGGCGGGGCCGCGGTTGTTGGAAACTCGAGTGCGCGAAGGGCCCTGGTTGTGACCGGCGCCATGTGCGGAACGCTGCTGACGCTGCTGATGCTGGCCCTGATTGGGGCGCGGGGAGGTATTTGCCGCGCCGTGCTGTTGACCATGGGCTGGCGCAATGGGACGGGGCGATTGGATGCCTCCGGGCTGCCTGCAGGGTTGTTGCGGATCGGGGATCAGTTGGCTGCGGTCGAGTTGCGACATCGTGCATATTTCCTTCGAGTTTCGCTTTACGGCTCATCGTGTTTTAACTGGGCTTGAATTATAGCGATTACGCAGTTGCTTGTGTTACGAAAACAGTGGCGATAAAGGATAGGTGGGACATATGTCCCACCTATCGTTCGCTTTTGCTCGCTATCCGCATATTCCGCATTTCGCGCACGCCGAAAGCGCTGCCGGAGCCTGCGCGACGCCGCCCTTGGCCGTCTCGCGCAACGTGGCGGGCAGGGCGTGGCCCACCGAGAGCATGACGTGTGCCATCTGGTCAAACGGCACCAGGCTCTTGATGCCGGCAAGGGCGAGCTGGGCCGAGCTGAAGGCCGCGGCCACGCCGATGGCGTTGCGGTTTTGGCAGGGCACCTCGACAAGGCCGCCGACGGGGTCGCAAACGAGCCCCAACAGGTTGCTCAGCGCGATGGAGCTGGCGTCGAGCGCCTGCTCGGGCGTGCCGCCGAGCA
>CALJPV010000039.1:0-34310 GCA_937980385.1 uncultured Collinsella sp. | reverse complement strand
AGAAGTCCCTCGGGTGGCTGAGCCCGATGGAGTACCGCAGGAAGCTTGGATACGCCTAGACGCGGTCCAAGAAATCGTCCGCACCCCCTAAACGGCCAAAACAGACCGTATTCCACCGCAACTTTTTTGGCAGAGGAGAGTCCATGCTGCAGGTCATCATTTCGCCCGCCAAGCAGATGCGCGCGGCCCAAGATGCTTTTGAAGTCCTGGGCATTCCACCTTTTGTGCACGAGGCGGCTCGCCTCCACCGCGCGCTGCTAGATATCGAACGAAATGAAGGTAGCGGCGGCCTGCAGGCGCTATGGAACGTGAGCGACAAACTGCTGGGGCCTTGTCTCAACACCCTGCATGAGTTCGGGCCCATCCTGAAAAACGGCGATCTCGACAATCCCGCACTCGCCCGTCACCTCTCCCCTGCCGTCATGTCCTACCACGGCATTCAATACCAGAGCATGGCGCCAGAGGTTATGGATGCTGCGCAGCTCGACTGGCTGCAAGACCATCTATGGATCCTCTCCGGCCTCTACGGGTGCGTTCGTCCCTTTCATGCCGTCGAACCATATCGGCTGGAGATGGGCGCGAAGCTCGCCGTCGACGATGCCCGAGACCTCTACGCGTTTTGGAGCGATAAGCTCGCGCGAGCTATCGCCCCGGCAGGTTCAAACACCACAATCGTCAACCTCGCCAGCGTAGAGTATGCCAAAGCCGTTCTGCCCAACCTCGCGGGCGACGCCACAGCCGTCACGTGCCTCTTTGGCGAGGGTATCCGCAACGGGAAGCCCATCCAACGGTCGACCGCCAGCAAAAAGGCACGCGGTTCGATGGTCCGCTGGATGGCGGAAAACAAGGTCGAGGACGCCGGCCGTCTCACCGAGTTCAACATCGGCTATCGCCACGCCCCCGAGCTCTCATACCCAGGCACCCTCGTGTTCATCAACGAACAGATGCTCTAGAGCCGCCACCCAAAACTGACCCGCTCAGCCTTCTCTATATAACTTGCGGTGGAATAGTTCCTATTTGAGCCTTTTATCGCACAAACGGGAACTATTCCACCGCAACTTTTATGATTTGGCCGGCTAGGTGCGACACCTATTCTGCTAGGCCGTCGGCCTTTGCAATCTCGCTTGTCGAACCGTCCTGATAGGCAATCTTGACGTGCTCGACCTCGGACACCGCAACACCCGTCGGAGGCTCCAGACGCCATTCCGTCAAGGCGATATCCATGGTCGTGGGCACATCCCCTTGATCTTTGAGCTTAACCGTGAGTGTTTTGAGCGCCGCATCGAAGGTCACGCGCTCGATCTCTTCACCAGGAATGGAACCACCGCTCAGCTGCAGCTGGACAAATCCATCGCACGGATACCAATAGTCGCCGGGAGCTGCCACCGTGTTGCCGCCCGCGACCTTCACCGTCATGATCGGCAGGCCATTATCAGCCTCGAACTCCCATGTAGCGCCGCCGCGACCGCCAAACGTCCAGATACAAAAGGCAATCACCAGCACGGCAAGCACCGCAAAACCAATCGCGACAAGGCCATGGTGCGCGCGGCTCTCCTCGGCCGATACATCCCATTGCGTCTCCCGATATAGATGCTTGTCTTCCATGTTCGCCTCCCCACAGGCACGCTCGTTGGCCCAATCGTACCCATTCAGGCTATACTTGAGCCCATGACATAAACGGGGAGCTTGCGGGACAAGACGGCAGGCTGAGATTGGGCGCGCCCGCCCTGACCCGCAAACCTGATATGGGTAATGCCAACGAAGGGAGCCGTGCCAATGAGCACACAGACCGAGCCCAAGCTCGTCACGCAAATCGACTTCGCCCGCGCCGGGCAAATCACACCGCAGATGAAAGAAGTCGCCGAGCGCGAGCATCGCGACCCCGAGTACATCCGCGAGCGCGTGGCAGACGGCCGCATCGCCATCCCCGCCAACATCGTGCATATCAAAAAGGGCATGCGCGCCTTTGGTGTCGGCGAGGGCCTGTCCACCAAGGTCAACGTCAACCTGGGCATCTCGGGCGACAAGGCCGATGCCGCCGTGGAGTGGAAGAAGGTCAAGATCGCCGAGGACTTTGGCGCCGACGCCATCATGGACCTCTCCAACTCGGGCAAGACGCGCCAGTTCCGCCAGCAGCTCATCGACGAGACGCCGCTTATGGTGGGCACCGTCCCCATGTATGACGCCATCGGCTACATGGAAAAGCCGCTGGTCAAGCTCACCAAGGACGATCTGCTCGAGGTCGTGCGCGCGCATGCCGAGGACGGCGTGGACTTTATGACCATCCACTGCGGCATCAACAAGTCGGTCATCAAAACCTTTAAGGAGACCGGCCGCCTCATGAACATCGTCAGTCGCGGCGGCTCGCTGCTGTTTGGCTGGATGGAAGTCACCGGTAACGAGAACCCCTTCTACGAGTTCTACGACGAGGTGCTCGAGATCTGTCACGAATACGACGTGACGATCTCGCTCGGCGACTCCTGCCGCCCGGGCTGCCTCTACGACTCCAACGACGCAACCGAGACCGCCGAGATGATCGAGCTGGGCAAGCTGTGCAAGCGCGCCTGGGCCGCCGGCGTCCAGGTCATGGTCGAGGGACCGGGCCACATGGCGCTCGACGAGATCGCCGCCAATATGAAGCTGCAGAAGCGCCTGTGCCACAACGCCCCGTTCTATGTGCTGGGGCCGCTGGTGACCGATATCGGCGTGGGTTACGACCACATCACCGCAGCCATCGGTGGCGCCATCTCCGCGAGCTCGGGCGCCGACTTCCTGTGCTACGTGACGCCCGCCGAACACCTGTGCCTGCCCAACGCCCAGGATGTGCTCGACGGCCTCATGGCCACTAAGATTGCCGCACACGCCGCCGACATCGCCAAGAAGGTGCCGCACGCCCGCGACATGGACGATAAGATGGGCCAGGCACGCCGCAAACTCGACTGGGATGCCATGTGGAAGTGCGCTCTCGACCCGGTCACCGGCAAGAAGCGCTACGAGGAATCCCCCGCCGCCACCGAGGGCACCTGCACCATGTGTGGCAAGATGTGCGCCGTCCGCACCGTCAACAAGGTGTTCGAGGGTACGACGATCGATCTCGGCATGGAGGACTAGCCTTATCGCCGCGATCGCCTATGGGCTCGCCGTAGCACCTGCCAATTGTTAACCTGTGAACATTTGCTTCCATTTGCGTAAAGATTGCACCGCCCGCCCGGGATCGGCATACAGCCGGCCCGGGCACTTTATAATGCAGGCTTAAAGACCCATTTGAATCCAACCGAACAAGGGAGCGAACATGGATCGCAGTAAGGTACCCGCCGTTCTATCCATCGCAGGATCCGATTCCAGCGGTGGCGCCGGCATTCAGGCCGACATCAAGACCATCACGGCGCACCGCCTGTATGCCGAGACGGCCATCACAGCCATCACAGCGCAAAACACACTGGGCGTTACCGCCGTGCAGAACATCTCCCCGGATATTGTCGCAGCGCAGATCGATGCCGTTTTTGACGATATACGACCCAGCGCCGTCAAGATCGGCATGGTCTCCTCTGCCGAGATTATCGAGGTTATCGCCGACCGCTTGAGCGCCTGGGACGCACAAAATATCGTCGTCGACCCCGTCATGGTCGCCACCTCGGGTGCTCGCCTCATTGCCGAGGATGCCGCTGAGGCACTCACCCGCCGCCTGTTCCCGCTGGCGACCGTTATCACGCCCAACATTCCCGAGGCCATGGCGCTGCTCGATTATGAGGTCGATTCCGAGCGCACGCAGCAAAATGCCGCCATGCTTCTCACCCGTCGCTTTGGCTGCGCGTCTCTCGTTAAGGGCGGGCATTTTGTCAACGAGGCCAACGATGTGCTAGCAGAGCCCGCGCCGCTCGATGACGAGGGCAACCATCTGGGCGATCCGCTCACCACGTGGTTCCGCCACAAGCGCATCGAGACCGGCAACACGCACGGTACTGGCTGTACGCTTTCGTCCGCCATCGCCTGCGCGCTGGCCCAGGGCATGGATCTTGCCGATGCCGTCAACGCCGGCAAGGCCTACCTAACGGGTGCTCTGGCCGCCGGCTTTGACATGGGCAAAGGCTCCGGCCCCGTCAACCATATGTGGCAGTATTAAGATTCGCAGCCCCAAACCGCCACAAAGGGGACAGGCACCTTTGCGGTGGTTCCCACAAACATCTCGATCTGTAACAGTTAGAGTCCATTTTTCGGCCCACCTGTTACAGATTGAGACATTCAAATTCCGCTGAGAAGAAAATCTCGATCTGTAACAGTAACTCGGCAAAATCGACCCTAGATGTTACAAATCGAGACAAACGAGCGATATCGACCTAAATAATCTCAATCTGTAACATCTAACCCGTTTTCGGCCTTACAACTGTTACAGATCAAGACAAATAAACGAAACAAGCCACCGCAAGGGGAACTTTTGCACTGCTTTGGGCCGTGCTACGCTCCGAGCATCTCTTTGAGCTTGGCTGCCACGGCATGGCCGAGGCTCTCATGGCTTTCCGGCATCATGTGCAGATAATCGATATCGCCCGGCTCGGCAAAATCGGCGGCATTCAAAAAGTCGCAGCCAAACTGTTCGGCAACATACGCATAGTATTCGGCAAAATGCTCCGAGGCCTCGACGGAGTGCTCGTCAAAGTCGGTCATGTGCACATCGGCGATCTGCGGTTTAATCTTGATAGGCGCCATCAGCAGAATGCGCGGACAAGGCGCAGCGTCGGTCCAGGGAAACGCGCGGACGGTGCGAATCAGCGCCATGGCACCGTCAGCGATATCGGCAGCCCCCACGCTAAAGACCGTCTTGCAGTCGTTGGTGCCCAGCATAATCACAATCGCATCCAGCGGCTTATGGGCCTCGAGCAGCATCGGCAACGCGCGAATGCCGTTGAGGTTAGTATCCAGATGGCACATATCGTCACGCACCGTCGTGCGACCGTTTAGGCCTTCCTCAATTACATGCCAGCCCTCGCCCAGGTCGCGCTGGGCCACGCCGCACCAGCGCACATCGTGCGCATAGCGCACCGCGGTGCCATCGCGCATGCCCGCCGGATCATAGCCATAGGTATTGCTGTCGCCAAAGCACAGAACGTTTTTCATCGTAAGCCCTTCCTTTAGTAAAAAGCCGACGGGAGCAGCCCTCCCGCCGGCTCGACCTATCTGTCGGCACGTACCGATTACAGGTACTTGTGCCAATCGTCCTCGTCCTCATCGTCCTCGGCAGCAGCCTGGACCTGCTCGGCGGCACGAGCAGCCGCAGCGCGAGCGGCAACCTGGGCATAGGACTCCTCGTTGCGCTCGGGGAAGTTTGCCAGCACGTGCTCGAACTTGGCAAAATCCTCGTCCCAGCGCGTAGAGGGCACGGCAAAGAAGGCCTGCTTGACCTTGAAGTCGCCCGACGCGAGCTCCTTACGGAAGAGCTCGGCCACGGTCTCGGCATCAAAGCCGTTGTTGTCGCAGCCCCAAGCGCCCAGCACGAGCTTCTCGCGACCCAGCTCGTCGCAGATGGCAAGCACGAAGCGGATGCGATCGCGCAGGGCGTCCAGCAGGGCATCGTCACCCACGCGATACTCCTGGCGAGCGCGCTTGGCGTTGGGCGCGGCGGCAACGATCACGTCGGCGTATGCGTGCACGTGGTTGCGGTCGAAGCGCACCGCAGGCACCACCAGCGCACGGTTGCGGTAAAGCTCGCAGTTGATGTTGCGACGACGGTTCTCGCCGTACCATTTGCGCTGCTTATCGAGCACGTTGTACAGGTACGAATCGGCACAGAGCGTGGCCTCCTGGCCCAGATAGCCCTGGATGTAGCCACCGCCCGGGTTGGTGAACGAGGCAAAGGCAAGCACGGCCATGTCACAGAACTGCGCGTAGCCTCGGCCGTTATCCAGAATGGCCTGTGTGGCAGAGACGTCGAGCACGGTGACCTCGGGCAGGACCGGAGTGGGCTTTTCGGCGGCAGGCGCGGACTCGGTCTCCGTGGCCTCCTCGGCGGGTGCAGGCTCGGCCGCAACCTCGGTCTCGGCGGATGCAACCTCAGCGGCCTCGACCTCGGGCTCCTCGGCGGCCTCAGACTCCTCGGCAACCTGTTCCTCGGCAGCGTCGGCCGCGTGGGCCTTGGCCTTCATCGCCGCGATAAATCCGGCAGGCATGCCATCGAACTCGCGCACGCCGGCAAGCGAGCGCTCGATATCCTTGGCGCACGCTTCGGACACAGTCGCCACGTGACGCTCGGCGGCCTTGGCACGGGCCTCGCGCTTGGGATTGGGCTGCCCTGCGCGATTGGGTCTGCGGTTACGGTTCCTGTTGTCGACGTCTGCCATAAGTGGTCACCTTTCTCGGTCTCTGCCGCTATCGGCTTTTCCATCCATGATACCCCGCCGTGTACAAAAAAGACGGCCCCGAAGGACCGCCTTCCGTATCGATTTACACGTGCGGCAAGCACCGCTGCAATTTGGCACTAGTCGCGACGACCAAGGATGTTCAGGATGCGCAGGAACACGTTGATGATGTCCACGAACAGGTTGGATGCCATGAGCACGGCGTTGGGCAGTGTGGGCGGCACCGTCGTGGCCACATAGGTGTCGTAGCCAATAAAGCCAGCGAACACCACGATCACGATCAGGTCGGTGATGGACTGCGAGACACCCATAAACATCAGCACGATCTCGACCAGAATCGTGGCAAGCAGGATGCCAAAACCAATGCCGTACACACGCTGGAAGAACTTGGGGAAGGTCACGCCCAGCGCACCAAAGACAAAGGTGATGGCGGCCGTGGCGATAAAGGCAGTGTTGATGGTGGGCAGGTCGTAATTGGCAAGGCCAAACGACGCGGTCAGGCCAAAGGTACTCGCAAAGATTACGTAGCCCACAAGGGACAGACCCACAGACTGCTTGCCCGCGGCGGCCGACATCATGACCATGCCGACGATGGTCAAAATAAACGAGCCAAAGACCAGCGGCAAGGCGGCGCCGCTCATCATCATGCGGGCAAACGCCATGGTGCTCGTAAAGTAAGCACCGGCACCCATGGCGCAAAAGCCCAAAAAGATCAGGGCAGACATGGCAAGGTTGTACGCACGCGGCGACATCTCCTTGGCACGGCTTGCGCCGGTCTCAATGGGGCCGTTCTGATAACCCTGGATATCGTTCATAATATCGTCCTTTCAAAAGCGCCGCGACAGCGCCGTAGGTGACAAGATTCCTGCCATTGTACCCGAATGCCGCGCGCTCTTACCTGCGGCGCCCACTCTCGAGCGTACGGTCGAATGCCCACACCCACCAACGCATCAGATGGGCCTGCGAGCCATCCGGTCGCTCGCGCGCCTGTTCTTCCAGATACAGTTCGGTCGCATGCCCACCAAAACGAACCTTATACGTTGCCGTACGAATGCCGTGAACCGTTAGGCCAAAACCGGTGGACGAGACAATCTCGTCGATCGTAAAACAGCGACCGTCGACCCAGCAGACGGTAACCGGCACGACTTGTCCGCCCGCGAGGATGCGGGCCACGACGTCCACATACTGCTTGTGCACGCGTCGAGTTTTGCCATCTGTCTGTCGATATTCCATGCCCCCTATTATCGAACGCATGTTTGCATATTGTAAAGCGAACAGGCTGTGGTTTTGGGATGTTGGGGCGCGCGCACGTGTCCTCATGGCGTGCTAGCAAAAAGAACACCCGCGGTCAACAGGGCAAATATTCAATGGTAGTGCCAAAAAATTCACTTCTCCCATCAGAACTCGGTAAAGAAACCCGCAGGAGGTGATACGATTTATCATGTTTTTGTAACGTGCCTGCAAACTTCGAGAAAGCCCATATATGGACGTAACGTTCTCAGCCTTCCTCGGCCAAATTGTGTCGAACCCAGTCCTTGCCGTCACCGTGATCCTCGCGCTCGGCGCCATCTTCGTCAATGGATGGACCGACGCGCCCAACGCCATCGCGACCTGCGTCACTACGCGTTGCATGCCCGCCCGCGCCGCCATTCTCATGAGCGCCGCATTCAACTTCCTCGGCGTGCTCATCATGACGCACTTTAACGCGAGCGTCGCCAACACCATCTCACATATCGTCGACTTTGGCGGAAACAGCACCATGGCGCTCGCGTGCCTCTGCACGGCGCTGTTCTCCATCGTCGTCTACGGCGCCACAGCGTCGCGTTTTGGCATCCCCACCTCGCAAAGCCACAGCCTTATCGCCGGCCTGACCGGTGCCGCTATCGCCCTCGGCGGCGCGAGCAGCGTCAACGTCCACGAGTGGATGAAGGTCATCTACGGCCTGGCGCTCTCCATCGGCCTGGGCTTTGTCATGGGCTGGATCCTGTGCAAGCTCGTCTCGATTCTTTTCGCCGCCGCCAACAGGCGACGCGCCAACGTCTTCTTTAAATACGCTCAGATCGCGAGCGCTGCGGCCATGAGCTTTATGCACGGCGCGCAGGATGGACAGAAGTTCATCGGCGTGCTCTTTTTAGGTGTCGCCTTTGCCAGCGGGCAGACGAGCGTCGGCGACGCCGGCATCCCCATCTGGATTATGCTGCTGTGCTCGGCAACCATGGGCATCGGCACCAGCGTGGGCGGCGAGCGCATCATCAAGTCCGTCGGCCAGAGCATGGTCAAGCTCGAAAAGTACCAGGGCTTCTCCGCCGACCTGGCGGGCGCCGCAAACCTGCTACTTGCCACCCTTACCGGCATCCCCGTATCCTCCACGCACATCAAAACTTGCGCCATTATGGGTGTCGGCGCCGTCAAGCGCCTCTCGGCCATCAACTTCGGCGTGGTCAAGGACATGATGTTCACGTGGTTCTTCACCTTCCCCGCCTGTGGACTCATCAGCTTTGTCATGGCCAAGCTGTTCATGATGTTCCTCTAGTTAAATCGAACGTCCATCCGGACCGCAATACCTCGCCCACCCGTCTTCGCCTCGAAAGGACCCACTCATGGCAAAGAAACCCGATTCGTTCTACTTTGACAACTACGTCGCCTGCGCCGACCTTGCTGTCCAGGCCGCAGAGTTGCTCATCAAGATTTTTGAGAACTTTGATCCCGCGCAGATCCACGACATGCTCGAGGAGATGCATGCGATTGAGCATGCGGCCGACAAGAAGCACCATGAACTCGAGGATGCCCTGCTCACTGCCTTTATCACCCCGCTTGAGCGCGAGGATCTGGACCTGATGAGCTGCTCGCTCGACACTGTGCTTGACCGTATCGAGGGCGTCGTGCAGCGCGTCTACTTCACCAACATCCAGAGCATCCACCCCGATGCCATTGTCATCGCCCACAAGGTGACCGACGCCTGCCGCGCCATGAAGGACCTTATGGTCGAGCTGCCTAATTACCGCAAGTCCAAGACCCTGCGCGAGCTGGTCATCCAGATCAACACCATTGAGTCCGAGGCCGATGAGCTCTACATCAACGCCATGCGCAACCTGCACGTCAATGGCAAGGATCCGCTTGAGGTCATCGCCTGGCGTGACGTCTACGCTTTCCTGGAGTACTGCGCCGACTGCTGCGAGAATGTGGCTGATGTCGTGGATTCGATTGTCATGAAGAACAGTTAATTGGGGGTATGTGTCCCGGCGGCGAAGGGCCGGCACCTGTTTGCTTTCTCACTCCGGCTGCGTGGCAGAGTCGTTCGAAAGTAAACAGGTGCCGGCCCTTCGCCTTACATACCACCATTGGGAACTTTGGCTGATGGTTAGAATGCGATGGGAACCTGGATGATGCGGCCTTTTATGCCCGATTGGATACTTTGGGGCTGCATTGAGCGTTTGGCTGAGCGTAGCCTTGGGTACCTTTTGATTTATCTTGGATTGATTCGCTGACTTTGGAGGGTTTGGTTATGGGGTATTTGGATCTGGCTCGGTCTCGGTATTCTTGTCGTTTGTTTGAGGCTCGGGCTGTGGAGCAGGCTGTGGTGGATGCCGTTGTTGAGGCTGGGCGCATTGCTCCTTCTGCTTGTAATAATCATCCAACCCGTGTGATGGTGTTGGATACGCCCGAGCTTTTGGAGAAGGCGGCTGCTTGTCAGCCTCGATTTGCTCGTGATGGGTCCATCTTTGGCGCTCCGCTCATCTTCCTCATTTGCAGCGTTACCGACGACGCTTGGGTTCGCCCCTATGACCAGATGAACTCCAGCGCTATCGACACCTCGATTGTTTGCGATCAAATGATGATGGAGGCCGAGGAGCAGGGCCTGGGAACGTGTTGGGTATGCCATTTTAAGCCCGAGCTAGCCCGAGAGCGGTTCAACCTGCCCGAGGGCGTCTATCCCTATCACATGCTCGTCTGCGGCTATCCTGCCGACCACATCGCCGATCCCGAGCATCGCGATGCCCGCACCATTCCCCTCTCCGACTTCCTCCTCAAGTAGTTTTTGGCACATGCCCTAAAATCTACTTTTTACCACGCGCCCTTCGCCGAGTCCTGCCCTATCGCACGCAGAGCTCGGCGTTTTGTTTCCCAACCCGTATGCAGCCACAAAAGAGGAGCCCGCAGGTGCGAGCTCCTCTTAAGGACACGAGATTGTAGCTCTGGCGCTAGTCCAGGTCGTCGGCGGCAAAGTTGTCGATCGGGGCGAAGGGGTCAGCCACGGGAACAACCGGATCAGCGACAGGCAGCGGCTCGGCGGCGGGAACGGTCACTGCAGGAGAAGCCGCAGAACCGACCGGCGTGGAAGCCATGAGATCGGACGGGAAGGAGTTCTGAGCATCGTCCATGAAGTGCTGGATGAGCTTGAGGTACTCGGCCTTGAACTCCTCGCGGGAAGCCTTCAGACGGTCGATCTCCTCGAGCTCGGCCTGCTTCTCGGTCAGGGCCTGACGGATGACCTCGCGGGCCTTGGCGTCGGCTTCGTTGCGGATGCGCTCAGCGTTCTCGTTGGCATCGTTGACGATGCCCTCGGCGGTCTGCTGGGCAGCAATCAGCGCAGCGGAGATCTGGCGCTCCTGAGCGGAGAAGTCGGGTGCGGGAGCGGCCACAGGAGCGGCGGGAACGTCCTGAGCGGCAGCGTCCTGAGCCTGGGCAAGCTGGGCCTGCGTGTCGGCAAGCTGCTGCTCGGTGGCAGTCAGACGACCCTTAAGATCGACAATCTTGGCAAGCATAGCGTCAACCTCGGAGGACAGCGTCTCCAAAAAGACGTCGACCTCGGCGGGATCATAGCCGCGCTTGGCCTCAGAGAAAGTCTGAGCCTGGATGTCAGCAGGGGTAATAGCCATAACAAGTTCTCCTTTATCATCGCCTTGGCGCCGGGCGCCCGATGTAAGTTACTGAGCCAGTACTATACGAGTATACCTATAAGAAGCTGCAGAATCAGCCTCTGCACCAACTGCAACGCAATAATCGCAACGACCGGCGAAAAATCAACGCCGCCCATCGGCGGAATAAACCGACGAAACAGGTTGAGCCACGGACCGCAGACGCTATCGAGCACCGCGGCGATATCCTGCAGCAGGCCGCCCTGCTTCATGGGAATCCACGTCATAAAGCAATAGACCACAATAAGTGTGGAGTAGAAGTTGAACAGCGTGTTGACCAGCTGGACAATGGTGTAGATGTTGATGAGAATCTCCTCGTCTTGGGTTTACTTAAGGTAGCCGTCGGCGCGCAGCTTCTTGAGGTCCGAATCCTTGACCTCGCAGCCGGCGGGCAGCACCATAAACACGCGATCGCCCACCTCTTTGACCGTAGCGCCCAGACCGCAGGCAAAGCCATAGCTAAAGTCCAAGACGCGTTTGGCGACCTCGGTGCGAACGCCAACAAAAATCAGCGCAACGGGCTGCTTGGTGCGCACGCGGCGGACAACGGTCTCGACATCGTCGTAGCTCTCGGGACGCAGGACATAGGCAGGCAGCTGCGGCGTGGCGTTAATGATGTTGTTTGCATAGGCCGAGGCGTCGCTCGGCGCAGAAGCGGGCGCAGGTGCCGCGGCACGAGCACGGGCGCTCTCGGCATAGCTCGACGGCGTGTCGTAAGCGCCGGGGCGATAGCCGCCTGCGGCACTATCCTGAGAACGCGACGGCGGATTGTATGTCGTTGCATGACGCGAGTCATCGCCGACCAGCTGGCCGGAGCGCGTATACACGGCGACCGACTCGGCCTCACCGCGGCGTGTCTGGCCCAGCAGGCCGTTACTCGGCTCGTCCTGGGTATAGAAGCCCTCGCCCGAGGCGCCGCTGTAGCCGTTGTTCTGATAGCCATCATCGTAGCCGTCATCGTAGCCGTAGTCGTCATCCTGGTCATAGCCCTGGTCGTAACCCTGCTGGCCGCCAAGGTGCATCTTATTTTTAATCTCGTCAAGGAAGCCCATGGTTGTGTCCTCTCACGGTTTAGTGCAGGCGCTCTGTAAACCAGTGCGCACTTCAGAGCCCTATTTTACTGCAAACTCCGGGCTAAATACTACCCTGCCCAGGCGAATGAGCGTAGAGCCCTCCTCAAGGGCGGACTCAAAGTCCTCGCTCATGCCGCAAGAGAGCTCGGGCAAGCTCAGATCGGGATGCGCCGCCTCCAGCTCATCCCTCAGCTCTCGCAGCCCGGCAAAAGTGCGACGTGCCACATCCTTGTTCCCTCGAGGGGCCATGGTCATAAGGCCCTGCACACAAATTCCCTCAAGTTCCGCAAGCTCGCCGGCAGCGCCACGAATCTCATCGGGCGAAAAGCCGCCCTTGGACTCCTCGCCGCTTACGTTAACCTCGATTAGCACCTGTTGGGGAGCAGAAAGCTCGCCCGCTTCGATCTTGCGAACGGCACGGCTCGAGATCGCCTGCGCCAAATGAAGCGAACCAACCGAATGAATCAGCTCGGCCGAACCCAGCACCGCGTTAATCTTGTTGGTCTGAAGGTTGCCGATCATATCAAAGCGTACCTCGGGCAGCTCCGGATGCTCCGCCAGACCTGCGAGTTTGCGGACGAGCTCTTGCGGGCGGTTCTCGGCAAAATGGCGGTATCCCACCTGGATGGCCACGATGGTCTCATCGATGCCGACGGTCTTGGACACGGCAATCAGACGCGCGGCATCGCGGGACCTCCCGGCGCGATCGAGCGCGGCATAGAAACGCTCAAGTATCTGCTCGCGGCGAGCGCGCATTACATTCAAATAGTTATCCATTGCCAATCGCCTCCGCTAACAGCACAACAAGTAGTCCCATGCTAACGCAAGAGCGCAACCCCGTATCCGCAAGGCCGCGCTCCCTTAGGTATTTACAATCTCTCAACGAACGGGGCTACCCTATTCCTCGTCGTCCTCGGCATCATCCTCGTCCTCAAGATGATCCAGCAGGTAGCGAAGACCCTCGCTCACCTCGTTAACGGGCACCTTGGCAACAAAGTGTGCATCCACGGCGGGCCTCATAATGACGCCCTCGCCCGAAGGCACGCGTATGCTCTCGAGCTCGTCCTCGTCCGTACGGGCGATATCGCCGGCAGTCATACGCTGGCCGGTCAAAAGGAAGGTCAGACGGCAGGCGGCATCGATGGAAATCGAGGCAATACGATCGAGGTAGCGCGAGACCATAATGGCGCGGCGCAGATCGTCATAGTTGCTGTCGTCGTCCATAAAATCGCTCGTGTCCATGCGGTTAAAGGCGCGGAAGAACTTCTCGTACGCCGCATGCACCGGCTCGTCCTCGACGGCCAGGTTGCAGATGATGGACATGTCGTTAGTGACGAGCGCGGAAAGCGACGAACCCAGCACCTGGTAAACGGCTTCGGCCTCGGCCTCAACCGTACCGACAAGCTCCTGGGGCAGCGAGATATCGGCCTTGACCATATGACGCGTGGCGCGGCAGATCTGGCGAACCTTATCGGTCATGCGCTGCAGGTTAAAGTCGACGTAGATGATCGTCTGCAGCAAACGGAAGTCGGAGGCGACCGGCGACTGCGTAGCGATCAGGTTGTAGCACACGGCCTCCAAGTTGGCGCAGCGAGCATCAATCGAAAGCGTGCGCTTCTTGGTCTTAGTGGCGAGCTTGCGGTCGTCGGTCACATAGGCCTTCACGGCGTCGTGAAGGGCAAGATCGACGGCCTCGTAGATGCTCAACATCTCGTGACGGGCCTCGATGAGCTGACGGGAAAACAGTTTGCGCATGGTTCACTCCAAACAGTTGGGTGCGGTCATGCCGCCCGCACAGTGAATACGCACCGGACCAGGTCCGATCGGCTTGGGACTAGTCGCACCGATCAGCCAAAGCGGCCGGTGATATAGTCTTCCGTCCGCGAATCCACCGGGCTGGTGAAGATCGCGTCGGTTTGACCATACTCGATGAGCGTGGCGGGCTCACCGGCAACTTCCTGCAAGAAAAATGCGGTGTAGTCGCTAATGCGAGCGGCCTGCTGCATAGAATGCGTGACGATGATGATCGTCATCTCGGGCGCCAGCTCGGCCATCAGATCCTCGACCTTAGATACGGACGTGGGGTCGATGGCGGAGCAGGGCTCGTCCATCAGAAGGACATCGGGCTGCACCGCAAGCACACGCGCGATGCACAGACGCTGCTGTTGACCGCCCGAGAGCGCCAAACCATCCTTGTTGAGCTGATTGGATACCTCTTTCCAGAGGTTGGCGCGCTTGAGCGATTCTTCCACGATGTCGTCGAGGTCGCTTTTGCTAGTCACGCCCTGCAGACGAGGGCCAAAAGCGACATTCTCGTAGATGGATTTGGGAAACGGGTTGGGCTGCTGAAAAATCATGCCCACGCGGCGACGAAGGTCGACCGGGTCGACGCCCTCGGCATAGATATCGTTGCCGTCGAGTGTCATGGTGCCCTCGACGCGAGTACCCTCGATAAGGTCGTTCATACGGTTGATGCAGCGCAAAAACGTCGATTTACCACAGCCCGAAGGACCGATAAACGAGGTGATGGCGTTTTTGGCGATGTTGAGGTCGAGCCCCGTCAGCGCATGAAAGTCACCGTACCAAAAGTTGAAATCCTTGGCCGTGATGGCCGCTTGCTCCGGCGTGGGAGCGGACTGATAGACGGACATGGGACTCCTTAACTAGCGGCGCTTGCGCGACAGATAACGCGCAAACAGGTTGAAGGCCAGAATAATCGCCATCAGCAAAAGCGCGGTGCCGTAGGCTGCGTTCATGTTGATGCCGTCATTGGCAAGCAGATAGAGGTGAACGGTCATGGGGCGACCGGAATCGAACGGCGATATGGGCAGGTTGATGGCCTGACCCATGGTGTAGAGCACCACCGCGGTCTCGCCGATGGCGCGGCCGATGGCAAGGACGATGCCGGTGGCAATGCGGCCAAAGGCCGAAGGAAGCACGATCTTGGAGACGACCTGCCACTTGGTGGCGCCCAGGCCATATGCGCCCCAACGGATATAGCGCGGAACGGCGCGGATTGCCTCCTCGGTGGTGCGCATGACGATGGGCAGCATCAGAAGCGCCAGCGCCAGGGCGGCCGAAACCATCGAAAGACCCAGGCCCATGGCCTCAACAAACAAGGCGTAACCAAAGAGGCCCATAACGATGGAAGGCACCGAGGCCAGAGCATCGGCAGCATAGCGGATGATGTCGACAATCTTGCCCTGCTTGGCGTATTCAGCCAGATAGACCGCAGCCAAGACGGCAACCGGCGTGCAGATGAGCATGGCGAGTGCCGTCACGTAGATAGTCGAGACGATCGTGGGCCAAATGCCGCCCTCGGCGTTTACGCCCTGCGGCCAGCCGAAGATAAAGTCGAGCGAGATATGCGGAAGACCGTTAATGACCACGTAGGCGATGATGGCGAGCAACACCAGGGTGGTGATATAGGCCGCGGCGCGAAACACGCCGAGCATAATCTTGTTGGACAGGTCCTTGTTGATGCGGCCCTTCTTGCCATGGGAAAGGGCACGCTTGATGAGCTCGCGCGACGAGGTCGCATCGACCGTCGTGTCAACGGAATCGGACATAGCCTACCCCCTCTTCTTTGAAATCAGGCGAACGATACCCACCAGTGCAGCTGAGATGATAAACAGGACCACGCCCATGCCAAACAGAGCCGAGCGATGCAGGCCCGAGGAATAGCTCATGTCGAGTGCGATCTGGCTCGTGAGCGTCGAGATGGGGCTCGAGATGCTATCTGGAATGACCGGGGCGTTGCCCACGACCATCAGCACGGCCATGGTCTCACCGATGGCACGCCCCATACCCAAGACAATTGCATCGACAATGCCCAGCTTGGCTGCAGGCAGCACGACCTTGTAGATGGTCTGCCACTTGGTGGCACCCATGGCATAGGACGCCTCGCGAATGCCCATGGGGATGGAATTGAGGGCATCGATCGTGAGCGTGGTAATGGTGGGAACGATCATGATGGCAAGCACAAACCACGCCGTCAGCGCGCCAAAGCCAAGACCGCCGGTCAGCTGCGCGATAAACGGACGGATGATGACCATGCCAAAGAAGCCGTAGATGATGGAGGGGATGCCCGCCAGCAGGTCGACGGCGGGGCTGATGAGCCTGCGCACGCGCTTGCTGGCGATCTCGACCAGATACACAGCCGTGCCCACACCCAGGGGCACACCCATGGCGAGCGCACCGACAGTCACCAGACCAGAACCCGCCAGCAGCGACATAATGCCGTAGTGGCCCTCAGAGGGTGCCCATGTAAAGCTAAAGAAATCCGCCAGGCCGATGTCGGTAAAGACCGGCAGCGCCGAGTACGTGGTAAAGACAAAAATCAGGATGACGGTGACGACCGCCAAGAACGCGCAGGCAAAGAAGATCCACTGCAGCGCCTTCTCCTTAAGATAGGTGCTGCGCGACACCAACGCCAACTCACGCTTTTTGGGCACCCGGGTCTCCTGCTCAATCTGGGGGGTTTCCTGTGCTTCCACGCTACTCACTCCCCTTTCCGTCGTTGGTGACGGGAATAAAGCCCGCCTCGCGAATCTGCTTGTCCATCTTTTCGGACGTCACATAGTCGATGTAATCCTGCGCCTGCTGCGAAGGCGTCCCCTTCACAAAGAAGTAAAGGTCACGCGAGATGGGATAGCCGCCACTTGCGACCGTCTTCTCGGATGCCTCGACATGGTTGACCGAAACGGCCTTGACCGAGGTCTTGGCGTTGAGGCTCTCGACAAAACCCAGCGAGATGTAGCCAATGGCGCCACGCGAGCGAGACACGACATCGCGCACCTGGCCCGTGCCCGAAAGAACAGCCGAGCGGCGATCGAATGGCGTGCCGTCCATCACGATAGTGCGGAAGGCCTCGCGCGTACCGGACGCCTCGTCGCGGTTGATAACCTGAATCTTCAGGTCCTCTCCGCCGACTTCTTTCCAGTTGGTGATCTTGCCGGCGTAAATATCGCGGAGCTGCTCGGTCGAGAGATTATCGACCGGGTTGTCGTCGTTCACGATGACTGCAATGCCGTCGTGCGCGATAACGATAGGCGTCAGACCCAGGTCTTGCTCATCGGCGTTGAGGCCACGAGAGGAGCTGGCGATATCGGCGGTGCCGGCGCTAACAGCTTCGATGCCAGCAGATGAGCCAAGGCCGGAGACGAGCACGTCGGTGCCGGTCTCCTCTTTAAAGCCCTCGGCTGCGATCTCGGCAATGGGAAGGCACGTCGTAGAGCCGGCAACGGTGATGGAAGAGGTAGAAGATCCCGAGGAGCAGGCGCACAGCGTGAGCGTGAGCACTGCTGCACTCAGGACCGATGCGATCTTTCTCATAGCATCACGCCGATCGCAGCATGGCGCCCACAGGTCCCGCCCTCGTTGCGATAGGAATAAAAGCGGTCGTTTTGACGCACGGTGGAAAGTTTGGTGTCCACAATGCCATTCACATCGACACCGGCATCCACCAGCGCCTCGCGAATGGCGGCGGAAAGATCGAGCATACGGGAAGCGGTAGCATCGATGCACGCGAACTCGGCGGCAAAGCGATCCATAAGTTCTTGGGACACCTCATACTCGTCACCCAGGATATGGGGCCCAATATAGGCAGAGATGTCCTCCGGCGTGCAGTCAGCCGCCTCGCAGAGTGCTTGGCTGGCCTTGGCGGAAATGCGCGCAATCGTGCCCTTCCAGCCAGAATGCACCACGGCAAAGCCGTTGGGAGCCACCAGCACCACGGGAACACAATCGGCAAAGCAGAGCATCACGGGCACCTCATGGGCCGTACAGACGATGGCATCGCAGCCCTCTGCAATCTGTTCGCGAATGTTCTCGAGATCGTCGGCGCCGTTCGAGGTCACCGTCACGACATGGTCGCCGTGCACCTGATTGGGAACAAGCAGATTATGCTCGCACTCAGCGGCGCCCATGGCTTCGAGCGCTCGACGACGATTTTCTTGAACAGCAAAGGGGTCATCGCCTACATGCGAGCCCAGGTTGAGCGAGGAGTACGCATCTTCGGAAACGCCACCGGTGCGCTCGGTAAAGGCAAAGCGAACATCGAGCGTCGCGCCCTCTACCAACGTAACTCCATCATGGTCGACACGCGAAACGTTGTCCGCACGTGCTGCCATACTAAAGCCTCCTATTACAACAAGTACCGCGGCGTCGCCGCGCAGTCCGTGTTTATACGGCTGTCATACTTCTTTAATAGGATACCCGCAGCGGTAGGGACCAAACGTAAAGGGAACGTAAGGAGATTGGAGGCTTTCATTTACAAAGGCGAAACACAACAAAAAAGGGTGCGCCCAATCGGACGCACCCCATGCAGGTCGTTGATAAAGACGAACTAGAAGCTGCCGCGCTTGAGGAAGTCAGGAAGCTCAAACTGGTCGTTACCAAAGTTGGGAAGCTCGGTACCACCGACGTTGCGAGTCGGGGCAGCCTGAGCCGGGCTCGTGGCAGGAGCGGTGCGCTGCGGCTCGGCAGAAGCAGCGGCCTTGCTCTGGGACTGCTGAGCAGCGAAGAGCTCGTCCTGACGGTTGACGTTGGAGTCGGAGAAGCCCGTAGCGATAACGGTGATACGCACCTGATCGCCCAGGGACTCGTCCACAACGGTACCGAAGATGATGTTGGCCTCGGGGTCGACGGCGTTGGCGACAACGTCGGCAGCGTCGCTGATCTCCTGAATACCCAGGTCCTTGGAACCGGCAATGGAAAGCAGGACACGCGTAGCGCCATCGATGGAGCTCTCGAGCAGCGGGCTGGAAATAGCCTGCTGGGCAGCGTCGACGGCACGGGTGTCCCCAGAAGCGGTACCGATACCCATCATGGCGGTACCGGCCTGCTTCATGATGGTCTTAACATCGGCGAAGTCCAGGTTGATGATACCGGGGACGGTGATGAGGTCGGTGATGCCCTGGGTGCCCTGGGAAAGGACGCCATCGGCGATTGCGAAGGCCTCAAGCATGGTGGTCTTCTTCTCGGCGATGTCGAGCAGCTTGTCGTTAGGGATAACGATCATGGTGTCGACGCAGTCGGAAAGCGTCTTAATGCCTTCTTCGGCGCTCTTCTTGCGCTTGCGGCCCTCAAACGTAAAGGGCTTGGTCACGACGGCGACGGTCAGCGCGCCGACCTCGTTCATCGCGATATCGGCAACGATGGGGGCAGCGCCGGTACCGGTGCCGCCGCCCTCGCCGCAGGTGATGAACACCATATCGGCGCCAGCGAGCGCCTCGGCGATGTCGTCGCGGGACTCATCGGCGGCCTTACGGCCGACCTCGGGGTTGGCGCCAGCGCCCAGGCCGCGGGTCAGGTCGGTGCCGATGTGCACCTTGATATCGGCATCAGAGATCGCGAGTGCCTGAGCATCGGTGTTGATGGCAACAAACTCGACGCCGCGGATACCCTCTTCGATCATTCGATTGACCGCGTTGGTACCGCCGCCGCCGACGCCGACCACCTTAATGACGGCAAGGTAGTTGTTGATCTCTGTCTCGTGCATGTCGGTCCTCCGAACAAAGGTTATTGCCATAGCATGGGTTGACCCCTGCGCACATTAACCTTCAAGTTGAAAGTAAATGCAAAGGTAAACCGTATTATGTTTGCACATTATGAACGTATCAGTCAAATAATTGACGGTGAAAACCAAACAAACCAGATAAACGGCGCGGTATGCCCCATCAACAAAGGCCAGAAGACGCTACGAGGTCGGTGCGTTCCTAAACGTATAGTTGCCAGGAGATCGAACGTTGATATACGTCACGCCCTCCACCTGCGAAAGCAGCTTGGTAACGATACGCTCCTTTTTGGCAATGTCATCCGAATCTCCGAGCGACACCTCGATACCGTTATCGAGATTCGCCGAGATGGCCTCGACCGAGGGCGTGGAAATATCCTTGACCTGGCCCAGGAACTCGCTCGAGAATCCGCGGACGTAATCCAGGCCGGCCTTGACCGCCTTGGAATTTACCGCTTGCCCCGAAACCGGCGCGACATCGGCCGAGACATCGGTCAGCAGCACGGCTCCGTAATGTTTGGCGAGCGCCAGGGCGGCATCGATGCCGTTTAGGGTGTTGGCACCCTCCCCCGTTGTGATGACATTGCCCTGGTCGTCAACATCGACCGAGGTAGACAGCGGTGCAATCCATGTGTCATCGTCCCCGATCGCCCATGCAAGATCGTCGGAGCTAATGTAGGCAATTGCGATAACCTTGCGTTCCGTCGGCGTGATGATGAGCGTATGGGGAAATTGACGCTGAACATCCACGCCCGAAACCCACGGATTTTGCTTGAGGCCCTCGGTGATCTGGTCGGGATTCACATTGAACAGCGACGTGTCCTCGGGCAGATCGATCAGCTGGATGGCATCGTGCTTGGTCACATGCTCGCTGCCCTGGATCTGAATATCGGTAGCGGCGAACAGGCCAGAGTTAATGACGACGACGGCAACGACTGCAAGCACTGCCAAAGCGGCAAGAATGCCACCCACGATTTTGCCCTTGCCCTTAACGGCAGAAGCGGCACCCGCCGCATGATTTGCCAGGGCGCCGATCGATGACAGCGGATTAGAGCCCTTTTTGCCCGATTGCGGTTTTGCGGAAGCCGACACCGACGTCAGAATACGTGGCTTAGATGCACCCAGCGCGCGACCGGGACGCGTCACCTTTGCCCCCAACGAGGACTTGGGCGACGCTATGGGGCGAGAAGGTTTGGCGCCCATCGCCGGTTTGAGCGTCACCGAGGGACGTGCCACCGGACGAGCAACCTTTTTGGCCGCGGGGCGTCCGCCAAGCTGCGAACCGGCAGTCGAACGCTTGGCAGGCCGCACGGACCCAGCAGGCTTAGAAGGCATAACGGACTTACGTTGAGGCTGAGACGGTGCGCCGGAACGCCCTCCGGCGCGGCGGAAGGTTGGTTTCGATGCTCTAGAAGCCGAGGAATTTAACTTCCGGTCTGAGCTCGATGCCATACGCCTCCCTCACCTTTCCGTGCACATGTCTGATAACCGCGGCCACGTCATCGGCCGAGGCGGTTCCGTTATTAACGATAAAATTAGCGTGTACGGGCGAAACTTCCGCGCCGCCAACCGAAAAACCCTTTAATCCACAATCCTCGATAAGCTTGCCCACGCTCGCATCGGGCGGGTTGCGAAATACCGACCCGCAGGATGCACAGCCCATGGGCTGTGTGCGCTTACGCCGCGTCAGGTACCGCTCCATACGTTCACGGATATCGGCCTTGGGCGCAGGTTTGAGCTTGAGCACGCACTCCAGAATGATCTCGTTACGCGGCAGGCTGCATTCACGGTAGCCCCAAGCGATCTCCGAGCCCGCGTAATGCTTGATGCCGGAGCTCGGGTCAAACGTAACGACATCTTCGACCAGCGAGCCAATCCACTCGGTTCGCGTGCCGGCATTCATGGACACGGCGCCGCCAACGGAGCCGGGAATACCGACCGCAAACTCAAGGCCCGAAAGGCTGCGCGACAGCGCGTCGTTGACTAGGCGAGCGAATATCACGCCCGCACCGACCGTCAGCGTACAACCGTCTTCGGCGACAACCGTACGCTGGAACTCACGCCCCAACGAAATGACGGCGCCGCGATAGCCTGCATCGGCAACAAGCAGATTAGATCCCTTGCCGATAATGACCCACGGCACCTGCTCACGATCGAGCACCGCCACGGCGCGACGCAAGGCATGATAGCTGTGACACGTCACAAAGAGGTCCGCCTTGCCGCCGATACGATAGCTCGTATGGCGCGCGAGGCGTTCATCCTCAATTACGTCCGTATCGATCATGCCCGAAAGCGCCATGACGGCGTTAAACAGACCCATGGGGTTTAAGCGTCTTTCTTGGCAGTCAGATACTCGATGAACTCGGGGCCGACCGTCGTGACGTCGCCGGCGCCCATGGTAAGCAGCAAATCGCCCTCGCCCACCATCTTCTCGAGCTCCTCATTGAGCTCAAGACGGCTCGAGCAGTACACGACCTCCTTGCCGGGATGCTTGGCGCGCACGGTATCGGCAAGCATCTTGGACGTGACGCCCGGGATGGGCATCTCGCCGGCAGAGAACACGTCAATCAACAGCAGCTTGTCAGCATTGGCGAATGCGTCGGCAAAGTCATCGCACAGAGCCTGCAGGCGCGAATAGCGGTGCGGCTGGAACACGACGTCGACATGTTTGTAGCCCAGCGAAGAGGCAGCAGCGAGCGTCGCCTTGATCTCGGTGGGATGATGGCCGTAATCGTCAACCACCGTGATGCCGTCGATATCGCCCACGTGGGTAAAGCGACGGCGGACGCCTTCAAAACTCGAAAGTGCCTTAGCGGCGGCGTCGATATCGAGGCCTAGGACATGGGCGACGGTCAAGACGGCCGTGGCGTTGAGCATGTTGTGACGACCGGGGTTGCTCTTAATCTCGACAGCGTGCTCGGTGCCGTCCTCAAAGCGAACGATAAAGTCGCTCTGGATGCCCTTGACATCCGGATGCACGCAGACGATGTCGTTGGTCTCGGCAAAGCCATAGGAAAGCACATGACGGCCCGTCGACTTGGCAAGCTCGACCAGATGCGGGTCCTCGCCACAGACGATGACCGTGCCGTCCTCGCCCACCAGACTCATAAACTTGGCGAAGGTGGCCTCGATCTCCTCGATACCCGAGTAATGATCGAGATGGTCGGCCTCGACGTTGGTCACGATGACCACATTGGGGTTAAGGAACAGGAAGGAGCTGTCGGACTCATCCGCCTCGGCGACAAAATAGTCGCCCGAGCCGTTCTTGCCGTTGGTATCGTAGCCCTCGACAATGCCACCGATCAGGAAGCTGGGGTCCAGACCCATGCGGTCGAGCATGGTGGCACACATCGAAGAGGTCGTGGTCTTGCCGTGAGTACCGGCGACGGCGACGGTGGTGTAGCCGTGGCCCAGAGCCGAGAGCATCTTGGCGCGAGGCCACACGGGAATACCCAGCTCGCGCGCACGGACGAGCTCGGGGTTGGACTCGGGAATAGCGGTAGAGACCACGACGACGTCGGGCTTGACCTCGTCGATGGTGGCGGCCTCATGGCCCACATGCACCTTCACGCCGGCGCGGGTAAGCTGGCGAATATAGCGCGACGTCTTAAGGTCGGAGCCGGTAACGACATAGCCGCGCTCGTGAAGGACGAGGGCGATGCCGCTCATGCCGGCGCCACCGATACCGATAAAATGGGCGCTCTTGAAATCGGGCGCGGAGGTTGCAGTCTGGGAATCAGCCATGTGCTCGTGTACTCCTTGCGTAAACACTGCCTGTAACCCGTCTACTGTACCGCACCTACCGCATCCGCGCGAGGGCGACCCGCGATATCCCGTCTAACTAACGCAATCCTTCTACCGCGTCTGCCAAAAGGGCGGCAGCGCGGTCCTGGGCCAAACCGCGAGCCGCCTGACGCATGGCATCGCGCGCCTGCGCATCATCGATAAGATGCAGCAGCTCATCGGCAAACGCCTGGGTATCGATATCGGCATCGGCGCAGAGCACGCCGGCACCGGCATCGACCAGATAGCGGGCATTGGTGGTCTGATGATCGGCCGTCGCATGCGGATACGGCACCAGTACCGAAGGTGTGGCAAGGGCCGCGATTTCGGCAACGCTCGAAGCGCCCGAGCGCGAGAGGACCAAATCGGCCGCGGCCAGCATATCGCCCATATTGTCGATGTAGGGCTGGACGCGATACCGCTTCGCCTCCTCGGGCATCAGGGCAAGAGCACGCTCGGTGTCCTCGAAGCCATCGGCGCCCGTCGAATGCAAAACATAGAGATTATCCCGCGAGAGCAACTCGTTTTTAAGCGAAGCCACGCGCTCATTAAGATGTTGAGCACCAAGTGAGCCGCCAAAAACCAGCAGGAGTGTGGCGTCCTCAGGCACGTCGAGAGCCCTGCGACCGCGAACCCGATCTCCCTCGATCACAGAACGGCGCACGGGGTTGCCGGTCATGAGCACATGGTCAGGATCGCCCTCGCGCTCAAACACGGAACGTGCTGCCGGCACCGAGATGCAAACGCGGGCGGCATGCGAACTCATCATCTTGTTAGCAAGGCCCGGAACGGAGTTCTGTTCGTGCAGCAGATACGGAATGCCCGCGTCTTTGCACCAGCCCAGAAGCGGGACCTCGACATAGGCGCCAAAACCTATAGCGACATCGGGCTTGCAGGCTTTAGAAAAATGGCTGCCGAGCGTGCGCTTCGCCTTATAGACACGCCACAGCGAGCTCAACGCCGTCCAAGGGCGAGAGCGGTCGAAGCCCGTAACCGTAATCGGCACAAAATCGAACCCTGCCTCGGGAACCAGACGACCCTCGAGCTTATGCGACTGACCCACAAACACAACGTCGTGGCCACGGTCACGTAGCTCCTCGGCCAAGGCGAGTGCGGGGTTGATATGTCCCGCCGTGCCGCCGGCTGCGATAGCAACGGTCATCTTATCGGTCATGGTAGTCCCTTCGTACGCGCGGCCCCTGGTCGTCGGTGCGCAAGCGCGCCGACGGGTCCGAATTCAAGTCGATCCGATTATATCCGCCACCCGTATTGCGCGGCGTCGGTCGTTGTGGGCGACTCTGCGGCGCCGAGCGCGGACGGGCATCCGACTCCGAAGCAAAACCGTTCAAGACGGTAAAACCGCCACGCGACGAGCGCTCCCCACGCGTATGGGGAACACCGGCAGTGCTCTCGTCCATAACGGCAAAGCTATCGCGACGACGATCGTATTCATCGCGTCGAGCGCTCTCGTGCGAGACGCGTAAAATAAGCCCGGCGAGCATGAGCGACACGATAATCGACGAGCCACCATAGCTGATAAACGGCAGCGGCTTACCCGTCATAGGAAACACGTTGAGAATACCCAGCGCGTTGATCAAAAACTGCACCGCGAGGATAACCGCAGAGCCCGAAGCCATGAGCGCCCCGCGACGATCGGCGGCCTGCTCGGCAATTCGAAACGCCGAGTAGATCAGCATCGCAAACACCAAGAAAAACAGCAGCGTCCCCAAAAAGCCAACCTCCTCGCCAATGATGGCCAGGATGTAGTCGTTGTGTGCCTCGGGCAAATACGAGTACTTCATGGTTGAGTTGCCGATACCGCGGCCGAACAGTCCGCCCGAAGCAAACGCCATAATGGCGAGCGTTGCCTGATACCCGTCTCCATATTCATCTGCCCAAGGGTTCAAGAGAACCTGAATGCGCACCATACGGTACGGCTCGACGACAAGAGCGATCACGATGATGACGGCGCCAGCAAGAATCGCACCGATAATGTATTTTGGGTCAAGGCCGGCAAAGAGCGCCATGCACATGATCGTCAACAGAATAATCAAGATGGTGCCAAAGTCGGGCTGAATAAAAATCAAGACGAGCGATATGCCCAAATATAAGCCCATGCCCTTAAGGAACTCATTGATGTTACCGCCGGGCGAAAACACGCGATCGAGCATGATGGCAGAATAGGCAATGGCAAACGGCTTGAGAAACTCCGATGGCTGAAACTGAATGCCGGCAATGCTCAGCCAACGCGTAGCGCCACGGCTGCCGCTACCAAAGAGGAACACCGCAAGCAGCAAGATCATCATAGCGATAAGGGCAAGTTTAAGCGCCCCTTCTCCAAACCAGCTATCGGGTGCAACGCGCGCGATGAACTCGAGGGCAGCAACACCGACGACAGTGAACATAAACTGCCGGAACAAAAAGTAGGTCGCGGAGTCGTTCTCGTGAAGCGCCTCGACTGAAGATGCCGAGTACACCATAAGCAGGCCAAAACAGACCAGCGAGAACAGGCAGGTCAAAAAGACCAGGCGGGGTCGCATGATACGTGCGGGGACGCCGGCGATATAACGTTCGCCGATGCCCTGCGTGCGACGACCGGCGTGCGGCGTGCTGCGCTGCGAGGAAGCACGGTCCGAGTCGGGCCTCCTCATATTCTGTCGGGGGCTCTCCTCTCTCACCGGCAACCCCTATTCCATTTGCGTATTGGACGCAGCGGCAAGCTGGGCCACATAGTCCTTAAACACGCGACCGCGCTCCTCGTAGCCCGAGAACTCATCGAACGAAGAGCAGGCGGGCGACAGTAAGATCACATCGCCGCGGCTCGAGAGCGAACGGGCAACGTCCACGGCATCGCGCAGGTCGTCGGCCTGGGCGATATCGACATCACCGTCGACATCCGCCTCGTCCATAGCGGCGGTAAAGCGCTCGCGCGCGTCGCCAAAGCAGACCACCGAGCGAACGTTATCCATCACAACGCGGGCAAAGGACTCGAGCGGCGTGCCCTTATCGTGACCGCCGAGCAGCAAGATCACATCGTCATCGGGAAACGCCGTCAGGGCCTTTTCGACCGCATCGGTGTTCGTTGCCTTGGAATCGTTAACATAGCGCACGCCATCGATCTCGCCACAGGGCTCAACGCGGTGCTCCAGCGGCTGGAACGAGACCAGGCCGCGACACACACCGTCAACATCGGCGCCGACCGTCAGGGCCGCCGTGGCAGCACACAGGGCATTGATTACATTGTGATGGCCCGAAATCTTAAGCTCGGACGTATCGACGAGCGGGGTCTCGACGCCCTTCAGACGAACGACCATCTTGCCATCGCGCACAAATGCGGCGTCCTCGCCCACAGGCTCGTCAAAAGCAACCTTGCAGATGCGACGGCCCGGAACATAGATGTACTCATCGAACTCGTGGATACCGGCATCCTCGACGTCAACAATCACCAGGTCATCGTCGACCATATTCTCGAAGAGCTTAATCTTGGCGAGCGCATAGTTCTTATGGCTCTTATGCCAGCCCAGATGGTCGGGGGTAATGTTGAGCAGCACCGCCACACGGGGGTGAAGCTCCTGGGTCGTTGCGATCTGATAGCTCGAAAGCTCCGCCACAAACCACTCGTTATGCGCACGGCCATCGATCTCGTTCACCGGAGGCTCGCCAATGTTGCCGACAGCAACGCTCGCCTCGCCCGCTGCCTTAAGCAGGTAATCGGTCAGTGACGTGGTTGTCGTCTTGCCGTTGGTGCCCGTAATGGCAATCCAATTTTGGGGAGACAGACGGTAGGCAAACTCGGGCTCACCCATAATCTGGGCAGCGTGATCACGGCCAGCCTTAAAGAATGCCGAGAACTCCGAAATGCCCGGACACGTCACGCATACATCAAACGCGCCCTCGACCTGCTCGGTTCCGTAGACAAACGATGCCCCGTGCGCCTCGAGCGAGCGCGTGGCATCGTTGGGCTCGGACGTGCCGCCACCGTAAACGGTAACGGCACTCACACGCTCGGGGTGCGCAAGCGCCCAGCGAGCGACATCAAGACCGGACTTACCCTGGCCCAAAACGAGCAGGCTAAAGACATCAGCAAGAGGCATGAAAGACCACTATCCCAACTGGAAGAACAACGCGAGGCCCAGGGCTCCGAAGGCCGCGGCGACAATCCAAAAACGGATGACGACCTTGGTCTCGGCCCAGCCCTTCTTTTCGAAATGATGATGAATGGGCGCCATAAGGAAGACGCGCTTGTGCGTAAAGTGGAAATAGACAACCTGGATCATGACCGACAGGGTCTCGACGATAAACAGACCGCCGATGATGAGGGAAACGACTTCGGTGTTGGTCATGATGGAGGTGCAGGCAAAAGCGGCACCCAGGGCAAGCGAGCCGGTATCGCCCATAAAGATGCTCGCCGGATAGCAGTTGAACCACAAAAAGCCCAGGCAGGCGCCGGCGCACGCCGTGCAGAAGATGGACAGGTTCACATCGCCGTGCAAAAACGCCATGGCAGCCATGGCCAGCATGGCGATCATGGAGGTGCCGCCGGCAAGACCGTCCAAGCCGTCGGTGAGGTTTACGGCGTTGGAAAGGCCCGCGATCATCAGCCAGCAAAAGACAAGGTAGAGCCACGGAAAAGAGAGGCCGCAAATGGTGGTCGAGAGCACACCAAGGTCGATCGTCAGGCCACCGGGGAAACGAATCTCGGGGGCGACGCCGCACCAGTTGACAGCAAGCACGGTAAAGGTAACGCAGATGAGGGTAAGGCCAATCATCTTGGCGTGAGGCGTCAGGCCGAGCGAGCGGCCGTGCGTGACAGAAGTCAGGTCGTCGATGAGGCCAAGAACGCCGGTTGCCAGCGTGGCGAGCAGCACAAGCACGAGCTCGGTGGTGAGCTTTCCCATCAAAAGGCAGGTCAGCGAAACGGCAACCAGGATGATGACGCCACCCATGGTGGGCGTGCCCTGCTTAATCAGGTGACGCTTGGGGCCATCGGCGCGAACCTGCTGGCCGATGCCCTCGACCTTCAGGAGCTTAATCCACCACGGCATAAGCAGCATCGCGATGACGGCGGCGATGCCCAATCCCAAAAATGCCTGGTACGTAGGATACGAAGGATTGCCGAACATGGACTAGCACACACCTTCCACAAAGCGATCGAGCTCAACGAAGCGTGAGCCCTTGACCAGCACGACATCATGCTGCTCAAGAGCGCCGCCCATACGGTCGAGCACCTGCTGATAGTCGGAGAACACCTGAATGCGGTCCTCATCCATACCCATCATGCGCGCGGCCTCGGCCATACGCTGGGCAAGCTCACCACCGACACATGCGAGCATATCGAGCTTCTTGGCCGCCGCATAGGCGCCCACCAGCTCATGCATGCGAGGAGCCTCGTCGCCCATCTCGCCCATCTCGCCCAGAACCGCCATGCGCGAACCCGTGCACGAAAGCGAACACAGCAGGTCGAGGCCGGCTGCCATCGATTCGGCACTGGCGTTATATGAGTCGTCGATGACGCGAGCGCCGCTCTTGGCGCGCTTGATTTCCTGGCGATGCCCGGTAATCGTAAGACCCCTAAAGGCGGCATCGATCTGCTCGGGCGTCACGCCAAGACGATAGGCAACCGCCGCGGCCTTGACGGCATTGGGAACGGACTGCGCGCCGGGAATGGCAAGCAGTGTGTCGATAGTCTCGCCCAAGCCAAAATCGAGCGTAAAGACCGGGCGTCCCTCGTCATCAATGCGAATGTCGCACGCACGGACCTCATCGTCGTCCGAGACGCCCGCAAGCATCACGTCGACGCCCGCAGGCGCGGCAAAGGTGTCGCGGATGAACGGGGTAAAGTCGTCCTCACCACCCAAAACCAGCAACGGGAGAAGGTCTCCGGCGGCGCACATGCCGCCAACAATCTCGGATTTGGCACGAGCGATATTCTCGCGACTGCCCAGAATACCGATATGGGAGGTGCCGATCTTGGTCACAATGGCAAGGTTGGGATTGGCGGACTGAGACATGCGCTCAATCTCGTGGAAATGGTTCATGCCCATCTCGAGCACCAGAACCTCGGTGTCGGCAGGGGCCGCCAGCACCGTGAGCGGCATACCGATCAGGTTGTTGTAGTTGCCCTTGGTTGCCCAAACGCGATAGCGCTTGGCGAGCACCGCGGCGAGCACGTCCTTGGTCGTCGTCTTGCCGATAGAGCCGGTAATGCCAATTACCAGGCAGCCAAGCTCCAAACGATAAGCGTGAGCCAGGCGCAGCAAAAACTCCTCGGGGTCATCGGTATGCAGGATGGCGCAGCCCTTCTCATGGGCCAGCGAAAGCAGCTCGGCATCGGGCTCGCGCGTCATCACTACGGCGCCGGCACCCGACTCGATGGCACGGGAAGCAAAGTCGTTGCCGTCGACCTTTTCACCCGGGAAGGCGACGAATATCGTGCCCTCCTCAACCTGGCGCGAGTCGATAACGCAACCGCGGCATACCCGATCGGCTTCTCCCGTCACGGTTCGGGCCCCTGTTGCGGCCGCGAGATTGTTGACGGCGATCTCTATCATTGCAGCTCCCCTGTAAACCTAATAATGCTATCGGCGTATTGTATCCCAGCGCCGCCTACGCGTGGTGCAGGGCGTGTGAACAACCCGGATTAACCGACTGGCCATTTCATAGATAGTAACCCCCTACTTGGTGCGCGGGACACCCAACACGTCAAGCGCACTGGCCATAATGGACTGGAACGGCACTGCGGCGGCATCGGAGCCTGACGGGGTTCCGTCAAGGGTGATATAGCACAGGACCTTGGGCGACTGCGCCGGGGCAAACCCCATAAAAGACGACATGTAGTTCTCTTTGAGGTAGCCGCCGTTCTCATCGGCGCGCTCGGCCGTACCGGTCTTGCCCGCCACGTCGTAGCCGTCCACCGCGCCGCCAACACCCATTCCCTCGGCAACGACCGTCTGCATACACGATGTCACCTGCGAGGCGGCCTCCTCGGAAATCGCGCGATCCCCCTCGCCCCAATCCTTTTCATCGCCCTTGCTCGACTTATAGAAGTGCGGAGTCATCATCACGCCGCCGTTCGCGATGCCGCCCACGGCACGTGCGACCTCAATCGGCGAGACGGACAGCGCCTGGCCAAAGCTCATAGCACCCAAGGTGGCACCATCGTACTGGTCGCGCTCCTTGACGATGCCCAGACTCTCACCCGGAAAATCGACACCGGAGCTATGACCGATACCCCACTTGTCCACATAGGTGGCAAAATCATCGGCACCGATCTTGCGCCCCACAAGGACAAAACCGACATTGGACGAACGGCGCATCATCTCGCGTACGTCCATTGTCATGGTGTAGTCACGCTTGTCGGCATCGGTAACGGTATCGTCGCCCACCTTGATACTCGCGGGAACCTCAAACGATGTGCTCGGGCGCACAACGCCCAAATCAAATCCGGCGCCCGCAACCAGCGTCTTAAAGACCGAGCCGGGCTCGTAGGCATCCGTCACCAGACGAAGGTTCATGTCCTCGGTCTTGGCGTTTTCCAAATTGGTCTGGTCGTAGGTCGGATACGAGCAGGCGGCCAGGATCTCTCCAGTCGTCGGGTCGGTCACCAGGGCCGACCCGTTTTTGGCCTTCGTCTTCTCGACCGCCTCGGCCAAGGCATCTTCCGCGGCGCGCTGAATGTTGACGTCGATCGTCGTCACGATATCCACGCCATCGATCGCGGCAACCTTTTTATAGGCACCGCCCGCGATGTAGCCGCCATCTCTTGCGCGCTCGCGCACAAGAGAGCCATTCGTTCCGGTCAGAAGCTCATCGTATTGTTTTTCGAGTCCCGTCAGGCCAGCGTTGTCCACGTTCACGACGCCCAGCACCTGAGAAGCCAGGTTTCCATACGGGTAAACCCGCTTCATCGCCTGCTCAAAGAGCACGCCGGGTAGATTCTTCTTTTCCAGGGCGGCAGCGTCATCCTCGTCGACTTGGCGCTTGATATACACCCAGGAACCATCAGACAGTACCAGCTTGCGACAGGTCTTTTTATCGATACCGGTGGCCTTGACCAGCGCCGAGACCGTCTTGTCGACGTCCTCGACAAGCTGAGGGTTCACGGCGACATTGCGGCATTCGACCGACGACGTCAGCACGTTGCCGTTGCGGTCGTAGATAGTGCCACGTTTGGCATAGAGCGTCTGTGAAAGCAGACGACGCGCGTCCGCACGCTCGCGCAGCTTGTCAGCATTCACGATCTGGTATTCGGCAAGACGGAAGACGCCCGCGGCAAGGCCAACCCCGATACAGCCCATAACGACATCGCGGCGAGGCAGCGGCGCTCCCGTAACCCATTCAGACGACGACCCCTTGCGCGCGCCCGTATTGCGTACCCGAGGTCCGCCCGAGCCACGAAGACGCGACGCAGGGTCGTTGCCATAGGACGGCCCCGCGTTGTAAGATGGCCGACCCGTTCCTTGATAACCAGAACGTCCCCGCGAGGAGGGACGTCCAGACCCGTGGTCCCCGTCGGAACCGCGGCGATAGTCATTTGTCATACTCAGCTACCGTCTTATTTACTGAGCGGCCGCAGTCGAGCTAGCGCCCGCGGCTGCATCCTGCGAAAAGTCAAGCGTAACGCTCTCGCTGGGCTCCACCATGCCATAGGCGCCCGCAAGATCGCGAATACGCGTGTCGGCACCATAGACCGAATGCATGACCTCAAGGTTAGAACTCTCGTCGGTCGCCTTCTCGAGCGTGCTGGCAAGCTCTGCGTTGCCGTTGAGCACCTGAGCCGTGACACCGGCAAGTGCCACGCGGGCGACACCGATCGTCATGAAGACAGCCGCGATGATGCAAACCGTTTTAAGAACGCTCATGAAAACCGGGCTTACCGCCTGGTTTGCCTGACGGCCCGCGCCCGTGTAGACATCAAAACGCGGCGTGCGTTGCTCACGAGGGGCAACGGGCGCCTGCGGTGCCTCGCGGTAGGCGGGCATGGCGTTCATATCATAGGCGAGTGCTGCGTTTGAGGTGTTATAGCCCATGATATGCCGCCTCCCATCCCGAGTACGTTGGTAGTGTGTTTAAGCTTCGTTTATGGTGCGAGCGGGAGGTCCAATTTCGCGCGGTCGCGCCTACAGGCGCTGCGCCACGCGGATTTTGGCTGATCTCGCCCGAGGGTTGCGCGCAACCTCATCGGGTTGGGCAACCAAGGGTTTGCGGGTGATGACCTTGAGTATCGGCACGTTGCCGCACACGCACACCGGAATCTCCGGCGGGCACGTGCACCCCTGGCTCATCTCCTTAAAGTGGTTCTTTACGATACGGTCCTCGAGCGAGTGATACGAGATGACGCAGATGCGTCCGCCCGGGTTGAGCCACCTGGTGGCGGCATCAAGCCCCCTCTCGAGCACATCGAGCTCGTGGTTGACCTCGATGCGAATGGCCTGGAAGCTCTTCTTGGCCGGGTGCCCACCATGCCGACGAGCGGCAGCCGGAATGCCAGCCTTGATGATCTCGACAAATTGGCCTGTAGTTTCGATCGGTTCTTGCTCGCGACGGCGCACAATCTCGCGCGCGATCTGCGAGGCGAACTTCTCTTCGCCGTAGACGCGTAGAATCCGGGCGAGGTCGTGTTCGTTATAGGTGTTGATGACCTCAGCTGCGTTTAGGGTGTTGTTACCCGGATCCATCCGCATGTCCAATGGAGCATCTTCGTTATACGAAAAGCCCCTGCCAGGGATATCGAGTTGCGGTGACGAAACGCCCAAGTCAAACAGGAAGCCATCGACCCCGGGCACCTCGGCCGAGCAAAGCAGCTCGTCCAAGTCGCCGAAGTTGCCCTTCAGCAGCTGGTGCGGGACGCCGGGAACCTCGCGGTCCAGACGGGCACCAGCGGCCTCGAGGGCCATGTCGTCCTGATCGACGCCGAGCAAAAGGCCCGTCTCCCCCACCTGCGCGGCCATCTTTACCGAATGACCGGCACCGCCAAGGGTGCAATCGCAGACAACGGAGCCGCTCTTGAGCTGCAGCGACTCAAGCACTTCGCCGAGCATGACAGGTTCATGCCGATATTCTTGTGTCAAGATCCCACGCTCCATCCGTTACTCGTGCCTTGCCCTTACGAGAAGAAGAGGTCAAGCAGAGCCTCGTCGTCATCGTCCTCATCGGCCGCGGCGCGGTCCCAAACCTCAAGGTGGTCGTAGTTGCCCACAACCGTGACCTCGCGGTCAAGGTTTGCCTGCTTGCGGAGAGACTCAGAAAGACCGATACGACCGGCGCTGTCCACATCCATCGACGTGGTGCGCTTGTTGATCGCCCTCATGAGCTTCTGGTCGTTGATGTCACGCGGGTTAAAACCCTCGTGGCCCTCACGACCCGCGAAGAGCCCTTCGACCCACTTATCGAAGGCCTCGGCAGAGAACACGTACAGAGCATCGACATCCAGGGCTTTGAACACGCGAACGTGCTCTCCAAGTTCCTCGCGAAGGGGTGCAGGCAGGGACAGACGACCTTTTGCATCGAGATTGCGCTCGTATGCACCAGTCATTCCCATGTGCGCCCTCCCCTCGGTTACTCAGATGGCACGTACGCGGGGAACCACCCCGCCTGTCGACGTCATTAATAATATGGGGAACCGCCCCATTTTTCAACACCTTTCCCCACCCCTTCCCCCACCCTA
>CALJPV010000038.1:0-7384 GCA_937980385.1 uncultured Collinsella sp. | reverse complement strand
CCTGCCCCTGCCCCGGCACCTGCTCCTGTCCCCGCACCGGCGTCCGAGGCGACGCCTGCGGAGCCCGATTGGGATGCCGTTGCCACGCCGGCGGATGAGCCGGGCGATAATCCTGCTGCCGAAAACAATCAAACCGAATAGCCGGTCGAGGCGCCCTGGGCAACTGAGCCCGGGGTGCCTTTTTCTACTGCGAAAGCAAGAAAATGCCTGGGAAAACGGTTGCAGCAAAATTTCTCGGAAATTGGTCAATGTTGCGCAACAACGTCGCGGCTATTGTTGAGAACGTAGACGTGTAAGGTTTGAAGGCGTGCGACGCCTTAGGAAAAGGAGAGGCTCATGTTCTGTCCCACTTGTGGTTCTCCCATTTCGGATGATGCCAAATTCTGCCCTGTTTGCGGATCCGCCGTTGGTGCCGCTTCTGCCGCTCCGGCCCCGCAGCCCCAGCCCGCTCCGGCCCAGGCTATTCAGCCCGTGCCCCAGCCTCAGCAGCAGTACACCGGTCAATACGCCCAACAGTCCGCATCCGCTCCGATGGGCTATGGCCCCATTAAGGCTGACCGCAGCCTGATCGGCTGGCTGCTGCTCTCTCTTGTGACCTGCGGTATCTATTCGTTCTACTTCCTGTATTGCTTGGCACGCGACGTCAACACGTTGTGTCAGGATGACGGCGATTACACGCCGGGTCTGGCGGAATTCATCCTTCTATCGTTTGTGACCTGCGGCTTCTACGCGTACTACTGGTATTACAAGATTGGCAACCGCCTGCAGGCCAACGCTCCTCGCTACGGCCTGGTGTTCCAGGAAAACGGCACCACCGTTCTTCTGTGGCAGATCTTCGGCGCGCTCCTGTGCGGCCTTGGTCCCATCTTCGCTATGAACATCATCATCAATAATACCAATGCCATGGCAACGGCTTACAACACTCGCCTTGGCGCTCGTGCCTAACAATAAGGGCGGCGTGAACAGCTCCCAGGGACATAGGGGCACGGCAGAGCTCCTTCGCCGCGCCCTTTTTTGCACCGGCGCGCTCTTTGTCGCCTGGCTCGCGCTCTACCTGCTCGATATCGGCTGCATTTTTCGAATGATGACGGGCGCTCCTTGTCCGGGATGCGGCATGACGAGGGCGTGGCTGGCGGCGCTGCGTCTCGATTTTGCGGCGGCCTTTGCCTACCATCCGCTGTTTTGGGTGGTGCCGATTGCGTTTGTGCTCGCGTTCGTGCGCGAGGAGGTGGCATCGAGCAAGCTAAAGCGTGGTGTCGACATTGCAGTCACCGTGTTGTGCATGCTGGTCATCGCCGTATGGATCGTGCGCCTCATCAATCCGGTAGATGCCGGCCTACTCTTTGGCGGCCATGCGCCCGCCGGAGTCCCCGACGACATCATCCACCTCGAACCCCCACGCTGGCTCACCATCCTTCGCTCTTTCCTGTCGTGACGGAGGACGCGCTAGAAAAGCGGTCGACACATAAGCGGGGGCGAACGTTGAGATAACGTTCGCCCCCGCTTTGCTCTAGCCAGGTTGTTATGGGTGGGCGTGATGGCTACTCGTCGCGCTTCTCCTCGTGGCGAGCGGCAGCCCGCGCATCGTGGATGCCCTTGATTGCAGCATGGCGAGCGGTGCGAGCATCGTGCATGGCGTCGCGCGCCTCAGCGGCTGTTGCCTTGGCAGAGCGCAGCTTGGCGGCCAAGTCGGGGTTGGTCTCGGCAACCGCGGCGATCGTGGGGCCGTCGAGCTCCTCTTGCGTGGGCTCGGCCAAAAAGTCGATAGCATACTGGGCGGCCACCATGGAGCCCTTTGCCAGCACGGTCTCGTCGATCTTGTAGAAGCAGGAATGTTGGGCGTACGTGGCACCAATCTTGGGGTTGCGCGTACCTACAAAGGCGAGCACGCCCGGCACGCGGCGCAGGTACTCCGAAAAATCCTCGCCCGAAAGCGTGCCACGGTAATGGCCTTGACCGGTGGGGCCCAGGCACTTGATTACAGCCTGACGGCAGCGCTCGCTCGAGGCGACCTCGTTTTCGACCTTGTAGTTGGCGATGGTGTAGTCGGTGAGCTCAGCCTCGGCGCCCAGAGCTGCCGCGGTATGCTCCACGATGCGGCGCATGAGCTCCGGCATTTCCTCGTGGGTCGAATCGCCGTAGGTGCGCACTGTGCCGGCGAGGTAGGCCGTGCCGGCGATAACGTTGCGCGCGGTGCCGCCGTGCAGCTCGCCGACGGTGATGACAGCCGGCTCGTAGGGGCTAATCTCGCGCGAGACGATGGTCTGCAGGGCGTTGACGATCTCTGCCGCAACCATAACGGCGTCGTGGCCGCGCTGGGGCATGGCGCCATGGCACGAGGTGCCGCGGACGTCGATGCGGAACCAGTCGGTATTTGCCATGCGTGGGCCGGGCTCGCAGCTTACGGTACCGGCGTCGACCTCGCTCCAGATGTGCGCGGCGTAGGCGCCATCGACGCCGTCGAGCACACCCGTGCCAATCATGAGTTTGGCGCCCTGGCCGTTTTCCTCGCTGGGCTGGAATACGATGCGAATCTCGCCGTGGATGTCATCGGTCATGTGGCGCAGAATCTGCAACGTGCCGAGCATCATGGCGATATGGCAGTCGTGACCGCAGGCGTGCATGCAGCCCTCATTGACGCTGGCGAACTCCTCGCCGGTCTGCTCAGTGACGGGCAGGGCGTCGATATCGGCGCGCAGCAGGATGCGGCGGCGCGGCGTGCCGTCCTCGCGGTAGGCATCCGGCGCGGTGCCGCGAAGCGTCGCCACCAGGCCCGTCTTGAGCGGACGCTCGTAGGGGATATTCATGGCGTCGAGCTGGTTGGCGATGTCGGAAGTCGTGCGCTCCTCGGCAAGGCTCAGCTCCGGGTGCTTATGGAAGTGCCGGCGCTGCTTGATGATGTAGGGTTCAAACTCGGCGGCGATATCCTGGATGGCCGCGGTGACGTCGTCTGCCGCGCGAACCTCGGTTGCCGCCATAATCTGCTGTGCCTTGGTCTTCGTCATGGTCGATTTGCTCCTTGTTGGCTCGATCGCAAAATCGTACAGGCTCTCTCCAGTATGCCACCTGCCGCTAGGGCTGGTAAAGCTGCCGTTTGCCGCTTGGCATTTTGTAACCGAGGCGGGGGAGTACACTCGGGGGTGTTGAATTTCCTGCCAGAGATGGGGATGCCCATGCAACATATCGATCGGATTATTCGCTCCAAGAACGTCTTTACCGCGCAAGACGGCATCGATTCCGCCCGCGAGCTGGCGATTGCCATCGCGGGCGACCGCATCGTCGCAGTCGGTGCGCCCGATGACGTAATTGCCGCCGCACCTGCCGCCACGCCGGTGGTCGATTACGGCGAGCAGTTTGTCTGCCCCGGTTTCCATGATGCGCATCTGCACTTCTTCCATACCTCGGTCGGCTCCTCGCCGTACATGCTCATGGATATGGGCACGTCCGAGGCGGCACTGGTACAACATGCGCTCGAGTTTTCCCAGGACCTGCCCGATGACGCCTGGGTTGTGACGCAGGGCTGGCGCGACTACCGTTGGGACCCGCCCGAGCATCCTACCAAGGCGTCGCTCGATGCGGCATTCCCCGATCGTCCCTGCGTTATGTATTCGGGCGACGGGCACACGCTTTGGCTCAACAGCCGCGCACTCGAGGCGCTCGGCGTCACGCGCGACAGCGAGCCGCCAGCGGGCGGCAGCTACGACAAGGACGCAAGCGGCGAGCTTACGGGCATTGCTCACGAAGCGGCTGCCATGCAGTTGTTGCCGCGCTGCCTTGAGTGGCTGGGCGAAGATCGCATCGCAAGCGCTTACGCCGATCAAATGAGGCGCATGGCCGAGCAGGGCATCACCTCGATCTGCGATATGTCGCTCATGCCCATGCCAGGCTGCGATTTTATCCGCGACGACGTCTACGACAAACTGCAGACAGCCGGCAAGCTGGGCATTCGTGCCCATCTGTTCCCCACGCTGTTGGATGACCAGTCGCGTCTAGAAGAGCTCCAGGTACGTTATGCGAACAACGCGCTGCTTTCGGCGCCGGGTTTTAAGCAGTTCTTCGATGGCGTGTCGAGTGAACACACGGCATATCTCACCGAGCCCTATACCAATCCGCGCTTCCCGGGCGACCAGGGCCGTCTGACAGTCCCGGCTGAGCGCATGCGAAAATTGGTTCTGGCGGCTGCGGAGCGCGGTCACACCGTGCGCATCCACGTTATTGGTGACGGTGCGATTCATGCCGCGCTGGATATCTTCGAGGAAGCAGCCGACCTGTACGGCCTGCCCCAGCACGGCCATAACACGCTCGAGCACCTGGAGAACCTTCTGCCCGAGGACATCGACCGCCTGCGCAAGCTCAACGTGGTTGCTTCGAGCCAGCCCTGCCACATTACACTCGACCCGGGTGGACCGGAGCGCGATCTGGGCCTGGAGCGCAGCCGCATCATGTGGCCGTTCGCAACCTATAAGCAGCGCGGCATTCGCCAAGCCTTCGGTACCGACAGCCCTATCACGCCCGTTACCAGCATGAACGTGCTCTACACGGCTATCACGCGCCAGGACCCCAAAAGCCACTGGCCCGAGGGCGGCTGGTTGCCGAGCGAGCGCATCGATGCAGCAACGGCTCTGCGCAACTACACCTTGGGCAGCGCCTATGCAGCGGGCGACGAGCAAAACCTCGGTAGCTTGGAGCCTGGCAAGTACGCCGACCTGGTAGTCCTGGACCAAAACCCGCTCACCATCGACTCCCAAGAGCTCCAAGCCACCAAGGTCCAGGTCACCTACCTGGCAGGTAACGTAATCTACGAGCGCTAGCCTCATACCTCACTCATAGGGGGCACGTTTCAGCAACGTGCCCCTTTCTTATTCGCACCATCTGCATCGCCATTTTGCTGCACTGACTTTCCTGAATGCCGGGGCCGAATTAGTCAACCTGGCTCCCGGGGCGGACCGGAGGGCATGAAGTTTGTCGCGAGTTCCGCACGCAAAGGAAAGCACTTAATGTGCTTTCCGTCTTGCGCAGGACTGTAGAGCAGCAAACTTCATGCCCTCCGGTCCGCCCCGGGAGCCACTGCTAAGTTATCCCCCGGCATTCAGAAAATCTAAGTGCCAAAAAATAAGATTTTTTGACTCTGTGTTGTATAACCCGCCATTCGTGGGTACCATTCAACGCGTACGCAAACAAAAAGGGTTAACCCGCGCGGCATGACCGCGCGGCCCAAAAAGGAGGAAACAAGCATGTCGTCTTTGAAGCCGCTTGCAGATCGCGTCCTGGTCAAGCCCGACGAGGCCGAGCAGAAGACCGCTTCTGGCCTGTACATCGCCAGCAACGCTCAGGAGAAGCCGCAACGCGGCACCATCGTTGCCGTTGGCGCCGGTAAGGTCAACGACAAGGGCGAGCGCATCCCCATGGACGTTCAGGTCGGCGACGTTGTCATCTACGGTAAGTTTGGTGGCAACGAGGTCAAGGTCGACGGCGAGAAGTATCTGCTCATGCGCGCCGACGACATCTACGCCGTCGTCGAGGCCTAGTCTCGTCAGAATCTCTGATTCGTCTTTGAACGCGTCCGCCGCATAGGACTCGGAAGCGGCGACGCGAGTCACATTTCTTTTGGAGGATTACCTACCATGGCAAAGAACATTACGTTCAACACCGATGCCCGCGCCAAGCTCGCCAAGGGCGTCAACACTCTGGCCGACGCCGTTACCGTCACCATGGGCCCCAAGGGCCGTTACGTCGCTCTGCAGCGCACGTTCGGTGCCCCGACCATCACCAACGACGGCGTTTCCGTCGCCAAGGAGATCGAGCTCGAGGACAACATCGAGAACATGGGCGCTCAGCTGGTGAAGGAGGTCGCCACCAAGACCAACGACACCGTGGGTGACGGCACCACCACCGCAACCCTGCTCGCCCAGGCTATCGTCAACGACGGTCTGCGTAACGTCGCCGCCGGCGCCAACCCGCTGGCCATCCGTCGCGGCATCGACAAGGCTGTAAACGCTGCCGTCGCCGAGATGAAGAAGCAGGCCAAGCCGGTCGAGACCAAGGAACAGATCGCTTCCGTCGGTACCATCTCCGCCGGTGACCCCGAGGTCGGCGAGAAGATCGCCGAGGCCATGGAGGTCGTGGGTAAGGACGGCGTCATCACCGTCGAGGATTCCCAGACGTTCGACATTACCATCGACACCGTCGAGGGCATGCAGTTCGACAAGGGCTATGTCTCCGCTTACTTCGTCACGGACAACGACCGCATGGAGGCCGTGATGAAGGATCCGTACATCCTCATCACCGACCAGAAGATCTCCAGCGTTCAGGACATCATGCCTGTTCTCGAGGCTGTCCAGCGCGCCGGCCGTGGCCTGCTCATCATCGCTGAGGACATCGACGGCGAGGCTCTGCCGACCCTGGTCCTCAACAAGATCCGTGGCGCCCTCAACGTCTGCGCCGTCAAGGCGCCGGGCTACGGCGATCGCCGCAAGCGCATCCTCGAGGACATCGCCGTCCTCACCGGTGGCCAGGCCGCTCTGGACGAGCTGGGCGTGAAGGTCGCTGACATCACCGCCGATATGCTCGGTACTGCTAAGTCCGTCACCATCTCCAAGGACAACACCGTCGTCGTCGGCGGCGCTGGCTCCAAGGAGGCCATCGACGCCCGCATCGCTCAGATCAAGGGCGAGATGGAGAACACCACCTCTGACTTCGACCGCGAGAAGCTCCAGGAGCGCCTGGCCAAGCTCTCCGGTGGCGTTGCCGTCATCAAGGTCGGCGCTGCTACCGAGTCCGAGCTCAAGGAGATCAAGCACCGCGTCGAGGATGCCCTGCAGGCTACCCGCGCTGCTGTCGAGGAGGGCATCGTCGCCGGCGGCGGCGTCGCCTTCATGGACGCCGCTCCTGCGCTCGACGCTGTTGAGATCGACGACCCCGAGGAGAAGATCGGCGTCGACATCGTCAAGAAGGCTCTGACCGCTCCGGTCGCCACCATCGCCAAGAACGCTGGCTTTGAGGGCGCTGTCGTGGTCGACAAGGTTGCCGAGCTGCCTGCTGGCCAGGGTCTCAACTCTGCCAACGGCGAGTGGGGCGACATGATCGAGATGGGCGTCCTCGACCCCGTCAAGGTCAGCCGCGTCACCCTGCAGAACGCTGCTTCTGTCGCCAGCCTGATCCTCATCACCGAGGCTACCGTCTCCGATGTGCCCAAGAACACTCAGCTTGAGGACGCTATCGCTGCTGCTACCGCTGGTCAGCAGGGCGGCGGTATGTACTAAGGCCGACAAGGTCTAGAACTCCCACCGGGAATCCGGGGGCGGGACGGGGACTTCTCTCCGGAACGTCCTCGGACATGCAAAGAGGCTCCGCATCGCGCTTCGCGCTGCGGAGCCTCTTTGCG
>CALJPV010000037.1:0-2595 GCA_937980385.1 uncultured Collinsella sp. | reverse complement strand
CACATCTTCGAGAACGTGTTCATGTTGAACGGCAGGTTGTACAGCTCGTCCTTGTAGACGGCCACGGGGCTGTTCACGTAGTTGTTGAACTCGGCGAAGCGGTTGACGTAGTCCCAAACCGGGCGCAGGGAGGTGTGGAAGATGTGCGCGCCATAGCGGTGCACGTTGATGCCTTGCACGTCCTCGGTGTAGATGTTGCCGGCGATATGGTCGCGGCGGTCGATGACAAGGCAGGTCTTGCCGAGCTTGGCGGCCTCATGGCAGAACACCGCCGAGGAGATGCCGGCGCCGACGACAAGATAATCATAATGGGACAGCTTCATGCGTTTCCCCTTTGAGTCAAAGTTACTAAATTATGTGACTTCATGGTACCAAATTCAAGATAAGCCCCGGTCAGGCCAACGACGATTTCACGGAGCGCATACAGCGAGAATCGCAGCATCTTGCGACATCCGAACGCAAAAAAGGCCCGCAGGGGGCAACATCCCCCTGCGGGCCTCTCCCGGCGCATATAGAAAAGCGCCCTCCGCGAGCGCGACGCCCTGCCCTCCCGCAGCCTTGCGCTGCAGTACTCTCGGCGAAGGCGGGCTTAACTGCCGGGTTCGGGATGGGACCGGGTGATCCCCGCCTCTGTGGTCGCGCTCGCGGGGGGCGCTCCCCCGCGGCTCTTTCGTATTCGAGCCTGCCAGGAACCCTTCTCCGGGGCGACCCTGGCGGCCGCATGGCGGGCACGGAAGAAGATGGCGCATCGCGCTCGGTGCTTTAATCGAGGATGCGAAGAGCTCGGGCTATTAGTGCCGCTCGGCTGAGCGCGTCGCCGCGCTTGCACCTGCGGCCTATCGACCAGGTGGTCTACCTGGGCCCTTACCAAAGAGTGGACTCATCTCGGAGACGGCTTCCCGCTTAGATGCCTTCAGCGGTTATCCGTGCCGGACGTAGCTAGGCGGCCGTGCCGTTGGTCGACAACCGCTGCACCAGAGGTCCGTCCACCCCGGTCCTCTCGTACTAGGGGCAGACCTCCTCAATCCACTTGCGCCTGCGGAGGATAGGGACCGAACTGTCTCACGACGTTCTGAACCCAGCTCGCGTACCGCTTTAATGGGCGAACAGCCCAACCCTTGGGACCGACTCCAGCCCCAGGATGCGATGAGCCGACATCGAGGTGCCAAACCTTGCCGTCGATGTGGACTCTTGGGCAAGATCAGCCTGTTATCCCCGGAGTACCTTTTATCCGTTGAGCGACGGCCATTCCACTCTGGGCCGCCGGATCACTAGAGCCTGCTTTCGCACCTGCTCGGCCCGTCCGCCTCGCAGTCAAGCTGGCTTGCACTCTTGCGCTCTCGGGACGGTTGCCGACCGTCCTGAGCCAACCTTTGCGCGCCTCCGTTACTCTTTGGGAGGCGACCGCCCCAGTCAAACTACCCGCCTGGCACGGTCCGCGGCCCTGATGTAAGGCGCCGCGTTAGGCCGCCGGAACGGAGGGGGCAGTATTCCAAGGGCGGCTCCGCCGGGGCTGGCGCCCCGGTTTCATGGCCTCCTGCCTATCCTCTACGCGCCGAGCCAACGGCCAATGCCAAGCTGCAGTGAAGGTTCACGGGGTCTTTCCGTCCTTCCGCAGGTAATTCGCATCTTCACGAATAGTGCAATTTCACCGGGTCCATGGTCGAGACAGCGCCCAAGTCGTTACGCCGTTCGTGCAGGTCGGAACTTACCCGACAAGGAATTTCGCTACCTTAGGACCGTTATAGTTACGGCCGCCGTTTACCGGGGCTTGGCTTCAGCGCTTCGCACGAGTGCTAACGCATCCGCGTAACCTTCCGGCACCGGGCAGGCGTCAGACCCTATACTTCCCCTCGCGGGTTGGCAGAGTCCTGTGTTTTTGGTAAACAGTCGCTTGGGCCGTTTCGCTGCGGCCGCCGCGGGCTCGGGGAGCTAGGTCCCTCCACCTGCAGCGGCACTCCTTCTCCCGAAGTTACGGAGCGATTATGCCGAGTTCCTTGACCATGGTTCCCCCGATCGCCTCGGTATGCTCTACCCGCCCACCTGTGTCGGTTTTGGTACGGGCGCCTCGGGCCCTGCCTAGGGGTTTTTCCGGGGAGCGTGGGCTCCGCAGCTTCGCCATGCGGCTTCGTCTCGCGTCTCGGCCTTGTGCGCAGGGCGGATTTGCCTGCCCTGCGGCCTACATGCTTTCACGGGGGCGTCCAGAACCCCGCCTGCGTACCCTTCTCCGTCGCCCCTTCGGTCGTAGCGGTCCCGAGGCGGTACAGGAATGTCCGCCTGTTGCGCATCGGCTACGCCTTCCGGCCTCGCCTTAGCTCCCGACTGACCCTGGGAGGATTAGCCTTGCCCAGGAAACCTTGGGCTTACGGCGGCGGCGTTTCCCGCGCCGCTCTCGTTACTCATGCCAGCATCCTCACTCCCCTGCGCTCCACCGTCGGTCGCCCTCCGGCTTCGCCGCGCAGGGGAAGCTCCCCTACCAATGTTTAATACATTCCGCCGCTTCGGCGCATCGCTTAGCCCCGTGAATTGTCGGCGCATGTCCACTCGACCAGTGAGCTGTTACGCACTCTTTGAATGCATGGCTGCTTCTAAGCC
>CALJPV010000036.1:0-14119 GCA_937980385.1 uncultured Collinsella sp. | reverse complement strand
TCCTTCGGAGCTACGAACGGGGGCGTTTCTGGTCTGCGGAATGTTTTCAAAACCAAGCCCGACCCCGGCCTGCGGTGACGTTGCTGGTGGTTCTTGGGCATCGCTTGCTAGCGGGGTTCCCTGTCTGAATTGAACTTTGTTGGTGGGGCTACTGGTCCCGGTCGCTGGTTCGCGCTTTGCGCGAACTCCGCGCTACTGGGGATCAATTAGGCTTCCGTTGCTGGGCCCGCCACATCTTCCCGCCCCAACATCGATCTTAGCTTCTCAAAGCTCTCCTCGCTCAGGCAATGCTCCATGTGGCAGCCCTCTTGCGAGGCAACCTCGGGCGCTACACCTGCGTCCTCTAGCAGCCCCACAAAAAAGCAATGGCGCTCCCACATTTGACGGGCAACCTCAATACCGCGTTCCGTCAGATGAACATCTCGTTTTCCCATTTCGACATAGCCGTTGCTTTCCAGCGTCGCCATGGCTTTAGAGACACTTGCCTTGGTTACGCCCAGGTATTCGGCGACGTCAATTGACCGAACGATGCCCTGGCGCTCCGAGAGCACATAAATAGATTCGAGATAGTCTTCTCCAGATTCACGCAGGGCCATGGGCCGCCTTTCGCGATGGCTTCTAGTTAGCCTTTGGATACTTTTGCTTGAATTACTTTACCGCAAAAGTTGCCCATGTCTTACTACATTGTCTAAAAAGTTAACCGTGTTTCACAAAATGCGCGGAGCAAGCAGGGCGACACGACACGCAACGCGCAGGGAGTGTCCCCAGCTGCCGGCAGAAAAGGAGCGTCCCCAAGTGCCGAGCCGCAGCTATAACAGGCCAAAGTGCTTCGCGGCGTTGTAGATGCCGTCATCGTCCACGGCGGTCGTTACGTAGGTCGCCGCGGCCTTCACGGTATCCTGCGCGTTGCCCATGGCCACACTTGTGCCCACGGCCGAGAACATCGACAGGTCGTTCTCGCCGTCGCCAAAGGCAATCGCTTCACTCGCGTCGATGCCCAGGCGCTCCAGCGTCGCCGCCACGCCCAGGTCCTTGCCGCCGTTGGCCGGAATAATGTCGCAGAACAGGTCGCACCAGCGCGTGGTTGTAGAATGCGACAGGACATCGGTAACTATGCCCTGGTCGACCGGGTCCACAAAGGCGCAGAACTGGTAAACCGGCGCGTCGAAAGCATGCTCAAAAGGCTCCTCGTGATACGAGATTCCGGCATTGTCGGCAGCCGCCACCACGCGCTTGGACAGACGGTTCACAAACGAATTCTCGCCCTGCATGCACAGTGAGTCGTAGCGTCCCTGCGCCACCTGGTCCACAATCACCGCAACGTCGTCCGGATCGATCGGGCAGCTGCGATAAACGCCCTTGGCATCAAAACAGTGCTGACCCGAAAGCGTAATGTACGCATCCCAACCCAAGTCGAACAGCCAATCCGGCATCTGGTAGGTCGGGCGACCCGTGGCGATTATGCACGCAATCCCCTGCTCGCGAAAGCTGTCGAGCACCTGCTGCGCCGACGCCGGAATCCGATGGGTCTTAAAGCTCAGCAACGTGCCGTCGATATCGAAAAATGCGGCCTTGATCATCCTTGCCTACTCCTCGCCCTCGAGCTTCTCGCTCGCCTCGAGCCACGCCATCTCCAGCTCGTCCATGGCGGCGTGAGCCTCGTCAATCTTTGCCTGCTGCTCGCCCAGCGCCGTGTAGTTGGTGGGGTCGACCTGGGCCATCGCGGCCTCGGCCTCCTCCACGCGAGCGCGCTGCGTCTCCATTTTGCGCTCAAGCGAGCTCACCTCGCGGCGGAGCTTCTGGCGCTCGGCGTTGGAAAGACCATTGGGCTGGCCGCTCGACTTGGGCTTTTCGGCCGCAGTTGCCGCGGCACCGGTGTCAAACGTGCCGGTCTTGGCGCTCGGCGCACCCACGGGCTCACCCTCGGCGGTGGCGTTGCACAGGCGTAGGTACTGGTCGACGCCGCCGGGCATATGCGTCAGGTGGCCGTCGAGCAGCGCCCACTGCTGGTCGGTCACGCGCTCCATCAAGAAGCGGTCGTGCGTCACCAGGATCAGCGTGCCGGGCCAACCGTCCAGCAAATCCTCGACAATCGCGAGCATGTCGGTATCCAGGTCGTTACCGGGCTCGTCCAGGATAAGCACGTTGGGCTCGTCCAGGATCGTCAGCAACAGCGACAGGCGACGGCGCTGGCCGCCCGAAAGATCGCCGATGCGGCTCCAGAGCTGCTGGGTCGTAAAGCCCAGGCGTTCGCAGAGCTTCTCGGGCGAAGTCTCCTTGCCGTCGATGACGTAGTACTTCTTATAGTTGCCGAGAACCTCGCGGATCGTGTCGCCCATGTAGGGCTCGAGCTCCTCGAGCTGCTGCGACAGCACGCCAAAGCGCACCGTCTGGCCAATCTTCACGCGGCCGCGCGTGGGCTCAATCTTGCCCTGAATCACGTCGAGCAGCGTCGACTTGCCAGCGCCGTTCTCGCCCAAAAGTCCATAGCGGTCGCCCGCTCCGATGAGCCAGGTCACGTCGGAAAGTACCTGCTTGGGCGCGCCATCGGTATCCGCATAGCCGGCGTCCACGTCGACCACGTCGATGACCTGCTTTCCCAGGCGGCTCACGGCGAGGCGCTTGAGCTCCAGCTCGTCGCGCACGGGCGGTACGTCGGCGATGAGCTCGCGAGCGGCATCCACGCGAAACTTGGGCTTGGTGGAGCGCGCCTGGGCGCCGCGGCTTAGCCACGCGAGCTCCTTGCGCGCCATGTTGCGACGGCGCTCCTCGGTAACCGCGGCCATGCGGTCGCGCTCTACGCGCTGCAGGATGTATGCCGAATAGCCGCCCTCGAAGGGATCGACCTGGCCGTCATGGACCTCCCACATACTGGTGCAGACCTCGTCCAAGAACCAGCGGTCGTGCGTGACCACGAGCATCGCGCCCTGACCGCGCTGCCAGCGGGCCTTTAAGTGGCGCGCGAGCCAGTTGATGGTGCGCATGTCCAGGTGGTTGGTGGGCTCGTCAAGCATAAGCACGTCATAGTCGCCGATCAGCAGGCGCGCGAGGTCCACGCGACGGCGCTGGCCGCCCGAAAGCTCGCCCACCGTGCCCTCCCAGGGCACATCGCTAATAAGGCCAGCGAGGATCTGACGCGTACGTGGGCTCGAGGCCCACTCATACTCGGGCGTATCGCCCACGACGGCATGATGCACGGTGTCGGCATCGGCCAGGTTGTCCTTTTGGCCGAGCAATCCGATCGTGGTGTCGCGGCGGTGCGTCACGCGGCCATCGTCGGGCTCCAGCGTGCCGGCGAGCACACTCAGCAGCGTCGACTTGCCGTCGCCGTTTTTACCGACGATACCAATACGGTCGCCCTCGTCCACGCCGAGCGTCACGCTATCGAAAATATGCTTGGTGGGAAACTCTAGGCTGACGGAATCGCATCCCAAAAGAATCGCCATATGCCCTGCTCCTTCGTAGAAATACAACGTTGTCCATGATAGCAGCGAGCCCCACCCCAAACCACCACGAAGGTGCCTGTCCCCTTTGTGGTGGTCATTTCGGTCGCAGAGCAAAAGGCGGGCCATCTCGCAAAAGAGATGACCCGCCTCTCCAATCAGTCCCGCGGCAACCGTGGCCGCCGCGGGCCTCAAGCATGTCCCGGACTAGGAGAACATGCCGGTGAGGTAATCATTCAGCCGCTTATCCTTGGGCCGTTGGAAAATCTCGTCAGTCTCGTCGTACTCAACCATATCGCCCATGTAGAAGAACGCCGTGCGGTTGGACACGCGCGACGCCTGCTCCATGTTGTGCGTCACGATGACGATGGCACGGTCGGCAACGATCGATGACATGAGGTCCTCGATCGCCAGCGTCGAGATGGGGTCGAGCGCCGAGCAGGGCTCGTCAAACAGGATCACGTCGGGATTGAGCGCCAGCGTGCGCGCAATGCACAGACGCTGCTGCTGGCCGCCCGAAAGCGCGTAGGCGCTCTTGTCGAGCTTGTCCTTGACCTCGTCCCACAGCGCCGCACCACGCAGACTTTCCTCGACCATACGATCAAGCTCGTCGCGGTCGGTAATGCCGTGACGCCTGGGCGCAAACGTAATGTTGTCGCGAATGGACTTGCGGAAAGGGTTGGGCTGTTGGAATACCATGCCAATGGAGCGACGCAACTCGTAGGTGTTCTCGGTCTTGGTGTTCACGTTGCGCCCGCGGTAGTTGATCTCGCCCTCCACGCGGCAGCCGCGAATCTCGCGATTCATCAGGTTGAGGCTGCGTAAGAAGGTCGACTTACCGCAGCCCGAAGGCCCGATGAGCGCCGTGATCTCGCCCTTGTGAAAGTCGAGCGACGTATCGTGCAGGGCATGGTGGTCGCCATAGTACACGTTGACGTCCTTGGTGGAGAGCACGACCTCGTCGCTCACGGCCTTGCCGCTCGCGCGCACGCGCTTCTCGCTCTCCCCCACGCTCGACAGGAAGTTCTGGGTCTCGGACGGTGCCGCTTCGGCTGCGGGTGTTGCTTTCATCTCGCTCACTCGGCCGTCATCCTCCTTGCCAGTTGCTTGCCCACGATACGGGCGATTACGTTAAACAGCAGCACGCAAATCATCAGCAGTGCAGCGGTGCCCCAAACGATCTGCTGAGCCTCGGGGCTGCCCTCGCCATAGATCTTGTAGATGTGCACGGCGAGCGACTCGCCGGGACGGAACACGTTCCAGGCGCAGGTGGGGCTCGACAGGTTAAAGCTCAAGAAGTTCAGACGCACCGGCGAGCTCATGCCCGAGGTAAAGAGCAGTGCCGCGGCCTCGCCAAACACACGGCCGGCCGAAAGCACAATGTCGGTCACGATGGCGGGCATGGCCTCGGGAATCAGGATGTGCAGCGTGGCCTCCCAGCGGGTAAGGCCCATGGCCAGGCATGCATCGCGCTGGGCCTGTGGCACGTCCTCGAGCGCCTGCTGGATCACGCGCACCAGGATGGGGATATTGAACATGGTGAGCGCGACAGCGCCGGAGATGATGGAGTACTTCCAGCCCAGCTGCACCGAGAACACCAGAAAGCCGAACATGCCGACGACGATGGAAGGCAGCGAGGACAGCGTCTCGATGGCGGTAGAGGCGATGTCGCGGATAGGGCCGTTCGGCGCGTACTCAACCAGGAAGACCGCCCCGCCCAGACTGATGGGCACCGAGATGACCAGAGTGATCAGCAGCAGGTAGAACGAGTCGAACAGCTGGTAGAGCACGCCACCCTGGGTACCGTTGGCGCGCGACGGCTGCGTGAGAAAGCCCGGCTGGAACAGCGTCGAGATGCCCTCGAACAGGATATAGGTCACCATGGAGACAACGATGAGCATGACGATGGCGACGATCGCCGTCAGCACGCCCGTGGCGATGCGGTCCTGCTTTTGGACGCGCCCGAACCTCGCCTCGTCGATATGGATGCGCGTACTAGCCACGAGCCTTCGCCCCCTTGCGGCCGATAAGGTGGATGATCAGGATGAAGATGAGGCTCATGCCCATCAGCAGCAGACCGAGCGCCCACAGAACATCGTCCTGGGCCGAACCCTCGGCATAGACCGCCATAGACGTGGTAAGCGTGGTGGTGATGGTGGACGCCGGCGACAGCAGCGACGTCGGCATGGCCTCGATGCCGCCGATAACCATGCGCACGGCGAGCGTCTCGCCAAAGGCGCGGGTCATGCCCAGGATGACCGCAGTCATGAGCGACGGCATGGCGGACTTGAGCACCACGTGCCAGATGGTCTGCCAGCGAGTGTAGCCCAGCGCAAGCGAGCCCTGAGGGTAGCTGTCGGGCACGGCGCGCAGGCCATCGACCGAAAGCGTGGTCATCGTCGGCAGGATCATGACGGCCAGCACGATGGCGCCGGGCAAGATGCCCAAGCCCGTACTCACGTGGAAAACGCTCTTCATAAGACCGACGACCACGTGAAAACCGATCAGGCCAAAGACGACCGGGGGAATGCCGGTCAAAAGCTCAATAAGCAGCTGAAAGACCTTGGAACCAAACTTAGGGCTAATCTCGACTGCAAAGATGGCAGAGCCGATGGCGATGGGCAGCGCAATGATCGTGGAGAGTACCATGACCGCAAATGAGGTGACGATCAGGGGCAGGGCGCCGGTATAGGGCAGGCCGTTTTTAGCCGTGTTGGCCAGGTCCCACTTGGTGCCGGTAAAGAACTCGACGACCGAAACGCCGTCCTTGAGAAAAGCCGAGAGGCCCTTTTGGGCGACCATAAAGATGAGCGCGGCAACGACAAGCGTCACGAGCGCTACGCACGCGCCCGTGACGCCCAGGCCCACGTTCTCAAGGTCGCGCTTTGGCAGCTGTTTTGCCATTGCAAACCTTTCCGGGGCGATTACTTATTTAGCGGAGACCTTGCCGCTGGCGTCCTTGACGACCTTCATGGCAGAGACGGGGATAAAGCCCTGCTCCTCGACGAGCTTGCCCTGGACGTCGTCGGAAAGCATGAACTCCAGGAAGGCCGCGGTGGCCTCGTCGGCGTCCTTGGAGCAGTACATGTGCTCGGTAGCCCAGATCTTAAAGGAGTCGTCGGTGACGTTTGCGCTCTTGGGCTCGACACCCTCGACCTTGACGGCGTTGAACTTGGAGTCGTCGAAGTGCGAGAAGTCGAGGTAGGAGATGGCGTTGTCGGTGCTGCCCATCTGAGTCTGGACGTCGCCGGACTTGTCGAGCTCGGCGTCGCCCTTAAAATCGACGGCCTCGTCGCCAAAGACGGCGGCCTCGAAGGTGGCACGGGTACCGGAGCCGGCCTTGCGGTTGAGAACGACGATCTTGGCGTCCTCGCCGCCGACCTCCTTCCAGTTGGTGATCTGGCCGGAGAAGATGCCCTTGAGCTGCTCAAGGGACAGGTCGTCGACCGTCACGTTCTTGGAGACGACGGGGCCCATGCCCACGACGGCGACCTCGTGGTCGACGAGGTTCTTGACCTGGTCGGCCTCGAGTTTGGTCTCGGCGAAGACGTCGGAGTTACCGATGGTGACGGTGCCGGCGGCGACAGCGGTCAGGCCCTTGCCCGAACCGTTGCCCGAACCGGAGACGGAGACATCGGGGTTGGCGTCCATGAACTTCTCGGCAGCAGCCTCGACGAGAGCCTGGAACGAGGAGGCGCCGTCGTAGGTCACCTCGCCGGAGACGGACTCGGCAGCAGCGGCGCTACCCTTGTCGGCGGCGTCGGATGCGCCGGAGCCGCCGCAACCAACGAGGCCGAGACCGACGATGCTGGCAAGACCACCAGCGAGGCCGAGGAACTGACGACGAGAATAAGCCTGATCGAGCATGATCTTCCTTTCATACATGCGAATCGCGGGCACCCTGCCCGCTTTGCTGTTTGGAAAGATACGGCCCCCGATCGGGCAGCGCCCGCGCCAACTGCGGTTTCTTACGGGCTATTGATAGACCCTTACCGCAAGCGCGGCTCGGCTTTACAAACGAATAACAAACCCGCCCCCAAGCATGACCCGCCTTTTACACCAATAAAAACAAAGTTGCGGTGAAATAGTTCCTGTTTGGCTGTCAGGCAGCCGATTCTAGGAACTATTCCACCGCAACTTGCTAGAAGCCTGGGCGAAAGTACCGCCGGCTCGGTATTCGAACTTGTATCCAAGCAAATTGTTGGGGTTTCCCAGGTGCCCGAGATTGCCCCGAAAGAGGAGCGCCGCGTACTTTGGTACGCAAGCGACGGTTTGAGGGGCAAGGTCGGGTGCCTGGGGAAGCCCTACAGCTCTAGCTCATTCAAGCGCAGGATTGCCACGATATAGATCTTGAGTGCTTGCTTGAGCTGCTCCTCGTTGGCGCACTCGTTGGGGCCGTGCATCTGGCCGCCCCATGCGGGCAGCTCCAGGCCGGTCTCCTCGGGGCCAAACGAGACGGCGCGGGCAAAGTTGCGCGCATACGTGCCGCCGCCCATGGCAAAGGGCTCGGCATGCTTGCCCGTAAACTCGTTATAGGTATCGATAAGCGCCTTCACGGCCGGATCGTCGGCAGACACCGAGAACGGCACCTTTGCGCGACCCACGCGATACGTCACGCCAAAGCGGCCCACGAGCGGCTCGAGCTGCTCGCAGATGGTATCGGCACTGGTGCTATCGGGGAAGCGCACGTCGATGACCTGCTCAATGTAGCCATCCACCACGCGGATGACGCCGGGGTTGCACGTGAGCGGGCCAAACGCCGCGCTCGTCGCATCGATACCCAGGCCGCGACCATAGGCGTCCGCATGCACAAAGGCCAGAAACTTGACAAACTCGTGCTCGGCAGGCGTCAGCAGGCGCTCGTCGCGCGCACCAAACGCGTCCTCGGCCTCACGCAGATACGCCACGATGAGGCCGACGGCATTGATCGTTCCCTCGGGCATCGAGGCATGACCGCCAATGCCGTGGGCGAAAATCTGCGCATGCCCGTTATCGAGTGCGGTGATCTCCAGGCGGTCGGCATTCTCAGCGGGTGCCGGCAGCTCATCGGCGGCAATCGCAAGCTCGCAGATAGACTGCGACGGAATGGCGTTGCTCGCCTCGGCACCGCTCCAGGACACAATGCGCCCGCCGTCGATCTTGGGGCTCACAAACATCGCCCCAAACTGGCCCTTCTCGGCATTACAGACCGGGAACTCGGCATCGGGCGTAAATAGAAAGTCGGGGTCTGCGTGGTTCTCCAGATAATGGTGAACGTCGGACATGCCCACTTCCTCATCGCAGCCCAGCAGCGCACGGAAGGTATAGCGCGGCACAATGCCGTGCTTGAGCAGGTAGGCGCCGGCGTAGAGCGACAACACCGCCGGGCCCTTATCGTCGATCACGCCACGGCCGAGCAGCCAGCCCTCGCGGCGCTCCATCGCAAACGGGTCGGTGTTCCAGCCGGGGCCGGCGGGCACCACGTCCACATGGCAGATAGTCGCGAGCTGCTTATCGCCGCGACCGGGAATATCGGCAATGCCCACATAGCCCTCGTCATCGCTCGTCTGGTAGCCGAGCTTTTGCGCAATGCCGAGCGCGCAATCGAGCGCATCACGGACCGGGCGGCCAAACGGCGCACCGGGCTCCGCATCGGCAGCAACGGCCACAGACGGATAGCTCACCAGCTGCTCGATATCGGCGACAACATCTTCCCAGACCTCGTCGACATACTCGGCAACGCTCTGCTCCACCTGATTCATGGACGACCTCCTTAGCAATGAGCGGCGAGCGTGCCCGCCCCTCACATTACGTCATTAGATAGCGAAAAGTTTAGCAAGCTCGGCCACCGAGTGCACCACCGCATCGGCGCCCGCGGCCTCGTGCTCCCCCGGCGCCGCCGCGCCCGAATAGATGCCGATGCACGGCACGCCCATCGCATGCGCGCCCTCCACATCGTTAAAGCGATCGCCGATCATCACGGCCTCGTCCGCGGTCGCACCCAGGGCCGCCAGGGCATCGCGGACCGAATCGGCCTTGGTCTCGCGCCCCTGCGGCGGATTCATGCCAACCACCGCCTCAAACTGAGAAAGCCCGAGCTCACGTACCATATCGATGCACTTTGCCTCCATGCGCGACGTCGCCACGGCCATACGCTTGCCCCGGGCGGCCAACCCATCCAGAAACTCGGGGACCCCGTCGAACACGGGATACTCCTCCGGTCCCAGCTCATCAAAAAAAGCACGGTACTCGTCGGCCACCACAAGCGACTCCTCGCGGGAGAATCCATAAAAGTCGTGAAAGCTCTTCCACAGGGGCGGCCCGATCATGCGGCGCAGATCACCCATCTGCGCCTCCGAAAACCCGCGCGCAGTCAGCGCCTTGCGCGTCGAGGTCATCACCGCCCGACCCGTATCGGCCACCGTGCCATCGAAATCAAACAGCACGACCGGCCGCCTGTATATCTCCAGTGCCTCCATCGGCATCCCTCTTCCGCAGTTGATGATTTCCACACCGACACTTCAAACTGTTGACTATTCAACAATTGAACCTAGTAATGTGGAACGACTCTACTATACTTGTCGCACTTTGCTCTCAGAAGGCGGCGCGCAAGCGCCCCAACGAAAGGTGCAATTATGTCTTTTGCCATCATAACCGACTCCACGTCGGACATCTCCCCCGCCCGCGCCCAAGAGCTCGGCATTTACGTGATTCCGCTGCATGTGATTATCGAAGGCGAGGACCTGCTCGACCAGGTGCAGATTACCGCCCAGGAGTACGTCGCCCGCATGGCCGGCTCCGAGCAGCTGCCGCACACCTCGCAGCCGAGCGCCGGCGAGTTCAAGGCACTCTTTGACCGCGTGCTCGCCGACGGCCACGACAGCGCCATCTTTATCTCGCTGTGCAGCGAGTGGTCCGCCTGCCATGCCAACGCCAGCCTGACGGCCGAAACGCACGAGCTCGATGTGCGCTGCATCGACTCGCGCACCGGCTCGGGAGCCGAGGGTCTGCTGGTGGAGTACGCACTGGCCATGCGCGAAGACGGCCGCAGCCTGGATGAGACCGAGGCGCAGATCCGCGCGACGCTGCCCGACGCCCACCTGCTGCTGATTCCCCGCACGCTCGAGAATCTCGTTAAGAACGGCCGCGCGCCCAAGCTCGCCGGCCAGCTGACGCAGATGCTCAACATTCGCCTGGCCGTTTCGCCGGAGTGGAAATCGGGCGAGATCAAGGCCATCAAAAAGGGCCGCGGCGCCAAGCGCATCGTCGCCAACACCATGGCCGATTGCCTCGCATTTTTGGCCGAGCATCCGGGCTCCAGCGTGCGCGTGCTCACGACTGGCGCTACCGAGGAGCAGGAGCTCGTCAACCAAGCGCTCGCGGGCCAGGACTACGTAGACGCCGGCACCGGCCCCATCGGCTGCACCATCGCCACCCATGTAGGCGTCGACGCCATCGCCATCAGCTACTGCCCCCGCTACCAGCCCATCCACTAGGGGCACCTTTATCACTTGCGGTGGAATAGGGACTGTTTTTGGCTTATCAGCCGCAAATCAATCCCTATTCCACCGCAACTTAGAAATCGGCAATCAGCCCTGCGGGCCCCGGAACAGCTCCTCATGCGAGCCCATTCTGACCAGTCGGATCACAGGATTAGCCTTATGCGGCAAGTAGAGAACGACCACATCGACCAAGCCATCGGATAGATGGAAATCGATGTGGCCGTTGTAATTGCCGCCCGGGCTTGAAAGCTCATGGGCGCCATATTCCGCGGGAAGCGAGCCGCGAGCTGCAAGCTCTGCGACTGCCGCCTTAAACTCGGTTTTTAGCTGCGGATGGATGCGCATCGTCCGTTTGTAATCCGCCTTAAACTGAGCCTCGACTTTAATCTCAAACATCGCTAGTCCTCATCGAGGAACGATATAAGCTCATCAGCGTTATTGAATGACGGGCTGTCGTCCGGCAAAATCCCCAACTCATGCGCCTCGGCGATCACCATGGCGCGCCTCGTCGCCTCGTTGGGAACTTCGGGCCGACCCACAATCTCAAACGGAATCTTCTGCTGATTTACCAGCTGCCGAACAGCAAGGTTGAGATACGAATTGAGACTCAGACCAACCGTATCCAAGAGCTCAGTCGCCTGTTCCTTGAGCCCCTCTTCGATGCGGACCGTCGTAGGCTTAACCGTTGCAGTAGACATACGCGACCTCCTCGCCCTCGTCTTTTGCATCAGTATACCCAGTTTAGAAGGCAGACTGATGTTAAATAGCATCAGTCTGCCTTCTCATCACTACAACGACAGGCACGCTCGCCCTACATCAGCCCGCTCAGGGCGATGTCGACGGCCTCGTTGAGGTCGTCGGTAATGTGCACCAGCTCCGGATCGAGCGGACTGATCATACCGGCGTCCATCACCGGGCCGTTGAGCCAGTCGAACAGGCCCTGCCAGTACTCGGTGCCCACCAAAACGAGCGGCATACGCTTGACCTTGTGCGTCTGCACCAGCGTGAGCACCTCGAACATCTCGTCGAGCGTGCCAAAGCCGCCGGGAAACACGATGGCGCCCGAGCTGTATTTGACGAACATGGTCTTGCGCACAAAGAAGTAACGAAAGTCCATGCCGAGGTTCACGTATTTGTTGAGCCCGTGTTCGTGCGGAAGCTCGATACCCAAGCCGACCGACTTGCCGTTCACGCTCGCCGCTCCCCTGTTGGCCGCCTCCATGACGCCGGGGCCACCGCCGGTGATAACCGCCACGCCGCGCTGGGCGATTTTGCGGCCGACCGTGCGCGCCGCCTTATAGAGCGGATCGGTCTTGGGCGTGCGGGCGCTGCCGAAGATGGTCACAGCGGGCCCGAGCTCGGCAAGTGCGCCAAAGCCATCGACAAACTCGGCCTGGATGCGCAGCACGCGCCACGGATCAGCATGCAGCCAGTCGGTCGACTCCTCGGGCGCCAGCAGGTTGGCGTAGGTGTTGTCCTTAGGAATCATGGGGCCGCGCATAACCACGGGGCCGCGGCGGTACGTCTCGTCGTAGGCAGGCTCGCCCTCGACATTCTCGTTCTTAATCATGGGTACTCCTATCGAGAAAAAGAAAAACGGGCGGGGTCGACGCCATGCGCCAAACACCCGCCCGAACATCAACTATTCGGTATGGTACCCACGATGCATCAAGTGCTTGCAAGCTATCGGTCATCGGTCGCGCAGACGGTGTTAGCGAACGTGATGACCGGCCAGCGCTCGCCCCTTGCCGTTGCTAGCGCTCTGCAAGCGCCCGCGGCTCTTAGTAGTCCACCGCCGCAGGACTGTTCATCCAGTCGCTCACAAACGCGCCGTAGCGGCCCTCGATAATGGCCTGACGGGCACGCTGCATAAGGTTGAGCAGGTAGTAGATGTTGTGCATCGACAGCAGAATACCGCCGAGCATCTCCTTCTGCGTGACCATGTGACGGATGAGCGCACGGCTGTAGCCGCCCGTGCACACCGGGCAGGTGCAGGTGGGGTCGATAGGGCCGTCGTCGTGCGCAAAGCGCGCGTTGCGGAAGTTAAGGCGACCTTCACTGGAGAACGCCGTACCCATGCGGCCGGTGCGCGTCGGCAGCACGCAGTCGAACATGTCGATACCCACGCCCACGCCGCGCACGAGCGTGGTAGGGTTGCCGACGCCCATGAGGTAGCGCGGCTTGTGCTTAGGCATGTACTCGGAAACCAGCGGCGCCAGCGTCTCGAACATGGTCTCGTGGTCTTCGCCCACCGAATAGCCGCCGATGCCGTAACCCGGGAAGTCGCCGCACTCCTCCAGATGGCGCAGCGAGCGCAGGCGCAGGTCCAGGTGCATGCCGCCTTGGACGATGCCAAAGAGCGCCTGGTCATCGCGGGTGTGAGCCTTGTAGCAGCGCTCGGCCCACATACTCGACAGCTCAACGGCGCGCTCGACGTAGGCGCGCGTGGCGGGATAGCCCGGGCACTGGTCGAGCTGCATGCAGATATCGGAGCCGAGCTTCATGGCGATTTCCATGTTGTCCTCGGGCGTCCAGAACACGTGGCGGCCGTCGTAGTCGTTGACGATAAAGCGCACGCCCTCGTCGGTGAGCTTGACGGCGTCGTTGTGGCTGAACACCTGGAAGCCGCCCGAATCGGTAAGAATGGGGCCGTGCCAGTTCATAAACTTGTGCAGGCCGCCCAGCTCGGCAATGGTGTCCTCGCCGGGACGCATGGACAGGTGATAGGTGTTGGCAAGCACGATCTGGGCGCCGAGCTGTTTGACGGTCTCGGTAGGAATACCCTTGACGTTTGCCTTGGTGCCCACGGGCATAAAGATTGGCGTCTCGATATCGCCGTGCGGGGTGTGCAGTACGCCGGCACGCGCGTGCGTCGTCGGGTCCTCGGCGATCAGGTCGAATTTAAAAAGGCTCTGGTCCATAAACTGGAACTCCTTGGTTGCGGTTCATACGCAAACCATTATACGGGCAACCCGCAAGGAGCACCGACTCGACAGAAACTGGCGCAAAGGGGTCATAGTCGTTTAAGAACGTCCCCAACGACTACATCTGGAATCATCTCCAACAGCCAAGGCAACGCCGATGCTATGGCACCGACAGCGAAAACCCGCCAGAGCGAGCAAGGTGCCTTGAAACAAGGCGGCATTGATCTTTTGATCATGCCGCCGAAGTTGAAAGGCAGATTGCCGCTCTGGC
>CALJPV010000035.1:0-48322 GCA_937980385.1 uncultured Collinsella sp. | reverse complement strand
TGCGGCTCATCCGGTTCCACCGGGCCGCGCGGCAAGGAGATATATTGCCAGACCGGAGGGGCCCCGGGGGCGGGAATCTGGGCGCACACATTTCCTACACAACTGTGCCCTCAACTGACGCTTGCCAGTTGATAGCTACCGCTTGCCGAGCACATCTTTATATAGAGTGGCCCCTTGGCTAGAGCCGATATGCGCCCCTGGCCAAAGCGCAGCCGGCATCTAGCAGCTCATCGCGCTCCTCCACCGAAAAGCCCTCGGCGTACACGCGCACCACCGGTTCGGTCCCGCTGGGACGGATCAGCAGCCAGGTGTCATCCTCAAATGCCAGACGCAAGCCATCCATATGGCTTACGCTCTGCGGCGCCTTGCCGCATATCGACTTGGGATTCACGCCGGGAAGCAGCGTGCGCAACGTCTCGGCATCCTCGGCCTCAAGGCGCAAATCTCGACGTCCGTAACTCGTCTTGCCAAAGCTCGCCTCGAGCTGATCGATAAGCACGCCCAAGGGCGCGCCGGTCTTGGCCATGAGCTCGCACAAAATCAGGCAGGCAAGGATGCCGTCGCGCTCGGGCATGTGCGCGGCGATACCGATACCACCGGCCTCTTCACCGCCCACGAGAACGCCGCCCTTCTTCATCTCGGCGGCTATATATTTAAAACCGACGGGCTTGATGACCACGCGGCAGCCGAGCGCCTCGGCAATGCGACGCACAAGCGTGGAGCATGAAAGGTTGACGACGACGCGTCCCTTCAGATTGCGATACTGGACCAAATCGCCCAAAACGAGCGCCATGATCTGATGTGGATGTATATATCTGCCGCGCTCATCAACCGCGCCGATACGATCGGCGTCGCCATCAGTCACCAGACCGGCGCACGCCCCGTCTTCGACAACTGCGCGCTCACAAGCATCCACCCACGGCTCGACCGGGTCGGGGCAGATATCTCCCCTATCGGTCGTCTCGTCAGCGTGAATCTCATGGACTTCGACGCCAAGCTCTCGAAGCAAGTCGGCAAGATATCCCTGCGCAGCTCCGCCCATGGGGTCAACCACCACACGCATATGCGCGGCGCGAATGGCATCCGCGTCGACAAACGATGCCACCGCTCGCATATAGTCGGGAATGATATCTGCCGTGCGGTATTGCCCCTCAAGCCCCAGCGGCTCGGCGGCCATCGTCTCCTCGAGCTCTTCGATGACATCCTGGTTGGCCGTCGAGCCATCACCCATCCGCAGCTTGAGGCCTAGATAGCCCTGCGGATGATGTGAGCCCGTCACCATAAGCGCGCCGCATGCCTCGCCGTCATACGCAGCCGCCCACGTAAGAGCGGGAGTCGGCACCGGTCGAGACACGAGCACGGCATCGAGCCCGTAGGCGGCAATCACGCCCGCCGCGAGCTCGGCGAACTCACGCGCTTGCGGCCGAGTGTCAAATCCTACATATACCGTTTTACCGGGATTCGTCTTTTGCCATAGCCTGCCGATAGCATCAGTGACACGAGCGACGTTGTCGATAGTAAAGTCTCCGTCGACGCGAGATCGCCAACCGTCAGTTCCAAAGTGAATTATCGCGCACACGCGCAGACACCTCGCAGTGTTTGGATCATGGTACGCATGAGGTATACCCGCAACGGGCATCCGGCAAGCCGCCGGCACGCTCGTTCACCGTTTAGGCAAAAGCGTCGAGGTGCGCACCGCCAACAAAAAAAACCGCCCCAGCGGGGGCGGTGATTCGATACTCCCATTTTCGGGTTCTATATATTGAGCGCATCTGCCATAGCGGCTGTCGTAACCGCCGTGGTTCCGCAGCAGCTGCCTACCATTGCGGCGCCCGCCCGCTTCCACTCGACGCATGCGCGAGCGAAGGCTTCGGGGTCCTCATGCCACACGGGACCATCCTGTGTCTGAACCGGATTTCCCGCGTTGGGACGCACCGTGACGGGAGTAGTCGCCGATGCAACCATCCTGGGCACCGCCACGTTCGCGGCCGCAAGCGAACAGCAATTAACACCAACCGAGTTTGCGCCGTGTTTTTCGGCGTACAAAACGGCTGCCTCGATGTTGAGGCCATCGCCCAACAGGTCGCCTTTATCGTCAACGACAAAACTCACCAGGACAGGCATACCGTCGGCGGCATCTCGGGCGCCGGCAAGCATGGGCTGCAAATTACGGATAGACGTCACCGTCTCGATCAACAGACCGTCAACACCAGCATTGAGCAAGGCGTGCGCTTGTTCGCGCGCAATGCCTCGGATTTCACGATACTCGACAGAGTCCTCGGCAAACCACTCAATACCGATCGGGCCCATCGAGCCCAGCAGCAGCTGTGGGTGCGCCTGGCGAGCATCGTCGACGGCCCCGCGATTGACCTCCGCCACGGACGGCGCAATCTGGTCGTGCTTGAGGGCATAGCTTGATGCCTGAAAGGTGTTGGTAATGAGCACCTGCGCGCCGGCGGCGACATACAAGCGATGGATACGAGAAACGGTCTGCGGCTCTGCCAGATTCCAAAACGCCGGTGGAATGTCGGCAGCATCGTACTCACTCAACAGAACACTGCCCATGGGGCCCTGCGCCAACAAGGTCTCGCTCGACAAGCGGCGCGTAAGTTCCTCGGCACCAAAGCGGTTGTAATAACTCGTATCCATATATATCCCGCTATTCCCCGACGCTGATTCCCTGCTTTTCGAGATAGGCGAGCCAGCGGTTCATCGTGTCCTCGGATAGAGCATGCTCCATCATGCAGGCCTCGGAATCGGCTCGCTCAAATTCGACACCGAGCTCCTGAACCAAAAACGTGCGGACCAGACGATGGCGATACCAGATAGCCGAGCCGACCTCGCGCCCACGGTCAGTCAGGATAACTTTGCCGTAGTGAGACTGTTCGACAAGTTCAGATGCCTTGAGAGCCGAAACCGCCTTGTTGACCGATGCCTTCGAGACGCCAAGGCGCTGTGCGATATCGACCGACCGCACGCCGCCGGTCTCCCCATCTTCGCTTTCGATGCGAACCATGCACTCCAAGTAGTCTTCGTTCGCCACCGTTAGGTGTAGCTCGCGCGAGCTATTTGTCGTATCCATGAACATCCGTCCCTTCTGCACTCAATGGCTGATTCTACCCCATCCAAGCGTCGCGGTATGCCGCGGCATACCGTGCTAGAGTTCTTGTTGCACACGACGACCAAGATTGGAGCGATCTTTATGGAAAACACCACCACGGACCCCGACGTCCTCGAGCGTTTTTTGCGCTATGTCCAGATCAACACGCAGTCCGAGGATGCCAACTGCGACCAGGTGCCGTCGAGCACCGTACAGTTCGACCTTGCCAACGTGCTTGCCGAAGAACTGCGCGAGCTGGGTGCAACCGATGCCCATGTAACCGAAAACGCCTATGTCTGCGCGCACATTCCCGCTAGCGCCGGTTCCGAGAATAAGCCCGCCCTGGGCCTGATCGCGCACCTCGATACCACCGAGGTCGCGCCGGGCGCCGGCGTAGCGCCGCACATCGTGCACTACGAGGGCGGCGATCTGGTTTGCGGCATCGTCGACGGCAAGCCCGTGTCCATGAGCACCGCCAAACTTCCTGCCCTCAACAACCTGGTGGGTGAGGACCTTGTCTGCACCGACGGAACTACGCTGCTGGGCGCCGACGACAAGGCGGGTGTCGCCGAAATCATGGCGCTTGTCGCACGCATCGCGCAGGATCCCTCCCTGCCCCATCCCGCGCTCGGCATTTGCTTCTGCCCGGACGAGGAAATCGGTCACGGTGCCGAGCTGTTGGATATCGAGGCCTTCGACTGCAAGTACGCTTACACGGTCGACGGCGGTCCGGTTGGCGAGCTTGAGTGGGAGTGCTTCAACGCCGCCGAGGCAACCGTTCGCTTTGAGGGCCAGTCCATTCACCCCGGCGACGCCAAGGGGCGCATGGTCAACGCGGGCAACCTGTTCTGCGACTTCAACGCCCTGCTCCCCTACGAGCAACGCCCGGAATACACCGAGGGCTACGAGGGCTTCTATCACCTTGAGGGCGTCTCGGCAACGGTCGACCATGCCACGGCGCGCTATATCGTCCGTGATCACGATGCCGCCAAGTTCCAGCAAAAACTCGAGCTGATGAATGCCGCCGCCGCACTGCTCAACCAGCGACTGGGCGAGGAGCGCGTAACGGTCGAGATTAAGCAGCAGTATCGAAATATGGCCGAGATCGTTCGTGACTATCCCGAGCTTATTGATGTTGCCAAGGAAGCCTACCTTGCCTGCGGCGTTGAGCCCCAAGTACTGCCGATTCGCGGCGGCACCGACGGCGCACAGCTGTCGTTCCGCGGCCTGCCCTGCCCCAACCTCTCGACAGGCGGCTACTGTTACCACGGCGTCAACGAGTTTGTCCCGGTCAGCTCGCTCGTCAAGATGACCGACGTCCTGCAGGAGCTCGTCGCCCGTTTCGCATAAGACTGGCTGCATGAGCCCAAAAGACGAATCGCCCCGTCCTCAACCGAGAACGGGGCGATTTTTTGATGCAAGGGGTGTAGTCGGCATCGCTGGTTGAATCAACGTCAGCGAGCGACGTCCAGAGCGAACAAGTTGGCATGAAAAAGGCAGGGCATTGACCTTCTGGTCATGCCCTGCCTTTTGAATGACAAATTGTCGTTCTGGGCGGCGCGCAGCGTCGAGCCGTTACGCGGGCTGGTAAGCCCGCGTAACCCTAGTAGTTGGCTTCGTAGCCGTTGCCGTCACCGGTGGGCTCTTCGTAGTAATCGGAGCCGTCGCCCGAATCGTCGGAATCGTCAGAGCTGACCGATGAGGTTGCGGTACCGTTTGCGTAGTCGTCAGACGTGTTGTTGCTCAGGTCGCCGATCGTGGAGCTAGAGCCGTCGGAAAGGCCCATGGTGTTGGGGCCCTTGGGATCCTCACCGGCGTCGACGCGGGCCATCATTTCCTTAAGCTCGTCTTCGTAGACAAAGACATAGCTCACGCCGTCGATCATAGTGCTGTCGTCAGCATACGAAGGCAGGTTGGCCGAGTAGATGCCCTCGACATCCATGCCGCGCATGGCATTAACCGTGGAGACGATATCCTGAACGCTCATATCGGTTACGAGCATATCGGACAGCGAATTAACCAGGCCAAAGATCTTCGTGGCATCGAAGTTATTGAGAATCTGGTTGGCAAGGGCGCCAAGCACCTGACGCTGATGGCGCATGCGCGTGTAATCGCCGTCGGCATAGGTGTAGCGGCAGCGGGCATAGGTAAGGGCAGTAGCGCCGTCCATATGCTGCTGACCAGCGGTAATCTTAATATCCAGGTGCTCGGGATCGTCGACGTCGTCGGTCGCGTTGATGTCGATACCGCCAACCGAATCAATAAGCGACTGCATGCCGTCAAAGCTGACCTCGGCATAGTGAGAAATCTGCACGCCGCACAGCTCGTTGACCGCCTGGACCATGGCCTCGGCGCCGCCAACGGTGTGGCAGGCGTTGATCTTCATGGTCTCGCCCTTGTACACGACCTTGGTGTCGCGCGGAACGGAAATGAGCGTCGCCTGCTTTTGCGTGGGGTCGATGCGTGCCAGGATAATCGAGTCGGCACGATACGTATCCTCGCCCGGACGACCGTCGGTACCAAGAAGCAACACGTAGAACGGATCTTTTGCCTCATTGGTATCGACCAGAATCTGGCGCAGGTTGTTGGTAATGACATTGGAGTCGCCAAGCTTGCCCATGATAGTGGCAAACCACAGACCCGCAGCAGTCGTGGCGCTCAGCAGCACGCCGAGTACGGCGATGAGAGCTACGCGGCGAACCGTGCGGCCGCGACGGCGCTGACGGGCGCGCTCGGAATAGCGTGCGACATTGTCGCGGCTGTAGATCTTGGCCTGCGCACCAGTCGAGGGTCTTCGGGTGTTATCCGCTAGGGGTTTCTTGTTAAACATAGGCAACATGCATTAGTAGATGACGGGATCGGGAACGGTGGCATGTTCGACATGCGCGCCAAGCGCCTGCAGCTTTTCGACAAACTGCTCGTAGCCACGTTTGATGTGATGGATGGCCGAGACCTCGGTAACGCCATCGGCGATAAGACCGGCAACCACAAGCGCCGCGCCGCCACGCAGGTCGGGTGAGGTGACCTGTGCGCCCGAGAAGCCCTTGACGCCGTGAATCATGGCGTGATGGCTCTCGATACGAATATCGGCACCCATACGCACGAGCTCGGAGGCGAACATGAAGCGGTTCTCGAAGATGTTCTCGGTAATTACGGAGCTTCCGTCGGCAAGGGCCGAAAGCACCATGATCTGCGCCTGCATGTCAGTCGGGAAACCCGGGAACGGAAGCGTCTGGATATCGACCGGCCTGATGCGCTCGACGCGATTGACGTGGACGCCGTTCTCGATACGCTCGCACTCGATGCCCATAAGTTCCATCTTTTTGAGCACCATTCCCAGGTGGATGGGGCAGAAGCCCGTAACATCGACGCCGCGCTCATCGGCCATGAGGGCGCCGGCGACGATAAAGGTGCCGGCCTCGATGCGGTCGCCCACCACGCAATGGGTAACGGGATGCAGCTCCTCCACGCCCTCGATGGTCACGACGGGCGTGCCTGCGCCGACGATCTTGGCACCCATCTCGTTGAGCATGTTGGCAAGGTCGACGATCTCGGGCTCGCGGGCAGCGTTGTCGATAACCGTGGTGCCCTGTGCGCGCACGGCAGCCATGATGAGGTTCTCGGTGGCGCCCACGCTCGCGAATTCGAGCGTGACGGTGGTGCCGTGCAGACCCTGGGGAGCACTGGCGTTGATGTAGCCGTGGGCGGTGTCGAACTCGACGCCCAGAGCCTCGAGACCCAAGATATGCATATCGATCTTGCGAGCACCCAGGTTGCAGCCGCCCGGCATGGCGATCTTGGCGCGATGGAAACGACCCAGCAGGGGGCCCATCACAGCCGTGGAGGCGCGCATCTTGGCGACAAGCTCGTAGGGCGCCTCCCAAGAATCGACCTGGGAGGTATCGATCTCGAGCGTGTGCTCGTCGAGAACATCGATCGTAGCGCCCATGCCCTTGAGCACCTTGCCCATCACGTGGACATCGGAAATATCGGGCACGTTCCGCAGCGTCGTCTTGCCCGGCGCCAGAAGCGTTGCCGCCATAAGTTTGAGCGCGGAGTTCTTAGCACCCGAAACAGGCACGGAACCTCCGATGGCGTGGCCACCCTCAACGCGGATAATATCCAAGGTCTACCCTTTCAAAAAGCATGCCCGGGGTGGCTGGGCCATCCCGGGCATGATGTGTTCGCAAATGGTCGAACGCTAAAGCGTTTGACTATTGGGCAAGCTTGAGCTTACACCATGCGATTTCATTATAGAGGTAGGCGCGGCGTGCATCATCCTCCGACAAATTACCCAGCTTCTCTTCAAAACCTTGAATATCAGCTTTAACCTTGTCGGCATCGACGGTCGCCAAATCGCAAGCGCGCTCGGCGAGGACGGTCACGACATCGTCCGCGACCTGGGCGTAGCCGCCGACCACGGCAAACGTGTGGTCGACAGTGCCCATGGCCTTATCGGAAACGCGAACGTAACCGCGGTCGATCGTGCAGATTTCGCTGGAGTGAGCAGGTAAAACGCCAAACTCGCCATCCGTAGACGGAATCGACACAAACGCAGCGTCACCCTCATAGGCGAGGCTCACGGGGCACACGATGCGGATACGCATAACCTACTTCTCCTCCATCTTGCGGGCGCGCTCACGCACGTCCTCAATCGTGGAGGCATAGCGGAATGCCTGCTCGGGCAGGTCATCGGCCTTGCCGTCGACAATCTCGGCGAAGGAGCGGACGGTATCCTCGACGCGGACGTAGACACCGGGGTTGCCGGTGAACTTCTCGGCGACGTGGAAGGACTGGGAGAGGAACTGCTGGATCTTACGGGCACGGTTGACCGTAAGGCGCTGCTCCTCGGACAGCTCGTCCATACCCAGAATGGCGATGATGTCCTGAAGGTCGGAGTACTCCTGCAGAAGCTCCTGGACCTTGACGGCGACACGGTAGTGCTCCTCGCCGACGATCGAGGGATCGAGAGCGTCGGAGGAAGACGCGAGCGGGTCGATGGCCGGGAACAGACCGAGCGACGAAATGCTACGCGAAAGAACCGTAGTGGCGTCGAGGTGCGTAAACGTCGTGGCAGGCGCCGGGTCGGTCAGGTCGTCTGCAGGGACGTAGACAGCCTGGACGGAGGTAATGGAACCCGTCTTGGTCGAGGTAATGCGCTCCTGGAGGTCGCCCATCTCGGTAGCCAGCGTAGGCTGGTAACCGACGGCGGACGGCATACGACCCAGCAGTGCGGAAACCTCGGAACCGGCCTGGGAGAAGCGGAAGATGTTGTCGATGAACAGCAGAACGTCCTGGCCACGATCGCGGAAGTACTCAGCGGTGGTAAGGCCGGCCAGACCGATGCGCAGACGCGCTCCAGGCGGCTCGTTCATCTGGCCATAGACCAAGCAGGTCTTGTCGATAACGCCCGACTCACTCATCTCGAGATAAAGGTCGGTACCCTCACGGGTACGCTCGCCGACGCCGGTGAACACCGAAGTGCCGCCATGCTCCTGGGCGAGGTTGTTGATGAGCTCCTGAATCAGAACGGTCTTGCCGACGCCGGCGCCACCGAACAGACCCGTTTTGCCACCACGGATGTAGGGCTCGAGCAGGTCGACGGCCTTAATGCCGGTCTCGAAGATCTCGGTCTTGGTGGTGAGCTCGTCAAAACGAGGTGCCGCATGGTGGATGGGATAGAACTCCTCCACCTCGGGCATAGGCTTGCCGTCGACGGGCTTGCCCATGACGTTCCAAATGCGGCCGAGTGTCTTGGGGCCAACGGGCATCTTCATGGGCTCACCGGTATCGGTGGCAATGAGACCACGCTGCAGACCGTCGGTCGAGGACATGGCGACCGTGCGGACGACGCCGCCCGGAAGCTGGCTCTCAACCTCGAGGATCGTGCTCAGGTGACCGATCGGGGTCTCGGCCTCGACCGTGAGCGCGTTGTAGATCGGGGGCACCGCACCGTCAAACTTGACGTCGACGACAGGGCCGATGATACGCACGATGCGACCATCACCGGCAGTCGTCTTCTTGGTGGCTTCCTCGACCGCAAGCTGTACGGTGTTATTAGCCATTACTGTTCCTCCAATGCTGAGGCTCCGCCGACGATCTCGTTAATCTCGGTCGTGATCGAAGCCTGACGCACGCGACTATACGTGCGGGTAAGGGTCGAGATGATCGCGGTGGCGTTTTCCGTCGCGGAGTGCATGGCCTTGCGGCGTGCACCCTGCTCGGCGGCCGCCGAATCGATCAGGGCCTGGTAGATGACCGTCAGGATATACGACGGTACAAGCTTGCCGAGAACATGCTCGGGAGAGGGCACGAACTCGAACGTGGACGAGATGCGCTTAGGGGCGTCGGTCTCGTTCTTACGCGGACCGTGGGCCATAGCGATCATCTCGGGATCGAGCGGCAGCAAGCGCTCGACGCGAAGCTCCTGATCCACGCGGTTCTTGGCGTGGTGGTAGACAAGCTCGACGCGGTCAAGCTCGCCGGCACGATACGCATCGCAGATATGAGAGGAAATCATGCGAGCCTGATTAAAATCGGGCTCGGAGGAATTGCCCTCAAAATGCATGACGACGTTTGCGCGGTCGCGGAAATACGTGGCCGGTTTGCGCCCACACGCGATGATCTCGCACTCGATGCCATCGTTCGCCCAAGAAGCGGCGAGCTTTTCGGCCGTGCGCTCCACCGTCGTATTGAAACCGCCGGCAAGGCCGCGGTCCGAGGCAATAACGACAATCAGGCCATGCTTGACGCTCTCATGCTTCTGCAGCATGGGATCGGTGCCCGAGCAGGAGGCGTCGCCGGCGACCGTCAACATGACGTCGGTCAGCGCCTCCTTATAGGGCTCGGCCTGCTTGGAGCGATCGAGGGCACGACGGATCTTGGCCGTAGAGACCATTTCCATCGTGCGCGTGATCTGCTTGGTCGTGGTAACCGAGGAGATTCGCTTCTTAATGTCGCGAAGATTGGCCATAGGGCTTAGTTCTCCTCTGATCCAGTCGTATCGGCATGGTGCTTGGCCATGAACTGCTGCTTGAAGTCACCGATGACACGCAAGAGCTCGGCCTTGGTGTCGTCGTCGATCTTCTTGGCGCGAACCTTGTCGAGCAGCGAGCCAAAGCCATTGTCCAGGTACTCGATAAGCTCAGCGCGGAAAGGCAGCACGTCGGCAATCTCGAGATCGTCGAGGAAGCCCTCGTTGCCTGCAAACAGAACTGCAATCTGCTCGCCAACCTCAAACGGCTTGTAGCGCGGCTGCTTAAGGAGCTCAGTCATGCGAGCGCCGTGGGTAAGCTGCTTTTGCGTGGCCTCGTCGAGGTCGGAGCCGAACTGCGTAAAGCCGGCGAGCTCCTGATAGGAAGCGAGGTCCAGACGAAGGTTGCCGGCAACCTGCTTCATGGCCTTGGTCTGTGCATCGCCACCGACGCGGGACACGGAGATGCCCACGTCGACTGCCGGGCGCTGGCCCTGGAAGAAGAGCTCGGACTGCAGGTAGATCTGACCATCGGTAATGGAAATGACGTTGGTCGGAATGTAGGCCGAGACGTCGCCGTCCTGGGTCTCGATGATCGGCAGGGCCGTCATGGAGCCGTAGCCGTTCTTCTTGGACATCTTGACGGCACGCTCGAGCAGACGAGAGTGCAGGTAGAAGATGTCGCCAGGATAGGCCTCGCGTCCGGGCGGACGATGCAGCGTCAGCGACATCTGACGGTAGGCCACGGCCTGCTTGGACAGATCGTCGTAGATGACGAGCACGTGACCGCCGGGGTTGGTCTCGCTGGCAGGCTTACCGTCCTCACCGTTGTACATAAAGAACTCGCCGATAGCGGCACCGGCCATAGGCGCGATGTACTGCATAGGGGCGGAATCAGCGGCGGTTGCCGAAACGATGATGGTGTAGTCGAGCGCACCGTGCTGGGCGAGGGTCTCACGGATGTTGGCAACCGTGGAGGCCTTCTGGCCGATGGCGACATAGATGCAGACCATGCCCTTGCCGCGCTGATTGAGGATAGCATCGATGGCAATGGCGGTCTTACCGGTCTTACGGTCGCCGATGATGAGCTCACGCTGACCACGCCCGATAGGCACCATGGAGTCGATGGCCAACAGACCGGTCTGAACCGGCTCGCAGACCGGGGTACGGTCGATAACGCCGGGAGCCTTAAACTCGATGGGGCGGCGGTGCGTGGCGACAATGTCACCCAGGCCGTCGATAGGCTGGCCGAGCGGATTGACGACGCGGCCGAGCATGGCGCGGCTCACGGGGATATCCATAATGCGGCCAGTGGTGCGGCACTCGTCGCCTTCCTTGATGGAGTCGACGGCACCAAACAGAACGGCGCCGACCTCGTCACGGTCAAGGTTCTGGGCAAGGCCGAAGACGGTCTCACCGGTATCGGAGCTCTTGAACTCCAGAAGCTCGCCTGCCATGGCGCTCTTGAGGCCGGAGACGCGCGCGATGCCGTCGCCTACCTCGTCGACCGTTGAAACCTCATGCGTATCGACCGTCGCGGAGAGACTCGTGAGCTGCTCCTGCAGTTTCTTGGCGATATCCTGGGCATTGAGGGTTTCGGACATTAGGCTTCACCTCCGTACGAATTAGCAGAGTTTGCGAGGGTCTCCTGCGCAATGCGCAGCTGCGTCTTGACGGAAATGTCACGACGCTCGCCGCGGGCCTCGAGCACCAGGCCGCCCACGATAGACGGGTCGACCTGCTCGATAAGGAATACCTTGCGGCCGAAGTCCTGCTCGCATTTCTTAGTGATGGTTTGACGCAGCTCGTCGTCGAGCGGGATCGCCGTGGTGACGGTCACGCCCACTACATCCTCGTCTTCCTCGGCAACATACTTAAAGGCAGCTGCCACCTTGGGAAGAAGGTCGAGCTGGTCGCGCTTGGACATGGTGTCGAGCACGGCGATGATCTCGGGGCTGGCGCTAGCCAGGCGCTCGATCATCTCGAGGTCCTCGAACACATGGTTCTCGGCCTTGGCGGCTTCCAGAAGGGAGCGCGCGTATGTCTCGAGCACCTTGTCCTGATAGCGGCTAGTCGGCATTCAGGCTACCTGCTTCCTGGATGTAGCGCTCGATGAGCTTCTTCTGCTCGACATCGTCCTCGAGTGCCTCGCCCACGATCTTGGTGGCGACGGCAACGGACAGGTCGGCGATGGAGCTCGCGGCACCGGCGTAGATGGACTTGCGCTCGTCCTCGACGGTCGTATGGGCCTTGGCGATGATCTCCTCGGCCTCCTTGTGAGCAGCCTCGATGATACGGGCGCGCTCGGACTCGGCGTCCTTACGGGCCTCGAGAACGATGTCGGCAGCCTGACGACGGGCGTCGGTGACGATCGAGTCGGACTCAGCGCGCTTGGCGATAGCCTCCTGCTTGGTCTTCTCGGCCTCGTCGAGGCTCTCCTCGATCTTCTTGCCGCGCTCTTCCATGGTTTTCATGATGCCCGGCAGGGCGACCTTGGCCAGCACGATCCAGATAATCAGGAAGGCGATAAGCGCCGGGATGAACTCCGCCATCTTAGGGATGAGGATGTCCGCACCGGCAGCGCCGTCCTCGGCGAACGCGGAAACCGGCATGAGCAGCGCGGCCGCGGACGCGGAGAGTGCGATCGCGCTCTTCTGGGATGAAAGATTCATACTTGACGCTCCGTGCTATTTAACGATCAGCGCGACAACGAAGCCGATCAGAGCCAGAGCCTCGCCGAAGGCGGAGCCCATGATGAAGACGGTGAACACGCGGCCCTGGACCTCAGGCTGACGGGCCATAGCACCCGTAGCACCCAGAGCAGACAGGCCGATAGCAAGACCAGCGCCGATAACACCGAGACCGTAACCGATAACTCCCACGATTCCTCCTTTGTCGTGCGTGTCTTATTTCACGCAGGATAACCTTTTTATAACTGCCGGGCTCCATGGGTACGGGCACCGGCGGTTTAACGAATTGCCTTACCTTTAAGGCGCGAACGGAAGACTACTCCTCCTCCGCGACCTCCTCTGCCTCGGAGACATACACGGCGGTAAGGACCGTGAAGACGTAAGCCTGGATGGCGCCGACCACAAGCTCGATCGCATAGATCAGGATGAGGATGGCAAGCCAGGCCAGCGAAGGCAGGGCGCCGACGGCGTGGGCCGCGGAAACCTGCTGAAGCAGCGGCTGCATGAACATGCTCGCCATGATGGCGAACGAGCCCATGACCACGTGTCCTGCGAACATGTTGCAGAACAGACGGACGGCGAGCGTGATGAGGCGCAGGAAGGTCGAGAAAAGCTCGACGACCCACACAAGCACGTTCATCGGGAAGCTCACGCCCTGCGGGGCGAGGCTCTTGATGTAGCCGATCACGCCGTGAGCCTTGCATCCGTAGTAGATGAAGTACACGAAGGCGAAGATGGCGAGCGCGGCGGTGGAGCCGATTGCGCCGGTGCCGGGCTTCATTCCCGGGATCAGGCCGATCATGTTATTGATCAGGATGAACAGGAAAAGCGAGCACAGGAACGGGAAGTGCTTCTTCCAGTTCTCACCCACGACGCCCTTGCCGATATCGTTCTCGACGTACTCGATGATGTACTCGAAACCGTTGACGAAGAAGCCCTTGGGAACCAGGGTCTGCTTCTTCTTGAACACGGCCAGGACGATCAGGAGCACGATCGTGGAGACGATCAGCCAAAACGAGTACTGCGTGATGCCGCAGCTCAGATCGCCCACGACGGGGGTGGAGCTGAACTCGCTGACCAGATGATTAATCTCATCAGGCAGCTTTTCAAAAATTTCCACGACTTACCTTTCGACCTCATGAGGATCTCGCAGCGCCTTGGCGACACGAACCGTGCAGGCGGCCATAAAGGCCACGAAGCCGATCGCCTCGCCCAGAAGGAACATGCGAAATGCCTCTCCGAACAACGCAAACACAACCAAGGTAAAGACGAGCAGGGCGATTGCCGAGACCGCCAGACTCATCATGCCCTTGAGCATGTCCGCATTCTGCTTATCGTCAAGAACCGGCTTGAGCGTAAAAACAAAGGGAAGAAAGGCGATTGCGCCCGCGATGGCGCCTGCAACGATAGCGAGCAGATCGGCTACCTGAAACACTGGCGTCCTCACTTTCCTTTTTAACGCTTCACAGAACAGTTCCCGCCAAACATTGGTGACTATTGTACGAGCCAATCGCTAAAGTACAACCGAAAAAGCATCGGTTAATACGCACCTGTTCGTTTTCTTAAGACCTTCTTTATGCCGCAGGTACGGTAATACGTTTTTTCGCGAACCCCTCTGGGCTAAACGTCCGTTAACAGGAGTGCGCGTGGACGTCTTTTACTCGCCCGCGCGCACCATTTCTTCGTATTTGTGACCGTAGCCGACAAGGCCCGACGACTACAGCGTGCCGTAGATGCGGTCGCCGGCATCGCCCAAGCCGGGGACGATGTAGGCGGCCTCGTTGAGGTGGTCGTCGATGGCGCAGGTATAGATATGCACGTCGGGGTCTTTCTCGGTCAGCGACTTGAGGCCCTCGGGGGCCGCGACGATGCACAGCATGCGGATGTCCTTGACACCGCGCTCGCGCAGATAGCTGATAGCCATCTCGGCAGAACCGCCCGTGGCGAGCATGGGATCGACGACCAGGCAGATACGCTGGTCGATATCCTTGGGCATCTTGCAGTAATACTCATGCGGCTCGTGGGTGACCTCGTCGCGCTCCATGCCAATGTGGCCCACGCGGGCAGAGGGCACCAGGTCGAGGATGCCATCGACCATTCCAAGGCCCGCGCGCAAAATGGGGACGATGGCGAGCTTCTTGCCGGCAAGCTGCTTAAACGTGGCAGTGGTGATGGGAGTCTCGACTTCGACATCCTCCATGGGCAGGTCGCGCATGGCCTCGTAGCCGTCAAAAAGCGCGAGCTCGCGTACGAGTTGGCGGAACTGGTTGGTGCCGGTCGACTTATCGCGCAGGATCGACAACTTGTGCTGGACGAGCGGATGGTCGACAAGCGTCACGCGGGACGCATCGTAGGTAACGGTCATGGGTTGATTGCCCCTTTCGTTGCGGCCGCAAAACGACCTTGCTGACATGACGCACAGCGATGTTGCCGCCGCCCGCCGTGCATAAGTTTAGCGGTTTGTTGTATCGAGCGCCCCGTCGCAGCCCTATTGAGCGGTGCTGAGCGAACGCCTGACCGCATCGTGCCAACCGTCCAGGTTGTGCTCGCGACGCTCAACGGACATATGGGGATGGAATGTCTTGACGATCTGGGTGTTTTGCTCCAGCTCCTCCAGATCCTCCCAATACCCAACCGCGAGGCCCGCCAGATACGCGGCACCGATCGCCGTTGTCTCCACCGACTCACATTGCAGTACGGGGATATCCAGCAAGTCTGCCTGGAACTGCATGATGAACTCGTTGCGCGAGGCGCCGCCATCGACGGACAGGCGCTCGATCGAAAGACCCACGTCCTGCTCCATGGCACGCAGCACGTCATAGCTCTGATAGGCCATGGACTCGCAAGCGGCACGCACGATGGTCGCGCGACTCGAGGCGCCGGTCAGACCGCATACGATGCCGCGGGCGTGCGCGTCCCACCAAGGTGCACCCAAGCCCGCAAAAGCGGGGACAAAGTAGCATCCCTCGTTATCGCCGATCGAGGAGGCGAGCTGTGCCGATTCGGATACGTTGGAGATAACGCCCATGTTGTCGCGCAGCCAGTTCATCGTTGAGCCGGCGGCAAAAATAGAGCCCTCGAGCGCATAGCTGACCTTGCCGTTCGCAGCGATACCGATGGTGGAGACCAGGCCATTCTTGGATTCGACAATCTCGTCGCCGGTGTTCATGAGCATAAAGCAGCCCGTGCCATAGGTGTTTTTGGTCTGGCCGGGATGGAAGCAGCAGTGACCGAACAGCGACGCCTGCTGGTCGCCCGCCACACCCATGATGGGCGGCATGTTGGTCATGATGTCGCTCGCGACGCGGCCGTAGTCACCGGCGCTCCAACGGACCTCGGGCATCATGGCACGCGGGATGTCGAAGAGCGCCAGCAGGTCATCGTCCCAGTCCAGCGTATGAATATTGAAGAGCGCTGTGCGGCTGGCATTGGTGTAGTCGGTGGCAAAGGTTTGGCCGCCGGTGAGGTTGTAGATGAGCCAGGTATCGATGGTGCCAAACATGAGGTCGCCCGCCGCCGCGCTCTCGCGTGCGCCGTCAACGTTGTCGAGAATCCACTGCACCTTGGAGGCCGAGAAATACGGGTCGAGCGTAAGGCCGGTGCGGGAACGCACCAGCTCCTCGCAGCCCTGCTCGGCCAGTTTATCGATTGTCGAGGCGGTGCGACGGCATTGCCACACGATGGCGTTATAGATGGGTTGGCCGCTTATGCGGTCCCACACCACCGTGGTCTCGCGCTGGTTGGAGATACCGATGGCGGCGATGCGATCGGAATGGATGCCGCTCTTAAACTGGACCTCCATCATCACGCCGATCTGGCTGGCAAGCACCTCCGTGGGATCCTGCTCCACCCAGCCGGGGCACGGGAAGCTGGTTTTGACGCTACGACGCGCCTGGGCGACGATGCAGCCGTACTCGTCGACGATGGTCGCGAGTACCGAGGTGGTGCCGCAGTCGAGCGCCATGATGTAGGAACCGCCAAAGCTAAACGAGGCGTCTTCCATACCCAGGCTACCTAGATTCAACGACATCGCTTACACCTTTCTATTGCATCGGGTCGGACAGGACCCGCTCGATCTCTGATGCGGGAAGTGCGCCTTGGCGCAGGATCTGGAGCTCGCCATGCTTAAACGCCACGATGGTCGAAGCGTCGCGGCACGGGGTCTCGCCCGCGTCGACGGCCACATCGACCCCCTCCAGAATGCGGTCCTCAACGTCGGCAAAGCTTGCCGGCGCGGGCGCGCCGTGCGTGTTGGCGCTGGTGCAGGCAAGCGGACTGCCACAAGCACGGATGAGCGCTTGGACCACGGGAGAGGCCGAAGCGCGCAGGGCCACGGTGTCGTCGGCGGCGCGCATAAAGGTCGGCACGCAGGGGGCTGCCTTGACCACGATAGTCAGGGCGCCCGGCCAGCATCTTCGGACAAGCGCGCGGGCCTCTTCCGGAATATCAACGCCGTAGCGGTCGAGGGCCTCGGCATCATCGACCAGCCAGGCGACGGTTTGCGTGAGTTCACGTTGCTTGAGAGTGAAAATACGGCGATAGCCGGTGCCGAGCGCAGGGACTGCGGCGCCGTTGACGGCAGCCTGCGGATCGCGCGGCCACGATGGGAATTCGCTTGTATCTTGGGGTACGGCGTCCGAGAAGGCATTGACTGCCACGGCGACACCATAGACGGTCTCGGTCGGGATCAGCGCCAAGCCGCCACAGCCGAGTACCTCGGCCGTACGCTCGACGGCGAGCCGATGCGGCTCACGCGCTCCCTCGAATACCCGATAGACCGTCTGCATGTGTATGCCAGCCCCTTACGCTCTGGTGAAAGTTTGTTTACTGAGGGGCATTCTCGCACGAAACGTTCAACCTATTTGCCCAGAGCGCATGTTGGTTTGGTGAGCGGCTCTAGTAGTCGGTGAAAGTGAGGGGGTTATTGGACTGCGACGAACTTCTTTGGCCTGCCGGCGTGGCGTTCTTGGGCGGCGTAGCGCTCGATGCTGTCTATCGTTATCATCCGACGGCCGTCGACGAGTTCAACATCGAGCTTTCCTGCTTTGACCAGCGCGGTAATCCGCGAAGCGGAGACTTTGAGGTCCAGCGCTGCGTCTTTAAATGTTCGGCACGCCGCTTCCCGAGCGTCCTCGTGGTCGATTTCGACTGAAAGGGCCACGACCTCGGCCGAGCGTTCGTACCCCGCCGGAGTCAAACCGTTGTTGAGGTCGTCGGCCAAAAACGCCATCAGTGCCTCGGTGGCATGGGCAATCGCTTCTTCGCGCGTATCGCCATCGGCAAAGGCGCCGGGAATCTGCGGGAAGCTAGCGCAGTAACCGTCGTCTTCTTTTATGAGAACGCAGTCATAGGTAAATCGCTGCCTCATTTTGCCTCCAACTACCATCCAGCTTGGCGACGAATACTTGCCCACGTGCCCTTCTTCGGTCGATCACCACCAGAGCCGTTCACGGTGACAACACGGTCACCAGAAACATACTTAGCATGACTACCAACTTGCGCGACCTTCACGAATCCATCGTGCTTGAGTAGGGCAATAATTTCCCGAAAGGTAGGAGGTTGCATGGGCCGACCTCTTTCAGCCGTCCTAATTATAAACTACTTTATAATTTTTGCTAACCAGTTAATAAATATTACTGGCGCTGTTTGGGCTCGGTGACGATGGCTCGGACGATGCGGGGACGATCGGTGAGGTCGCGGACGATGCGCACGTCCAAGAGACCCGCCTGGCGGCAGAGCTCGGCGGCGGCGTCGAGGGCACCCTCGTAGAGCTCGCAGGCAAACAGGCCGCCGACGCGCAGCATATAGGGCGCCGCGTTGAGCAGGCGGCGGAAGATATCGAGGCCGTCGGCACCGCCCTCGAGCGCCAAATCGGGCTCGAAGTCCTTGACCTCGTGCGGTAGCGAGCGCATGACGTCGGTCGGAATGTAAGGCGGGTTGGAGACGAGCACGTCGAAGGTGCCCCATTCCTCGCGGGGGATAGAGCTCACCAGGTTCGTGAGGCTGAAGGCGACCTCATCGGACGTAAGCCCGAGCGCGTCGCGGTTTTTGGTGGCCAGGTCAATGGCACGCGGTTCGATATCGGTAGCAGTGCAGGTGACATGGCCGCGGCGCTCCCAGGCAAGGGAAAGCGAGATGCAACCCGTGCCGCAGCCAACCTCGAGAACGCGAGCGATACGGGGCTCGACCGGAGCGGGCGCGGCGGCATCCTGCACTAGAGCAGCCTCCTGGTCGGCACCTTCGATGGCAATGCCGTATTCGTCGAGCTTGGACTCAGCGGTTTCCTCGGCCTCGGCCTCTGCTGCTTGCTCGGCGGCTTGCTCGGCCTCGCGATCGGCTAGCTCCTCGGCATAGGCGCGACTGCCCAGCACATCGCCACCCAACGCCGCCTCGTCGGCAGCTGTGAGGTTGGCGGCACGGCGCTCGGCCGTCGCTCGCTCGTCGGCCAATGCGGCTTCGGCTTTGCGTGCCTGCTCGACCTCATCGTTCCAGGGCAGCTCAACGCGCTGACGGGCGGCAGCCTCGGGGCTCAGCACCTCGGCATCCAGATAATTGAGGACTTCCTCGACGAGCATCTCGGTCTCGGGACGCGGAATGAGTACGCCGGGGGCGCACGCGACGTCGATCATGCGGAACTGCGTGCTGCCGGTGATGTACTGCAACGGCTCGCCCTTGGCGCGACGGACGACCGCCGCGTGCATGGTCTCGAGCTGCGCTGCATCGAGTGTCTCGTCCATACGCATATATAAGTCGATGCGCGCCAGACCCGTGGCTGCGCACAGCAGCCATTCGGCAGAAAGACGGGGGTGTTCCTCGCCGCGCTCGGCCAGGTACTCCTTGGTCCACTCGAGACAACGCTTGATGGTCCAGATCTCGTTTGCCATGGGGTCCTCCCCTCCTAAGCGCCGGGCGGCGCGCGAATGTCGGAGCAGATTGTACGCGAGGCCAGCGCTTGGCAAGGGACGATTGAAGGCGATTATCGAGAATCAGCCCAGAATTTTGCACCGGGCTCGCTCAAAGTGTTCATTCGCCGACGTCTAGATTTGCATCCGTCAAGTTTTTGGCAAGGTTGCCCCAAAACTGACCAATATCTAACCAAGAACTTGCCAAATCACTTGACGCGCGACGCACCAAAAAGGGCCCCGCGACTTCTTGGACGATTTTTCGAGCAATATTTTCAATAGCAGATGAAGGCTGTTAATCACTTTGAGCGGGTATGCAGCTTAATTTCTAACAAAGAAGATTAAATAAACTCGAAAAGTAATTTACCCAACCTAGTCATTTAAGACGTCCCCAATGACTACCTCTAAGGCGCCGCAGGTTGAGCATAAGTCAGCGAAAACGCCCCTAAGCGAGCAAGGTGACGTGAAAGAGGAGGGAAGCGTACTTCGGTACGCGACCGACGATTGAACGTCAGATTGCCGCTTAGGGGCGTTTGCAGCGTCGAGCCGTTACGGCGTTTGGTAAAACGCCGTAACTTAAACGGCCTGCGCCAGCTTCTCGGCACGCTCGGCGGCGGCGAGCGCCTCGATCACGGTGCCGAGCTGGTCGCCCAGAAGGACGCCGTTGTAGGTGGAGTTGAAACCGATGCGGTGGTCGGTCACGCGGTCCTGGGGCTGGTTGTAGGTGCGGATCTTCTCGGAACGGTTGCCGTGGCCGATCTGGCTCTGGCGCTCGGCACCGAGCTCTGCCTGCTGCTTCTCGAGCTCCATCTCGTACAGACGGGCACGCAGCATCTGCATGCAGACCTCGCGGTTCTGGATCTGGGAGCGCTGCTCCTGCGACTGCACCACGGTGTTGGTGGGCAGGTGGGTGATACGCACGGCGGAGTAGGTGGTGTTAACGCACTGACCGCCAGGGCCCGAGGCGCAGTAAGTATCGATGCGCAGGTCGGACTGGTTGATCTGGACGTCAATCTCCTCGGCCTCGGGAAGTACGGCGACGGTAGCCGTGGAGGTCTGGATGCGGCCCTGGGACTCGGTCTTGGGAACGCGCTGGACACGGTGCACGCCGGACTCGAACTTCATGACGGAGTAGACGCGGTCGCCCTCGACCTTGAACTCGATGGACTTAAAGCCGCCGGCCTCGCTGGGACTGGAATCGAGCACGGTGGTCTTCCAGCCGCGAGACTCGCAAAAGCGCTGGTACATCTTGTACAGGTCGCCGGCGAAGATGGCCGCCTCGTCGCCACCGGCGGCGGAGCGGATCTCGACGATGGTGTTCTTGTCGTCGTTGGGGTCGCTCGGGATGAGCATGTACTTGATATCTTCCTCGAGCTGGGGAAGCTTAGCCTCGTTTTCGGAGATGTCCATCTGGAGCATCTCCTTCTCATCGGCATCGGTAGTATCGTGGAGCATTTCCTTGGCAGCCTCGATGTCGTCGAGCGCGCCGATGTACTCGCGCGAGGCAGCAATGAGGTCGGACTGGTGCGCGTACTCCTTGTTGAGACGCGTGAACTCCTTGATGTCGGAGGCGACGGCCGGGTCGGACAGCTTCTTCTCGAGCTCCTCGTAGGCCTTGATGATCTTTTCGAGCTTGTCGCGCATGGCAGGACTCCTTTATATGCGTGAAGATGAAAATCGGCAGAGTTGATGGGGCGCATGGCGCCACTGCGGGGGTAAGCCCAGCTAGAACATGTCGATCTTCAGATACATGCGCATCCCTTCGCGTGTGGGGTACATAGTTGCGGTCTAACCCATACATGATAGCGTGCGCAGACAAACCTGCATATAACCCGCACGGAATGAGTGGACGTAGCCGTTGGGTATGTTCCTTAACGACTAGTCGTTTAAGAACGTTCCCAACGGCCAACAAAGGGACTGTCGCTTTGTCACATTCTAGAGCGTGTGGAGCAGGGCGATGAGGAAGCGGACACCCTGGAGGTAGGCACGGCGGGTAATGCGCTCGTTAGTGCCGTGGACACCGCGCTCGCACTCGTCATCGTCGACCACAAACGCCGAAAAACGAATGCACTCGGAGCAAATGCGCTGATAGTTGGCAGCGTCGGTCGCGCCGATGACAGTTGAGGGGACGATGCTGACAGGAGCCCCGCCCGTCGTAGATGATCCGTTTTCCTCCGTCCCCTTTGGATCACGGAAATAGCGGGCGGCAATGGCGCGAACGGCCTCAAGTCCCGGTCCGCCGACACGCGGGGACGGCGAGGGCTCGGAGCTGCCGGGGCCGAGTTCGACCTCCACACGTCCGGCAAGGCCCGCCGCGGCAACGGCCTCGCAGCAGCAGGTAACGACATCGGCCACGCCCGTGCCCTCGAGCATGCGGAAGTTGATATTGGCCCACATATCCTGTGGCATCACGTTAGCGCCAGTGCTGCCGCCCTCGATCTGCGTGGGCGCGCAGGTGGTCGTCACCAGCGGATAGAGCTTTTTGCTGACGAGGCAATCGCGGACAATGGCATCCCCGTTGGCGGCAATTTCATCGGCCGTGTAGAGCCCCAGCTCGACGAGCTGTACGGCAAGCAGATCGGTCACACGCGTCGGCCACTCGATATCGCAGATTGCGGCGATGGCACGGCTCAGCACCTCGAGCGAAGTGCCGCCGTAGGGGTTAGACGAATGCCCGCCTTCACTCTTCGTCTTGAGCACGATATCGGCATAGCCCTTCTCGGCAAGGTCGGCATGCATAAGCCAGCCCTCGCCCGCGCCGTACTCGGCAGCCGAAACAATACGGTAGTCGCCCTCGTCGATCAGGTACTCAAGCTCAATGCCGCGCTCCTCGAGCACGCGGCCGATGGCGCCTGCGCCGTACTGCGTAGTCTCCTCGTCCTGGCCAAAGGCGAGCAGCAGGGTGCGCTCGTGCTCCCAGCCGTGCGCCAGCGCATACTCAACCGCCTCGAGAATGCCTGCGACCTGGTCTTTCATGTCGATAGCGCCGCGACCCCAAATGTAGGTGTCGTCCACGTGGCCACTAAAGGGGGCATGCGTCCAGTCAGCCTCGGTGCCGGGCACCACGGGGACCACGTCCATGTGGCCCATGAGCATGACGGGTTTGAGGGCGGGGTCGGAACCGCTAAGCGTCACCAACAGCGAATGGTCGATAAGCTCGACCTCGCCCGCCGCAAACACGCGCGGCCACGCCTGCTGCATATAAGCGCGCAGGTCGTCGAAGGGCTGCCAGTCCACCGCCTCGGCATCCATGCTCGAGACGGTCGGAAACGACAGCACGCGGCCCAGGCGTTTGCACGCGCCAGCTTCGTCCAAATCGGCAAAATCATCCTCATGCGCAAAGAAGCGCCAAACCTCGGCCATGACATCCTTTCGATTGTGATGACGAGGGCCGCCCCACCGGAGCGGCCCTGCCACATAAGCGTTTGCGATCGGTTATTTGTCCTCGAGATAGCGCGAGAGGAACTCGCGGGTGCGCTGGTGCTTGGGGTTGCCGAAGAGCTCGGCCGGCGCGGCGTCCTCGAGGACCACGCCCTTGTCCATAAAGACCACGCGATCGGACACGGTGCGGGCAAAGGCCATCTCGTGCGTGACGACGACCATGGTCATGCCGTCGGCAGCGAGCTTGCGCATGACCTCGAGCACCTCGCCCACGATCTCGGGGTCGAGCGCGGAGGTCGGCTCGTCGAACAGCATGATCTGCGGATTCATGCACAGGGCACGAGCGATGGCCACGCGCTGTTTTTGACCACCGGACAGGCGACCCACGGCGGCGTGCGCGAACTTTTCGAGTCCCACGCTCGTCAGATGCTCCATCGCGACCTTCTCGGCCTCGGCCTTGCTCATCTTTTTGAGCGTGACGGGCGCAAGCGTGCAGTTGTCGAGCACGTCCATGTTGTTGAACAGGTTGAAGCCCTGGAACACCATGCCGATGTCCTCACGCAGCTTGTTAATGTTGCAACGCTCGGCCGTGAGGTCCTGGCCATGGAACCAGATGTGGCCCGCGTCCGGGGTCTCGAGCAGGTTGAGGCAGCGCAGGAAGGTCGACTTTCCCGAGCCCGAGGCACCGATGATGGTAACGACCTCGCCGTGGTTAACGGACAAGTCGATGCCCTTGAGTACCTCGAGCGAGCCGAAGCTCTTGCGCAGGCCCTCGACGCGGATGAGCGGCTCATTGGTCTGTGCGGCGGCCGCAACGCCGGTAGTGGCGGTATCTGCCATGATGATTCTCCTCGTCTTAAGCCTAGTTAGAGCTGGGCAGCGTGGCAGGGGCCTCGGCGCCGAGCTTTTTGCCAAAGGCTTCGAGCAGGCGGCTCGCCACGAGCGTCAGGATCAGGTAGACCACGAGCGCCACGCAGTAGACTTCCATCTGGCGATAGTACACACCGGCGACGGTGGTGGTGGCGTACATGAGGTCGAACACGCCGATAACCGAGAGCACCGACGAATCCTTGATGTTGATGATGAGCTCGTTGGTGAGCGCCGGAATCGCGTTTTTAATACCCTGGGGGAACACGACTTTGCGCATGGCCTGCCACTGCGACAGACCCAGCGAGCGCGCTGCCTCGGCCTGGCCGGGATCGATGGACTCGATGCCGCCGCGCAGGACCTCCATCATGTAGGCGGTGGAGTTGAGCGAGATAGTGACGAGGCCGGCGGTGAAGGTGCTCCAAATCTGGTTGGCCTGGGCGGTCTCAAAGCCCATGCCACGCAAAACGGTGAAGCCCGCGTAATAGATGAGCAGACCCTGGACCATCATGGGCGTGCCGCGCACGATGGTAGAGTAGACGGTCGCAAAGCCGCGGCCGATACTCTTAAAGAAGCGCGTGAGGTCGTTATCCACGCGGTCGAACGTCTGAATGCGCAGGAACACAAAGAGCAGCGCCAGGAAAAAGGCGATGACGGTACCGAAGGTCGCAAGTGCGATGGTGATCTCGATGCCGCGGATAAAGAAGTCGCCGCTCTTGTAGGTCATGTAGACCAGGCTCGACAAAAAGTCGCTAGGGTTGGAATCCGAGACAATGCTCACCTGCACCAGGTCGATAAACGACATGACGCAGCGGTCCACGAAAAAGATCGCCGCGATGGCGACCACGACGTAGCTGCCCAGGCGCGCGCCGCGGCGGAAACGCTCGGATGCGAACGGCGACGTTTCGCGATAGTCATTCCAATGCATGAGTTTGGTGACCAGCGCCGCCGCCGACACGACAATCCAAGCCCAAAGAATCGCCCATAGGCAATCCTGGAAGATACCGGTGGGGGCTAAGAAGCTCAGCGGTGTGGGATTGCGCTGACTAAACGCCAGGCCGAGCGCCGCGATGACGCTCGTGCCCAGGTACACATAACGGTGGTCGGCCTTGATAAAGGAGGCCAGACGATTGATGGTTTTCATGCTGACTCCCTATGCCGGCTGACGGTCGAGGCACGCGTCCCACATTTGGTCGCGCTCCTCTTGGCTAATGCCCTTGAGTGTCTTATCGATGAGCTTAAGCAGTTTGTCCGAGCCCTTGCGGCAGCCAACGTTTGCCGCGACCTCCTGCTTAAAGCCCTCGCCCTCGGCAAAATGAATGGGGACAATGCCCGGGTTTTGGGCCATATAGCCCTTCTCGTTCTCGGTGTTGTAGGTCACGGCGTCGCACGTGCCCTGCAGCAGATTCGAGAACACCGTGGGGACCGAATCGACCGGGTTTTTGTGCACAACGCCCGGGATCTCGTCGATGACGGTATCAAGCATGGTGTCCTTTTGGCCGAGGACCGTGGCACCGCTAAAGTCGCTGAGCTTGGTGGCGTTTTGGTAGGGGGAACCCTCTTTTACGAACAGGCCAAAGTAGCCAATGAAGTACGGGTCGGAGAAACCGACCGACTCCTCACGCTCCGGCGTGGCGCTCATGCCGGCGATGATGAGGTCGATCTGGCCGTTGTTGAGCGAATCGATAAGGCCCGAGAAGCTCTGCTTGACGGCAACGGGCTCGCCGCCGAGGGCCTTGCAGACGATCTTGGCGATCTGTACGTCGTAGCCGTCGGCGTAGGCGCCCTGCACGTTGTCGATGGGGATGGTGAACTCGCTGGCCTCGGAAACCTGCCAGTTGTACGGGGCGTAGGCCGCTTCCATGCCAATGCGGATCTTGTCCTTGCCGATCACGGAATCGGACAGGTCGTCGCGACCGCCGCCCGTCGTGGGCTGAACTACTTCCAGCGTGGAGGGGCGCTGGCAGCCGGCAAGTGCGCCGGCGACGACGGTAGCGCTCGCAGCAAGAGCGCTACCCAAGAAGATACGACGGCTGCACACCGGCTGTGGATGCGCGTCGCGTTGTAGTCGAGGTTGCATCTGATGCCTTCCCTGTTGAATCGTATGCTGACGACTTAACAGGATATACGCCAGCGACCAGCAGCGCAGCACAAGCTCGAAAAATTAATAGACACACGGTAGTCATTGGGGACGCCGATGTTTTGGCAATGCCGGCGAGCGACGTCCAGAGCGAACAAGCGGCATGAAAAAGGCAAGGCATGACCAGAAGGTCTATGCCTTGCCTTTTGAATGACAAATTATCGCTCTGGACGGCGCACAGCATCGACCGAGCGGCGGAACCTCTAGAGCAAGGTAACGCTAAAGGTACGCTTGTCGGTGGCGCCGGGAGCCAAGGTGATGGTGTTGACCTTGTGCTCAAAGATGTCGTCCTCGGTGTCCATGGTGGTGTGGCCGGTCCAAGGCTCGAGCGCCACAAACGGGGCGTCGTTGGCGGCAGACCACACGCCGATGTACTTAAAGCCCTCAAAGTCGATCTTGACGCCGTGGCCCGACTTGCGGCCGCGCAGCGTGAGCGTGGAGCCCGGAGTATCGGTGAACATGATGGCATCGTTATCGAAGCTGCGGTGCGTGATGGGCAGCACGTCCGAGTTATCGGGAGCCTTGTAGCTACCCTCGAACGTCATAAGGCCATCGGGCGTGATGACGGGAGCCTCGTTAGTCCAAGCCTCGGTAAACGCCAACTCGTAATCCTCGAACGCCTCGTCCTCGGCGCCGGGGGCGGGCACGTTAAATGCGGGGTGGCCGCCCACCGAGAACGGCAGGTCTACGTCGCCGGTGTTGGTGACGGCAAAGGTCTGCGTAAGGGTGGCGTCGCCGGTCAGGGCATAGGTCATGTTGAGCTTAAAGTGGAACGGAAACGCCTTGAGCGACTCGGACGTGTCGGTGAGCTCATAGGTAACGGACGAACCGTCCTCCGACACCTCGACGATCTTGTGCTCGACAATGCGTGCGATGCCGTGGCGCGCCATCTCGCAGGTGCCGGCGGCAGACGTCGCCGTGTTGTTGCGCAGCGATCCCACGATGGGGAACAGGATAGGCGCGTGCTTGCCCCAAAAGGCCGGGTCGCCCTGCCACAGATACTCATTGCCGTTGAGGGCAAGGCTCGTGAGCTGGGCGCCCATGGAATCGATGGCCGCGGTGAGGCCGCCGCGCTTGATGGTAGTGACGGTGGACATGCTACTTCCTCCAAAAGTAAACAACAGTGTCGAGGGTTATTGTCCCACTCTTGGCAGCAGGGCTGAGCGGCAGGCGCAGTTATTGAGCAATAGCATAAAGGTCAAACCCACCCTGCGGCGCGCTATCGACCGTATCGGGTGCTTGCGAATTAAAACTCACCGGGACCATGCGCTTTGAGGCGCGGTAACGCGTGCCGTCGGTGGCGACGGGCGGCTCATCGACCGTGAGCTCGTAGTCGCCGGGCTTGAGCTCGATGCCGTCACCTTCGGAATTAACGTATTGGTACTCGTCGATTGCTTGTCCCTTGAGCGTGCGGCCCACGATATGGACGAGCATTTGGCTGTCGCCGCGCGCGGTATCCCACGTCGCGCCGTCCTTAACCTCGACCGACACATGCACCGAGCGCGTGCGGCTGAGCGATTGCTCGACGGACATCTCAACCTTGGCGGCGTCTTGGCGCTGCTGCTCGACATGGCCCCAGATGCTACCGATTGCCGAGCAGGCGATAACGCCGGCCATGAAGGCGATGAGGATGGGGCCGAGCGGAGAGCGGCGTCCCGCGTCTTCCTCATGAGCCAGGTCGGGGCGATGCGTTGGCGCAGGCGCCCGAGCACCCTGCGCGGGCACGTCGAGAATGCTGAAAGATGCCGTACTGCCGGGGTCGATGGTGTGGCGCGGTTGCGGGGTCTTTGCCGGCGAGATGGACATGTCGGCTGGCTCACCCAGCGTGGCCGTGGCATCGGCCTTTGCCTCGTCGGCCTCGGCCTGAGCCCAGGCCTGTTCAAAAGTCAGGGGCTCGGCGGCATCGGAGGCGGCATCCGTCTCGACGGCATCGTTGCCGGTCTCGTCCTCGTCGCCCGACACGTCACGCGGCGACGGCTCGTCCCACTCCTCGTCCGGAGCCTCGCCCTCGCTATACCACCATTCAAAGTTATCGATATCCATACGGGGCGCCCCTTAGGCCTCGCAAATAAACACTTGCTAGCCTTATACCCCCAGATAGCGCCGGAGCTCGCCGGCACAGACAGGAAAACCGTCACAACATTCGGCGCTTTTCCTCGTTTTCGAGATTTTCGCCGAATGTTGTGACGGCTTGGGCGACTGGCTGGCAGAGCAATGTGACAAAGGAGCTGCCCCTTTGTCACATTCTGCTAGAGTTGCAGGGATTGAATCCCGCCTATTCATGCGACATTGGAGTGACAACCTTGACCGCCGCAACCACGCCTAAAAGTAAGCCAACCGCCGCCGCGCTCTCCCCCGCGCGCACCAAGCTCTGCCTGGCGCTGCTCGTGCTGTTGGGATTCTCGCTCGGCTGCTCCGAGTTCGTGGTCATCGGTATCGAGAGCGACTTGGCAACGGAACTCGGCGTATCACTTGCCACTGCGGGCCAGCTCATCAGCGTGTTCGCGCTCGTCTACGCTATCGCTACGCCGGTGCTTGCGCTTGGCACGGGGCGGTTCCGCCGCTACCAGCTGCTCGTGTGCTACAGCATCGTCTTTGTGCTCGGCAATTTGGTTATGGCGCTAGCACCTAACTTCCAGGCGCTCTTTATCTCGCGCATTGTCCTGGGCTCCGTCTCGGGCGCACTGCTCGCCGTGGGTGTGACGTACATCCCCGAGCTGCTGTCCCCGCAGCAAACTTCGCTTGCCATCTCGGTGGTATATGGTGCGTTTTCCGTGGCAATGGTCTTTGTCACTTCGATCGGCAAGTTTGTGGCCGACACGCTCGATTGGCACGTGGCCATGTACGGCACGCTAACCTTTGCCGTTCTGATCTGCGGAGCGCTCGTGGCGTTTATGCCGCGCGCTGGGCAAACCGACGAGCCTGCCACCTTCCGCGAGCAGGCGGGGCTGCTACGCGAGCCGAGCATCATCACTGGCATGCTCATCTTCTTGTTTGGCGTGGGGTCGGTCTACGTGTTTTACGGCTATGTGACGCCTTATCTAGAACAGGTGCTGGGTATGGGCACCGTTCAGGCGAGCACCACGCTTATGGCCTACGGCGTGTTCTGCCTGATCTCGAACATCCTGGGCGGATGGATTGATGCGCGCTTTGGCATGAAGGCGCTGCTTGTGACGTTTGTGCTGCAGGCTGCGGCGTTGCTCGGGCTGTTTGCTGTGGGCGGCACCATGCCGCTCGCGCTGGTCTTTGTCTTTAGCCTGGCGATGCTCATGTACCTGTTCTCGGTATCGTGCATCACGCACTTTATGGACGTGGCTCGCAGCCGCCATCCCAAATCGATGGTGCTCGCAAGTTCGGTTGAGCCCATGGCGTTTAACGTCGGTATCTCGTTTGGCACCGCAGTGGGCGGTGCCGTGGTAAGCGGCGTTGGCATTGCGTACGTGGGCGCAGTGGGTGCCGCGTTCTCGCTTGTGGCCTGGGCGCTCACGCTGGTGACGATTAAGCTCGCCCGCTGGGAGCGCAAGCGGGCAAGGGCGTAAGCGTAGATGCGATACTCGAGCTCGATGATGGCGATCGAACGAAAATCGCATATGCAACGTGTACTGTTTATCTGTAACGGCAACATCTGCCGCTCATCGCAATCGCAAACAACGCGGGAAGCCTGCCGCTGCTTATCTGCGCCATCCTGATCACGCTGCTTGCCATCTGCGCGTACCGCACCATGACGGTGGCCATCGTGGCTGACATCACGCCGCGCCCACTGCGCACCAAGGCCGAGGCCGAGTAGGGCGACCGCCGGCGCCCTTGCTGCCGGCGGTCGCGGCTCCGGACAGCGTACATAAAGATGAGCCAGACCCCCGAATCCGCCCGATTTGGGGGTCTTTCTCGTCAAAATGTACGCTAAATCCATGAGGGTATATAATGTGACGCTCTGCTCGAATGCACGAAGGAGGGGGTGACGATGCCTGCTCACGAGAAGCGTGTCTTGTCGCTTGACGGCCTGCGAGGGCTCGGGGCGCTGATGGTGTTCCTGTATCACGTCGACATCATGGTCAAGCCGTTTGGCGCAGGGGGTCCGAGCCTCTTCCCTGGCACCGCGTCGGTTATGGTGTTCTTCATCCTGTCTGGCATAGTGCTGTCTCTTGTTCCCTTTAAGCACATGGGAAACGGCGGGTACGACTGGCTTGGCTATTACCCAAGAAGGGTCGTCCGCCTTTGCGTGCCGCTGTTTGCGGCGATTGCGCTGGCCCTTCCTGCGGGCTACGTGGCCTGGCGCCTGGGGTCCACGTCGCGCTCCGCGCTTGCCGTCGCCTACGACGCGGGCCTTCCCACTGCGGTTCATGACATCCTCATGCAGTTCGACGTGCTGTTCAACGTGTCCGATGGCGTCAACAACCTCTTTGGCGCGCAGCTCGTCCGCGTTGACTCTCCCGTCTGGTCCATGAGCTGGGAGCTCTGGTTTAGCCTGACGCTTCCGCTGGCCATCTGGTGCATATCAAGGATTCGCCGGACGGGTCTGGCGGTTGTTGCGACCTTTATTGCGGTGCTTGTCTCGCACTGGACGGGCTACTTTCCGCTGCGCCTTTGCCTGATGTTCTGGCTTGGCGTCATGGTGGCCCGGCAATTCGACAAAATCAAGGTCGTCAAGCTTTCAATGCTGGCCGAGCTGGCGATGCTTGTGGCCTCCGTTGGTGTTATCGAGCTCTCGCTCGTGTGGCATCCCGGCGGGGTCCTCGAGGCGTTGGAGTCCACCGCCATGAACGCGGCCTGCCTGGTGGTGGTTGTCGTCGCGATCGCCGACGGGTTCACGCTCCGTGCGCTCTCTGCGGCCCCCATGGTCTTTTTGGGAAAGGTGTCGTACAGCCTCTACCTTACCCACGCCATTGTCATCGGTGCGCTCGCTGCCCTGCTGCCCAGGCTCGGGATTGTCAACCCGCTCGCGATTGCCGCGGTCTCGCTGTCCGCAAGCATGCTCGTCTCCGTTGCGTTCTGGCGCATAATCGAGGTTCCCAGCATGAACCTGTCGCGCTCGCTGGCATCGTCAGGGCCTAGGAACGCCGTTCGATAATGCGTCGTACTTGGCTTCGTTTGGAGAGAGCTGGTCATGAATAGCCCCAAACCCGTCCACCGCGTTCTCTTTGTCTGCCATGGCAACATCTGCCGCTCGACGATGGCCGAGTCGGTGTTTACCGAGCTGGTGCACCGCGCCGGACGCGCGGGCGAGTTTGTCATTGATTCCGCTGCGACCTCGACCGAGGAGATCGGCAACCCGCCACACCACGGTACCGTTGCCAAGCTACGCGAGGTCGGGATTCCCGTCGTCGCACATCGCGCGCGTCAGGTGCGTCGTGCAGAGTATGGCAACTGGGATCACATTGTCTATATGGACGACGAGAACGCCCGCGGCCTGCACCGTATCTTTGGCAAGGACCCCGATGGCAAGATCTCGCGCCTGCTCGATTGGACCGAGCGCCCCGGCGACGTGGCCGACCCCTGGTACACCGGCAATTTCGATGCCACCTACCGCGACGTGCTCGACGGCTGCACCGCTATGCTCGAGCAGCTGTAGGCGCTCGGGCGGCGCGGATATACGGGCCACGCCATCGGTATAAAACGAGCGTGGATTTTCTCCCGCATACAAATTGAGCGTGGATAATCTCCCACTTTGAGCGTTCAAGGGCGCCCTAAACGGGAGAAAATCCACGCTCATTATCTCGGTGGAAGATTATCCACGCTCGGTTACTCGTCGACGATCTCGGCAAGCCAGACGTTCAACGTATCGACCTCGGGGCAGCAGAATTTTGCCGTACCGGGCTCGTTGCCAGGCACGGTTCCGCCGTAGCGCAGGATATCGATATAGGGAAAGCCCACGTGGCAGGCCATGGCGCACATCTTGCCGCGGTCTCGGTCGAAGTCAAAGACGTCGCCGGGCTTATGGCCATGGTGGCAGCGACACGCGCCCAGCTGGTCCACGCAGCTCACGCGGATACGCGGACGCTTGCCTCGCGACGCGCCGAACGGCTTGCCCCCGCCCGCAGGCTTGGCGCCGCCCTCGCCGGCGTTACTCATGGTCAATCACATCCAGGCAGGCCTCGATGGGAAGGCCGGCCGACTTGTCCTCTTGGTCGGCATTGCGCTCGATAAGCTCGGCCACCACACGCATAGCGTCGGTCGTCGCACGTTGCAGGCTCCAGCCGGCCATAACGCGACCCACGAGCACCGACGAGAACGTATCGCCCGTGCCCGGGAAATACACCGGAATCAGCTCAAAGGGAATCGTAAAGTACTCTCCCGCCACATGGTCGTAGCCGATGACGGCACTCGCCCCGTCGACCTTTGCGCTCGTGATGACCACCGACTTGGCGCCCAGCGCGAGCATGGCATCCACGAGCGTACGAGCCTCATCGGCCGTAATCTGCTCGGCCATAGGCGTATCGGTGAGCAGACACGCCTCGGTATAGTTGGGCACCGCGTAGTCGGCGCACTCGACCAGGCTGCGCATAAGGCCGATGGTCGATTCGGGCACGCCGGCGTAGAGCCTGCCGTTGTCGGCCATGATGGGGTCGACGAACACTTTGGTGCCCTTTTGCGCGCGGCGGTGGCAAAAGTCCGAGATGATGCGCGCCTCTTCTTCGGTCACGATAAAGCCGGTCGAGATGGCGTCGAATTCAAAGCCGAGTTCCTCCCAGATGGCGAGGCTCTGGCGGACATACTCCGTGGTGTCGTGGATGTAGAACTTGGGGTAGTTGAGCGTATCGGAAACGAGGGCCGTCGGCAGGTTGTGGATGCGATAGCCCATGTGCGACAGCACCGGCAGCATGGCAGAAAGCGCGACCTTGCCGTAGCCGCACATATCGTTGATCAGCAGCAGCTGAGTGTTCTTCATGAGTGTCCCCCTTGGGTCGGGCGCGGCGCGACGGCGCCACAGTGCGAATAAGTGTAGCGCAGGGGGCGTTGCGAGCGGAGTCGAGCGGTACGAAGGGCAAATTGTTGCGGAAAGGTTACGGAAATGGGAGGCAAAATCGCGGCGGTAGCGGCACAGTAGCTGCCATCTATTTACTACCATTCCAAAACTATGCCGGATTACTACGATAAACCGTCAGCCTCCAACCACAACGAATTGCACTCCGGCAAAACCGCAGGTAGACAGCTTGTGATTTTACGAAAAACAATGCCGAGGTCTGATATTTCGAATTCATCGTAGTAATCCGGCATAGTTTTGGACAAAGCAACTTCGAAAGGGTGTCACCGCAGCCCAAAATGATTCGTTTTCCTCCGTCCCCCACGGATCACTCAAATGCCAACCGAGGCAGCGCTGCAGATTGAGGACGGACAGCGAAAGCGTTCCTAGGCGAGCAAGGTGGCGTGAAAGAGGAGGGCATAGGCCTTGTGGCCATGCCCGACGATTGAACGCCAGATTGCCGCTTAGGAGCGTTTGCAGCGTCGAGCCGTTACGCGGTTTGGCAAAACCGCGTAACCACTAGTTTGGTACCTTGACATTGATTTCTTATGCTCCTAGATTAGTTAGGCACAAAACAATCCCTCTACCTAACTAAAGAAAGGAGCGAAGCTTAGATATGTGTGATGAACCACTCGTCCTTCCGCATGAGCCCGGCGGTGACCCGTCGCAACCGGTAGACATACCCGAAGCGGTCAGCGCCGAAGACAAACTCGCCAAGCGCATCCTAAGCGGCCTGGGCTTTTGCGGCCATTACATGCACTTTCATGGCGGGGGCGTGTCCGGCAAGGCGCCCATCGTCTGCCTGCTCGCCAAGCAGACGACCGGCGAGCTGTCCCAACAGGAACTCGGCATGCACTTCGACCTCAAGCCGGGGTCACTTTCCGAGATTCTGTCCAAGCTCGAAATGGGCGGTCTTATCGAGCGCAACCGCAATCCCAAAGACCGTCGGCAGCTCACCATCCGCCTGACCGAAGCGGGATGGGAAAAGGCCCGCGTTGAGCAGACAGCCCGCATTCGCTTTAGAGAGCAGGCCTTTAGCGCGCTCACCCACGACGAGCGCGAGGACCTCGCCGAAATGCTCGAGAAAATCCGTGTAACCTGGGAGGAACTGGATGATTAAAACCCTCATGGGCAGCATCCGCGACTATATGAAAGTCACCGTTGCCACGCCGTTGCTCGTGCTTGGCGAGGTGCTCTGCGAGATGCTGATTCCATTTATCACCGCCAACCTGATCGATGCCATCAAAGACGGCGCCACCGTAGCCGAGATGCTTCCCACCGCAGGCTTTTTGGTGCTCATCGCACTGACGTCGCTTGCTTTTGGTGCCGCTGCCGGCGTCACCTGCAGCCATGCGAGCTGCGGCTTCGCCAAGAACCTGCGTCACGACCTGTTCTACAAGATCCAGACGTTCAGCTTTGCCAACATCGATGAGTTCTCGAGCTCCTCGCTCGTCACGCGCCTGACCACCGATATCAACAACGTGCAGCAGGCCTTTATGATGATCATCCGCATCGCCGTGCGCGCGCCGCTGGTATTGATCTTCGCCTTTACCATGGCGTTTATCATGGGCGGCAGCGTTGCCATGGTCTACCTGGTCATCATTCCGCTGCTGGGCTTTGGACTGTTCTTTATCATCTTTAAGGTTCGCCCCATCTTCTCGCGCGTGTTCCACAAGTACGACGCCCTTAACGAGTCCGTCGAGGAAAACGTCACCGGCATGCGCGTGGTCAAGAGCTACGTGCGCGAAGACTTTGAGAAGGAGAAGTTCGCGACCGCCGCGCGCGACGTCCAGATGGACTTCACCCGCGCCGAGAAGCTGCTCGCCTTTAACAACCCCATGATGAACATCTGCGTCAACGGCGCGTTTGTCGTCATCATCTACCTGGGCTCCAAGCTCATCATCACGAGCCAGGGAACGCTGTTCGACGTGGGCCAGCTCTCCTCGATCTTTACCTATGGCTTCCAGATCCTCATGAGCCTGATGCAGCTGTCGATGATCTTTGTCATGGTGACCATGGCCGACGAATCGGCGCACCGCATTACCGAGGTGCTGGCCGCCGAGCCCACGATCGCCGATCCCGCCGAGCCCGTGCTCGAGGTCGCCGATGGCTCCATCGACTTTGACCACGTGAGCTTTAAGTATTCCGCGCATGCGAAGCGCCAGGCGCTCGACGACATCGACCTGCACATTAAGAGCGGCGAAACCATCGGCATCATCGGCGGCACCGGCTCGGCCAAGTCCACGCTCGTAAACCTCATCGCCCGCCTGTACGACGCCACCGAAGGCACCGTGCGCGTAGGCGGCATGGACGTGCGCGACTACGACCTGGACGCGCTGCGCCACCAGGTCGCCATGGTGCTGCAGAAAAACGTGCTGTTTAGCGGCACCATCGCCGAGAACCTGCGCTGGGGCGACCCGAACGCCACCGACGAGGAGGTCCGCGAGGCCGCGCATCTGGCCTGCGCCGATGAGTTTGTCGATGGCTTCCCCAAGGGCTATGACACCTGGATCGAACAGGGCGGCTCCAATGTTTCCGGCGGTCAGAAGCAGCGCCTGTGCATTGCGCGTGCCCTGCTCCGTCGCCCCAAGATCTTGATCCTGGACGACTCCACCAGCGCCGTCGACACCAAGACCGACGCCAAGATTCGCGCAGGGTTGGCAAGCTATCTGCCCAACACGACCAAGCTCATCATCGCCCAGCGCATCAGCTCCGTGCAGGACGCCGACCGCATCATCGTCATGGAGGGCGGCCGCATCGCGCAGATCGGTAACCACGACGAGCTGCTTAAGACGAGCGAGATCTACCGCGAGACCTTTACCTCGCAAAACAAGATGTCTGCCGAGGGCGAAGGGGCCGTCGAGGCCGACACCGAGGCATCCGTAACGCAAGCTCAGACCCAGGAAGGAGGCGAGGCACATGAGTAAGGCAACGACCGCCGAGCGCGCGCTCAACCGCAAGGGTGGCACCATGTCGCGCCTCATCAAGACGCTCTTTGGCTTCTACCCCGTGCTTTTGCCCCTCGTCGTCGTCGGCGTGGTACTCTGCGCCATCATCAACTCCATCGGCGCGACCTTCCTTCAGAGCGCTCTGCAGATTATTAGCGACTCGTGGCAGTCGGGCGATTGGGAAGCCGCACAGCCCAAGATCGCACAGCTCGTGACCACCCTCGCCTGCATCTACGGCGTCGGCATCCTGTCCTCGCTGTTCTGGAACCGCGCCATGGCCATCGTCACGCAGGGCTCGCTCGAGAAGCTGCGCGAGAAGATGTTCAACCGCATGCAGGACCTGCCGATTCGCTACTTCGACACGCATCAGCGCGGCGACATCATGAGCCACTACACCAACGACATCGACACGCTGCGCCAGATGATCAGCCAGTCGCTGCCCAACCTGCTCATGACGATCATCGTCATCGTCACGGTGTTCTTCATCATGCTGTACTACAGCGTATGGATGTGCCTGGTCATTGTGGCCGGCGTCGCCTTTATGACCTTTATGACCAAGCTGCTCGGCTCCAACTCCGCGCGCTTCTTCATTGCGCAGCAGACCGAACTCGGCGTGGTCGAGGGCCATATCGAGGAAGTCATGAACGGCCAGAAGGTCGTCAAGGCATTCTGTCACGAGTCTGCCGCCGAGGCCGATTTTGACGAGCGCAACGAAAAGCTCTTCGAGGTCTCGCAGAAGGCCAACATGTACGCCAACATCCTCATGCCCATCCTTATGAACCTGGGCAACCTGCTCTACGTGCTGGTCGCACTGGCCGGCGGCATTTTCCTGGCGCTGGGCGTGCCCAACCTGAGCATCTCGGGCATGGCGTTGTCCATCGCCGTCGTGGTGCCGTTCCTCAACATGACCAAGCAGTTCTGCGGACAGATCGGCCAGATCTCGCAGCAGATCAACGCCGTGGTCATGGGCCTCGCCGGCGCCGACCGTATCTTTGAGCTCATCGACGAGAAGCCCGAGGCCGATGAAGGCTACGTGACGCTTGTCAACGCGCAGGTGAACCCCGATACCTGGGAGTTCGAGGAGGCCGACCACCACACCGGCATGTGGGCATGGAAACACCCGCACCGCGCAACCGGCGAGATCGAGTACGTACCGCTGCGCGGCGACCTGGTCATGGACAACGTCGACTTTGGTTACACGCCCGACCACGAGGTGCTGCACGGCGTGTCCGTGTTTGCCAAGCCGGGCCAGAAGGTCGCGTTTGTCGGCGCCACCGGTGCCGGTAAGACGACCATCACCAACCTCATCAACCGCTTCTATGACATCGCCGACGGCAAGATCCGCTACGACGGCATCAACGTCAACAAGATCCGCAAGGCCGATCTGCGCCGCTCGCTGGGCGTCGTGCTGCAGGACGTGAACCTGTTCACCGGCACCGTGATGGATAACATCCGCTACGGCAACCTGGACGCTACCGACGAGGAGTGCATCGCGGCGGCCAAGCTCGCGGGCGCCGACGACTTTATCACCCGCCTGCCCGACGGCTACGACACCATGCTCACCGGCAACGGCGCGCAGCTGTCGCAGGGCCAGCGCCAGCTGATTTCAATCGCACGTGCTGCCGTCGCCGATCCGCCGGCAATGATTCTGGACGAGGCTACGAGCTCCATCGACACCCGCACCGAAGCCATCGTGCAGGCGGGCATGGACAAGCTCATGGAAGGCCGCACGACGTTTGTCATCGCACACCGCCTGTCCACCGTGCGCAACTCCGACGCGATCATCTGTCTTGATCACGGCCGCATCATCGAGCGCGGCAACCACGACGAGCTAATCGCCAAGCGCGGATATTACTATCAGCTCTACACTGGAGCGTTTGAGCTGGAGTAGCTCAAAACAGCCCCTACGCTCCCAACGGACCTCCCCGAGGGAGACGGGGTGTTTACTCCGTGCTCAAACATTCTCGCTTCGCTGCGAAACTGCGCGCGGAGCAAACACCCCGTCTCCCTCGGGGAGGTCCTACGCACACAGTCTTTTCTCGCAGCCTGAAAAGAAGTGGTGAGGCCCTGGCCATTTGGCCAGGGCCTCATTTTGTAAGGAGTCAAAAAACCCGTCCCAAATGAGCTAGTTGAGAAGTTGTGCCATGGCGTTGACGAATTTTTGGACTTGGAGGGTGGGCTCGAGCGGGTAGTGCAGAAAGACTGGCACCTCGCGACCGCATAGGAACGGCACGCCCACAAAGGCAGGGTGCACGCCCGACCACGCTCCGCAGGTGAGCACCGCGTCGCCCTTTTCCTCTGCATCGTTAAAGAGCGCAAAGTCAAAGCTATCCACATCGATCACGTCCACACCGCCGTCGGCCAAAAGGTCGATACGTAGACTGTCCATGGCGTCGTTGCCGTGACGGAGCACGCGCAGGCGCATGCCCTCCAGGTCGGCAACCGTGATGCGCGTCTTGCGAGCCAGCGGGCTCGCGCGCGGCACGTCGATATAAACCGGCACGTTGACAATGCGGAGCTTTTGGCAGGCATCGCCCCAGCGTGGGGTCGAAAAACTCGACTGCACCACATCGACCTCGCGACCAAGGCTGCGCATGACGGATTCGCGCTCGTCATAGAGGTCGCTCACTGGCACGATTTCAAAACGCAGCGACGGTTCCAGATCGTGGATGCCCGACCACATCGACAGCGTTTGACGCGCCGGGCACATCATCGACACGCCCAGGCGCACGGCACCGCCGTCACCCGCCGCACGTCGGGCACGGCGCAGGGCGTCCTCGGACTGGCGCATGATCGAGCGAGCGTCGTCCACCAGCAGAGCACCCGCCGGCGTCACCTTGACGCCCGAGTGCGAGCGCTCGAACAACGTGATGCCAAACTCGGCCTCGAAGCCCGACACCTGCTTGACGAGCGCCGGGGTCGACACGCGCAATTTTGCCGCCGCACGCGAGAAGCTTCCCAGCTCCGCGGCGGCCGATATGGCCTCGAGTCGTCGATCGTACACGTCAATCTCCCGTTTTCGCGCCTGTGAACGCATGGCGCCACAGGGGGTTGTTTTCGCAGGTCACGCACTCAATTGAGAATAAACTGCATCGCACAGTGTAAACCTACGGTTAACGCCATTCTAACAAATATGCAATTCACCTGCGCAAATGCAAAGCATACGATAACCAGCGAAAACCACGTGGGTCGGTTAATGGGAGCGACCCACCGGGAGGCACAAGAAGGGAAGTTCCTATGAGCAATTGGCTTAAGCTCGAGGGCGATGTCTGCGCCGTGACAGGCGCGCTCGGCGGTATGGGCGTCGAGATTTGCCGCGAGTTCGCCCGCAACGGCGCCAACGTCGTCCTGCTCGACCTGGACGAGGAAAAGGTCAAGGCCGCAGCCGCCGACCTCGCCGCCGAGTTTGGCATCTACGCCGAGGGTTACAAGATGAACGCCACCGACGAGGCCGAGGTTCAGGCCGCCGTCGATGCCACCATCGCCGACTTCGGCCGCGTCGACGTCCTCGTCAACACCGCCGGCATCCTGCGCTTCGCCGCCATGGAGGACCTGCCGCTGAGTGACTGGGAGCAGGTGCTCAACGTCAACCTCACCGGCTACTTCATCACCTCGCAGCGCTTTGGTCGCGAGATGATCAAGGCCGGCCAGGGTCGCCTGGTGCACATCTCAACCGTTGCCAGCCACTCCCCCGAGACGTTCTCGGGCGTGTACAGCTCCACCAAGGCGGGCGTCAACATGATGTCCAAGATGCTCGCCGCCGAGTGGGGCCCCTACGGCGTCCGCTCCAACTGCGTCGAACCCTGCTTCGTCAAGACCCCCATGTCGGCCAACTTCTACGCCGACCCCGAGGTCGAAAAGAGCCGCAGCCGTCTGATCGCCACGCGCCGCATCGGCGAGGTCAGCGATATCGCCAACGCCGTCATGTTCCTGGCGTCCACGCGCTCGGACTTCACCACCGGCGACGCCATCAAGGTCGACGGCGGCTTCTCCAACATGATGGGCGACCTCACCGCCAAGCCCGGCGGCCGTCGCGCCTATGCCGACAACTACCTTAAGAACAAGGGTGTCGAGCTCTGGTCCGATGAGTCCGGCGTCGCCAAGCCGACTGACCAGTAAACCAACCTGACAGGGAGGTCCCGCGGACACGCCCGCTCCTCCCCCGTATCGATCAGAAAGAGTCCAATGGCTTCCACCAACTCCAACAAGGGTCGCGCCGTCGTGCTTTCCGCCGCGTGCGTCACCATGTTCTTCATCAGCTCCATCGCGCTGTATTCCGTCGTGAGCAAGAACCTGCTCGCCGTCTACCCCGAGTGGTCGAGCGCCCTCACCTGGGCCTTCCCGGTCTTTCAGACCATCATGGCCGTGACGGGCATCTTCGCCGGCCGCATCTCCGATAAGATCGGCCCGCGCAACGTCGTTATCGCCGCCGCCGTGTGCTACGGCCTGGGCTGGTTCATGTCCGGCACCGTCACCGAGCCGTGGCAGTTCTACCTGTGGTTCTCGCTCGTCGCCGCCATCGGCAACGGCCTGGGCTACAACCCGGCGCTCACCACCGGCCAAAAGTGGTTCATCGACAAGAAGGGCCTCGCCTCCGGCATCACCCTGGCCGCTTCGACCGCCGGCCCCGCTGTACTGTCCCCGGTGCTCGCCTCGCTGCTCATCCCGAGCCTGGGCATCTTTGGCGCCCTCAAGGCACTCGGCGTCATCTTCTTTGTGACGATCGCCGCCTCCGCCCTGTTCCTGAAGGCCCCTGAGGCCGGTTGGCTGCCCGAGGGCTTCGAGGCCCCCAAGGGCGGCGCGCATGCCGGCACCTTCGGCGACCTCACCCCGGGCGAGATGGTCAAGACCCCGCGCTTCTGGGTCCTCATCGTCACCTTCGCCTTTGCCGCCACCGCGGGCACCCTGCTCGTGGGCAAGGTTGCCTCCATCGCCGCCGTCCAGCTCTTCGCCGACCCCACGAGCGCCGCGGCCGTCGCCCTCGGCGGTGTGGTGGTCTCCGTCAACACCTGCGCCAACCTGGTTGGCCGTCTGTCCTTTGGCCAGATCATCGACAAGCTCGGCGCCTATAAGTCGCTGCTCATCAGCCTTGTCGTCACCATCGTCGCACTCGTCATCATGTCGATGAGCTTTACGCAGGGCATGTTCTTTGTGGCGCTCGCCCTGCTCGGCTTTAGCTTTGGCGCCCTGCTCGTCATCTACCCGCCGCTCACCGGTGGCGCCTTCGGCACCAGCAACATCGGCGTCAACTACGGCATCATGTTTTTGGGCTACGCCGCTTCCACCTGGATCAGCCAGCCCATCACCGCCGTGCTGTATCACACCGAGGCCGGCAGCGCCGCCTACCAGCAGTCCTTCTACGGCGCTATTGTGATCGCCGCCATCGCCGTCGTGCTCACCGTCTACATGATGGTCTCCGACAGCAAGAAGAAGTCCGCCTAGTTTTACCGATGCGACAAAGGGACAGCCCCTTTGTCGCATTCCACTGGTCACCAGTATTAAGGAGTCGAAATGTCTGAGCTCAACCCCGTCCGCATTGCCGTTATCGGCGCCGGCGCCATGGGCCGCAACCACATCCGCTTTGTCACCGAGGAGCCCGAGGCCGAGCTCGTCGCCATCGCCGACGCCTTTGAGGGCGCCCGCGCCACGGCCGAGACTGCCGGCGTGCCGTTTTACACCGATCCCGCCCAGATGATGGACGAGGTCAAGCCCGAGGCCGTCATTATCGCCACCCCCAACGACCTGCACTTGGGCGTTGCTCGCGAGGCTGTGAAGCGCAACATCGTGCCGCTGGTCGAAAAGCCGATCTCCAACGATCTTGAGGATGCCCAGGCTTTCGCCGCCGAGGCCGAGACCGCCGGCGTGCCCGTGCTCGTGGGCCAGCACCGTCGCCACAACCCCTTCGTCAACAAGGCCAAGGAGATCATCGAGTCCGGCGAGCTGGGCAAGCTCACCGTGTCGAGCTTCCACTACATGATCTATAAGAACGACGAGTATTTCGATGTCGAGTGGCGCCGCAAGAAGGGTGCCGGCCCGATCCTGGTCAACCTGGTGCACGACGTCGACCTGCTCCGCTACCTGCTGGGCGAGCCCGTTGCCGTCCAGGGTATGCAGTCCAGCGCCGCCCGCGGTTTTGAGACCGAGGACTCCGCCGTGGTCAACGTCCGTTTTGCCGATGGCGCGCTCGCAAGCATGACCATCTCCGACGCCACCGCCAGCCCCTGGAACTGGGAGGCAACCGCTCGCGAGGATCCGCAGTACCGTCCCTTCGACGCCGACGCCTACTTTATCGGCGGCACTAAGGGCGCCCTGTCGCTGCCCCGCCTGCACCAGTTCTCCTACGACGGCGCCTCTAACTGGCACAAGCCGCTGCAGATGGAGATTCCGGCCGTCGACCCGGCACTGCCGCACAAGATGCAGCTCAAGCACTTTGTGAAGGTTGTCCGCCGCGAGGTCGAGCCCGTCGTGACCCCCGCCGATAACGTCAAGACGCTCACGCTTCTCAACGCCATCAAGGAGGCCGCCGAGACCGGCCAGCTCGTCGAGCTGTAATACTTTAGGGCGGGTCGCGGCAAACTCCTATGCCGAACCCCTCGGCCCGCCACCAACAAGCCCCTCTTCTTCGCCCCGCGAGCAGCCTCCTGCCCGCGGGGCATTTTGCTACCTTGCCGACGATTTTTCTGGGGCGGGGGCCATTTTGCGCCTCAGTCTGATTCGTTCGCCACGAAATGGGCCTATCTACTACGTTTAACCGATCGCCCTTAACCATGCCAAATTTCGCGAAATAAAAACCGCAGGTAGACGACTTGCCGATTTTCGGAAAAACCAGGCATGGTCAGCCCCTACGGGTAAAACGTAGTAGATAGGCCGTTTTCGTGGCGCGGCCCCAAAACAGCCTTTTGGGACGGGTGGTATCCTTGGTAGCCCTGTGTCGCAAACGCACCTTAAACGCAAGGAGTCCCATGGATCTTATCGCCCAGCTCGCCCACGAGCTCAACCTTAAGGCCGCCAACATTGAGGCGGCCGTCAAGCTCATCGACGAGGGCAACACCATCCCCTTTATCTCGCGCTACCGCAAGGAAGCAACGGGCGGCATGGACGACGTCGCCCTGCGCGCACTCGACGAGCGCCTGTCCTACCTGCGCAATCTTGAACAGCGCAAAGAGGACGTCATTCCGCTCATCGATGCCCAAGGCAAACTCACGCCCGAACTCGAGCAGCAGATTCGCGAGGCCACGCAGCTCCAGCGTGTCGAGGACCTCTACAAGCCCTACCGCAAAAAGCGTATGACCCGCGCGCAGAAGGCCCGCGAGGCAGGCCTGGAGCCGCTCGCCAACATGATCATCATGCAGGCATCCGCCAAGGGCAGCGCACTCGACGCCGCCGCAGCATACGTCAACGAGGAAGCCGGCTTCGACACGCCCGAGAAGGCGCTCGCCGGCGCGGCGGACATCGTGGCCGAGACGGTGGCCGAGGACCCCGAGAACGTCGCCGACCTGCGTGCCTTTACGCAAAACACCGCAGACATCGTCGTCGAGGCCACCGACCCCACCGAGAAGACCCCCTACGAGCCGTACTACAGCTATGATGAGCCGCTGCGCCGTATACCCAACCACCGCGTGCTGGCTATCGACCGCGGTGAGCGCGAGGGCAAGCTCCGCGTGCGCGTGAACGTCGACGGCGCCGCCGCCACGGCACGCCTCGGCAGCCGTTGGCCCCGACGCCAGGGCGTCTTCGCGCCCGTCTTTGACGCCGCCATCGCCGACGGCTACAAGCGCCTCATGGCCCCCTCGCTGGAGCGCGAGGTCCGCGCCAAACTCACCGTCCGTGCGCAGACCGAGGCCATCAATGTCTTTGCCAAGAATCTCGAGGGCCTGCTCTCGGCACGCCCCGTGCGCGGCGCCCGCGTGCTCGCGCTCGATCCGGGCTACCGCACCGGCTGCAAGGTCGCCGTCATGGACGAGACCGGCAAGCTGCTCGACCACGGCGTGGTCTATCCCACCAAGCCGCGCCACGACGTCGCCGGCACCAAGCGCGAGCTCGCCTGCCTCGTCAAAAAGGACAGCGTCAACACTATCGTCATCGGCAACGGCACCGCCAGCCGCGAGACCGAGGAAGTCGTCTCGGAGTTCATCGCCGAGCAGGCGCCTGAGCTGCGATACACCATCGTCAACGAGGCCGGCGCATCGGTGTACTCCGCCTCCGAGCTCGCCAGCCAGGAGTATCCCGATCTGGACGTCACCGTGCGTGGCGCCATGAGCCTGGGCCGCCGTCTACAGGACCCGCTGGCAGAGCTCGTCAAGATCCCGCCCCAGTCCATCGGCGTTGGCCAGTACCAGCACGACCTTGACCAGGCCGAGCTTTCGCGCACCCTGGGCCATGTGGTGGAGGACGTCGTCAACCGCGTGGGCGTCGACGTCAACACCGCGAGTGCGAGCCTGCTGGGATACGTATCGGGCATCACGCCGAGCGTGGCCAAGAACATCGTGGCCTACCGCGAGGAAAACGGCGCCTTTACCGATCGCCGCCAGCTTAAGAAGGTCCCCAAACTAGGACCCAAGGCATACCTCAACGCCGCGGGCTTCCTGCGCATCAGCGGCGGTAAGAACCCGCTCGACGCGACAAGCGTCCACCCCGAGAGCTACGAGGTGGCCACGGCCGTCCTGGAACGCGCCGGCGTTAAAGCAAGCGAGCTCAGCCGCGGCGGCGTGCCCGACATCGAGCGCCGCCTGGGCAGCATCTCGGCGCTGGCAAGCGACCTGGACTGCGGCACCCTCACGCTCATCGACATCGTTAACGAGCTCAAGAAGCCCGGCCGTGACCCGCGCGACGACGCGCCCGAGGTGGTCTTTAGCCGCTCGGCGCTCTCCATCGATGACCTGGAGCCGGGCATGGAGCTCAAGGGCACGGTGCGCAACGTCGTGGATTTTGGCGCCTTCGTCGACGTGGGCGTGCACCAGGACGGCCTCGTACACATCTCCAAGCTGGCCAACCGCTTTGTCAAGCACCCGAGCGACGTGGTGCGCGTCGGTGACACGGTCAAGGTGTGGGTCGAAAAGGTCGATCGCGACCGCAAGAAAATCTCCCTCACCATGGTACAGGGGAAGTAAACCGCCAAAGCAAGGGTACCCCCTGTAGTGACGTGCAAAATCGCGAGTATTCTGCAAATTCCACCGTTCCGGATGCCCCTCAGAGACGAAAAAGCAAAAAACAGCCCCCGTTTTAGCGTCGTCAGAGCCAAAACGGGGGCCTTTCCATGCTTCGGTTAACTGATAAAGACCTTTACCTTGCTGAATACTCTCAATTTTGCACGGCGCAGGCGGGGGTACCTTTACCCCCGGCAGGATTGGAGGCCGATCACCAGCCTACCGGCAAGTCGTGTCGGCAGCCCCGGCCTTTCCTTTGCCTAGCGCGACCCTCGCGAAGCGCGTGAGCGATAGGGAAAGGAAAGGCCGGGGCGAACAACCCGCGACACAGCCAGTGCTCGCCCTACGGCAGGATACGGAAGCCGAGCGAGGCGATATCCTTGGCAAAACCGCGGACGGTGTCGAGCGAGACCTCGTACGGGTCGCGGCCGATGTTCTTGCGCTTGGCCAAGATGCTGTTGGGCACCGTGATGATCTGGCAACCGCAGGCCTCGGCCTGGTAAATGTTGATGAGCTCGCGCGTGGACGCCCACAAGACCTCACAGCTGGGCTTTGCGGCGGCCTTCTTGACCGACTCCGTCATAAACGGAATGGGATCGACGCCGGTATCGGCAATACGGCCGGCAAAAAGCGAGATGATAGACGGCGTCTCCGCGTCAACGGCCTCGATCATCTCATCGACCTGCTTAGGCGTAAAGATAGTGGTGACGTTGACCTTGATGCCGTCGGCCGAAAGCTTGTGGACCAGCTCAGCGGTGGACTCGCCCTTGGTGGTCACGCATGGGATCTTGACGTAGACGTTCTCGGCCCAGGTAGCGATCTCGCGAGCCTCAACCTCCATGGTCTCGACGTCGTCGGCAAAGACCTCAAACGAGACAGAAACGTCGGTGATGTGGGTCAGGACCTCCTTGGCAAACGCGCGATAATCCGTCACGCCGCCCTTCTTCATAAGGGACGGGTTGGTCGTGAAACCCTGAACGTTGCCGTTCTCGTACATGTCGAGCATGCCCTCGAGGTTTGCACCGTCAGCGAACACCTTGATTGCCATCTGCCTGATTCCTTTCGCTTGCACATGGGCGTTGCACTGATAAACACTTTACCTACGTTTATCAAGGCGTGAGCTGCGGGTTTTTATCTTCTCGGCGAACGGTATAAACACCTCAGTGTTTGGATTGATAAATCGATTGAGCATGCAAAAGCAAAGAGTCGCAGTTTGAGCAAACGTCAGAACGCGGGATTCATTAGATGAGGCCGAAATGCCGCATCGCCGTGACGGTGCCGTCGTGTGCGACATCGTCGGTCACGTAGTCGGCGACCGCCTTGACCTCAGGCATGGCGTTGCCCATGGCGACAGCCGTCTCGACCGCAGCGAGCATGCCCAGGTCGTTACCCGAATCGCCGAAGCCAAAGGTGCGCGCGTTGCCGGTGCGACCCAGGTATTCCAGCGCTCGCGCCACGCCCACGCCCTTGTCGATGCCCTTGGGGCTCAGCTCGCGATTCTGACCACCGGTGTTGCACAGCTCAAACTCGCGATCGATAAAGCCATCATCGTTGGCTACGCGAGCCAGGTCGCTCGCGACGATGCCTACCTTGCCCACGTGCAGACGGCCGTCGACGCGCATTTCCTCGGTGCTGTACACCACAGAAGTGCCGATCAGAGACGACTGCTCAACGCCCGCGGGTTCCAGGGCAAAAGTAGCCACGTTGGTCTCGAAAAAGGCCTCAATCCCTGCCGCGGCCATACGGCGCGCAAGCTCCTCGATAACGTCCTCGTCAAAGCAGTCCTCATGCACCACGCGGCCCTCGACCTCGAGCGTGGCGCCTGCCATGGCAACGATGCCCACGGGGTCGAGCGCACGCAAACTGTCCGCGATGAGCCACAGGGGACGACCCGTGCAGATAAATGCCTGGTGTCCCGCGTCGCGCAGACGATGAAACGCCTCGACGACCGCCTGCGAGGGGTGAACCGCCGAAAAGTCCTTGTCGGTCATATCGTCGGGATCGAACGACGTCAGCGTGCCGTCCACGTCAAAAAAGAGCACGGCGGATTCGGGGCACGCATCAATCATATGGGTTCCTTTCGAGGATAAGGGCAAACGAAGCATCCATCATATAATGGAGCGACGCAACCAGAGAGGTCACCCATGGAATTTTACGCAAGCTGCCCCGAGGGCTTTGAGTCCGCACTCGCCGATGAGCTTAAACGCCTCGGGCTTTCGCATGTTCGCCGGCTGAAGGGCCGCGCCACGTTTGAGGGCGAGCTCGAAGAAGGCTACCGCGCCTGTCTGTGGTCGCGCCTGGCGAGCCGCGTGTTCGTGGTACTCGGGCGCTTTGAGGCGCAGGATGCCGATGAACTGTACGATAGCGTTTACGACATCGCCTGGGAGAACATCGTCCGCCCCGGCGCCACCATTGCCATCACCGCCCGCGGCGTGACCGAGCAGCTGCGCAACACGCGCTTCTCGGCCCTGCGCGCCAAGGACGCGCTGTGCGACCGTCTGGCCGAGACCACGGGCCGTCGCGCCGATGTCGACGCTGCCGATCCCGACGTTCACCTGTTGCTTTCGCTGCGCCAGCGCCGCGCGAGCATCAGCCTGGACCTTTCGGGCGACCCACTGTTCAAGCGCCTGCCGCCCGCGGCGACCCGTGCCGGCGAGGGTGCGCACGTGTTGCGCCCCGACTACGCCGCCCTGGTGCTGGCGCAGGTCGGCTGGACCGCACTGTGCGAGCACGAGTTGACGGCCGACGATTACGAGAATGAAGCCCTTCCCACGCTAATCGATGCCTCGTGCGCCGGCGGCGGCCTGTTGCTGGAAGCCGTGAACATTCTGACCGACCGCGCCCCGGGCGCCGCACGCGAGCGCTGGGGCTTTGAGGGCTGGCAGCTACACGACGCCGCTCTGTGGGAGCAGCTGCTTGCCGAGGCGCGCGAGCGCGAGGCGGCAGCGCGCGAGCGCCAGGCGCGCATCGTGGCCATGGACATTGACCCCACCGCCCGCAAGACCGCCGAGCGCATGGTCAAGTGTGCCGGCTACAAGCGCTTTGTCGATTTTTGCGCCGCTAAGTCCGCCACCGTGCTGGACCACGCGGGCACTGTCGCCGGTGCCGCCCTCGTCGCGGATACGACCGAGACACCGCTTTCACTCATGCACGATGCCATGACGCTCATCGGCGAGCTGCGCCGCGCCCCCGAGCTCGCTTCGGCGCCGGTCGC
>CALJPV010000034.1:0-24608 GCA_937980385.1 uncultured Collinsella sp. | reverse complement strand
TCGGGCTCGGCGGCGGCAGCAGCAGCGGCGGCAGGCTCTGCACCCTTGGCCTCCTCGGCAATACCTTCGCCCTCGGTGGCACCCTCGCTTGCAGCCTTCTCGGCGGCAAGGCGGGCACGGCGCTCGGCAAAGGTCTCCTTCTTTGCGGGCGCGGCCGTCTCGACGGCATCCTCGTCCGCATCGGAATCGTCATCGACGGCAGCCTTCTTGGGCTTGACCGGAGCCGACGCGGCCTCGCTTACCGGATCGATGATCTCGGACTGAACAACGGCCGTCATCTTTTCCTGCGTCTCGCGGAACTGACGGATGGCACGGCCGATCGTGCGGCCCATCTGCGGGAGCTTATCCGGGCCAAACAGCAAAAAGCCGAAGACCACGATGATCGCGAGCTCACCCTCTCCAATACCAAACACACATACCTCCAAGGCTCGATGTGAGTCGAGCCCGCACCGCGCCATTCGGCCGGAACTCGTCTATTCATTCGGTCAAGTATAGCGCCCGGACGCCAAAACGTCCGAGCGCATCACAAACATATGCCAAACGGCACGCCCTTTTGGGGGCAAAGATTATGCCGCCGTGATCGAAATCTCCTGGTCGACGCCCAGCAGCTGAACCACGCGCATCACCTGGGGCTGCACATTAGTGCAGCTAAAGCGCTTACCGTGGTCGACCGCGTGGTGCGCGGCGCCCACGAGCACGCCAATGCCCGTCGAATCGATGTAGCTCACCTGGGCAAAATCGAGCTCAACGGCCTCAGTGGGCTGCTCGAGCGCCAGGTCAATGGCATTGCGCAGGCTATCGGCGTTAGAGATATCGATCTCGCCGGTTACCTTAATGGTGTAGATCTCCGGCGTGGGGTTGGTGGAAATACCCAAATCCATGTATACGCTCCTTTACGTATCGAAAGTGCGGATAGTACTGGGCGCGGACTTGCGGGGCCCTAGGCGTTAGGCGCGCTCGGCACGAGCAAGCTCGGCAGCGACAAGCTTAACGGCCAGCACCAGCACATCGAGCGCGGCCTCCAGGTCCTCGACCGTGGGATAGCTCGGCGCGATGCGGATGTTGGTGTCGCGCGGGTCCTTGCCATAAGGCCAGGTGGCACCAGCCGGCGTGAGCTTGACGCCCAGGTCGGCACAAAGCGCGGCGACCTTCTGGGCAGAGCCCTCGGGACCATCAAAGCTCACAAAGTAGCCGCCGCGGGGATGCGTCCAAGTGGCGCAACCCGTATCGCCCAGACCCTCGGTGAGCTTGCGCTCAACGGCCTCAAAGCGCGGGCGCAAGAACTCGGCATGCTTTTTCATATGCTCCTTGACCGCCTCGATGGTGGGAAGGAAACGCACGTGACGCAGCTGGTTGAGCTTGTCGGCGCTGATAAGGCCGGCCTTCAGGCGCTTGGAGAACTCCGCGATAACCGCGGGGCTCGCACCGATAAAGCCGATGCCGGCGCCCGGGAAGGTGATCTTGGACGTCGAGGCAAAGGCCACCACGCGGTCCTCGGTGCCCGCCGCGCGAGCGAGGTCAAAGATGTTTGCGAGCTCGTCGGTCTCGTCGTACAGGTCGTGCACACAGTAGGCGTTGTCCCAGAAGATGCGGAAATCGGGCGCGGCCGTGGGCATCTCGACCAGGCGACGCACAGTGTCCTCGCTAAAGGTGATGCCCGTGGGGTTGGAATACTTGGGCACGCACCAGATACCCTTGATGGAATCGTCGGCGGCAACGAGGCGCTCGATCTCGTCCATGTCGGGGCCATTGTCGGTCATCGCGACGGGAACGTTCTCGATGCCCAGGTCGGCGGTGATGCCAAAGTGACGGTCGTAGCCGGGAACAGGACACAGGAACTTGACCTTCTTGCCGTCGTGCGCGGCCTCGTAAGCCTCCCAGGGCTCGCTGCCGCACGAGCCGCAGCGCCAGAACATGCCGGCGATATCGTGCTCGATCAGCAGGCTCGACGAACCCAGTACGAGCGTCTGCTCGGCGGGGCAGCCCAGGAACTCCCCTGCCAACTTGCGTGCCGAAGGAATACCCTCGAAGCAGCCGTAGTTGGAGCAGTCGACGTTGCCGTCGTGCAGATCGGCGTCGGCATTGAGGATATCGAGCATGGGGCGAGAAATGTCCACCTGGGAGGGCGACGGCTTGCCGCGGGCCATGTCGAGCGCCAGGCCTTTGGCCTTGACCTCGGCGACCTCAGCTTTGAGCGCCTCGATGGCGGCATCGAGTTCGGTGGATTCCATCTTCTGGTAGATCGTCTGCATGGGGTGCGACCTTTCGCGAAGCGGTACGTTGCAGTTCGTCTAAGTATAGACCGCCACCGTCGCAACGGTATGAAGCCGTGATAGATTAAGTCCATCGCAATAAATTACGAATCGCCGCACATGCCGGCGCGGAGCGCCCAAGGAGGCACTATGGAGTACGGATCGTTCCAGGCCGAGGAATTCGGCGACCTGCAGCGCCTGGTCGACGGGCTGTTTTATGACCGCCGCGCCATCGACCGCCTGGATTTGATCGTACAGGCCGAGATCTTGGACCTGGCGCCCGACCTCATGGAAATCGTCAACCTGCTACCGCCCGGCTATTATGACCGCCAATCGCTTTGCGACCAGCTCAACTCCGCCCTTGCCGCCCACGGTTGGGGCGCCGTCTACGGCACCGTGGAATAAGCCTCGAGGCCGGTGATTTGGCCCGCTTCCCGACCTTGGCGAGGCTTGTTTTAGGGCTTGTGGCCAAAAAAGGGCAAATATGAGTACTGTTACCTTTTTAGTAGCAGCGATTCTTGGTCGAAATCGGCAAAACTCGACTTGAAACTCCCTGATCAGCGTCAGCTAGAGCCAAATTGGAAGTCGATGGTCACTCATTAACGTACGGTTCTTATGACTTTGTTCATTATTTTCCACACCTAAAATGAAACGCCGTTTGTGACAGTACTCACAAACGGCGTTTTTTGACCACTGGCGTGTCTGACAGGCGGCAAGCACCGCCCGAATCCGCATTTTGAACGCACCCGAATCGGTTCTGGAGCCGGTTTTCGCGCTCTTACTCGTCCTTGGGCGCGGGGTGTTTGCAGACCACGCTCATGTAGATCATACCAAGCACGGCAGCGGTGACCGAACCGGCAAGGATGGCGGCCTTGGCAGCCAGAACCTCAAACTGGGCCGTCGGGAAGGCAAGGCCGCTGATGAGGATCGACATGGTGAAGCCGATGCCGCCCAGAATGCCCACACCGGCAATCATGTGCCAGTTAACGTTATGCGGCAGCTCGCAGACCCTAAACTTAACCAGGGCAAACGTCATGCCAAAGATGCCGATCGGCTTGCCCAGCAGCATGCCAAAGTACACGCCGAGCGTCACCGGGTCGGTGAGCAGCGTGCTCGTATCCACACCCACTAGGCGAACCTGTGCGTTCACGAACGCAAAGATCGGCAGAATCACAAAGTTGACCGGCGTGGAGATCAGACGCTCCATGCGGATGAGCGGCGGGGTCACGCGGTGCATGACGCGCTCGACCCTGGTGGTCGAGACGGTAAAGTCATGCTGGCCCAGGATGTGTGCCTCGTCGTCGTAGCGGTCATCAAGCAGCGGCAGGCACTCGCCCAACCAATCGGTGAGGCTATCGAGCTTGACGCCGCACTTGGCCGGAATGGTAAAGGCCAGGATGACGCCGGCGAGCGTGGCATGTACACCGCTCTTGAACATGCAGAACCACAACAGCAGGCCCAGTACCGAATACGGGGCGAGGCGGTAATGCTGCGTCTTGTTGAGCCACACGAGCGCGCAGGTCACCAGCGCGGCGGCGCCCAACCAAAACGGATTGGGGCTCTGACCGTAGAAGATGGCGATGGCGGCGATGGAGATGAGGTCATCGGCGATGGCGAGCGTCGAGAAGAACACGCGCACGCCGTTGGGCACGCGGTTGCCCAAAAGCGACAGCACGCCCAGCGCAAAGGCAATATCGGTTGCCATGGGGATGGCCCAACCGTTGCGGGCGCCGGCATGGTTAAAGATCAGGTAGATGCAGGCAGGAACGACGACGCCGCCCACGGCCGCCAGCATGGGAAGCATGGCCTGACGCGGATTCTTGAGCTCGCCGACCGTCATCTCGTACTTAAGCTCAATGCCCACCAACAAAAAGAAAATCGCCATGAGGAAGTCGTTGACGAAAAGCTCAACGGTGAGACCCGCCGTAAGGTTGCCCAGACCCACATACAGCGGGGTCTCCAAAAAGTGATGGATGGCCTCGTAGGCATCGGTATTGGCGCAAATGACGGCGGCGATGGCGGCGAAGACCATGACGGCGGCGGAAATCGTGCCGTTCTCGGTGATGCGCTCCCAAATGTCGTGACGTTCAAAGCGCTTGCGCTCACGGACGTTGAACAGCTGCTCAGTTGCTGCCATGGGCGACTCCTTTCACGGGAAAGCTCCCGTCTTAAAAAAGCACGGCCCGCCCAAGTGGCGGCGCCGCGCTCTAACGTATTACGCTTGCATCTAGCCTACCCTGCACGACAAGCACACAGGCGTGGCCGAAAAGCGGAACCACAGGTTGAACATTATTTGCTCAACGGCACGGGCACGCCTGTCCAAGAGACGACGCGGCGTCGTGCACAAAAAACGACCGGAGCGCGGGGCGTCCGCGATCCGGTCGTGGCGTTTGGTCAACTAAACCTAGCAGGCGGCCATGATGGGGGCAGCGACCTGCTTCTTACGGGAGAGGACGCCCGGCATCCAGACGCCGTCATGCTCGTCGGCAATGCCCAGGCCCTTCTGAGCAGCCTCGGTCTCGCCCTCGAGCAGGACCTGCGAGCCCTCCTCCATGATGTCGGTGATGCACAGGACAATGCCGTCAGCACCCTTCTCGGCGGCGTAGGCGCGCATGGCCTCGCGAATCTCGTCGATCATGCCGAGTGCGCGGGTCTTGTCGACAGTCTCGTACTGGCCGATGAGCAGCTTCTTGCCGGCGGGCTCGAACATCTTGATGTCGTTGCCGACCATCTCGGCTGCGGTGAAGGAGCCGGACGGACGGGTAAGGAAGACCTCCATGCCAAACTTGACCGGGTCGACGCCCACCTGCTCGCCGAGCTTGGCGGCGACGGCGCGGTCGACATCGGTGGTGGTGGGGCTCTTGAGCATGAGCGTGTCGGTCATCATGGCCGAGAGCAGCAGCTTGGCCTGGACGTCGGAAAGCTCAACGCCGAGCACGCCGGCGAGCTTGGTGACGATGGTGCAGCTGGAGCCCCAGGGCAGGCAGATGTAGTGCAGCGGGCCGGCGGTCTCGAAGTCGCCGATGCGGTGATGGTCGACAACACCAAAGACCGTGGCGTCCTTAAGGCCGGCGACGGACTGGGCGGACTCGTTGTGGTCGGTGAGGACGACGAGCTGACCGGCCTCGACGGACTCGATTACGCGAGGCTCGGCAATGCCGGCATCGGCGAGCAGCTTGGCGGACTCGGCCGGAAGCTGGCCCAGAGCGCAGGCCTCGTAGGTGTTGCCGGCATACTCAACCTGATTGAGCAGCTGGGACAGGACGACGGCGCTCATGATGGCGTCGTTATCGGGGTTCTGGTGACCAAAGACAAGAACGTTTGCCATGGATATCCTCCACTTGATATGTGTACTTGGACGTAGCTATGGTAGCACGCCGATGCCGAGCCTTCGCAGACGGAAGGGCCACGGCATATTTTGGGGCAAGCATGGGGACCAAGTCCGCCCCCCCCTGCACCAGCTATTTGCCGGCGGCGCGCAGGGCTACGTAGGCGGCGCCGATGATGCCAGCGTCGTTTCCGAGCGATGCGACCTTAATGGGCGTCTCACGCGAGGCGGAAAGCGCGTACTGCTTAAAGTGCTCGCGAACCTTGTCGAGGTAGACATCGGCCGAGGCGGAGGCGCCGCCGCCGATGAGGAACATCTCGGGATCAACCACGTTGGCAATAAGCGCCAGGGCACGGCCGAGATAGTCGGCCATGGTATCGGCCGCGGCCAGCGCGAGCTTGTCGCCCTCGCGGCAGGCCTGGAACACGTCCTTGGAATCGGAGGGGCCGGTGAGCTCAATGGGCTCGACGCCCGCCTTCTTGCACTCGGCAAGGTAGTTGCTCACCACGCCGGTGGCGCTGGAATACTGCTCCAGATGGCCATGGCCGCCACAGCCGCAGGTGCGCTCCTCAGCCGGGTTCAGGCACATGTGGCCAATCTCGCCGCCGGCGCCCACAACGCCCGATACCACGTCGCCGTTAACGATAACGCCGCCGCCCACGCCGGTACCGATGGTGACCATCACCACGTTCTGCACGCCCTTGGCAGAACCGAGCCAGGCCTCGCCCATGGCAGCGGCGTTGGCATCGTTCTCGTATTTAACGACCGCATCGGGGCAGTGCTTCTGAATGGCGATCCTCAGCTCGGGCAGGTTAATGGCAATGTTGGCCTTGACCTTGGCATCGCCCGACGCCGGGATGGGGCACGGAACGGCCAGGCCAATGCCTGCCACAAAGGCGCGCGGAATCTGTGCCTTGGCGACCACCTGGTCGATAGCCTCGGTCACCGCGGCAAAGCCCGCAGCGTCAACGATGGGAGGCGTGGGCACGCTGGCTTTGGCAAGCAGGTTGCCGTCCTCGTCGAACAGGCCCTCCTTAACCGAAGTGCCGCCGACGTCGATGCCGATGTAGTACTGCTTAGGTTCCATGGGAGCCCACCTTTCTCGTTTAAACATTGCCTGTATGGTACCGCTCCCAAGGCAAAAACCTACCAAAAAGGGACAGGTTTATTTTGGCAGGTTTTATCTGGGGAAACGCAGGGCATGGGATTCGGTTTGCTGGGTGGTAAAACGACTCGCCCCGGTCCGCGGACCAATCAATTTGTTCAACGCGACATTATTCGCATGTATATCCGTTTAGAGCGCTCTAGTTTTATATGCGGAGCGGCTTTTAGCATAATCCTTCTCGAACTTTTCAAAACGCAATAGGGATACCTAGGCGTTGACTATACTTTCTTTTATATTCAATCAAGCCGGAAAGGGGGTTCCATGATTCCCAAATACGAAACGATCGCTGCGGATATCCGTCGAAGCATCGAGGATGGCACTCTTAAACCGGGCGACAAGCTTCCCACCGTCGTTGAGTTCTGCGAGCTCTATAGCGTTTCCAAAATCACCGTCAAACGAGCTATTGAACAAATCACCGAGGAAGGTCTTATTACCAGCCGACGCGGATCGGATACCTACGTTAAGGACACGGCGGGACTTCCCGGTCAGGCGTTTTTCCAGGGCAAAAACGACCGTGCCCAAGGTTTTTCGTATGAGCACCGCGGGGAGAAGGTGACCTCGGTGGTCTACGATTTCTCGATTGTTAATCCACCAGCGGACATCGCAGCCCAGCTGGGAATTGCCGAGGATGACTTTGCCTATCACATCGTGCGCGTGCGTCAGGCCGATGAGAAGCCCATCGTTATCGAGTACACCTACATGCCGCTCGAGCTGATTCCGGGCCTTAAAAAGAAGGACCTGTACGGATCGGTCTACCGCTTTGTCCGCGAGCAATGCGGGCTGAAAATTTCGAGCTTCCACCGTACCATTCGCGCCGTGGCAGCAACCGAGGAAGAAGCCGAGCGCCTAGACACCAAGCCTGGCTCTCCCCTGCTCGAGCTCACCCAGATTGGCTTTTTGGACAGCGGCGCCGCCTTTGAGTATTCGGTCTCGCGCAACGTTGGCGACCGCTTTGAGTTGCACAACGTAACGTTGGCATAGGTTTTTGTAGTCATGCGGGCGCTCATTTTGAGCAGTTTTACGCGGCGCCCGCGCAACACAATGGGGTATGAATATGTCCGATTTGATTAAACTGACGCCGATCTTTCACGAGAAGATCTGGGGCGGCCGCCAGCTCGAAACCGTATTTGGCTACGACATTCCCGATGGACCCATCGGTGAGTGCTGGGCCATCTCGGCCCACCCCAACGGCGACTGCCAGATTGCGGAGGGCCCGTATGCCGGCCACACGCTGTCGTGGCTGTGGGCCGAGCATCGCGAGCTCTTTGGCAACTGCGAGGGCAAGGAGTTCCCGCTGCTCATTAAGATTCTGGACGCCAAGGACGACCTTTCGATCCAGATTCATCCCAACGACGAGTACGCTGCCGAGCACGAGAACGGTAGCCTGGGCAAAACCGAGTGCTGGTATGTGCTGGACTGCGAGCCCGGTGCCACGATCATTGTCGGCCAGCGCGCGCACGACCGCGCCGAGGCCGCGCAGATGATCGAGGACGGCCGCTGGGACGACATGCTCAACGTACTGCCGATCCACAAGGGCGACTTTTTCCAGATTGATTCCGGTACCGTGCACGCCATCAAGACCGGCACGCTCATTTTGGAGACGCAGCAGTCGAGCGACGTGACGTATCGCCTGTACGACTACGACCGTCCCGGCACCGACGGCAAGCTGCGCCCACTGCACATTGAGCAGAGCCTCGACTGCATCGACTTTGATGCCCAGGCTCCGACCGACGGCACGGTGACCGCGCCCGAGGTGAACGGCGTGACCGAGCTCGAGTCTAACTCCTGCTACACCGTCGATCGTGTGCGCGTCGACGGCAGCAAGACCCTCGACCAGCGCTGGCCCTTCATGTGCCTGTCGGTCATCGACGGCGAAGGCACCGTCTGCGGCGACCCCGTCCACAAGGGAAGCCACCTGCTGGCCCCGAGCACCGTCAGCTCCATCGACCTCGAAGGCAAGATGGAACTGATCATCAGCCACCTCTAGGTCACCGGTCCCCAAGCGCTCGTCGGGACGGGGCGCGGGGGTTTGGTCGCCTGCTCGGACAGTCCTGCTCGCACGGAGAGCACATTAAGTGCTCTCCGGCTCGTGCAGAACTCGCGATCGACCAAACCCCCGCGCCCCGTCCCGACGAGCCTCTGGCTAGTTACGACAATCAAAAAGCAACAAGGGGCTCCCCCGCTCATCAAACGAGAGAGCCCCTCGCCATACATAACGAATCAAGGTGCCTATAGGTAGACCTTTTCGAGAAACGATAATGTGTCCTGAAGACGTGCTCTCTCTTTACGATCGGTCTGCCGATTTACATAAGAAGAAAAGTCCGCAAAGAAGTCTCCGGCATCAGCCCTCATTTGCTCTATTAGCTCCAAGCGAGCCGAAGGCGGCAACAAACCCGCAAGTCGAACAATATCCGAGCGATGCTTTCGTCGATCTTTATCGTTGCAATGGCGCCCTTCTTCATAGCTCCTATTGATATCAATGTGTGCACGCATCTTGAGGGGAATGATATGGAGCGCATCGAGCAACGTAATGCCCTCTACGTTCGTTGCGTTGTCGCGAATAAATTCGTAGTAGCCATCGTCGAGAATAATTGCCGAAAGACTTGATACGGCCCCGTCAAAGGAAAGAGGTGCCACTTCGCTCGTTTCATCTTCGAGCACAAAATCAGGATGTCGGGCAAATAGCTCAATTTGGCCGGGATAGTCTAGGACTTGCCTTGATCCTTCGGGCAAACAGAACCGATAGTACGTGCACCTTCCATCGCCGACCTTTCCAGTCTCATATCCGGCAGCTTTGATAAATGCCCACAATGCAGTGGCGAATTCAACGCCTTTCCCATCAACAATTACGACGACATCCAAGTCTTCAGTAGCTCTAAACGAATCGCCCTCATTGTCAAATAGAACGCTGCAGGCCCCTCCACCAATAAGGACGTAACCGCCTTTACAGCCGCTCATGGCATCGGCAAATCGCTCTATTCCCCTCACTTTTGACATATCGTCCTCCTGAGCTGTTCGACCGCGTCGAGCAGACGATCTTCTTTGTAATCTGCTTTTGCGCAAGCAACGTATAAGGAAAACGGGTCGACACACTGCAAACCCGTCGCGTCAAAACTAATATCGGACGGCGCGTCCACGGGATACGACCAGACCTCAATCACAACTGCCGCCGGTTCGTACCACTGAGCCTCCAGCCATCTGTCGCCCATATGCTCTTTCAAGGCCTCTAGCTGATATTTTTCGAGAGCAATGGTTGGAGCAGAGTCTTCATGGGCAAGGTCGGACATATAGCTAAGGGCAGACACACCGGAAAGCAGCGCATCAACGGCACGTAGCTCTGTTCTCTCGATAACCTTCTTGAGCCGGATTCGCTCTAAAACTGGCGTGCGAAGATAGTCCTCAAACCCATCTAGCAACGTCTCGGTCGACAGCCCGGCGTCACACAATATACGCTTTTTGCCGTCCCGCATAATCAACCCAGGAGCTATAGCGGCGATTTCCGAAAGATAGCCGCTGACGCTTGCCGCGCTTTTGCCACACAGACGCGCTAGGTCGCCGGCGGAGCAGTCAACCCATCGTCCCGCAATGAGATTTAGGACGATTCGTTGAGATTGGGACGAAAGCGGAGCAGCGGGAGAAGCACCCAGCACTTCATCGGAAATAACGGCTCCGATAAACGGCAGGAACGCATTTCGCTCATCTCGGATATATGCGATTCCCTCTGAAGAAAGCGCGCGCATAAAACCTAAATCCATAGCATCCCAGCAAATTGCCACCGGACGAGCATCTAACGTACGCACTGCATTGACGAGATTTCGCGCCGAAATGACACTGGGCGGTTCTTTAGGTTCCGCAACAATAAAACGGCCCCGCTCAGACATGCCAAGCCGTGCCAAGCGAAGCGAATACCGCTCAAGATACATGCGAGGAATCTGCATCTCAACTGGCTCCGGGTCGATGGCGAGCTCTAAAGAGAAGAGTCTTTTTGGGAGACAATTTAGCAGCATGTCCAATCACCCTTTTCATTTCAGTTACATTTTAGTAACTATCTGAAATTATACTGAATCGTATAAAACGCTCAATCCCTAAAGTCATAAGAAACAATCCAAACGCAATAAAGAGGCTCCCCCGCTCATCAAATGGGAGAGCCCCTACTCACATCTATTTTTCTATCAGCCCACCCGGCCCTCCAGACCAAAAAGCGAACGGGCAAAGCGACGTTCGCAAGCAACGTTATCTAAGGACCTGGGCGGGCGTATGGGGCAACATCGATCGCGAGTTCCGCACGAGCCGGAGAGCACTTAATGTGCTCTCCGTGCGAGCAGGACTGCCCGAGCAGGCGATGTTGCCCCATACGCCCGCCCAGGTCCGCCGGGATCACGACAGCTTGACGATCGGTGCAAAACCCTTCATCAGCTTTTTGGTCTGGCCGGTCTTTTCGAACTGGACCTCGATCATGTCTCCGACGACCGAGATCACGGTACCCGTGCCAAAGGTCTTGTGGCTCACGGTATCGCCCGCGGCAAAGTCCTGCGATGCGCTGGCGCGATCGACCTTGCGCTCCACCGTCGGCGACACCTTGGACGACGGCTTTTTGGCTCGCGGCGCGCCCGAACCAAAGGTCGAGGCAACACGACCAGCGTCGGGCGAGACCCCACGATGGCGCTCGGTCCCATAGCTGCTGCCGCCAAAGAAGTCATCAAAGCTCGATCCGCCGCGCGAACCGGAACCGCCGGTCGAGCGCGTATGCGAACCAAACACCTTGCCGCCATACATATCCGAACCCATACCCGAGCCAAAGGTGCCGTGACGATCGCCGCGTTTCTCCCAGCCCGTGCCCTCAAAACCGGCAGAACCGATACCGCTAAACTCGATATCCTCAAACGGAATCTCGTTGAGGAAGCGCGAGCGCGGGTTGGCAGAGGTCGAGCCGTAGGTGCGACGCGTGGCCGCATAGGTCAAGAACAGGCGCTTGCGGGCGCGCGTGATGGCAACGTAGGCCAGGCGACGCTCCTCCTCGAGCTTGCCCGGGTCATCGCTGCCGCCAAAGTCGTGCACGTGCGGGAAGATACCCTCCTCCATGCCGGCCACGAACACCGCCGGGAACTCCAGGCCCTTGGCGGAGTGGATAGTCATCATGGTGATGGCATGCGTCTCGCCGGCCAGGGAATCCAAGTCGGAGCGCAGGGCCAGCCACTCCATGAGTGCCGGCAGCGCCTTACAGGTGAGCGGACCGTAGGTGCGCTCAATCTCGTCGGCATGCACGGCACCCGCCGGCATCTCCGTCGGCGCGGCATACGCGTTGCCCGCGATGGCAGCAGCCAGGGCATCCTGCGGAGACAGCGCCGGAGCAGCCAGGCTATCGAGCGGATTGGAGCCCGCGGCATCGCGCGCGCCGACGAGTGCCTCAAACGAGGATGCCGGAGCAGATGGCTCCGGTTCGGGCGCGGGCGCGCTCACCACGACGGGCTCGGGCTCGGCGCCGGCAGGCACGTCGGCAACACCGGCTGCGCGCAGCTCTTCCAAGCTCTCGAGCGTACCCTCGATGTCCTCGTGCGTCTCTTCAAATTCGGCGGCGACGCCCAGGAATTCCTGGATGTTCTCTGCGCGGCTCTCGGACTCCATGGTGCCCTCGGCGCGGAACGCCTGCAGCAGGCCCGTCTTGTCGACGATCATCTCGACGACGTCCTTGAGCTCGCCGTCCATGCGGCGGCCCTCGCGCACCAGCGATACAAAGCTCGACAGGCCGTTGCGCACCTTGGCACTAAACATGCCCGTCTCGGCGCACGCGATCTCGCAAGCCTGGAAGAACGAGCAACGGTTGTCGCGCGCCAGCTGCTCGATCTTTTGGATTGAGGTGGAACCGATGCCGCGGCGAGGCGTGTTGATGACGCGCTTGACGCTCATCTCGTCGGCCGGGTTCACGATCATCTTGAGGTAGGCCATGACGTCGCGGATCTCGGCACGGTCGAAGAATCGCGTACCGCCCACGATCTTGTAGGGCACGCCCGCGCGCAGGAACATATCTTCGAGGATACGCGACTGGGCGTTGGTACGGTAGAAGACGGCGATGTCGTCGTAACTCGTGCCTTTGGCGTGCAGCTTTTCGATCTCGCCGGCAATCCAGCGGCCCTCGTCGCGCTCATCGCTTGCCTGGAAGGCCTGGATCTTCTCGCCGTCGCCCTCGGCCGTAAACAGGCGCTTGTCCTTGCGCTGCGAGTTGTGGCGTACCACGGCGTTGGCGGCGTTCAGAATATGACCCGTAGAGCGGTAGTTCTGCTCGAGCTTGACCGTCTTGCAGTTTTTAAAGTCCTGCTCAAAGTCCAGGATATTGGTGATGTCGGCGCCACGCCAGCTATAAATGGACTGGTCGTCGTCGCCTACGACCATGAGGTTTTGGTACTTGGCGGCCAGCAGGTTAGCGATCTCGTACTGGACGTGGTTGGTGTCCTGATACTCGTCGACGCTAATGTAGCGGAAGCGCTCTTGGTACTTGTCGAGCACCTCGGGGCGGGTGCGCAGCAGCTCGAGCGCGCGCACGAGCAGGTCGTCGAAGTCCATCGCATTGGCGGCACGCAGGCGGCGCTCCAGCTCCAAGTAGACCTGTGCGGCCTTTTTGTCGTTGGGGCTATCGGCACTCTTGAGCATATCCTCGGGGCCGATCATGGCGTTTTTGGCCGAGCTGATCTTGCTTCGGATCATGTTGATAGGGAATTGCTTTTGCTCGATGCCGAGTGCCTGCATAATGTCGCGCACCATGCGCTTTGAGTCATCGTCATCGTAGATGGTGAACTGACCGGTGTAGCCCAGCAGGTCGGCGTCCTCGCGCAGCATGCGCACGCACATGGCATGGAAGGTGCACACCCACATGCCGCGGGTGCCGCTGGGAATGAGCGCCGCCAAACGCTCGCGCATCTCGGCCGCGGCCTTGTTGGTAAACGTGATGGCAAGAACCTGCCAAGGCTTAACGCCCAGGTCGCCGAGCATATGTGCGATGCGGAAGGTCAAGACGCGGGTCTTGCCCGAGCCGGCGCCGGCGAGCACCAGCAACGGGCCCTCGGTGGTCAGAACTGCCTCGCGCTGGGCGGGATTGAGGCTGTCTATGTCGACGAGCGGCTTGGCGGGTTTGGATGCCGGCGCGGGAGCGTCGTAGATGTCGAGCGGGACGAGCTCGGGCTCCGGCGCAGCGGGGGCGGTGTATGCATCGAGCGGCACGGGTTCCGGCGCGGGCGGTACGGGTACCGCGGCGTTCTTTTCCCAGGGCAGGGGCTGGGTCATGGGCGACTCCTCATCTGACGGACGGCGCGCCTGCGGGCGGCGCCATAGTTTGAGCCGTACCAGTATACCGAGCCGCGCGGACACCGACGCAAATCACACCACGACTCCGTGCGCCACCGTCAGGCCCGCCCCAGCGAATTTGGTGCATTGGGGGGCCACCGATGTCATGGCAGCAGCAGCGAGCGGCGGCCAGGGCGAACAAATTGGCATGAAAAGGGGGCGGCATAGACCTTTTGGTCATGCCACCCCCTTTGAATGACAAGTTGTCGCTCTGGTCGCCGCGCAGCGTCAACCAAGTTACAGGCCGAGCATAGGCTCCAGGACAAAGAAGTACGCGAGCACCACGATGCCCAGGATGATGCGGTAGACGCCGAAGCACTTGAAGTCGTGACGGCGAACGAAGCCCATAAGCCACTTGATGGCAATGAGCGACACCACAAAGGCGACGACGCAGCCCACGCCCAGGATGGCGATTTCGTTGGTGCCGAACGTGCCGCCCTTAATAAAGTACTTGACCAGCTTGAGCGCACTTGCGCCAAACATGACGGGAATGGCCAGGAAGAACGTAAACTTGGACGCCACCGAACGCGTGCAGCCCAAAAGCAGGCCGCCGATGATCGTGGAGCCGGAGCGCGATGTGCCCGGAATCAGCGAAAGCACCTGGAAGCAACCGATACCCAGCGCGGTCTTCCAGCTCAGATCCTCGAGCGTAGTGATGGAGCCAAAGTCCAAGCTATCGTCATCGTCTGCGGCGGCAGTCGCAGCGGGCGCGGCAAAATGCGCACCGGCGGGACGTCCGCCCACCATCACGGCACGCGAACCAAACGAACCGGCAAGAGCAGCCTGGTCGCGCTTGTTCGCGCGCCAGTTCTCGATCACGATAAACAGCACGCCGTACACAATGAGCGCCAGCGCCACGACGGGAGCATTGTAGAAATGCTCCTCCATCCAGTCGTTGAGCGGCAGACCGATCGCCGCGGCGGGAATGCAGCCGAGCACAATCTTGCCCCATAGCACCCAGGTGTCGCGACGGCCCTCCTTGCCCTTGCTGGGAGAAAACGGGTTGAGGTCGTAGAAGAACAAAACGCAGACGGCCAAAATGGCGCCAAGCTGAATCACGACCAGGAACATATTCCAGAACGTCTCGCTCACGTTCATCTTGACGAACTCGTCCACCAAGATCATGTGACCGGTCGACGAAACAGGCAGCCATTCGGTGATGCCCTCGACCAGGCCCATGAAGGCAGATTTTAGAAGCTCAATGATATCCAAAGGGACCCCCTCGTTAGACACCCGCCGATATTGTTCTGCGGACGGTGCGGGCGATGTCCCATTATCAACCGTTGGCGGCGCGCCTGCGCCTACCCTTACCAAAAAACTCGCCCGTTCACAGAATTGCGAGCGGTCAAACCCAAATCCTTGGGTATAACTGCAACAAGATAAAGTGTCCGGCGGCCACGCATCCGCGCCCGCCCGATGCACGAGCCCCACGCCCGTGCGATAGACCAAGGAGGAAACCATGAACGAGGGCTACACCAAGGTATTTGTTTCACTCGACGGTACTGAGCAGCAGGATTTTGTGCTCGCACGCGCCATCAAGGTCGCCGCGAACAACGGCGCCAAGCTGATTATCGGCCACGTTATCGATTCCACGGCACTCGAGAGCGCTGGTTCCTATCCGGTCGATCTGGTCAACGGACTGGAGGAGGCATTTAAGAACTCCATCGCCAAGCAGCTCGAAGAGGCCAAGGCCAATCCCGACATTCCCGAGGTCGAGGTCATGATTCGCGCCGGCCGTATTCGCGAGACGCTCAAAGACGAGATGCTCGACGTGGTCAAGCCCGACCTGGTGCTCTGCGGCGCACGCGGCCTGTCCTCAATCAAGTATGCGCTCCTGGGTTCGATTTCGACGTTCCTGCTACGCAACACCGACTGCGACATCTTGGTCGTGAAGTAGCGTTGCTCCCACCGGCCGCGGGGCCTGCGGGGTTTCCACGGGCACGTCCTCGCCGCGTTGCGGCTGCGGGATGTGCCCTTAGGAAACCCCTCCCGGCCCGCGGCCTTCGCAGCCTTACTTCAACGAGTTGTCTGATGGAAAAATAGCGTGCCGCCTCATTTGGGGCGGCACGTTTTTTATGGCACGTTTTCGTTATGGGAGATTCATTTGAGTCCCATAGCTGTGTTCACGTTCGGGAACATAGCGCCAGTTGCCTTAGCTAAGTTCACGTTCGGGAACACAGCCGTCCGCACCGCAAGACGGCCCGGCTACTCAAAGTATTGGAATTTGTTGGTTGAGAAGGCAAACGTGACGACAACTCCTTCGCCGGAGTCGGATGTTGCGGTGACGTCGATGCCCATCTTGGAGCACAGGCGCGCCACCAGGTAGAGGCCGATGCCCGTTGCGCGCTTGGTGGTGCGGCCGTTGTCGCCGGTAAAACCCTTCTCGAACACGCGCGGCAGGTCGGCCGCGCTCACGCCGCAGCCGTTGTCCGCGACGGTGAGCTCGATGCGTTCGCTCGCCAGGCCCTCATCCAGCAACGCGCCCGAAAACACGATCTTCGCGCCGTCCTCGCGCGCGTATTTAATGCTGTTCTGGATGAGCTGCCCCAGAATAAACTCGAGCCACTTCTCGTCGGTAAAGACCTCGAAGTCGAGGTTCTCGCACACCGGTGCCACGTGCGCCGCGATGAGCTCACGCGCGTTGGCTTTAATCGCGCCCGTCACCAAGGTCTTGAGACCCCAGCGGCGAATCAGGTAGTCGCGCTCCACGACTTCCGAGCGCGCGTAGTACAGCGCCTGGTCGATATAGCGTTCCACGCGAGCCAGCTCGCGACCCAGGTCATCCACACGAGACAGGTCGTCTTCGCTGCCATCCAGGTTTTCCAAAATTAGGTGGGCCGCCGCCAGGGGCAGCTTGGCCTCGTGGACCCAGCTTTCGATATAGTCGCGATAGTCATCGGTCTGACGCCGGCCTTCGGCAACCTCGTCGCAGGCAGCTTTGCCCACGCGACGCAAGACCTCGTATTCGAGCTCGCCCTCGGCATAGGTCGGGCATTGCACCATCTCCTGCACCCATGCGGGACTCTCGAGCTCCTCTGCCGCGCGCTCCAGCTGACGCAGAAAACAGCGACGGCGAACGTACTCGATCACGATGCCGAGCATACCGAAGATAAAGGACACACCGACCGCCACGACCACAATAGAAACGGGTGCACCGGCGACCGTCAGCACAAAGCAGCTCAGCAGCACGCCGCACGTCCACACGGCGACGGGAAGCAGCGCATCTTTAAAGAACTTGCCAAACGACATAGCCGGCCCCTAGACCGAATAGCCTTGGCCGCGATGCGTCGTCAAATACCCCTTGATGCCGATTTTTTCGAGCGTGGTGCGCAGGCGGTTGATGTTGACGGTGAGCGTATTGTCGTCCACGAATGCATCGGAGTCCCACAGGTCCTGCATGATGGCCGAGCGCGAGACGATCTTGCCCGCGCGACTCAGAAGCAGCGAGAGGATACGTAGTTCGTTTTTGGTGAGCTCGGTGCTGGTGCCCGTTTGCGTGTTGGTGACCATGGAGCGTGCGAGGTCGAGCTCCAGTCCCTTGTGGACGAGCGTGCTGCGCTCGCCCGCCGCCGCGGTGCGACGCAGCAAGGCATTAATGCGCGCCACGAGCACACGGGCGCTGTAGGGCTTGGGAACAAAGTCGTCCGCGCCGAGCGTCATGGCCATGACTTCGTCGATCTCGGTCGTGCGCGACGTGAGAACGATGATGGGGACCTCGGATTCGCGACGGACCTCATGGCAGATATGCTGGCCGTCTTTGACAGGGAGCGTGAGATCGAGCAGCACCAGGTCGGGCGCGGCGGCGAGAATATCGCGCGAGACATGTTCAAACGATTCGCAGGCCTCGACCTCAAAACCGGCACGAGCAAGGATGTCGGCAAGTTCACGACGAATGGGCTCGTCGTCCTCAACGACATAAATCAGCGCCATGGATTTCGCTCCCCTCTTGGTTGTCTTGCCACCATTATGGCTGCGAAACTGCAGGTGTGCACCGCGCGCGGTGCCAAGGTGACAGAACTGTTCGCGAGCGGGGGCGTTTTGTCCGCCTCGCACTCGCAGCGGCGGCGGGGACCAAAATGATTCTTTAATCCCCGTCCCAGAAAAATCATTTAGCGGCGGGCACGGAGCTTTTCGTAGCCTTCGGCGAAGAAGGCGACCGTGGCGGCGTCGGCCTCGGCGGCGTCCGTCTCGGCGGCAGGGACCACGCCGTGTTCGTCGCTCACTAGGAACAGCGCGCCCTTGAGCTGCGCGGGAATATCTACGCGTGTGACCGGGATGCCCTTGGTCTGGGCCAGCTGTTCGATGAGCGTCGCCGTGCCGCACAGGCACTCGTCCGCCGGCGCCACAAAGGCAAGCTCGCCGTTGTTGACGGCGGCGAGCAGCTCAGGCGCCACGCCGGTCTCGTCGGCCTCGGAGCGTGCCTCGGCAGAACGGGCACGCAGCGCCTTGGCCGACGTATCGGCGAGCGGCTCGTACTCCCCCACCGTCATGGCGGCGTTGCCGTTGATGTCGATCACCAGCATGAGCACGCCGTCGCGTGCGGTGTAATCGCCCTCGGCAAGCGACCACTCAACGTGCTGTTTGGCCCAGCTGAGCATGTTATGGGTAAGCGGCTCGCCCTGCACCAGGCGCTCGGACAGCGCGCGGATGTGGCGGTTGAGCATGGGCACCTTTTTGTTGGACATGCGCCAACGGCAGACAAGCGCGGGCTTGTCGAGCGTAAACTTCTCGACCGCCTCCTGATTGGCGCAAAAGTCCTCGTACGCACGCTGATCCTCGGCATTGCCAAACAGCTCGGCATCATCAATCTGGGGCATGGTCATACCTTTCGTGTTAGTCATTCCGTCCTCTTATACCAAAAAGACGGCCCTCCAAACGGAGCGACCGTCTTTTGCAGAGATTATTTTGTCCCGAGGCGAAACTTAGTGCCTAAAGTGGCGAGCCCCCGTGAAGACCATCGCAATACCATGCTCGTTGCAGGCCTGGACGCTCTCGTCGTCGCGCTTGGAGCCGCCGGGCTGGATGATGCAGGTCACGCCGTGCGCGGCAAGCACGTCGACGTTGTCGCGGAACGGGAAGAACGCGTCGCTTGCACAGGCAAAGCCGCCCTTCTCCACGCCCTCGCGCTCGCAGAAGTCCTCGGCGCGCTCGCAGGCAAGCAGTGCAGAGTCAACGCGGTTGGGCTGACCCGGGCCCATGCCAATGCCGGCCTTGCCCTTGGAGACCAGGATGGCGTTGGACTTGACGCCCTTGCAGACCTTCCAGGCAAACTCGAGCTCGGCCATCTCGGCGTCGGTGGGCTTGCGGTCGGTGGGGAACGTAAAGGTCGCGGGATCCTCGGCCACGTGGTCGACCTCCTGCACCAGCATGCCGCCGTCGACGGAGCGCAGCTCCACCTGGGCGCCGTGGTCCACGCCGCCGGTGGCCAGCACGCGCAGGTTGGGGCGCTTGGCCATGCGCTCGAGCGCCTCGGCAGTGTAGCTCGGAGCGATGATAACCTCGACGAACTGCTTGTTCTGATCGGCAAAGTGCTCAACCAGCTCATAGGGAACCTCGCGGTTGCAGGCGATGATGCCGCCAAAGGCGCTCTTGGGATCGCAGGCGAAGGCGCGGTCGTAGGCGGCCGTGATGTCCTCGGCCACGGCGGAGCCGCAGGGGTTCTGATGCTTGAGGATCACGCAGGCCGGCTCGTCGAACTCGCGGACCAGGTTCCAAGCGGCGTCGGCATCCAGATAGTTGTTGTAGCTGAGCGGCTTGCCCTGGATCTGCTCGGAGCCCACGAGCGGGAACTGCGAGCTCGCGGTGTTCTCGCAGCCCTCGGCAAAGCGATAGACCGTAGCCTTCTGCTGCGGGTTCTCGCCATAGCGCAGGTCGTCGACCTTCTCCAGCGAGATCTCGAGCTTGGCAGAGGTGTCCGCCACGTCGCTTGCCTGGGCGGCAAGCCAACGGGAGATAGCCGTGTCGTAGGCGGCGGTGGTCTGGTAGACCTTCACCTGCAGGCGACGACGGGTGGAAAGCGTGGTGCAGCCACCGGTCTCGCGCATCTCGGCCAGGACGTCATCATAGTCGGCCGGGTCGGAGATGACGGTAACGCTCGCGGCGTTCTTGGCGGCAGAGCGCAGCATGGAGGGACCGCCGATGTCGATGTGCTCGATGGCATCCGCGAAGGTGACCTCGGGGTTGGCGACGGTCTTCTCGAACTCGTACAGGTTGACGACGACCAGGTCGATCAGCTTAATGCCGTGCTGTGCCGCCTCCTGCATGTGCTGCTCGGAATCGCGGCGGGCCAGCAGCGCGCCGTGAACCTTGGGGTGCAGGGTCTTAACGCGGCCGTCCATCATCTCGGGATAGCCCGTGAACTCCTCGATGGGGGTTACGGGGACGCCCGCGTCCTCGATGGCACGAGCCGTGCCGCCCGTAGAGATGATCTCGACGCCAAAGTCATCGACCAGCGTCCGTGCGAAATCGACGACGCCCGTCTTATCGGTAACCGAAATCAACGCGCGTGCGATCTTCACATCAGATCCCATGCAGTCCTCCTGTCTGGTACGCCGCCGTGCTCTGTGAGTCGGTGATACGTCGATCTGCAGCGCTCGCGCAGCGGCATTGAAAATACTGATTCAATGTAGCGCATCGAGCGCATCGATGCACCCCGCAACGGGCGCATATGCAGAAAAAGTTTGCGAGCGGAGGGGATGGGCGCGGCACCGGGCACGGTGAGTTCATGGAACACAGGGGCACCATAATTAGATGCCAATAGCGTGGTAGAACTGTGCTCGATATGCATCCGCAAAAGAAAGAGGCACCATGGTCTCGCGGGTTCTCTACCGACCGTTTGATACCGAAGACTTCGACGCCATCGCGCTGATTCTACAGCAGCTTTGGCATGACAATTCGGATAACGATGAGTACAACCGCCTCGAGGCCGCGTGCGACCTTGCCTACTGCCTTTCGTCTTCGACGTTTTCGCAAGTTGCCGTAATCGACGGTCAGGCGCGCGGCATTGCGCTCGCGCGTGCGGGACAGAGCTCCGGCGCCACCGTTAAGGAACATTGGCTGGATACCGAACGCGCACTGCTATCGCAAATGCGCGAGCTGGAGCCCGATGCCTGCGCCGAGTATCTCTCGTTTGTGCGCGCAACCATCCGAACCAACAACCGCCTGCTCGAAAGCAGCCCGTTGCCACACGACAACGAGGTCACGCTGCTTGCCGTAGATCGCGACGTCCATGGCCTGGGCGTTGGCTCGGTGTTGCTCGACGCCGCAGTCTCGTACCTATCCTCGCGCGGGGCGACGAGGGCGCACCTGTACACCGACTCCAACTGCTCGTGGAAGTTCTACGAGCTGCATGGCTTTAAGCGCACGGCCACGCACCGCGCCAACCGCGAAGAGCGCCGTCACGACATGCCGCGCGAAAGCTTCCTCTACGAACTCGACCTAACAGCCTAGGCCCAGCAGCCATACCTAGTCATTTAGGAACGTCCCCAGTGACTAGTCGTTGGGGACAGTCTTCGTAGGTAGCGCATAAAAAGGGATGGGCTTCCCCCGACGGCTGTCGAGAAAAGCCCATCCCATAATTTACGACCGTTAGAACGTTCCGCCGCCGCCTCCGCCGACGCCGCCACCGCCGCCACCGGAAAAGCCGCCGCCGCTGCCGCCGCTCGAGCTATCGGAACTCGAAGCCAGCTCGCGGATGGTCTCGTGATACACATCGTTGAACGAATCGAGCGGAGACTCGTTGCCGTAGTGATGGTAATACCACCAGTAGCAGGGGTAGTTGTCGTAGAAATCGTCGCTGTTGCGCAGATCCGCAGGCACGGCCTCGGCCAGCTGTCGCAGCACTTCTTTCGAAACGCCCAGGGCAACGCCCATCACCAGCAGTTTGTTCCACAAGATCAGGTCGCTGGGGATAGCCTCCTTCAGGCGCGTAAAGTCCTCGAGCCAATGCTTGAGCGCCTTGCAGCGAGCCGCCACCTCGGCGCCCTCCGGCGTGTAACGGCGGAAGGTGCAGCTCAGGACAAAGCCCACGATCGTGACGGGAATCGAGATCATAGCGGCGCCGACGTTGGCGTCCGCAAAGTCGGTATAGATCAGAGAGCCCAGAATGCCAAAGACAATGATGATGCCGAGAACCAGGCCGGCCACCATCGCGATAGTGCCATCCGATGCGATAAACTCACGCGCCTCCAGCTTGCCCTTAACCGTGCTCTGATAGTCCTCGAGCTTGTCGCCAACAGATGTGGTGCGCTCGCTAGCGTACTCCTCCAGCTCGCTAAACGTGCGCGAACGGACTCCGTCCTTATCGGGCTTAACGCCGGCGAAGAAGACCTTGAGCACATCGCGATCGATGCCGTCCTTCTTGGCAGCCTTCCAGGCCTCGTCGGTCACCGTGATGCGATACGTCTGCTCCTCTTTTTCGCGACGGAGCAGGCCCTTCTTCTTGGCCTCGGTCGCTTCTTCCAGCTTGATCACGCGGTCGTCGGTCAGCTTCATCAGCGTGGCGATATATGCCTGATCGGGCACGTTGTTCCAGCTCATAAGAGCTGCAAGCACCGCGGGATGGTCGGCGGAGGGCACATCGCGGAAGTACTCGTCTTGGAAGAGCGGCTTGGGCTTGGGCCTGCGTAGCTTGAGCACAACGATTGTGCCGGTAAAGGCGACCGCCGCGACAACACTTAGCGCGGCAAGCGCATTGGCAATCATGCGAGCGCGAGCGCGGCGGGCGTTAGCTTCGTCGACCCATTCCTTCTCTTCGCTCAGGATCGTTGACATGCGCTCCTCGCTCGAAGCGGAAAGCCAAGGCACCCAATCGCTGGGGAAGGCGATGCGCGCCTCGGCGAATTCGCCCTGATGCACGCAGGGAATGGTATAGGTGACCATGGGTTCGTCCGCATCGAGCGACACGTCGCCCGTCAGCGGGCCGTGGCCCCATGCGCGGAAGTTATCGCCCTTGACGGCCGCCGTCCCGGCGGCGGCATTTGCGAAGTACACTTCCATCTCGACATCATCGGAATCCGCAGACCAGCCGTCACCCACAAATTTCCAATAGAGCTCGGCGGTATCGGCCCAGTTCATAACCGCACCGGTCATGGTGTAGCTCACGTAATAGATCGCGCTGTCGCCGCTCTCGTGGGGGCTGAACACCTTGATTCTCACGCCATCGTCGGACTGTTCCACCGTGTAAACGCCGTCGTCGCCTTTGTTTGCGCTGTCGACCTTGTTAAACGCGGTGTCGTCTTCCTCGACGCTCAGCACATCGACGGTCGCCGTGCCGCCCTGCTGGTTAGTGCCCGTATTGATCTCCCAAAACACGCCGTTGATGTCGTCATCGAAATCAAACTGGCGTCCCTCGACAACGGTCAGCGAGCCGTCGGCCTCGACCGTGGCACCGATATAGGTTTGGGTCATGGAGTAGCCGTCGGCGTGCGCGGCGACAGGCAGCAGCAACAACGCAAGCGCGACGAGCACGCAGACGGAAGCGAATCGCGCAAACAGGCAGCGCTGCCGACAAGTATTGGCAACGGGGGCGTTCATAGGCACATCCTTTGTCTGTAAAACCAACATCGCCATTGTCCCACGTTTGCGGGTACGCATGACGAATATCTAGGCGACCGGAGCGCCAAACGGGATGAAAGTCACGCCCACACCTCGGCACTTGGAAAATGATCTATTGGGGACGGAGGAAAACGGATCATTGGGCTGAACCGACAGACAACAACAAATTTGTCGTTTAGGACGCTCTTTGGCCGAATCCCACGCCAACAATTGATACCACTTCACAGCTCCGTCACAGGTGTAGCGGCTTTGTGTGGGCGCGGCATGCGCCGATTGAGCCGCCAGTCGAGGGGCATAAAGCAGTTGAGCGAAAACGGTTTGCCCCTTTGCCGTTCGCTTGAGGATCATGTCCCCCTTTTCCGCGGAAACCCCGGCAGTTGCGAAGAGCTGCCGGGGTTTCTGTCGTGTATAAGGCCGAGTCGGTGCGCAGCGATCGAGACGTTGGACCGCAGACCCACCGCGCGCGATGCGCACCGCCGCCAACTTGTGAGCGCGGCAACGCCTTCCCTACCGTGCCCCGCGCTATACTCGTCCGCATGGATATCAACGCACGCAACATAGCAACGCCCGCCGCGGACGCGCCAACGACGCCGCCCGTCTCCGTTCCCGCGCTCGTCGTGGGGCGCTTTGCCCCGTCGCCCTCGGGCCGCATGCACCTGGGCAACGTGTTCAGTTGCCTGTGCTCGTGGCTTTCGGCCCGCAGCCAGGGCGGCAACATCGTGCTGCGCATCGAGGACCTGGACGATCGCTGCAAGCGCCCGGAACTTGCCGCTCAACTGATTGACGACCTGGCCTGGCTGGGACTCGAGTGGGACGAAGGCCCCTACTACCAGCACGATCGCCTCGACCTGTACGAGAGCGCCTTGCGCCAGCTGCAAGACGCCGGCCTCACCTACCCCTGCTTTTGCACGCGCGCCGAGCTCCACGCCGCGAGCGCGCCGCACGCCAGCGACGGCACGCCCATCTCCCG
>CALJPV010000033.1:0-8751 GCA_937980385.1 uncultured Collinsella sp. | reverse complement strand
GCACGCCCATCTACCGCGGCGCCTGCAGAGGTCTTTCTGCTGAAGAAATCACCCGCCGCAGTGCCCTACGTGCTCCGGCCACGCGCCTGCGCGTGCCCGACATCGACGACCTCGCGGGCGACGTGATCGAATTCGTGGACCGCACGTACGGGGCCCAATGCGAGGCGCTCGCCACCGAGTGCGGCGACTTTTTGGTGCGCCGCAGCGACGGCGTTTTTGCCTATCAGCTAGCCGTGGTAGTCGATGACGCCGCCATGGGCGTTACCGAGATCGTGCGCGGATGCGACCTGCTGGGCTCCACGCCCCGCCAAATCTACCTGCAGCATCTGCTGGGACTGCCCACGCCGCACTACGCGCACATTCCGCTGCTCATGTCGCCAGACGGCCGCCGCCTTTCCAAGCGCGATCGCGATCTGGACCTGGGTGAGCTCCGCGCCCGCTTTGGCACACCCGAGGCACTGCTGGGCTGGCTCGCCGGGCAAACGGGCATCGCGCCGGACACCACGCCGCGCTCTGCCGAGCAGCTGGTCGAGCACTTTAGCTGGGACGTCATCCGCGCGCACCGCGAGAACATCGTTATGGATGAAAGGACAGGCATGCAACAGACGGCAGCCCACCCTGACGAGCACCTCGATAGCGACATTGCCAAAGTATCAACAACCCATCTTTCGCCAGAGGGGTTCGATGCGTTCTGCGAAATACTTGACTCTCCCACGCTTGAAGCTGCGAAAACGTTACTCGAGCGTAAGCCGGCTTGGGAGTAAATCCCTTAACAAATCGGTTTTGGTTCGCCACGAAGCTCATTCGTCCGCGCCCCTACACGACGTCCCAGGGTTGGAGCTCGTCGCCCAGGCGGACGATACAGTCGTAGAGCACGGTGTGGCGCTCGGCCGGGTTGGCATCCCGATGAAAATGCCCGTAATACCAGCGTTTGTAGTCCAAGCGGTCTTCCAGCTCATCGAAAAATGCCGTCAGCCTATCAACGGCGGGGTAATTCCAGCCGGGCGCCGGATAGAGCGTGGGCGAAAGCATGCGCGTAGAGCAGGTGTGGGTGACCACGTAGTCGACCTTCCAGCCCACGCTGTCGAGCTTTGTCCGTGCCTCCTCAAAGTTGCGCTCGTCCGGCAATTCCTGCGGCCACCAGCTGGAATACGGAATGCGGTATTCCTTGTCCACGCTCGTGGCGCCGCCCATAGTAAAGACCGTTGAGCCGTCGAGCTCAAAACCTCGCCGCGCGTCAGGCGCCGTATGGGAGAGGTATCCGACAGGCGCTGCGTCAGCCCACCGTGCCACAACTCCATGGGGCGCTCCGCCCAGTGATCGAAACGCTCGTGGTTGCCGTCGACGAACAGCACGGTATAGGAGCGCGACTCCAGCCAAGCGATGTCGGCACATTCTTCGGCAGAGAAATCCCACGGAAAGCCAAAGTCGCCGGCGACGATGAGATAGTCATCGCTCGTCAGGCTATCCCCAAGCTCCCAATCGCGCAGCTTTTGCATGTCGAGGCCGCCATGAATATCGCCCGTCACATAGACCGTCATCGGATTACCACTTCCCTGCAAGTCGCTAGCCCACATTTTGCACGATCACTAAGCCAACCGTTCCAGCCCTTCCATCCCTTAGGGCTTACCCTTCGTTCTTCCATCCAAACGGGTCAAACACCCAAAAAATCAGATCGAGCACGCCGCCGGTCATCATGGCGCCGACAAGGGCGATGATGACGTGCAGAGAACTGGCGCTTCGGAGCACGTCGAATGGCCCCAGAACAGCTAGCAGCGCGACCGCTGCGCCGGCCGCGCACAGCACGAAACACGGCCCCGCGTCCTTGACGCACTTCTTTGCGAGATGTTTGGTGTTGTCACTCATCGATATCGAACTCCTTAGAGGGTCGCTGTTCAGATGCATGCCGCCGCGACGGAGCATGACGGCAGGTTAAGTGTCACATGTCGTGCGGACACAGCTGAAAGCCCTCGCGCAAATAACAGCGCGCCGCAGGATTCGTATCACCTGCGGCGCGCCGAAAATGATCCGCTTTCCTTCGTCTCCAACGGATCAGCTGAGTTGGTGCCGCTCGACGGAGAGGAAGAAGCCGGCAGCGTCACGAGCTGCGGCAATGTTGCTAGGCATAGGAAACAGACGCGCTCTAAACGCCTTAAGCCCCAAGCCTACCCATTAAGAAGTCGACTGCAGAAACGATTTTGATGCCGTCGATGTCGGTCGGATGGCCCCCCTGACGAACGACAATAATCTTCTCGTGACCGCCGGTGATCTTCTCGAGCGATCTAAGCTCAAATGGACGCAATTCACGCTTGCGCGTCGCCTCCTCGTCAATCGACTCCGTGACCTGAATAAACTTACGATCCGAGCCGTCGCCGATTGCAACGAAGTCGATTTCGGCATCTCGAAGATGACCCGTGAAGACTTGGTATCCGTCATAGACAAGGCGATTGTAAACGGCATTTTCGAGAACACGCCCACTGTCGCTGCCGCGATACCCATCCAAGAAAGCTCGAAGTCCCAGATCCTCAATGTAGAATTTGCCACCGGTCTTCAAAATGTCCCGACCCTTAATATCAAATCGGCGCGCGTGCGAAAAGATATAGGTCTCCTCAAGGGCGGACACACAAGTGTCCACGACGCCGTGTGAGGATTTCGCCCCGTTCTCTGCCAGCGTTCCAACGATCTTATTAATTGATGTCGGGTTTGAAATGTTATCAGCCAAGTAGGAAGTGACGCGGTCGAGCACACTCCTGCTCGTCACCGACCGTCTGCCCCGACGGGCTTCGCGAGCCAAAATGTCGCGCCCGGCGATTGTTTGGTACGTGCTCCAGATATAGTCCTTCATTTCCCGCTCTGGCAGCTTTGAAGCAGCGAGAAACGGCAGGCCTCCAAACGTAAGATAACGGTCGAGAAGATCGTCGAGCGCAACGATGTCCTCCCGACCAAAAACAGCGAGCCTATTCGTGACGTCAGTCGGACCAAGAAAGTCGACATATTCCGAAAAAGTGAGCGGATGCATCCGAATCTCGACATATCTGCCCGAGATTAAGGTCGCAATCTCTGACGAGAGGAGAAAAGCATTCGAACCCGTAACATATATATCGCAGTCCCGGTCGACACGAAGTGCGTTAATCGCCTTCTCCCATCCGGCAACCTCCTGAAGCTCGTCGAAGAAGAGATAGCACCTCTTGCCCGCAGGCATTAGGCCGTCGACGTGGCGGTAAAGCTCTCGCCAATCACGCACGCCCTCCAGCTCAAACGACTCCATCTTAAAGGTCAAAAGACATTCGGATGGAACGCCGTTATCCTCCAGATGTTTGCGCATCATGTCCAGAAGCGTCGATTTGCCACAACGGCGCATCCCCGTTACAACCTTGATGACATCCGTGTCACGGAAGGCGATTAACTTCTCGAGATATCGATTTCTGGGAACCATCCGCTTGCTCATCGCTCGCCCCAATCTGCAAGTTTTTCTCACAGCATGACAAAAACTTGCGAATTCTGCAAGTTTTTGTCATGCAGCAATAAGAGCTTGCATATCCGTCCGTGGCCATTTGCGGTCGGATTCCGGCGAGGCCATGACAAGTAGCTTGCCACATGGCCGACACGGAGCCACGGCATGCACGGAATCTTGGGGACAGGACTTCTCCCAGCAGCCTATAAGACAAAAACACATACACATAGGCAGAGAGAAGCCCAGCAAGACACGACGCCAAGGCCGCAGCCACAAACTTGAGTGGCCGATAGTCTAAAAATCACATACGCCCAAAACACGAACGATCGATCTGTTATCCTGGCGCCAACATAGTCTTTCGAAAGGTTTGGCCAGGATGACTACGCAGCAGCAGATTGATATTGAATTCGACTCGCTTGCACGCGAGAACGATTCACCCATGCTCATCGCCAACTCGAAGGCGACAGGCGGAACACTACTATCCGTTATCAAGGAGCAGCTCTCAACCTGCGGCTCTTTTGACTTTTGCGTAGCGTTTGTTGCAGACGGCGGCCTTCAAATCCTGGTCGAGACGTTCCAGGAGCTCAAGCAGCGTGGCATTAAGGGCAGGCTGCTCACGTCCACCTATCTCAACTTCAACTCACCCGATGCCTTTCGCAAGCTCCTGGAATACGACAACATGGAAGTTCGCGTATTCCAGGGTAATCTGCATGCCAAGGGATACATTTTTGATAAGGGCGAAACCAGCACGGTCATCGTCGGCAGCTCAAACATGACGCAGACCGCCCTCACCTGTAATAAAGAATGGAACGTGCTGTACCAGACTGTCGAGAACAGCCGCCTACTCGGCGAACTGAGGGGCGAGTTCAATTCGTTGTGGAACGACACCTCAACCGTTTTGCTTTCCCAAGGCTGGATTGAGAACTATGCCGCATATCGATCGGCACATCCGTCAAAGCCCAAATCGAAACCGACGTTCCAGGCAACTGTTAGCCCAACCACGAACGACCTCGAAGAAATAAAGCCCAATAAAATGCAGCAGCGCGCTCTTGAGGCGCTCGGTGTAATCCACCGCAAGGGCGAGACCCGCGCCCTGCTGGTCTCGGCAACCGGCACCGGCAAGACCTTCCTTTCGGCGTTCGACGTGCTCGCAACTAAACCCCGACGCGTCCTCTTTCTTGCGCACCGCCGGCGCATTATCGACGCCTCCCGTGCAAGCTACGAACGTCTCTTAGGTAGTACCTATACGTTCGACACCTATCAAACTGGCAAGAATATAAGCAATGCTACCTGCGTGTTTGCCATGTGTTCTTCGGTCGCCAAACATCTGAGCGATTTCCGCCCCGATGAGTTCGACTACATCGTCATCGACGAGGCCCACCGAACGGGATCCCAGGGTTACCAATCCATCATGTCGCACTTTGCGCCTCGGTTTTATCTGGGTATGACCGCTACGCCTAATCGCACCGACGGCTATGACGTCTTTGCCCTTTTCAATCACGTCATCGCGTTCCAGATCACACTGCAGGACGCTTTGGCCGAGGAGATGCTAGCCCCCTTTCATTATTTTGGCATTCACGATCTGGAGATCGACGACGAAACGGTCGAAGATACCGCCTTGTTCGGACGCCTAACATCCGACGAGCGCGTGCGTCATATCACCGAGAAGATCGAAGAATATAGCGTCACCAAAAGCAACCGCAGGGGCTTAATTTTCTGCAATCGAAACGCCGAGGCCAAAGAACTGTCATGCAAATTCAACGCTCTCGGATATCGAACGGCTGCGATTAGCGGTCAAGATTCCGATGAGGTCCGCGATGCCGCGATCAGCCGACTTGAAGCCGGCGAGCTCGAGTACATCTTCTCGGTCGATATCATGAACGAAGGCGTCGACATCCCCTCGCTCAATCAGATCATCATGCTTCGACGCACCGACTCCGCAATCATCTTTATTCAACAGCTCGGACGAGGTTTGCGCCTGAATGATGACAAGGAATACGCACTGGTGCTCGACTTTATTGGCAACTACCAGAGCAACTTCTTGGTGCCCATCGCGCTTTCGGGTGACAAGACGTATAACAAAGACCGCCTGCGTCGTCTCGTCCAAGAGGGCGATTCGGCGATACCCGGATGCTCGACCGTGAGCTTCGATCGTATTTCCGAGGCACGCATTTACAAGGCCATCGACGGCGGCGATTTCACCTCCGTCAGGTTTTTGAAAAACGAATATCTCGACTTGCGCCAAAAACTCGGCAAGATTCCCTCGCTGCTTGAATTTGATCGTAACGGCTCCATCGATCCGCTGCTTATCTTCAAGAATAGCGGCCTGGGCTCCTACCACGCATTTCTTTCCAAATACGAGCCGGACTACACGGTTCAATTTTCCTCTGATCAAACCAAGATTCTCAAATTTATTTCTCAAAAACTTGCCGCGGGCAAGCGATTCGAAGACCTCTATTTACTTCAAACGCTCGTCGAAGCCGGACACGAGGGCTACCGGCATATGCGCGAAGCTGCGCTTAGAAACTACCGCGCACAGCTTAAGGACAGCGCCGTTAGGTCGGCAATCGCAGTCCTTAAGGGCGACTTTGCCACTCCTAAGGATTTCGTTTCCCTGCTTATTGACGATGGAACCGGACCTCGTCTGACCGAAGCGTTTGCGAGCGCTCTGCGCAACGAAGAGTTTAAGCGTCAGATTCTCGAGGTGCTGGATTTTGGCATTGCGCGCAACCAGCTCGACTATGCCGAGACGTACGAAAACACAAATTTCGTTCTCAACGCCAAGTACACGTACGAAGAGGTTTGCCGTTTGATGAACTGGGAAAAGAACATCAACGGTCAAAATCTTGGCGGCTATTTCTACGACGAGAAGACCAATACATTCCCCGTGTTCATTAACTATGACAAGGCGCCCGACATTAGTGAGTCAATTCAGTATGAAGACCGCTTTGTTTCGCCGAGCAAGCTCATCGCAATCTCGAAGGGCAACCGCACGCTCAACTCCCCCGAGATTCTGCGACTGCAGGCATGGCCGGGAAACGGCCTGAAGACGTATTTGTTTATGCGAAAGAACAAGGATGATAAGGGCGGCAAGGAATTTTACTTCCTGGGCGAAATGCACCCGACTGGAGAGTTCGAAGCTATTAAAACTAAGAGCGGCGACAACGCCGTCGAAATCGAATATGAGCTCAATGCGCCCGTGAGGCAGGACATTTTCGAGTTTATGCTCAGCGATTTGAGCGAGGCCGAGTAACAAAAAGGAGCGAGCCGCCATGTGACGCCCGCCCCTTTCTTACTTAAGTCCGAGTTTCTTTTCGAGCTCCCTAACGACTTTAACGTCTGCCGGAAGCCAATCGACATCCCACAGGTTATTGGTATCGAGCCACTTCATGTCCTCGTGAGCATGCTCTTTGAACTCCCCCGAAAGAATGCTAGCTAGGTAGCACTGCATCGACAGGTGAAACGTCTCGTAATCATGCTCGACCGTGCACAGATAGTCGAGGTTACCGATCGTGACCTCGAGCTCTTCTTGAATCTCGCGCACGATTGCCTGCTCGCCGGTTTCGCCCGGCTCGAGCTTGCCGCCCGGAAATTCCCAGCCGTCTTTAAACTCGCCATAGCCGCGCTGGCAGCTCAGGATTTTCCCGTCCTTCTGAATAATCGCTGCTGCAACATTGATTGATTTCATAACTAGTCATCACCTCTCCAGTTGAGCCCAACCAGTATAGGTGATCAACCGCCCGCCATGTCCCAGTCGTCTGAAAACTGCCTGCTCGACCAACCCTTAACGCCGTTTTGTACCGGCACCCCATCCCCCGCTATCGAGGTCTAATACTTTTCCGCGAAGTGAACGTCTGTTTTTGGACCCCTGGAACATCCACATTTTTCGGCGGCAAAAACGCAGGATTTCAGCATCGAAACCGCAGGAAACGGCACCTCTAAAGTGTCGATGCTTCAGGGGTCCGTTTTAGCTCGTTCACTTCTCGGAAAAGTATTAGACCTCGCTGCTAGCTACCCAGAAGGGCGCCTCTTCCTTCCCCACCGTCACCCAAAAACTCATCCAACATTAATCTTGGCTCAAGAATCGCTTAATCTATAACCTGCACTATAGAGTTCGACCAAGGGCGGGGCGGCGCAACGCAGACCGCCGAACGCAACGCTCGAGCCCGGGCAGATCGCCCGGCGTCGCGCCCATCGAACGAAAGGACAGGTCATGGACGACCTCGAAAAAGTTGAAACCATCCGCACCAAGTGCAACGTGAGCTACACCGACGCCAAGGCGGCGCTCGACGCTGCCGACGGCAACGTTTTGGATGCCATCATTTGGCTCGAGTCGCAGGGCAAGACGCAGACCACGTCGGCGCACGCCGCCACCGAGTCCGCGCCAGTCGATGAGCCCTCGGCCGAGATGGTCGCCGCGCAAGCCGCCTACGAAAAGTCGAGCGAAAAGACCGACTTCTCCAAGAAGATGGACAGCGTGTGGGAGTACCTCAAAAAACTCTTCCGCCTGAGCCTGGACACCAAGTTTATCGCCACGCGCCGCGATGCGATCATCCTCAACATCCCCATCCTGATTCCCATCGTCGCCCTGTTTGCCTGGGGCGCCACGATTTGGCTGATGCTGATTGGCCTGTTCTTTGGCATGCGCTACCGCATCGACAGCGACGGCGACGTGCCCGGCAGCATCAACAACCTTATGAATCACGCCGCCGACGCCGCGGACGACATCAAACAAAATCTGAACGACGACAAGTAATCGCAGACGGGGGCACGCATGGCACGGATCCTGATCGTAGAGGACGAGGAGAAAATCGCCCGCTTTGTGACGCTCGAACTGGAGCACGAGGGCTACCAGGTGGAGCACGCCGCCGACGGCCGCACCGCCGTGGACCTGGCGCTGGAGCGCGACTACGATCTGATTCTGCTCGATGTGCTGTTGCCGCAGCTCAACGGCATGGAGGTCCTGCGGCGTGTCCGCAAGCACAAGGATGTGCCGGTGATCATGGTCACCGCGCGCGATGCCGTGATGGACAAGGTTGCCGGGCTCGATGCCGGCGCCGACGATTACCTGACCAAGCCGTTTGCGATCGAGGAGCTGTTCGCACGGATCCGCGTGGCGCTGAAGCGCTCGGAGGCCGTGCGGGCGGCTTCGGGCGTTGGTGGCGCCGGGACTGGGGCGGGCGCGGCAGGTGGCTCGAGTGTCGGCTCCACTGCGATGCCCCCGGCAACCGACACGACCCAGCCCGCTGCCACGCCCTCCCCCGCCGCGCTTACCGTGGGCTCGGTCGCGCTCGACC
>CALJPV010000032.1:0-3215 GCA_937980385.1 uncultured Collinsella sp. | reverse complement strand
CCTGCGGGAGAGGGCGCCACGGCTGCCGTGGTGTCCGGCAACGCGTCGCTCGCGCTCGATGGCGATGGCGTCAAGGACGCCGCGGCCGCCATGGCCAAGGCCACCGTCGAGGCCAAGACCCTTGCCGAGGAAAAGGAAATCGCCCAGGCCAACCGCTTCCCCAAGCTGTCCCTGGTGGACCTTAAGTACCGCGACTGGGAGCCCCCGGTCTACGACGATGCCATCTCGCTGGAGGACTTTGTCGACAGCTTCCGCGCGTTCGCCTGCAGCCAGATGAAGCTCTACTACACGCCCGAGGTCATCCGCCGCTTTGTGGCCGGCATGGCCGCCTCCAAGCTGCTGATTCTGGAGGGCATTTCGGGTACTGGTAAGACGTCGCTGCCCTACAGCTTTAGCCGCTATCTGGACAACCCCGCAACCATCGTGTCGGTGCAGCCGAGTTTTCGCGATCGCACAGAGGTGCTGGGCTACTTCAACGAGTTTTCCAAGCGCTTTAACGAGACCGAGTTCCTCCGTGCCGTGTACGAGGCCGGCCTTCGCCAGGACCCGTCCATGATCGTGCTCGACGAGATGAACCTCGCCCGCGTGGAGTACTACTTTGCCGAGATCCTGTCGGTGCTCGAGATGCCCAGCCACGACGAGTGGGTGCTCGACCTGGTGCCTACCCAGTGGGCCGCCGACCCCAAGGGCCTGCACGACGGCAAGCTCACCATTCCCGACAGCCTGTGGTTTATCGGCACGGCCAACAACGACGACTCCACCTTTACCATCACGGACAAGGTGTACGACCGCGCGATCCCCATTGAGCTCAACGAGCGCGCCGACGCGTTTGAATGCGAGCCGCACGAGCGCGTGCACGTGACGGCCGAGCATCTGCAGTATCTGTTCCAGAAGGCAAAGGTCGAGTACGTGATCGACGAGGAGCTGCTCCAGAAGATGCACAAGCTGGACCAGTACCTGCAGACCCGCTTTAAGCTGGCCTTTGGCAACCGTATCATCAAGCAGATGTACGACTTTATCCCCGTGTACGTGGCGTGCGGCGGCACCGAGCTGGGCGGTATGGACTACATCATCGCCCGCAAGGTGCTCAAGAAGTTTGAGTCCATGAACGTGAGCTTTGTGCGCGACGAGATGAAGGGCCTGATCGAGTACATCGAGAAGACCTTTGGCGAGGGCGGCCTGCCCGATTCCGTCATGTATCTGCAGCGGATCCAGAACTTCTACTAATGCCGTAAGCGTGGGGCGTGGGACAAGACAATCAGTAGCGTTTGCCCTGTGTGACGTCGCCACGCCCCCTCCCGATCGATCCAACCTATGGAGTAACCCATGTCCGAGACCATTCAGGACCTCTATACCAGCTTCTCCGAGCAGATGGAGCCCATCCAGGAGGACAGCCGCTACTTCCGCTATCTGTTTGAGATGGCGCAGGCCTCGGGCACCACGATCGAGCAGCAGCGCGAGGAGCTCGTCAAGGTGGTGGACGAGGAGTGGATCAGCATGATCGAGGACTCGCTCGACGCCATTAACACCATCATCGAAAATCCGCGCCGCTTCATCACCACCGAGGAAGAGGTGGTGCCGGTCTCGCTTGCCAAAAAGATCAGCGCCGATAGCGTTCGTCATCTGAGCCAGAACACGCAGTTCCTGGCGCCGAGCGAGGACGGTGACGTCCACCCCACGCGCATCCTCAACGTCAGTACCGTCGAGACGTACGACCTGTACGAGAACCGCTTTATCTACCACCTGATTCAGCGCCTGCTGACGTTTGTGGACAAGCGCACCGACGTGATCTTTTGGTCGACGGGCAACGAGATCCGCAACCGATTTAAGATGCACAGCAAGATCGACGACGCGTACGAAGAGATCGAGTACAACGTCGAGATGACGGTCAAGAACCGCCAGAGCTTTGCCGAGAACGACGCCGACAACATGGACGTCTTTATGCGCATCGACCGCGTGCGCCGTCTGGTCATGGCGCTGCGTGGTGCGTCGTTCTGCCAGATCATGAACGGCTGCAGCGCGGTCCGCAGCCCCATCCAGCGCACCAACCTCATCATGAAGGACCCCAACTACCGCAAGTGCTACCAGCTGTGGCAGTTTATGGAGCGTTACGACAAGGTGGGCTACAACATCGACGTGCAGCAGCAGGCGCTGGCGTTCGATGACGAGTACATGGTGCAGATGTACACCAACCTCATCAACAACTACACCGTCTTTAAGAGCCTGACCGACGACGAGCGCAACCTGCAGGAGCTCGAGAGCGTGCATCCCGAGCCGGTGGCGCCCAAGTTTATTAAGGAGATTAAGGAGATGCAGGTCGATAGCCCCGACCTGCCCGATGTCGAGATTCGTCGCGTGTTTGTGGAGGAGGTCACGCAGGCCCAGCTCGATGCCGAGCAGGCGCTGGCCGAGGCTCGCGAGCAGATTGAGGAGCTGCAGGGGCAGGTCAAGTCTTGGAAGGTGCAGGCGCACGCGCTGACCGACGAGCGCGACGACCTGGCCGACGAGCTGGACGAGGCCAAGACGCGTGAGCTGGCATTGACGCAGCGCGCACAGATTGCCGAGGCCGATGTCGAGGAGCTGCGCGCCTCGCTGGAGGATGTCGAGGCGGGCAAGAAAGCTGCCGAGGATGCTGCCGTTGAGGCGCGCTCGACCGCGGCGGCGCAGCTTGAGCAGATGCGTGCCGAGACCGATGCCGAGGTCGCGGCCGCTCGCGCCGATGCCGATGCCAAGATTGCAGCCGCCGAGCAGACGGCCGCCGAGCAGGTCGCGCAGGTCAAGAGCGAGTTCGCCGCGGCCATGGCTGCCAAGACGGCGGCCGATGCCACCGAGCTACAGGCCGCCAAGGACGCCGCCGCGGCCGAGCTTGCCGGCGTGCGCGAGGCTTCTGCCAAGGAGGTGGCCGAGCTGCATGCCAAGCTGGACGCCGCCCAGCTGCAGATCGAGGAGGTGCAGCTGACGGCTGAGCACGATGCCCGTGCCGCGGCCGAGGCGGCTGAAGCCGCCGCTGCTGTGGCGGAGCAGAAGCTCGCCGACACCGTCGGCGCGGCCGAGGAGAAGGTTTCCGCTGCTCAGCAGGCAGCCGATGCCGCGATCGATGCCGCCCGTGCGGCCGCCGATTCTGCCGTCGAGCAGGCTGCGGTGGACGCCAGCGAGAAGGTCGCCGCTGTCGCTGCCGAGCGCGATGCCGCCACGCGTGCCGCCGAGGAGGCCCG
>CALJPV010000031.1:0-9396 GCA_937980385.1 uncultured Collinsella sp. | reverse complement strand
CGGAATTGGTCAAAATGGTTTGACTATTAGTGGCTAAAATCGCCCGGCGCTAACAAGCGCGGACCCCTTGCCTGAATCAAAGCCGATAAAGTCGGTCCATTCGGTTCCCGACGTCATCACATCGACCCGGTCGCTAAAGCGACGCGCAAAATACTCCAACGCCGCCGGCTGCTCTGTCTCGGGCGTTTGAAACGCAATCTTAATGACATCCTCGTCAATGTCCTCGGGACGGTCGACCACCGTCACATCGCAGTGGACCTCGTAACGCAAATGGTCGATGAATGCATCGTTACCGCTTATGGTGTAGAGGTGCCCCTCGCAGGAAAGGGTTACGTCGGCATGGAGGTAGGCGACCACGGCATTCGCGATATCCATAGCAAGGCTACGTTCCATGGAACGTTTGACAACGGCGCGCCCCTCGCTCATCACCAGGGCTCCGTTTTCGCATACATAGGCGAGCTCATCGGCCACCGGGGCAAACAGGTAGCGCAAGCTCGCATATTGACGGCCGCTCGCCGGCATAAACACGATACCGCGACGATGCAGCTCATCGATGAGCTCAAAGGCCTCGGAACGCGGCTCGCGCTCCCCCGGATGCAGCAACGTGCCGTCCAAATCGCATGCAATCAGCCTGATTCCTTCAAGACCCATATGCTTTCCCCCACAGCATCTCATCAACAGTAAGACGGACTTTGAATAGTTGCCTCTCAAAGTCCGTCTTACTTATACACACGTTAACCGCGTGCCTTCTTTACGATCGTAAAGTCTGGAGCCATACTCACAACGACATCCGCCGCGCTCGATGCAAAGCGTCGACCGGCATCGAGCTCGCGTGTGACCACCGAGAGCCGAACGCCCTCGATACCCCGGAGCATGCGACCCAAAACCGGTTGCACCGGCGTATACATGCGCACGGTATGCTCGTCCGAATCGCCTCGGAAAAGCGGCGCGTGCATATTACCGATCTCCCAGCACGCATGTGCGAGCACAATCGGATCCATGCGGTCGACTTCGACCAAATAGACCTCGGCGCTGCGCAGGCGCACGACAACCGCTACGGGCACCGCGCCCGTGCGGTCAATAGCAAGCACGTCACCGTCGGCAAGACGCTCGCCATCAGTGGCATCCAGCCGGGCATTCACCGTGCGCCCCAGCTCCGTCACGCCCACAAACAGGCGCGCATCAGCCTGGTCCCAATCGAGTAGCAGCTCGTCAACCTCAAAGACGCCACCCAGCTCCCGACGAAGCAGGAGTTCATAGGACGGGTCGTTGAGATTTCCCAAGCGCTCCGTAGCTACCAGGTCCACGGACATCAACTAGTCCTCGACCTCGACGAGCTCGATATCAAAGTTGAGGTCCTTGCCGGCGAGCTCGTGGTTGGCGTCGAGCGTCACGGCCTCGGCCGTCACATCGATGACCACGGCGGGGACGGGCATGCCGCTCGGCGTGGACAGGAAGAGCTTCATGCCCTTCTCGATCTGCTCGATATTGGGAACCTGCTCGGCCGGGAAGGTCAGGACCATCTCGGGGTTGCGCTCGCCGTAGGCATCGACAGCAGGAATGTGCACGGTCTTCTTCTCGCCCACCTGCATGTCGACAACAGCGGCGTCGAAGCCCTTGATCATCTGGCCGGCGCCGCAGGTGAACTCCAGCGGCTCGCCGCGATCGTAGGAGCTATCGAACTGCGTGCCGTCGTCGAGCGTGCCGCGATAATGGGTCTTGACCTTCTTGCCCTGGTTGGACATGGTAACCTCCGTGATAAGGGCGGCGCACAACGCGGGCCGCCGTGAACATATGGCGCTAACTATACCCTAGTCATACAATTCAAAGACAGTTTGCAAAGAAACGCTGCAACCGGAGGAACCATGGCATATCCCGTATTTGACCTACACTGCGACACCGCCGACCGCATCGGCTGGGCCACGCTCGATCTCGACCTGCGCTTTACCGCCGGCACCGACGGCTATTTCCCCGGCGACGAAACGCATCCGCAGGATTTCGACCTCATCGAGGGCAACGCCTGCGCCATCTCGCTCGCAAAGATCGGCAACACGCCGTGGGCACAGTGCTTCGCCACGTTTGTCCCCGACGAGATTCCCACCGCCCACGCCGCACGCTTCCAAGCACAGATCATGGCGCACATGAGCGGCCAGGCAATGCTCAACCACGACCGCATGGTCAACGTACGCAGCGCCGCTGACATTCGCCCTGCACTCAAAGACGGCAAGGTCGCCTGCATCCACACCATCGAAAACGCCACGTTCTTTGCCGAGGACCCCGCGCTGATCGAGGCGCTCAAGAGCCTGGGCGTACTCATGTCATCGCTCAGCTGGAACGCGCAGGGACCGCTCGCGAGCGGCCACGACACCCACGCCGGCCTCACCGCCGCCGGCATCGAGGCACTTACGCAGATGGAGCACGCTGGCATGATACTCGACGTCTCCCACCTCAACGATGAGTGCTTTGACGAGGTTGTCGCCCACGCCACGCGCCCCTTCGTCGCCAGCCACTCCAACTCCCGTGCGGTTTGCGGCGTCAAGCGCAACCTCACCGACGACCAGTTCCGTACCATTCGCGACATGGGCGGCATCGTCGGCCTCAACTACTGCAGCGAGTTCCTCTCCAACGAAGCAACCGACGAGACCGCCGCAGATGTCACCTTCGACCAGCTGGCAGCCCATATCGAACACTGGCTCGACCTGGGCGGCGAAGATGTCATCGCGCTCGGCGGCGACTGGGACGGCGCCAAGGTACCCGACTTCCTCTCCGATGCCAGCAAGATGCCCGAGTTCCAGAACATGCTTTCCAAGCACTTTGGCAAGACCGTGATGCAAAAGCTCTGCAGCGACAACGCCCTTGCCTTCTTCGAGCGTTATTGATTTCACATCCCTTGAGCGGGCCGGTATGCCGAGCGATCGACATGCCGGCCCGTCCCCGATCCAAAGGATAACTTTTGACGCAGCAATTTACGATTTTCCTACCCCGACCGGATGGGACGCCTATCCCCGTCGTCGTTACCAAAAAGCGCGTCAAGAACTTCAACCTGCGCGTCACATCGAGCGGTGAGGTCCACGCCAGCGCACCGCTCGACGCCAGCCGCAAGCGTATCGAAGCGTTTGTAAAGCGCAACAACGGCTGGATTATCAGCCGACTTGCCCAGCGCGAGCAACGTCAGGCGACGGCGCGAGAACCGCTCAGTCCCCTCTCGATCATTGCGCTTTGGGGCAAGCCCATCACGGTACAGGACGCACTCGACCACAACTTTGCATCACCCGCACCGCGACCCAAACAGGCCACCTTCGCAAGTTTTATGGGTACCGACGAATCGAACGGAGGCCCACAGGCCAAGCGGCGCGCAATCCTCGACGGCCTAACGTCCGACGAGCTCCAAGTCCATATCGACCAGCTCTATACGTCCGAGGTCACATCGGCGCTACGCGATATGGTGCACGCATACGAAATCGCAATGGGTGTCGCCGTTTCCCGCGTTTCCGTACGCAGCATGAAAACGCGCTGGGGCTCGTGCACGCCCAAAACCGGCGCCATTCGCATCGCACGAGAACTTGCCGCCTACCCCGTCGAATGCCTCGACATGGTTGTCGCCCACGAGCTCGTCCACTTGCTCGAGCCAAGCCACAATCAGCGGTTCCACGCCCTGCTCGACACGTACTGCCCCAACAATAGAGCCCTATCGCAGCGATTCAAAAAACCGCCCGCCAACGAGCTTTAGCGTCAGCTAGCGCACGCGCTCGATCTCGACGCCACAGCTTGCCAGGGGAAGACCGACGGGCGCCCAAGGCTTATCGAGCTTAACACGCACGCCAAGCAGCAAGGGATAACGACGTAGCAGCATCTGGGCCACACCCTCGGCTGCAGCCTCGATGAGCTTAAACGTATGCTCGCGCAGATAGCCATCGACATCGTGGCACACCGAGCCGTAATCAATAGAGGCATCCAGGTTATCGTGCTCCCCCGCCGCGCGCAGGTCGGCATAGAGCACCAAGGACACGACAAACTTCTGCCCCAGGGCGTTTTCCTCGGGATACACGCCGTGGTTGGCAAAGACCTCGAGACCATCGATAGTAATGCGGTCGGCATGGCGCAGGTCGTCATAGCTCACATGGGGCACCGCCGTTGCGGCGGAAATCTCGCCCCTGCCACGACGGGCAAGCTCGGCACCCTCGGTCTTGGTTGCATTCTCGGGCAGCTTTTTGTTAGTCATCGCGATCGTCTCCTTCGTTCAGAACCCCGACCGCGCATACCGACTACACGCGAATCGACAGGTTCTTTTTATCATCGCTCCAGTTGCAGGCATTGCGCGCAGGGCATGCAAAGCAGGCGCGCGACGCTTTGTCGGCTGCATAGAGCAGACGCTCAAGCGGCTGGCTGTTCACGCGCAGCTTTCGATGGCCCAGAATGGCCGTCTTAATGGCTGCGGCATCTGCCGGCTCAAACGCCACGTCTTCGGGCATGCCGCCGAGAATCGCATCGGCGACGCGTTCGCTTGCAACATCATGGGATATACCCGATTCATACTGTTCATCTTTGCCGATATCGTGAAGAAGTGCCGTGGCATAGATGACCTCGCGGTCAAATTTGAGCTCTTCCTCGAGATTCTTGATCCACATAATACGGGCGACATCCAGCAGATGGTCGATACCGTGGCGGCAAAAGATGCGCCCCGATTCCAACTGTGCAATGTTTCCCAGATGCCGCCGGAACAGTCCGTTGGCACAGATGTAATCAATGCGAGGCATGGCACCAAAGGGAGTCAGGCCCGAAGCCATAAAGCCGCGACGCGACGTTCCCTCATCGGTCTTCGATGCAAAGTCGTTGACGACTCTCATGGTTAGCGGCCCAGCATCCTAAGGAATCGCTCCTCGAGCGACGGATCGGTCTCAAAGACACCGCGACGAGCAAGCGTCACGGTCTTGGTACCGGGCTTTTGCACGCCGCGCATGGTCATGCACATATGCTCGGCTTCCATCAGCACGATTGCCCCTTGGGGGGCAAGATATTCCATGAGGGCATCGGCAACCTGTGCACACAGCTGCTCCTGCAGCTGCAGGCGACGGGCATAGACCTCAACCGTGCGAGCAAGCTTAGACAGACCCGCCACGCGGCCGTTAGGGATATAGCCGATCGCAGCCTTGCCATAAAACGGCAGCAGATGGTGCTCGCACAGCGAGTAAAACGTGATGTCGCGCTCGATAACTAAATCGTTCGAAGCGACGGCAAAAGTTTTGGACAGGTGCTCCTCAGCGCTCTGGTCCATGCCGCCGGCAATCTCGCCATACATACGGGCGACGCGTGCCGGCGTCTCCAGCAGGCCCTCACGAGTTGGGTCCTCGCCTATGCCCTCAAGCAACAGCTTTATGGCGGTCTCAACTTTTTCCTGATCGACCATCTAGGCCTCACTCTTCCGATTTTGCGTTCGCGCTATGGTACCACGCCCTCCGGCATCGGCCACAAGCTACATAGTATGGGTCGAATAGACCGGATCGTCTCGCCAAAGCTCCACAGCGTCGCAAAGCGAAACGCCCTCGCACGCGGCACGAGTGCGCGTGGCGTTCATGTCGATCACCCGCTGATTACTCGAACCCCTAAAACGCAAGGAGATATCGTACAGGTCTTGAACGAACGGGCCGTCCACCAACATATCGAGGCAGGCAAGGATACGGTCCGTCACCTCGGTATGATGACGGCCGCCCGGCATAAGTTCCTCGAGCACGTCGCCGGTAAAGCACCAAATGGTCTTCCCCGACTCCACAGGATAGGTCGCACGCACGCGTTCGATAAAGTCAACGAGACTCGCCTGATTCTCGGGCTCCATAGGCTCGCCACCCAGAATCGTCAGGCCATCAATAAAGGGATGGTCGAGACTCTCGATAATCTTGTCCTCGACGGCACGGTCGAACGGTTCACCCGCGGCAAAGTCCCACGCGACGGAGTTAAAGCAATTTTTGCACCCGCGACGGCACCCGCTCACAAACAGAGAAGTACGAACACCTTCCCCATCAGCGATGTCGAAATACTTAATGTTCGCGTAGTTCATAGGTAACTCTCCCGGGAGGCCGGGACATATCATCCCGTCCTCAAATATTCTCGGCCTGCGGCCTGCGAAACTGCGGGCGGGACGATATGTCCCGGCCTCATGCAAAGGGTAACTCAATGAACGAAGCGAACATCGAGCATAGGGTTCGAGGTCCAATAAATACTTTGTTGCAGCTCAACCGACTCCGCAAGCAAACCGTTGTTGCAAGTCAACTCATTTCCGCTAAGAACTTCGAGGGGTGAGCAGACCGCGTGCTGCATCTCAGCTACATCAACTTGGCTGAACCGAGAGGGCCGCTTGGGCTTTTGCTCGATATGAGTTCCGCACGCAAAGAAGGCCACTTAATGTGGCCTTCGTCTTGCGCAGGACTGTCCGAAATAGCGAGCAAATGCCCAAGCGGCCTTCTCGGTTCAGCCCCGGAGCGGTATTAGAGATGCAGCACGCGGTCGCGGATCTCCTCGGTTCGACCCTGGTTCCAGAATTGAGTACCGATGTAGCCGCACGTACGACGGGCGACATTCATCTTCTCCTGATCGCGGTTGCCGCAGTTGGGGCACTCCCACACCAGCTTGCCGTCATCCTCGACAATCTTGATCTCGCCGTCATAGCCGCACACCTGGCAGTAATCGCTCTTGGTGTTGAGCTCGGCATACATGATGTTGTCGTAGATGTACTGCATCACGCGAATGACAGCCTTAAGGTTGTCCTGCATGTTAGGAACCTCGACGTAGGAGATGGCACCGCCCGGCGAAAGCTGCTGGAACATGCCCTCAAACTTGAGCTTATCGAAAGCATCAATCTCCTCGGACACATGGACGTGGTAGCTGTTGGTAATGTAGCCCTTGTCCGTCACACCCGGAATAATGCCAAAACGACGCTGCAGGCACTTGGCGAACTTGTAGGTCGTCGACTCAAGCGGGGTGCCGTACAGCGAGAAGTCGATATCGCTTTCGGCCTTCCACTCGGCGCATTTGTCGTTCATGTGCTGCATGACGGCCATGGCAAAGGGCGTGCCTTCCTTCTCGGTGTGACTGTGGCCCGTCATGTACTTGACGCACTCATACAGACCGGCATACCCCAAGCTGATGGTGGAATAGCCGCCCACGAGCAGTTTGTCGATCGTCTCGCCCTTCTTAAGGCGCGCCAGGGCGCCGTACTGCCACAGAATCGGTGCGGCATCCGAAAGCGTGCCCATCAGGCGCTCATGACGGCACAGCAGGGCACGATGGCACAGCTCAAGGCGCTCGTCGAAGATCTTCCAGAACTTGTCCATGTCCTGATGCGAGCTCAGTGCGACATCGGGCAGGTTGATGGTCACAACACCCTGGTTAAAGCGGCCATAGTACTTAGGTTTGGTCGGGTCATAGTTCAGCGCGTTGGCAACATTGTTAAAGCCGTTGCCCGAACGGTCGGGCGTCAGGAAGCTGCGGCAACCCATGCAGGTGTAGCAATCGCCATTGCCGGCGGTCTCACCCTTAGACAGCTTGAGCTCACGCATCTTCTTCTCAGAGATGTAGTCGGGCACCATGCGCTTGGCGGTGCACTTGGCAGCCAGCTGGGTCAGGTAGAAGTACGGGGAATTCTCGTGAACGTTATCGTCCTCGAGCACGTAGATAAGCTTGGGGAATGCCGGGGTAATCCACACGCCAGCCTCGTTCTTAACGCCCTCGTAGCGCTGGCGAAGCGTCTCCTCCACGATCATGGCAAGGTCGTGCTTCTCCTGAGGCGTACGGGCCTCGTTGAGATACATAAAGACCGTCACGAACGGCGCCTGGCCATTCGTGGTCATAAGGGTCACGACCTGATACTGAATCGTCTGGACGCCGCGACGGATCTCGTCACGCAGACGGTCCTCAACGACCTCACGGACCTTCTCGGCAGACGCAGAGACGCCAAGCTCCTCGAGCTCGCGGGCAACCTCGCCGCGAATCTTCTGACGGCTCACCTCGACAAACGGAGCCAGGTGGGTCAGCGAAATCGACTGACCGCCATACTGGGAAGAGGCGACCTGGGCGATAATCTGCGTCGCGATATTGCAAGCAGTCGAGAAGCTGTGCGGCTTCTCGATCAGCGTGCCCGAGATAACGGTGCCGTTCTGGAGCATATCCTCCAGGTTCACCAGGTCACAGTTATGCATGTGCTGGGCGAAGTAGTCCGAATCGTGGAAGTGAATCAGGCCCTCGTTGTGGGCATCCACGATCTCCTGGGGCAGCAGCACGCGCTGCGTCAGGTCCTTGGAAATCTCGCCGGCCATGTAGTCGCGCTGAACGGAGTTGACGGTCGGGTTCTTGTTGGAGTTCTCCTGCTTGACCTCTTCGTTATTGCACTCAATCAGCGACAGGATCTTGTCATCGGTCGTGTTCTTTTGGCGCTTCAGGCTCTGAACATAGCGGTAGATGATGTAGTGGCGGGCGACCTCGTAGCAGTCGAGACGCATAATCTCGTCCTCGACCAGATCCTGGATCTCCTCGACCGATACGGTGTGGCCGGCCTTCTCACATGCCTCGGCGACGTTTTGTGCCGCATAGATCACCTGGCGGTCGGTAAGGCGAGAGCCTTCCTCGACCTCCAAGTTTGCGGCACGGATCGCATTGACGATCTTATCGATGTCAAAGGTAACCTCGGTGCCGCTGCGCTTGATGATCTTCATCCTCTTGCCTCTTTCGCATCGTAGCCTCATTGCGCTTCAGAGCCAAACGATGCCCGGCAGGGTTTGACCCTGTCTTGCGGCGCCGTTGCGCAATCTGTGTTCTCGATAACCATAGGCCCTCATGCGGACAATCCTCGCAACCAATCCAGGGGCTCAAAGATCCATCCAAATAATGGGGCGAATAAGGTTCTCGTTCTCTGTCCGCCATCTATCATACGACAAAGAGGCATCTATATCCTGTATTCTTTTTTTAGGTCAAACACAACATATAGTGTTTCAGCAGGTCAAAGCAATTGGTCAATTTGCAGACGCATTATAAATGAAGGCCTCTTGGCAGACTGCTAAAACGTTATCAACCCAACTACCTGCACAGCAGTTTTGAAACCCCCTCAACCGTGCCGCCGCCAAATAGCACCAAAACCAAGCCGCTCACGCCAAAAGAATCCAAAAGATTATGCTTGACCAACATGTTGCGGTCATGATGGGCCAGGACACATGCAATCTGCCGGCACCCCTACGGGATGCGAAGACCATCGCGTACGGACCTTGGATCAATATTTGATGACTTATTTGGCGGCGCGCTTGGTGGCAAAAAACAAAACAGCCCAGAGGACATAGCCTCTGAGCTGCGAACATTTGGTGGGCGTTAGAAGATTTGAACTTCTGACCTCTTCCGTGTCAGGGAAGCGCT
>CALJPV010000030.1:0-12524 GCA_937980385.1 uncultured Collinsella sp. | reverse complement strand
CCCTCGGGTGGCTCAGCCCGATGGAGTACCGCAGGAAGCTTGGATACGCCTAGGCACGGTCCAAGAAATCGTCCGCACCCCCGTTTAAATCATGAAAGGACCCGCCACTAAAATGGCATCGCCTATGAAAACTCCCAGCCGTTTTCTTCAGCAAGTTCATTCAGGCTATAGGTTTTAATTCCAAATGAACTTGCAACTTGCGGAATTTTATAAGGACTTGTTTTCTTTTCCTCTGTAATGATATCCAAATTGTAAAACATTGCGGTAGCAATCAGGAAGGCATCCCCGGAAGAACACTCTCGCGTATCGCCAAACTTTAACAGTTTTGGCTGAGCATTGACTATCTGTCTGAGACATTGCTGGACTCCAGGCGACTCAACAATAATCCTAACCCCGGAACTATTTAGCCACTCCTTTGCTAAGTCATCCCGTGCACCCCTCTTTACTTCCTTTTCAATTTGGCTACAAACAACAAGCCTACGCTCGGAAGCAAGCTTATCTATCTCACGCCATAGTCCAACATGAACTCGCCTTGGATAAAGAAAACCATCGTTTTGGGACAATATTGAGCATGTATCCATAATGTACTGATAGCTAAGTGATTCTAAGTCGAGCTGCTGAGGCGTTTTGGTAAATTTCACCCGAAAGCCTCCTTGAACACGGATCCAAGAGAATCCGGTTTAACTCCTAATGCCGAAGCTGCTTCATACTCGCTATAAACACCTAAAGAAAGTGCTCGATTTACATAGGCGCAATACAAGGCCCCATGGAAATCAACCATCTTCTTTTCGTAAGGCATATACCCCATGGCGCGTCCAGACTCTTGAGCTTTTGCTTTCTCTCGCAAACTAGACTCAATGGCTTCGCGCCGAAATAAATCCAATAATTCCTCATAGTCAGTGCGGGACATTTGACCGATGTCGTATACACGCCTTGCAACAACATCACGACTAATAGAGTATTTATTTGCTATCACATCAAACGAATGAAAGTCAGAAGGATTAAGCCCATTATTTATTTCGTGAAGTGCAGTCTGTCTGGAAAAAAGAAACTCACCAGCAACTGCATTGCAATATACCTCTTCGGCATCATCGCATTCAGCATTTATACAAGAACAGGTGGTTGATTTCCTGTAGCATAGGTGAATCATCTCGTGTAACAAACTAAAACACTTCGCTGGCCATCGATCCGACTGATTTACCGCCGCAATTGGGAGCATCTCAAAATAGAGAGATATGCCCCTCACCTCATCGACAGATGGCTCTGAAAACTGAGCAACGCAAATGCCGCGTTCTTCCAATAGAGAACGAAGACTCTTATACAAAACTCGCGACGAAGCAGAAGAGATCTGGTTGCTAAGCGGATAATCAATCCATTCTCGCAAACGCTTGGCAGCCTCAACAATATCGCTCTCTAAACAAGGCAAATCACAGCTTAGAATTTCGGGACCCGTCTTTTTTGCTAGCTCCAAAATATCCTCACGGCGCAAGAGCAAATCTTCTACGGCAAGGTTCAACGCACTGTCATCGGAATAACTTGGCTTATATCCAATTCGCTTGTTGGAAATTGGAGGTTTTCGCGTCTCTTTCAACTTATTCGGTTCAAGATAGAGTCCCGCCAATGGGCAAAGCAACACATTAGCCATAGCTTCGGCTTGATTGATTGTCGGATAATCACCAGGATCACCATGCTCCCAGCCCCTCAGCTGCGTAATGGAGATTCTGACTTTAGCAGCAAGAAAGTCTTCGGAAACTCCCCTTATGACACGAAGACGCTTTAGAGTTGCACCATTAATTAGGGCGAGCTGAAACAATAGATCCCTCATTTAAACTTTGAAAGATGTTTTTACTCATTTTAGCAAATGAGAGCTAATGTGCATGTCAGGTGTTTCCCCGAAATCGATTATAACCAGTCCAGCTAATTCACCTTGGAAACATATCAAGCCCAGTAACTGTCAAACATATAAATACGAGTTAATCCGTAAATAACAAACGCCATGCTCCAGACAGTGAATACTTAAGAAAAATTACTACCTGTCGCCATAACGACACCTAATGATTAAAGCAATTCGATAGTCATCATTTATAAAAAAGCGAGCAACGTCACTGCGATCACGACGCACGAAACGCCAACAGGACTCATCACCCGCAACAAAAGACACCGGGACTTTTGGCCCCGGTGTCCCGAATAACATCTTGATACAAAACACAATCAGTCAAGAGGCTACGGTTCAATCTAAGTTGAGTAGCCCATAAGACATGAGCCCATTCCGCTAATCTAGCTGAAATATCTTGTACACCTCAACCGCCAAGCAGAAGACCCCGGCGAAAACTGCGGCGAGCATAGATTTAACCGTTATCGCAGTGATGACCCCAGCAATAATGGCTGGAAATAAAAGCATCGAGAAGAATACCAACGCACCAGATCGCACAGCCAACCAAATCCGAAACCGAGCGCGAATACCGATGACACCCATATGAGCTCTTGCGGCCAAATAGCGAAAGAACATAATACGCACCCCAACCAAATTGCGACTTTTTCGGCCTCAATGCAGAGGCTACTTAGCAAACTGCTCGAGAATAGAACTCAGGCACTTGGCTTGCACCTCAAGCGTCTGGTTGAACTGCTGTTTAATGAGGTCGGTCATGATTCCCTCGCTATCGTAGCGCTGGTACATCCTAGCGGAGTTTGCCAACGTAGACATCATCACGCTCGTAAGCTGATCTACATAGCTCATCTTTGCCGCAGCATTGAAGTATTCGACTGCAATGCGAATGCTTTCTACCTGGCCACGCTTAAACTCCCTAGAGCACCTATAAGTCCACGTAGCATTTACGACCGCGTTCAGCACCTCCTTCGTGAGCTTGATTTCGGTATCCGTTACTGGTCCAAGCGATATCGCTCCCATAGCAACCACCCTGCCTTCCGTCGTTTGCCCTGTCTACATAATGCCGCGGGCGACCGAGGTATTGAGTGACGAAGCTGATCAAGTCCAGTGAACCAAGTACATGAGCCAACCGAGAAGCAGATACAAAGTCCGCGACAAAGCACTCAGGTTTCGCTTCACTTTGTAGTACTTTGTAAGTTAATAAACGGAAGGATGTCTCTCAGGTCATCGCAGCACTGGCAGCAGTGGGTCCAAGACGACCGATCTGTCCCCGTAGTATTAGAGGGAGACACGCAAACGGTAACTGCACCGCTGCCTCTCACGGATGCGTCGTTATTCGAGTTTCCAACAAACACAATGTCTTGGGGCGAAACGCTCAGATCGCCCGCGACCCTGCTCACAAATCTGCGCTTACCCTCGTAGTCAAAAGGACTAATGCGGATGCCATCAACAACGCCTTCAGAATCAAACAGAAACTGATTGGACTTGATTTCCTCCACGTAGCAAGCAAGGTCACCAAGGGCCGCGCGTATAAACTGCCTCTCCGAGCGAGAGACAATCCAGATCAGAACGCCCGCATCGTTAAGCACCTTAAACACGTCACAAATACCCGGAATTAGCCGAGTGCCATTTCCGATGCGAGTGATGTCATCTTTGGTAATGCGCGCTTCCCTGAATAATTCCGTAGCCTGCTGAAAATAGCTTCGCCTATCATCAGCATCGTGAGAATAGTGCGCAAGGATATTCTGGAATCGGGCTTTATCTTGGCCAGATTCGAGCCAGATATAACGAAGGCTACTGTCAGCATCGATCTTGGGCAAAAGAGTGCCCACAAAATCAAACACAACTGCAACAGTTTTTCCAGAAGGACCAGCGGCGTTATCGCTAGTTAAAGGCAACGGGACCATCTTTCTGCCCATACGCCAATAAATCTCTAACAACGCAGGAATATATCGCTGCATATCCCCCTCAAACACGGAATACGACTCAACCGCATCCCATGCTTGCGTATTGGAACAGTCCGAAAAAACGCGTTCAAGAATTATAGGTCCAGATGAATCACTGACCCTAGGAGCAATGAATGACAGTAGCAAATTAAAATACGATGGACCTGGCAAATTTCTCCCCGACACCCAGGTCCGGAAAGCACTCAATAATATGCCAGCATCGCTATCAAGATGATCGAGCTTGATATTATTGCTCTCAACAACCAAACGAAGAAGCTTGGAAAACTTACAAGTCCACTCTTCATCTCGCTGGCGACGTCCGCGCCTCGTCATTAATGACCCCCTAAACGCAAACCTTTATGCATACTGCTTTCGATACCAAATTAATTGTTTATGGAGTAAATAACCGAAGAGCATCCATTGTCTTATAAATAAACTCCAAATGCAAAGCAAGACTATTGTGAATCGCCGCAAACAAACTTCTTAAGTCGTCGTTTAATGCCGCAAAGTTTGCCGCGAACACGCTGCCAGAGAGAAGAACGGAAATCCCACTTGACCATGAGATCCGGGATGGACAACCCCGCAGACACGTCATTCAAGAACTCGTCGCGCCTTGGATAGGGCGCGACAGAACGGACGAGGCTGGGGTTGCCCGCGATTACCTCCTCAAGCGTGGCCGGGCCGTTTACAGTGAGCCCAAAGATAGCCTTGAATGCCCGCTCGCCCTTCTCCGTATTGCATAGGACGGCGGATACGCCCTTGGAGTAGTCGACCTCGGGATGAATATTCTGAAAACCCCAGAAGTCGCCAAGCGTGATATCGGCACCGCTCGAGCGCTTTACAGGACATGCGAGACAAGATGAACGAAGGCTTGCGTTGGCCAAGAAAGCCTTCATGTACCAGTCCTTCCCAAACACCTGGGACTCGGTGTCCTCGGTGTTGTCTTTCTCCGCTATGTGCTTGTACATAGCGGAGAAAGACAACCATCCGGTTGTCTTACTCCGCATATTTACGTCGCAGACATCCGACCCGAAGCCCTCAGCGCGGTAGTCTACCCAGCGCGACCAGAGTTCGGGAGAGGGGACACCGTGGCAGATAACGTCGACGGACAGAAAAAGATCGCCGTCGGCGAGGCCCCCGAGATACCCCCTCATGCCTGCGACCTGGCAGGAGGTGCCGGCGAAGAGGACGCATCGTCCAGAACGGATTGCATCGCGTACGCCCCTGTACGCCTCTTTCCCGACGGAGCTCTGCACGTATTTGGAACGCATGACGGCATCGAGACCAGCTTCGTTGTCGACGAGCACATGGCGGACAGCCCGGCATCCCTCATCGAAGGCCGCGCCGCAGACGACGCCGCCATCGGCAAGCACCTTGCGAGCAAGGAGCCCGAAAATACCACCGGAAGAAGACCGCTCAAGCAAATCTGGAGAATCGGCCTTTGCCCACGATATGGATTGCAGCAGGTCATCCCGGTGCTCACCCAACGCGGGACAGGCCCGCTCACAGGCGCCGCATCCGACGCAAATATCGGAATCCACTATAGGATAGGAAAAACCAAGTCTGTCACGCTTCATGAAGATACACTCCTTGGGACAGACGGCAGCGCAGGCGCCGCAGCCACAGCAAGTGTCACCAAGAGCAGAAATAGTCGTATTTGACATAGAATTATCCTAACGAAGGAGCGGAAGACGGGTGGTAATCCCCGCCTTCTCATTTGAATCGAGCACGAATAGCCACATGGCGACTGTGAAAAACACGGTGTAAGCCGCACCCCACGCGAGAAACAAAGGCCAGCTCACAACAGGCAAAAAGAAGCTTAGTGACTTGCAGACGACAAGGACAGCTGCGGCCGTCAGCGCTACCGGTAGGTTACGCTTCCAGAAGAAAGCCATATCGAGCCCGATGCGGTTCTGGTAGTACCAATTCATGAAGAGACCGTTGCCTAGCGCAATGCTCACAATGTAGGCGATAGCTGGAGCCCAGTAGCCAAGATACGGAGAGGCAAACCAGGTAAAGGCGACATTCAACAAGGACATGCAAAGGTAGACGACGCTACGTGCTTTGTGCTTGTTCTTGGCACGCTGAATCTCAATACCAGTGTTCTGACAGAGTGGGACGCCGACGGGAAGCGTCATCGCACAGATGAGATAATACGCATCGATGAACCCTGCGCCCGCCCACTTGGTAATAAAGAATCGGCCCAAAAGAACGAATCCACAATAGACCCAGCAAAACAGGAACATCTGGTAGCGGCCAACGCGTGTCATTAGCCTAGTAAGCACATCGTTGTCATTGGACTCGGCAACAATGCGGTTAATCTTGGGAACGAAGACGCTCGACATGGTGGTCGAAAGCGAGTAGAAAACTTGCCTTATCTGAAGCGACACCGCAAACACAGAGACCGTCACAGCGCTTGTAAGTGCGCCGAGCATCATGTTGGGGACACTCTGGTTGATGAGATCGCAAACTTGGTTCACAAAAATCCAAGCGGAGAACGACGCGATTGCCCGAAAGAGTGCCGTGTCGAATCTCTTGAAGCTGAACCTCATACCGAGTCTAAAGTAAGCGAAACGAGCATTAAGCAAGAGAAGGATAACGGTGACGGACAGCTGAGCAGTTGCAACGCCCACGGCACCCATGCCAGCACAGAGAAGCAGAAACGCTATGCCAGGAGTTGCCAGAGTGGTGAACATCTGCCTGGTCTGCTGATACTTGAACTGCTCATGCGCGATGATATAGGCATCGAAGACGGTGGAGAACAACGTACACGCCACATTGACGGCCATAATCGCCATGAGCTCCCCGGCAAGTCCTACCTGTCCGGAAGTGAAACTTCCCGAAAAGAACGTTTCCACGTTTGCGGCGAAAAGCAGCCCCAGCGAAAGCGCGACAGCGCAAACGGCAAGGTACAGCATGAGGTACATTCCATTGAGTGAGCGGATGTCATCCTCCGTGCCATGCGCGTTCCTCTGCGTATAGAAGCGTACATATGCCTCTGAAAATCCAAACGTGAGCAACGTAAGCGAAAACACGAACGAATTCGAGGTTTGGTAAACACCATAGTCAGCCTGCCCCACAAAAGAGAGAAGCATAGGTGTGTAGATAAGATTCACAAGGTTCTTGACGATGATATTCAAGTAGCCAAGAATAGCCCCCGCTTTACGTTGGCTAGTCACGAGCAACACTCTCCAAAGCGCAAGCTAACCAATTTCTTGAAGATTCACGTAACATCGCAAGTCGAGAATCAACATCATCCCAATCGGTACCAAAAATGGATTTAGGTCCGAAAGAAGACTCTGAAGAGCGATGACCTACGAGGCCAAAATTTGAACAAAGCGTGTCAAAACGGGAAGACATATCAGCGTCAGTACTAACACGCTCGAAAATTGCAAGCGGTTTGTGATGCAGAAGCGCAAAAACACTGGCGTGAAAGGAATCGGTACAAACAAGATCGCTATGCGAGATAAGCCAGACGAATTCGGAAGGTCCAATTTTCAGCGATTTATCCATTACGTCAATAATCGCAATGCCGCGAGAAGCCGCAAGCTCTTCAATCTTCGCATTGTTAACGTCGTTGCCGAGAACATATTTGAATAGGTATGGTTGATCGCAGGCGACGCCCTTGGGTTTGACGGAGACAGCTTCCCAATCAGCGGCGCCGAGCAATAAAGTCGGATCAAGAACAACAGCCACATCGCGACCGGTGAGATCGCGCACAATATTGGAGCCAGCGGATTCACGTACAGAAATGGAACAAATGCCATTAAGCAGCCTAGCGGTCTCATCCCTGTTCGAAACGATACTGCTCACCCCAAAACTAGCGGCGTACGCAATCTTCTTTTCAGAAGCAACCATCGGAAGATACTCAAGCTCACTGTTAAAGACAAAATCGGGATTCCAAACTTGATCGGAGCCGATAACAAAACATGAATAAGAATCAAGCAAACCCGGAGAAATATATTCCTTTGTAACCGTACCATTTGAAAAATTGATAAAACTGTTGTTAAAGGCCCTGAACAGCGAATTACGGTCATTGATATGTCTCAAAAGACTCATGCATTTCTTAAAGTATTTAGCTTTAGATGATAGTGGGCCCATAATTGAACCATCACGTCGTAGAGACTCAACTTGGCAGCCATAGTCTTCAAGAACATGCTGAAGTGCGTAGTTTTGAAGCCTATTACCGAAATTAACACTTTGGATTGTAAGTATTCCAACTTTCATAATATAACACCAATCAATTATTGAAACCCGAACGGGCGAGAACGGAAAAAACTAGAACTGCGAGCTTATTAATTTCTGTAAATTAAAGACGGCTTTCTCCAACCAATAAGCGCATTTAATGCGTCCCTTTAGTAAAAGTAGAATGGAAGGTATCAAAATTTGAAAAGGCCCCAAGACAGCACTAGGAAAGTCGCTTAGTTTAGGATTTGTCTCCAGGGCAGCAAGCGCATCAATCCAGAGATCTTGAAACTTACTAGCAAAGACATCATTAAGGCGAACAAACCGTTTGAATTGATTTGAAATCTCGGCCGCGAGAACGCGATTGCCCTCAGACTGGGACAAGAAATTTGCAGTAATTAATTGATTTATTGCAAGCGAATAATCGACCAGCCTGGCTACGTCTGTCTCGCGGAATATGCCCGTAGTCCCAGATGCATCAAGATCCCAGCAATACAACGGAGTATCAGAAAGAGATACGGTGCCGCCAGGAAATACGGACAATAAGGCAATGTTGAACAACCTATCCTCTGAAAATTTTATTCCAGCCGGAAACAACAATTTATTCCAAGGGCTTTTTAATGAGAATTCCAGCAATAAATCCCTACGATAAAGTCTCGACCAAACAGCATTAAATTGATACTCATTAGAATATGGCACGCAATCAAAATTGAAATTGAGACATGCTTCCCTCAAGTCTCCAAATGACAAGGCGCTCACAGCCCGCAGCGCACGTTTGCCACCAAAGTAACGGTTGGTGGCAATCTGAGAAAAGCTATGTACAAACGGAAACAAAACGATTTCCGATCCAGAATTCATGCCTTGTTGAACGGCAGAAGACACATCCGGCAGAAGAAAATCATCCGCATCAACAAACATAATCCAATCACCGGTTGCGGCGCGAAATCCAACATCACGCGCGACGGACCTACCGCTATTCGATTGCTCAATCAAATTGACGCGCTTATCGAATGAAACGATACTGCGAACCATCTCTGAAGTAGAGTCGGTTGACCCATCATTTACAACGATCACTTCAAGCGAATCAACGTCAATAGTCAATACGCTTTTGATTGCACGCGCAATCGTTTTTTCAGCCTGATATGCCGGAATAATCACGCTTAGAGAGGAGTCGACAAGCATACTCCCTCCCTATCATTAAGTACGCTCTTCGAACTTTGACCCAGGGCTAGACTTATGCCGATAACTGTCCAAATTAGCAAACCGTATGTAAAGTTGTTTTGAGTCAAGGACACCTCTAGGCACTCGTGAACCAACATCGCAAGAAGGAGAGAGACGCCCACACGGGAACTGAAGTCGCCGCATTCTACGAGTTTCCCTCGAATCATCCAAAATAGACAAAGCAGAAGTAGTAATCCCACGACACCGGACTGAAGTATTGTCTGCAAATACATATTGTGAGAAGAGAAATCAGTGTTATAAATCATTGAAGGTGTCATCTGAAGCCCTAAGCCTAGAGCCTCATTTCCATGAACCGCCAATAAAACCATCTTCCACACAAGCTCTCGCCCGCTAAAAAAGTTTTTATTTAACCACTCGCGAGATAGGGATTCCAATTGAAATCCGAGATTGGTTCCATAAAGAGATGGATAGACGATTGAAAATGTTAAAACCCCAATTAAGATACAGATAAATACGGCATTCGTCAGAAAACGCGCACCAGATTCATCTCTATTCTTTAATGCCAATACTAGGATAATAAAAATGAGGCAAGTCAGAAGTGCCGAACGGCTATTCGTAAAGCTTAAAAGAATGCCGCAGAGAACGAGTGACAAGACATGCAGGCTTTCTAATTTCATTTGGCAATCTAAAAAAGTAATAGCAATAGCAGCCAAAATGACAACAGCAAAGCCATTTCCGTGCCCATAAAATGCGGAATAGTAATTTGTAATCCTCCCGCTAACAAACCAGTATGCTAAACACAAACTCATAAGAACTAGCATAATTAGGAACAATCGATGGACGTTCCTGCCTGTCCATTGATAACGAGAAAACGAGATAAGCGTCAAAAGAAATAAAGCTGTTTGAATTAATCTCTCTCCACCTTTTTGGCCGAAGCCAAAATAAAGACCCAGTAAATATAAAAACAAAGCAGCTGCGGAAATCAAAAGACCGATATCTAGCCTATTCCCTTTAATTCGCTTTGCGCTTACCAACATATATAAAAGCTCAAATACAATCACGGCACAATAAAGTAGCGAAGTCAATGGTGCCATCACCTTTATTGGCAGCAACAGAATGCACCCAAGGATAAGAGCCATCAATATTGACTCTTCCCATAGCCCTTCGTCTCGTAGGCCGTTATATGAGATGTTATTTGGAGACAAACTATTCTCCTTTAGCATTTTCGATTTCCGATCTGCTTTGCTGGGACGCCGCCCACAATGCTATACGGTTTGACATCCTTGGAAACAACAGCTCCAGCAGCGATTATCGACCCCCCCCCCAACGGTAACTCCTGGAAGAATGATCACGCGCCTTCCTATCCAGACGTCATCACCGATGACTACGGGGCGATAATCTTCATAACCTTGGTCAATCATCGGGATATCACAACGGTCGTGCTGGTGGTTGCGGGTTAGAATGCAGCATTCAGGCCCCATCATCACATTGCTGCCAATAGTGACTGGGCCAAATACTTGAGAATCAACGCCAAGGCTCGATCGATCACCAATCGTCACATGTTCGTCAAACTCGGCGCCGCTCTCGATATTTACAGCCTGTCCAATGGCGCATCCCATCTTTCTGGCCCAAAAAACTCGAATTTTCATCGATGCTCTAGAACGACGAGAAACAGGGAAATGCTTTCCGAAAGCGCAATATAGCCCTCGAAGTAACTTGGTTTTCATCTAATACGCACGCACACTTTCGTTTGAATCATAAATATCCTGAATACGACGGAAGCATGACGTGTATTCATATGCCTGGGTTACATAGGCGCGCCCCAAACAGGAAAGTTCTGTCCTGCGCTCGGGGTCGTCGGCCAGTTGTTCGACAGCGTTTGCGAGAGCCTCATCGTCACCGCGCCGTACCACGATGGCGGTCTTGCCATCATCACACGCTTCCATAAGGCCGGGGATATCCGAAATCACAAGAGCAGTACCGGAAGCCTGCGCTTCGACAGCAGAAACGCCAAAGCTCTCGCTCTCGCTCGGAACCAAAGCGACATCAAAAGAAGCCCATTCGCAAGCTGCGTTTTCCTGAGTGATAAACCCGAGCCATTTACAATAACCATCCATGCCAAGAGAGCTGGCAGTATCTCGAAGATATTTCTCCTGCGTACCAGCCCCAGCAATGCGAACCTTAAGGTTGATATCAGGTCTATTGCGGTGCACCAAACTGCATGCGTGAAGCAGAGTCTCTATTCCATATTTCGACTCAAGACCTTTTACCGTTCCGACAACAAATCCCTCATGCGGAACCGCCTTATCAGGATTAAACAGGCTCATATCAACACCAAAAGGCGTAATTGCAATCTCTTTGGATGTGTATTTATGAGTTTCAACAGCCATGGCTCGGCTGGTTGACATAATCCAAGTTGCTTTATCTAGAGAACGTTTTAATATGGCTTTATGCAAGAAAGACTTTTGCGGAAATTCATATACATCGCTGCCCCAGACAGAAAGGTAGTAAGGACGTTTGCACGCAAACGAACAAATAGTTCCATAGCTTGAAGCATAGTGTGCGTGAACGATATCAGGATTTACCTCTTTAATAAGAGCCTTTGCTTGGGAAATGGTTCTAAAATAGGACAATTTTTGAATATCAGAGCCCAGGCGCTCGCTGTCATTAGAAAGCCAGTGAACAGACACACGATCGATTGTACCGGCATTTCCAGCAAGCGGCTTTTCTAAGCTTGCGACGTGTACATCATAGCCTACAGAAGAAAAGTATGAACACCATTTTATGGTATGATAATTGTTACAATTAGCAAAATACAGAATCGTATTCTGTCTGGCTACACCGGACTTCCCGATCAACTTAATCCCTCTTAAACAAATCCCTCGTATACACCTTATCCGCCACGTCCGCGAGCTCGTCGCTCCAGCGGTTGGCGACGATAACGTCGCAGCCGGCCTTGAAGGCCTCCAGGTCGTGGGTCACCTCGGAGCCGAAGAACTCCGGCGCGTCCAGCGTGGGCTCGTAGACCACCACGGGCACGCCTTTGGCCTTAACGCGCTTCATGACGCCCTGGATGGAGCTTGCGCGAAAGTTGTCGGAGTTCGACTTCATCGTCAGGCGGTAGACGCCCACGACCGGCTTCTCCTTGCCGGCGTACACACGGTCCCACACCATCTGCAGCACCTCGTCGGCGACGAAGTCCTTGCGGGTGCGGTTGGCCTCCACGATGGCCTCGATCAGGTTCTGCGGCACGTCCCTGTAGTTGGCGAGCAGCTGCTTGGTGTCCTTGGGCAGGCAGTAGCCGCCGTAGCCGAAGCTGGGGT
>CALJPV010000029.1:0-30089 GCA_937980385.1 uncultured Collinsella sp. | reverse complement strand
GAGCCTGAGCGGCTTGCCGCAGCGCGCCTCGCCGGAGACGTCGAGGCCGTCGACGCTGAAGCGGTCCTCGACCGTCACCTTGCGGGTGAGGTGCTTGGCCTGCCCGCCGTCGATCACGTCGAGGTAGAGGGTGTACTCTCCGGGCTCGGAGGGGGTCCACTCGCAGGAGGCGGAGGAGCTGGAGCCGCCGCCGACGGTGCCCCACTTGGCCCAGCCGCCCTTCTCCCAGACGAACTTGTACTTGAGGCCGTCGGTGTCGCCGGAGACCCTGGCCTTGAGCCTGAGCGGCTTGCCGCAGCGCGCCTCGCCGGAGACGTCGAGGCCGTCGACGGACCAATTGACTACTTTATATTTAGAAGTGCTCGATATGTAACCATTGGAGTCGACAACATCGGCATAAATTTCATATTCACCAGCTTGCGGCAAAGTCCAAGTAACAGACGGGCTGGTCAAATCTTGACCAATTACACCCCAATTTGAGCTGTTCCAATCGGCTCCGACTTTATGCCAAACAAATTTGTACTTAAGACCATCGGTCTTACCGGTAACATTCACGCCAACCTTAATGGAAGATCCAGCACGCCCCAATTCTTCCGAGAAGGTGATTCCGTCAATGGAATAGGGATGCGGGAACTGCGCAATAATAGCGGCAGCATCAGCCTCGCCAAGGCGACGGCAACCGTCGTCAGAGAAATAGTTGGCGACATCACCGGAATTCGAAATAAAGCCGTGTTCAATAAGAATACCAGGGATCCCCTGCTCGCGGGCGCATCGGATTACCGCAAACTCATCTCCCACTTGCATCTGTAAAACACCGCGGTACGTAAGACCCATAGCAGCAAGGTTATTCATAACCTTATTGGCAAGCTCAACAGAAACCTGTGTATAGTCTGATTCATTTGCGGTGGGAGCGTAAACCTCAGCGCCATGAGCGGCGGAAGGACCGGAATTGATATGAAAGCTCACAAATGCTTGCGCGCCCTGATCGATGCAACGCTGAACGCGATAAAGAAAATCATTACCGGAGTAATTGCCGTATTGTTCACGAGCAAGAACGACCTTAAAACCGTATGCCTCGAGCTTATTCTTGCATGCCGTCACAATCTTCCAGGTAAGATCGGCCTCGCTTTTGCCATTACCCTGCGCACCGGGGTCAGATCCACCATGACCAGCATCAAGAGCGATTACGCTAACGTTGCGAGCGGAGCGAGCGGCATAAGTAGAAACACCATCCGGAGAATCGGCACACTCCAACGCCTGCTGAATAGACTGTGCCTCAACAGCATTTCCGTCCCCATCTGCATAATAAACAGATGTGCCCTCGGAGTTCATAGAGCTATCTACGACGGTGAACGAATAATCTCGATCAGAAAGATCGATCTTATGTTCAGTCCCATCTCCCTCTAGATAATACGAAATCGAAGTGAGGAAATAAGTATTAGCTTCGAGTTTTGCGCCAAAGGTAAAGGCGGCAGAATTATCAGCCGTAGCAGACGCGTCGACAGAGCCCTTTACGCCGTTGGCACTCACATAGCCAAGCGTAGCAGAGGAAAGAACTTCGCTGTCATTAGGCGTAGCAAAAGCAATGACCTGATCAGCTCCAGAGGGAAGACTTGGGTAGGCCAGGTAAACGTATTGGAAGGTCGACTCGACCGAATCGACCTGTTGATCGGTTTTGACATCGCTTTCAGTTGCGCCTTGGCTCAACGAGTCGATAGCCTCACTATCCTCTTCAACCGGAGATTGGTCGACGGTGGCCTCGCTGCCTTCAACATCGTCACCGCGTGCAGCCACTCCGTCATCGCCTGCAGAAGCCACATTCGTCATAGCTTCAGCGGGCTGTGCCTCGTTCAACCCGTAAGCAGCAACTACAGGACTCATCAATGACGAAAATGTCAGAAGAGCAGCCAAAGAAAAAGAAGTTGCAGCACGTAAAACCTTTTTCATATTGAATCCCCAGTCAAAATGAATATCCATGTTGCAACATTATCCATCAATTATCTCTTCTTTTGAACAATTGTCATAGAAAGGAATCGTGTTGAATCAAGATGGCGCGAACGGAGAGTCCCGGCTCGTTTGGTCACCTGCTAAATAAGCAACCCTTACCGTTGCCTTCACCCAAACGCAACCAAAACCGTTGCAAACGCAATTAGGTATAATTCTTCCAAATCGCCTAGAGAAAGTGTTTGAATGCTGACCGTAATCGTGCCTACTTACAATGCCGAGCCGTATCTTTCTCAGGCTATAGGCAGTCTATTAAACGAAAAGACTATCGAACTGGAAATCCTCGCCATCAACGACGGTTCTACTGATAACTCCCTATCCATTATGCAAGATTTCGCTGCGCGCGACTCACGCGTTCGAGTGATCGATAAGGCAAACCAGGGTTACGGCGCAACCTGCAATCTGGGCATTCGCGAGGCAAAGGGCGACTGGATTGCCATCCTCGAGCCAGATGACTGGATCGAGCCCGGAATGTACTCCAACATGCTTGCATTTGCCAAGCGCGAATTTGGCGATCCGAACAAGCTCGATATTATTGAGACCCCGTATTGGATCATTCGCAACCCCGATACCCCCCAAGAGGTCAAACTACATTGCGCATATCGCGGTCGCATTAAACCGCCTCGGCAACCGTTCACCATTCACGACGCTCCACACCTGCTGGCCCACCATCCGTCCATTTGGTCGGCAATCTATCGTCGCGACTTCCTGATGCAAAACAATATCTGGTTTAAGGAAATCCCCGGTGCGGGCTGGGCCGACAATCCATTCCTCGTCGAAACGCTCTGTCAGGCAAAGGCGATCGCTTACTGGCCCAAGCCGTATTACTGCTACCGCGAGGAAACACCCGAAAAGGCAGCCACTCTGGCCAAGCGCGACCCCTTGATGCCGTTTAATCGCTGGAACGACATGGTCGATATTCTTGAGCGGCTCAACGTCACCGACCCCGCCGTTTGGACACCCCAAATCACACGTGGCTTCACCTATATGGGCATCATGATCGAGCACACCGGAATTGAGGGGCACCCCGAAATCGAGCGGGCGATCCACAGGATGTTCGAACGCATGCCGCAAGAGCTGGTATTTGCCAATCCTCGCGTTACTCCCGCGGCCAAAAAGCTCTATGCCGAGTATATGGGTATCGCCAACCCTAAAATCAGCTACTGCGCATACGCCAAGGACCTCGTGGGCGAGGGCTTGTATAACGTATGGAACAAGGGGCCCAAGCAAACTCTAAAAATGATCACATCGCACTTTAGCTCATACAACGCACGCGCTGGAAAATAATCTGATGGGCAGCAAAGCAAGCAGAAATACCTCCATCGAAACGCTGCGCTTAATCGCGGTTACTGGTATCGCGATATTCCATACGTTTCAGTGGACCTTTCAAGCCGTCTGCGCCGGTCTACCGGAATATGCGCCGCTCGTTGTCTTCCCTTACTCCGGCGCGCTCGGCTTCATCAACCTGCTGGGCTGCTGGGCCAACGAGGTTTTCTTTATGATCTCGGGATACTTCCTTATTCCCTCGGCGGTACGCGCCCTCCAAAACGGTTCATCCGCGCAGGGCCTCACGCTCAAATCGCTTGATCGCCTCAAAAAGATCGTCTTGCCCACGCTCTTTTATTGCGCCACCTGCCTGTTTATTTCGATGTACGTCTATCCCCTACCAGAAATCTCGCTGCATGAGATTGGCTGGCTTACGTTGGGCATCGAGTTTATCTGGGTCTACGCGGTATCCGTATTGCTCGTCCCAGGGATTGCGTTGATGCGGCAGCGAATCGGCAGCAAAAGAGCCCCGTTTGTCGTAGCACTTCTTGTGCTCGCAACATTTGGAATCAACTGCTACATCGCGGCGACGGCAAACGAAGCGGCCGGTATCATTTTGTGGCGCAAACTCATGAGCGCCGTTACCTACCTGGTCGCGTTTATTGCAGCTGGAGAAATGCGCTTTGTCCTCGAATGCCACGGCAACGCATCCGGCGCTCAAAAATCCAAGATTGTACTCATCGGACTCGTTGCCGCCACCATCGCGCTCGAGCTTCTGCTATCGGCAAACAGCCAGTACAACACGCTCTGGAAGCTCTCCTACAAGTCCACTTCCGTCATATCCTTTATCTTGGCCGCCGCATCCGTTGCCGCCGCAGCACTCCATCAGCCGCGCCACAAAGTCACAGCTGCAGACAAGACAATCATATCTCTCGCCGCAGGAACGCTCGCTTTCTACGCCGTACAGTCGTTTACCTGCAACGTCTGGCGACCCATCTTCGACAATGCAATCTACACCATGGCAACAGGCATCCAAAAGGGAACGCCCCGTCCAGCCGGCGCCATTTTGCTCGGAATCCTTATGAGCCTTTGCCTCGCGCTTTCCCTGCTCCTCGTGGATATCGTGCACAGAGCCGTAGTCGACGCCATCAAGGCCCGTATGAACGGCTAAGCGACCTTCTGACTCCTCAGACCACGAAGCGCGCTTACACCCGAAACAAATAAAATCGCAAAGACAATCGCCCAATTCTTGCAGCCAAATACCGGAATATGAACGATCGCATGGTCATGCATAACAACGAAATAACCCAGAACAACAACCAGAGGCAGTGCCATGAGCAGCGACTGGATCAACACCTTTCGACGACGACCGTCTTGTGCGCCGCCCCGTATCGAGCAAACGAGCACGGCAATCCAGATCGCCAATACGGCAGCAAACGAAACAAGGCAAACGACGTTCGAGATCATCGCATAACCGGCAGTTGAGCAAATGGCGAACAGCTGCGGGCTCATGCAATAAAACTCCTTCAAAATCTGAGGCCAGTCAGCCTGGGGCAACAGTGACGAAGTCCCATGCGCAGACCAAAGGCCCATCTCGCCCAGAACGTTCGAAAAGACCTCGTCCCAGCCCAGCACAAATGCCGCGACAACCCATTTCATCGCCCAGGTAAACACAAACGAAAGCCCAAACCCAAAGAGCGCTTGCAGCATCGTGACGACGCAACGCTTGGGGCGCTCACCCTTGGGGAGCGCAATGAAGGCGAAAAAGCAATGCAGGGCGACAACTGCGGCAGGAATCGTTAAAAAGTCAAGAAACGAAAACACGGCGCCCGTCGCTATCGACCAAAGGACAAGGCGGCTTGTGAAAACCCGTGCGTTCGGGGCCGAGCCCAAACGAAGGCTCATGCAAGACATCATGATGAGCGCCACAAAGAACGAGATGCACAGCAGCAGATCACCGATAAAATTGAAAAACAGATTGGTCGAGAACAGCAGGATTGCAAGGAAACCCAACGTCACTGGCTTTGAAAACCGCTTCCGCAAGGCAACGTAAGCGCAAGCGGAGCCGACAATCGCCAGAGCGGCCGCAGGCACCACGACAACGTCGATACCGCCAATAAACAGGCAGGCATTCGTAAGTAGCTGCCATCCATGCCAATACCGGTAGTACTGCTGATGCGTAATCCCACCGGCTTTCGTAACGTCATCAATCTCGGCAACAGTCATCGTCTTAAATGGAGAACCTTGGTCCTTTTGCTGTGCGACTTCAATGATAAAGCGATTGTTATCAAAGCAAACAGGACCAGCTGCAACACGGTGGTCGTAGACATACATGTCAGACAACAGGGCAGAGGACTCCGAACCCTGCACATGCGACTCGATGACGGGCCTCGGCAGACAATTTGCCGCGGTATTGCTCAGTACAAATGCGGCCTGAAGAACCAAAAACAGCAACATGACCTTGACGGGAAGGCTATCGGCAAAGGAAGCTAAACGAGTTTTATTCACAGGGCATCCAAACACAAAGATCGCGTCCACGGGATTCGGCACCTATGTAATACCACAATGCGCGCTTGCAATCTCGCCACGCACACACGTCAACCAGGCTTGTAGCAAACGTTCTTGGTGATTAGCGGAACATTGCCCGCGGGCGCCCGCCTACGCTTACAATAGTCATGTCCAATGGGACACGTTGTTTATTCCGCAGGGCCGATATGCCGCCCACGCGAAAGGATATTCTCGTTCATGACTTCCACCCTTCCCGCCCCCATCGACAAGCTCGCCATCGTTGTCGTCACCTATAAGCGCCAGGAGCTCCTGGCCAACCTGTTCGACTCCATGACCGAGCTCACGGCCGTACCTTGGCGCATCGTGATCGTCGACAACGAGAATTCGCGCGAGACCGAAGCCATGTGCGCCGCATTCAACGAGCGCCTCGCCAACCTGTGGGGCATCGACGCCGATCAGCCCGATACAAAGGGCAGCACCGACCGCGTCATCTACGCCCCGCAGCTCGAAAACGGCGGCGGCGCGGGCGGCTTTTCAGCCGGCACCAAATGCGCCTACGACCTGGGCGCCCAGTGGTTTTGGGTCATGGACGACGACGTGCTCGTTATCCCCGAGGGTATTGAGCGCCTGGCCAAATGGACGGACCGCTACGACGTCATCCAGGGTTCGCGCCTGGACTTCGACGGTGGCGCCTTCTTTTGGCAGTACCAGCTCATCCTTTCGCTTGGTATCCCCAACCCCATCGCTAAGTGGGACCTGGGCCCCGAGGGCTACCGCACCATGAACCAGCTGTGCTTTGAAGGCGGCCTGTTCTCGCGCCGCGTAGTCGACAAAATCGGCCTGCCCGATGCACGCTTTTTCATCTACGGCGACGATGCCTGCTACGGCTATGTTGCGAGCCAGCACTTCCCCGCCGCCGTGGTTGCCGACGTGGTGCTCAAGCGCGCCCGCGCCGTCTCTAACTGGGACATCGCCGGCAAACGCCAGCTCAACTCCACGAGCGACACCAACCGCTACTACATCATGCGCAATCGCGGCTTTTTGGCCCGCTATATGCAGATCTACGGTGACTACCACCCCATGCTGTTCCGTCTGGGCAACGCCGCGACATTCTGCAAGGAGTTCATTCGTCTGGCAGCGGTCGACAAATGCTTTAAGACCGGCATCCCGGCGCTGCGCCGCGGCATGAAAGACGCCCGCAAGATCATCAAGGACCCCGACTGGAAGCCCATGCCGCCCATGAAGGACTCAGAGTAGCGGGCACCCCCGCAGCATCGCCTGCTCCTACAGCCGCTGGCACACCGCTGCCACATGCTGTCCGTCAAACCCGAATCCCCAGCGCATACGGCCTACACCGGGTCGCGGTACGCGAATCATGTCGATGCCGTCACGCTCTATGTCGAGCAGCGCCTGAACGGCCAGCAGCTCCAGGCCGAGCGCGTCTACGCCGGGGTCAAACATCATGTTGACCGTTATCAGCGGACGCTCGTCGAGCATGCCGATCGTGTCTGCCACGTCAAACACAGCGCCCGTAGGAAAAACCTGGATGTCCCAGCGATCCGCGCCACGCTTTCGCCTCGAGACAGGATTGGCATAGCCCGGCAATCCAAAGCAGAGTCCCTGCAAGAGCAGGTGATATGGCAGCTGCGCATCTGGGTTGTTCACACCGATTCCCGCATCTCCCAGGATGCGGTCTAACGCCCGCTTTACCGCATCCTCGTCCCCACGGCACAACCCGTCTCGAAACGCATCGGCATCTCGAACGTCCTCGGCAGCACGCTCAAACCAATCAATAATCACCAGACGAAAGGTCTGGCGAAGCTCGTTATTGGGCAACCGCAGAGCACGGGAGCAGCTGTCATGCTCCGGTTCTTCAGTCATATCAGTCGTCAGGAAACCGGACAGATACAGCGCCGTCCACAGGCCATCATCAGACGAGGCCTCTAGCCCCGCAGCACCCAAACAGACTGGGACCTCAACGCATCCATGGGCCTCGAGCAAATCGAACAGAGCCGAAAGGCGATCAAGATTCCAGTCACAAACTACTCTACTTAGGCAATCGGCATACCCATACAGATCGGCTCGCACAGGCGCCGTGCAGCCTCGGTCCAGAAAACCGATCACACGCGCCGGACTCGAGCAATAGGTCCTGCCAAACCGATATCCCTCGAGCCATTCACGCGCCTCATCCAGGTATTCCTCGCGTCCAGCATGACTCAACAGAGCCTCGACCTCGGCATCCGAAAAGCCGAACCAACGGTCGCACCACGTCGAAAGGGGCATCGAAAGACGATACGAGCAGCTGCGCGAAGAAAGCGCCATCTCGGCAGGGTTAGGACGCTCCCCCATCAGACAAGCCAAGCGTAGCGAATTACCCGCGGTGGCAATGGCGTCGAACAGCACGCGATCGAGCAGCTCCGCCGGACCGGCGCCGGAAGCGTCCCTCGCGCTCGCACTGGGCGACCACGCCGCGTCATACCCATCAACGAGCAATACAACCTGCTCATCGCAGGCCATCTCCAGCAGCTCAATGAGCACACCGAGCACCGAGTCAACCTCGTCCGCGCTCGCCACGCCACGCGCAACGCGCTCGATGTGACGCATCTTATCTCGAGCTAAATCCGGGGCTTCCAAGAGTGGCATCAAGCGAGCGCATTCGCCCGAAAGAGCATCACGCACGACGCCGACAACAGAGGCACCACGCCTCGCAGCGCCAGAAAAGTCCAGCGATATCACTGGATAACAAGCGTACTCGTCCCGATAGCGCCCGCCGTCCGCATCCCAAATCTGAGTATCGGCAAACGAGATCAGACCGGCGCGACCGACCACAGGACGCTCCAGAAAAGCCTTGAGCATCGACAAGTTCATGCTCTTGCCAAAACCCTCGGGTCGGCAGCACACCATAACGGACGCATCGCAATCCAGCACATCGGCAATAAACATAGTCTTGTCGACCAGTGTGCAGCAACCAAGAGCCTCCACATAGTCGTGCATGCCAATCGGTAAAACCGCCTCGTCGGAACAGCCGATCAGATGCACGCCAAAGTCGACAGCACAACCATTATTTGCCTGTTCAGACATCGCAACGTTCCCCTTAAATCGCAGCACGATGCCAATTGTAATGATGACCTCGCGCGTACTGATGTAGCGCGCAAACATATCGGGCAACGGTAGCAACATGGGGCGTGAGGGGGGGGGCACAACTAATCGTTGCACAACAAAACAGGGCCCGATGCATTCGCACCGGGCCCCGTCCCGACTCTTTAGTTATCAGACAGCCGAGAGGCTACTCCTCAGAACCGTCCTCACCAGCAGTCTTATTCTGCTGATCGAGCTTATGCTTGCCACTCACAATAGACGTGGCACCAAGCGTAGCCAAACTTGCACTGGCAAGGCTCGCCATAACGATAAGGTCGCCCGTCTTGGGCATGTTACCGCCCGAGGACTTGGTCGTCGTGGTCGTGGTCGTGGTGGTCACCGTTTTGGAGCCATTTTGCTCCTGGTTCTGGTTATCGGCGTTGTCCTTACCGCCGTCCTCGCCCTGCTGCTTTCCGTCGTCGGTCTTGCCCTTGCTCTCGTCCTTCTCCTTGGATTCATCCCTCGCGACCGCGGTCTGCGTCGTAGAAGCCTGATCAGAATTGTTCTTGTCAGGAGACGAGCTGCTTACGCCAGCCATCAGCGAGGAACCAAACGTGCAGCCAAGCTGCACAACGAAAGAGGGCTTCTTGTCCGTCGAAGTAGCGGGCGCGTCCGGCGCCTTATTCGAGTCGTCCTTGGAAGCACCGGAATCAGTAGCGGCGTCAGAGTTAGAGTCATTGCTAGAACCAGTATCGGCGGAAGAATCGCTCGAGCCAGTGGAAGAGTCAGAGGAACCAGCGTCGGTCGAACCGGAGGCGGCGCCGTCCGTATTGCCGGCAGAGCTTGAAGACGAATCGCCCACAGCAGAGCCGTTAGAATCGGAGCCGCTCGAGGTAGAGCCGTCGTTGGCAACGCCACCAGCAGAGCCATCGCCGCCAGCATCGGTCGAGGGCGCATCCATCCTGCCATCGTTGGCATCGTCGCTCGAGTCGTCATTCGAATCAGGCGTCGGCGAAGGTGCCGGCGTGGGCTCGGGCTGCACGGGCGTTGCCGCGGAAGCCTCGTCCTCGGCGATATAGACGAGGCAATCCTTGAGCTCATTGCGGTAGCGGTTCTTCCAGCCCTCGTGGTACTGGGGCTGGCTTGCATACTTGGTCGCCACATTATTGACCACGCTGTTGGAAAGCGCCGTCACAAACTCGCGGTCGGTCATACTGTTAGAAAGGTTTGCCCAGCGGAAAAAGTCCTGGCAGCCACCGGTGCCGCACATATTGGTGATACTCCACACCATACCCTTGACGCAGTCGGCACGGCCGGAAATGTCAATACCAAGGGCGCTCTTGAGCCACGCCTCGGTCACCGCATAGTACGAGTTATACGCATACGCATCCTGTAGAGCCGAAAACTCAGCAGGGTCGGCGTTATAAGCACCCTGGAAGGCCTCCTGCGCAATACGGCCCAGCTCGGTGAGCTGGCCGTTCGCATACATGGGGTTGTTCACGTTGGAAATCTCGCTGCCGCGATCGATCGCAGCCTTAAGCATGCCGTACTTAACAGAATCGTAGTTGTAGACCTGCTTCATAAACGGAACGAGCGACCAACGACGGTCGAACTGGTAATAGCCTAGCGCGTTATAGCCATCGCCATACGAAAAGCCCTGGTTATAGTTGCCATGGCTCTCGTATTTGGTGAAGTACTTCATCTCGGCAGTCACGTTGACAAACGAGACCCCCTGAACCGACCTCAGCACGCCCGAAAAAGACTGCTGGGTATAAAGGCCCTTATCGATATCGGTGGCATCCGAGGCAACACCCGGCGTGGGCTCCTCGGCAACAGCAGTCACAGGCGCGGCAACGGTGCCAAACGAAAGCGCCAACGTCAGGCCCGCGACAATTGCGGAATGCTTGGGCTGCATAGATCCTCCCTGCATTGGTGTAGTTAAAGTGCAGTTTGCAAAGATGGATTTAGTATTACAGCTCCCCGTTTGTTGCACAACAACCCATCGGTAAACGGCAACAACCCTCCGCGAAATCTTAAGGAATTAAACAAACTGGTCGTCGGGCGCCAGCAGAAGCTCGCCGTAACGCTCCATCAACCCGTCCCTCAACTGGCAGAAAGCGGGGATATAGGCGTTCAAGATGCGCTGAATCAAATCTTGAGCGAGCTTATTGTCATAGATATGGACGTTCGTATTGCGGTCTCTGAGCATATCTAACCAGGCCGCCTCATCAATAAAGTCGTAGAATCGGTAGGCCTCCTTCAGGATGGCACGAGGAGACCCCGACGCGGCAAGCGTGGCACCCTCATACTCGAGTAGGCGCTTAAGGAGCGTAATTGAGATACCGAAAACCTGCTCATAGATATACGCACATCCGGAGACAACATAGTCGTTATCAAAATCTTGAAATCGAGCTGTCTCCAGCAGTGCCAGACGCGAATCAAAGGCTTCGTAAGACTTCACAAAAGCCAGCCCTACAGCTTAATGTCAAAGTTGATCTCGGGGACAGCGGCTAGGTCGGCCAACGTCACGCCGTCGACGTACTTTTCGATGACCTCGTCAAGGCCACGCCAGAACTTGACGGTGGAACACAGGTCACTGCGGGTGCAGCTGTTGTCGATGCCGTCGCACGCCACCGGAGCCGTGCTGCCCTCGACGGCGCGCAGGATGTCGCCGGCACGCACCTCGGCCGGGTCCTTGGCCATCATGTAGCCGCCGCCCTTGCCGCGCACGCTCTTAAGCAGGCCCGCCTTCATAAGCGGACGAACCAGCTGCTCCAAATACTTTTGCGAGATATGCTCGCGGTCGGCAACCTCGCGCAAGGCAATCTTGCCCTCGGCATCACCGAGCGCCGCGATATAGATCATCAGCCGGAGGGCATAGCGGCCCTTGGAAGAAATGAGCATACCTACCCTCCCATCGCATCTGGGACAACATAACCAGCTTTGTTTGTCCCTCTTAAGTAAATGGGACAAACACAACAGGTTATTTTGTCCCAGAATTTGAAAAGTCGAGTGGATTAGTCGGGTTTTCCCTTGACTAACGCCGAACCCATAGTAACTTTATTCCGAGAAGATTCCTAGGGTTTAGTACACCTATGAGTACACCATATACAGAGAGGGACAGCATGAGCGCAAATCCGCTGCTTTCCATCGAAGGTCTGACCGCCTCCGTGGACGAGAAGACCATCCTCCACAACGTCAACCTCAACGTCGCCGCCGGCGAGACCCACGTGCTGATGGGACCCAACGGCGCCGGCAAGTCCACCCTCGGCCACCTGGTCATGGGCGACCCCGTCTATACCGTCAACGACGGCCGCATCGTCTTTGACGGCCAGGACATCACCGAGCTCACCACCGACAAGCGTTCGCGCGCCGGCCTGTTCCTGAGTTTCCAGGCCCCGGTCGAGATCCCGGGCGTGCCGCTGTCGAGCTTTTTGCGCGCCAGCATCGCCGGCCGCCCCGGCCTGGAGATGAAGGGCAAGGAGTTCCGCCGTCGCGTCAAGGAGCTCGCGGCCGAGCTCAACATGGACACCGCCTACCTCAACCGCGAGCTGGGCGTGGGCTTCTCGGGCGGCGAGAAGAAGAAGGTCGAGATGCTCCAGCTTCTGCTGCTGCAGCCCAAGCTCGCTATCCTGGACGAAACCGACTCCGGCCTGGACGTCGACGCCCTGTCCACCGTCAGCCATGGCATGGACGCCTACCGCAAGAGCTGCGACGGCTCCATGCTCATCATCACGCACAACACGCGCATCCTGGAGCACCTGGATGTCGACCGCGTCCACGTTATGGTCAAGGGCCACATCGTGCGCGAGGACGATGCCTCGCTGATCCCCTGGATCGACAAGAACGGCTTTGAGACCTTCGAACGCGAGGCCGCCGAGCAGCGCGCCCAGGCCGAGGCCGCCGCTGCCGAGCAGCAGGCGTAAAGGGGCGACACAATGACCAAGAACCGCACCGAGGTCGCGGACATCGACCGCAGCCTCTACGACTTCACCTATGGCGAGGAGGGATTCGAGCGCCTCGACGCCGGCATCACGCCCGACATCGTGCGCGAGATCAGCGCCAAGAAGGACGAGCCGCAGTGGATGCTCGACCTGCGCTTAAAGTCCCTCGAGATCTTCAACCGCTTCCCCAACCCGACGTGGGGCCCCTCCATCGAGGGCCTGGACATGGACAACATCGTCACCTACGTCAAGCCCAACACCGACCAAAAGCACGACTGGGAGTCGGTGCCCGACGACATCAAGAACACCTTTGAGCGCCTGGGCATCCCCGAGGCCGAGCGCAGCTACCTGGCGGGCGTCGGCGCGCAGTACGACTCCGAGCTGGTCTACCACAACATGCAGGACACCGCGTCCAAGATGGGCATCGTCTACTCCGGTATCGAAGAGGCCCTGCACGACCCGCAGTGGGAGCCGCTCATCCACGAGAAGTTCATGACGCTCATCCCGCCCACCGACCACAAGTTTGCGGCACTGCACGGTGCCGTGTGGTCGGGCGGCTCGTTTGTCTACGTGCCCAAGGGCACCAAGCTCGATTTCCCGCTGCAGAGCTACTTCCGCCTCAACGCCAAGGGCGCCGGTCAGTTTGAGCACACGCTCATCATCGTCGAGGACGATGCCGACCTGCACTTTATCGAAGGCTGCTCCGCACCCAAGTACAACGTGGCCAACCTCCACGCCGGTGCTGTGGAGCTGTTTGTGGGCAAGCGGGCGCACCTGCGCTACTCGACCATCGAGAACTGGTCCAAGAACATGTACAACCTCAACACCAAGCGTGCACGCGTGGACGAGGACGGCGACATCGAGTGGATCAGCGGCTCCTTCGGTAGCCATGTGGGTTATCTCTACCCCATGAGCGTGCTCAACGGCCGTCGCGCCCGCTCGAGCTTTACCGGCATTACCTTTGCCGGCGCCGGCCAGAACCTCGATACCGGCTGCAAGGTCGTGCTCAACGCACCCGATACCTCGGCGACCGTCGAGACCAAGGGCATCTCCAAGAGCGGCGGCATCCAGACCTTCCGCAGCTCCATCGTGGCCACGCCTAAGGCCGAGGGCTCCAAGGCAACCGTGAGCTGCCAGTCGCTCATGCTCGACGACCAGAGCCGCTCCGACACCATCCCCGCCATGGACATCCGCGCCAAGAACGTCGACATCGGCCACGAGGCCACCATCGGCCGTATCGGCGACGACAAGGTGTTCTACCTGATGAGCCGCGGTATCTCGGAAGAAGAGGCCCGCACCATGATCGTCAACGGCTTTGCCAACCCGGTCTCCAAGGAGCTGCCGCTTGAGTACGCCGTCGAGATGAACAACCTGATCAAGCTCGAGATGGAAGGAGCGATCGGATAATGAAACAGGAAACCAACGCCGCTGCCACCACGCTCGAGCAGGTCAACGCTATGCCTGCTGCCACTTGGGGTTGGCTCAAGATGAACCAGACCAAGCTTGAGCTTTCGGACGAGCTTACCGCCGCTCCCGCCGAGACCGTCGAGGTCGAGGGGCTGGACGAGCAGTTCTCCGGTGCTGCTGACGCGTTTAACGCCGCCATGGAGGCTATGGCCGAGCGCTTCCCCGAGCGCCGCGCCTCCGCCCCCGGCGACGCCGCCGACCGCGCACGCATCACGCCCGAGACCGAGCTCGACGTGCCCGCCACCTCCGTCTATCAGGCCGGCGCCATCAAACTCGAGGAGGAGCTCTCCCCCGCCGAGGCCTTCGAGACCGGCATGGGCGAGGACGCCTACACCTATCTGGCCGATCACGCCACCAAGCGCGTCGTCATCGATGTGCCCGCATACCAGCACGCCACGGTTACCGTGCGCGTTAGCGGTGTAGACGCGGCGGCCGCCATCGCCGCTATCGATGTCGTCGCCCGTCCGCAGGCAACGCTCGACCTGCGCATAGCCCTGGACTCCCCCGTCGACGGCCAGGGCGTCGTGGGCTCTGTGCTACGCGTGTGCGCTTACGAGTACGCCACCGTCAACATAACCTGCACGCAGACGCTCGATGACAGCTGGATCGCGCTCGACGACACCGGTCTGTTCCTGGACGAGGGCACGCGCGTCAACGTGCAGCACACCGTCCTGGGTGCCGGCGCCAGCGCCACCGGCCTTGCCGGCGACCTGTTGGGCGATACCGCCAAGGTGACCATCGATACCGATTACCTGGGTGCCCGCGAGCAGGTGCGCGACTTTAACTACGAGCTGCGCCACCGCGGCCGCAAGACCGAGTGCGAGATCGACGCGAACGGCGTGCTGACCGGTACGTCCAAAAAGGTCTACCGCGGCACCATCGACCTCGTGCACGGCTGCAAGGGTGCAACCGGCACCGAGCGCGAGACGGTGCTCCTGGCCAACAAGGGCGTCGACAATAAGACCGTTCCCGTCATCCTCTGCGACGAGGATGACGTTGCCGGCAACCACGGCGCCACCATCGGCCACGTCCGCGACGAGCAGCTGTTCTACCTCGCCTGCCGCGGCCTTGACCAAAATGCTGCCGAGGACCTGTTCATCCGCGCCAAGCTGGAGGACGCCGCACTTTCCGCCACTGACGAGCACACCCGCGCCGCCGTCGTCCGTCTGGGTAACAACCTGATCGATAACTTTGAGGAGGAGCTCGCATGATCGACACCGAGCACGTTAAATGCGATACCTGTACTGCCCCCGAACCCATGGAGCTCGACGCCAGCGACGAGGCCTCGCGCGGCTGGCCTACCGTCGACATCGAGACCAATCCCTACAAGGCGCAGTTCCCGCTGTTCCAACAGCACCCCGAGATCGCCTTCCTCGATAGCGCCGCCACCGCGCAGCGCCCCGCCTGCGTGCTCGACGCCGAGCGCGATTTCTACCAGCGCATGAACGCCAACCCCCTGCGCGGCCTATACTCGCTGTCCGTCGAGGCCACCGAGGCCATCGCGAAGGTGCGTCAGCAGATTGCCGATGTCATCGGCGCCCCCCAGGCCAACGAGGTCGTCTTCACCCGCAACACGAGCGAGTCGCTCAACCTGGTCGCCAAGAGCTTTGCGCCCACGGTCCTCGAACCGGGCGACGAGGTCGTCATCACCATCATGGAGCACCACTCCAACCTGATTCCGTGGCAGCAGGTCTGCCGCGCGACCGGCGCCAAGCTCGTCTACCTCTACCCCACCAAGACCGGTCAACTCACCACCGAGGAGGTTCTGTCCAAGGTGGGCCCCAAGACCAAGATCTTGGCCGTGGGTCAAGTCTCTAACGTCCTGGGCGTCGAGAACCCGGTCAAGAATCTCGGCAAGCTCGTGCACAAGTACGGCGGCTATCTGGTCGTCGACGGCGCGCAGTCGCTGCCGCACATGCCGGTCAACGTGGCCGATCTGGGCGCCGACTTCTTTGCCTTTAGCGCGCACAAGGCCATGGGCCCCATGGGCATCGGCGTGCTGTGGGGCAAGATGGACCTGCTCAACGCCATGCCGCCCATGCTTACCGGCGGCGAGATGATCGACTCGGTCACCGAGCAGGACGCCGTCTGGGCTCCCGTCCCCGAGAAGTTCGAGGCCGGCACGCAGGACGCCGCCGGCATCTTCGCCACGGGCGCGGCACTTGACTACCTGGTTAACACCGTGGGTTACGAGAACATTCAGGCCCGCGAGCAGGCACTCGTCCACTACCTGATGGGCGAGCTCATGCAGCTCGACTTTGTCCAGATCATCGGCTCCATCTATTGGGACAACCACCACGGCGTCGTCAGCTTTAACGTCCGCGGCATCCACCCGCACGATGTCGCGAGCATCATGGACATGGACGGCGTCTGCATCCGCGCGGGTCACCACTGCGCGCAGCCGCTGCTCACCTGGCTGGGCGTCGAGAACCTCGCCTGCTGCCGCGCCAGCGTGGCCTTCTACAACGACAAGGCCGATATCGACAAGTTTATCGCCGGCCTGCATCACGTTTGGAGCACGTTCAATGGGTAATCTGTACACCTCTACCACGTTTATGGAGCACAATTCACACCCCGACTACAAGTACGAGATGGACGCCCCGACGCACGAGCACGACGGCATCAACCCCAGCTGCGGCGACGAGCTCACCTTGCAGCTGCGTATCGAGAACAACGTGATCGAGGAGGCCTCCTTTACCGGCCACGGCTGCGCCATCAGCCAGGCCAGCGCCGACATCATGGCCGACCTCATCACCGGCGAGACGGTCGAGGAGGCTCGTCGTCTGGCAGGGCTTTTCCTCGCCATGATCCGTGGCGAGCAGCTCTCCGAGGAAGACCTGGAAGACCTGGACGAGGCCGCCCAGCTCCAGGACATCTCGCACATGCCCGCCCGCGTCAAATGCGCCGAGTTAGCCTGGCGCACCCTCGACGGCATGCTCGAAGGGTAAACTAGCCAGTAGCGGATGCCCCCGATCAAAGGGTTTGATTGCCGAGCCGCCCAATACGGGCGGCTCGGCTTTTTCATAACGCCTCGAACACACAAAGTTCGCGCGTCCGGCGCTCGCCCTGTCATTTACCGAACAGCCAGCCGCAAACACGGACGTTTTCCACAGTGCCAACGGCTAGCGACAGAGCCACGGGCACCCCAAGCAACGCCCCATGCCCCGTCCTGCTGGGCTCCGGTTCGCTTCGCGCCCGCCACAGACGGGTCCCATAGGGTGCGGCGTGCATTTTTGCGAGTTTTCAGCACGCCAAGTTGCGTGTATACGCATTGAAAGCGTTAATCAACGTCTCCAGGCACCCTTTTATATCGGTTTAGAACAAGCATCGTGGTCTCAGGGGTCACAAGCATGCGCTTTGGAGGCACATCGGCAGGCATAAATGGCTTCGGGACCCATATATTTCAAGATTACGGCGGTGCCGACAGCACCACGATGCTGAAAACTCCGCTTTTTGCACGGTGTGGACGGGGGTAGGCGCGGGTAAAACCGGACTGAGCCGTATTTTTATGCAAGACGGCAATCGTTCTATGCATATCAAGAAGTGCAGTCAGCGTACCAAGCATTTAGAACGCAGGTTGCAGCGCATGAACGACCCCAGCCGCGGTGCACAGGCAGCCCTACATCACGTTTCCGCCAGCCCGCATCGCCGTCCCCGTGCGGGTCCGCACAATACGAGAAACAGTACTTTTGCCAATCCCGGTATAGTGCTCAATCTGGCGCACCGTAAAACCGGCATCGTGCAATCCGAGAACAACACTATCGCGCTGCGCCGGCGGCGCGGCTTTAACCCCGTGGAGCGGAGCCCCGAGGCTCTTCGCCAACTTGTCGGCAAAAGCGTGGCGTTCCCACTCCGTCTCTTTCATATCGCACAGCGCTGGCTCGCCGCCGCCGGACATCGCGAACGAATAGGCAATAAAGCCCTCGGCAGAACCAAAAAGCTCAAGCACGCAAGAAGGATCGGAATATCCCCTCGTGACATCAGCCGCATCACTGTCGTAAGCGCGCAGATGCTCCGCAAAGCTGCTCCAGAGATAACGCTCGATTAGGCTAATGCCCGCCTCCTGCGGATTGGCGTACACGGAGCGAATAGCCTCCATCACCTGCCAGTCGGTATCGAGCGAGCGGCGCTCAAAACGCTCACGAAATAGGCAGCCCGCGCGCCCGGTACGCTTATTGAACCGACGAGCATACGTCAACAGTAGCCGCTGCATAGCAGCGCTCATTTTGTCCTCGTAATCCAAAAGCACCAGATCCACGTAGTCACTCATGAGACACCACGCCACAATCGTCACCTGGGCATCACGGCAGCAGTCGCGCATCAGTTCCAAAAACTCCCACCGGTCCTCGTCGCTCTCAAAGATCAACTGCCCGCCCATACCGCGGGCACAAACATGGTAAAAACCGGTGATCGTTTTCCAAACGCGCTGCATGGCGCTCCCTTCGCCGGGATCTACTTACCATCCAATACATCACGATTGAAACGTGCCATCAAAACATTCACGCAAAATGGCACCCGTCGACGGTAAAAGGCGGCAAACCGACGGCGAACGGCAATATAGCCACAGGTGAGGTAACGCAGCCTTGCCAAAAGTTTGACCAGAACCGACCCCCCTTCAACGGACCGCACAACCACAAACAGTTTAGTTAAATCGTTTCAATTGAAAGTTCCGCGCTTCTCGCTACGAAAACTGAGCCGTTCGCCGAATATTCCGTGCATTTCGCGGTATTATAAGGGCTGCATGTCATGTCCCTTTCGAAGGGTCGCCCGGCAATCGCCAGCCACGACCCCCAGACGGGACGCCAACACGATAGAGAGGAGAGGCATGCAGTACTCACAGGAAGTGGAGAACATGTGCCCCGTTGCCAAGGGTGCATACCACGGCCCCGCACCCATCCCCGAGGAGGGCAAGTGGGTCCAGGCTAAGGAGATTTCCGACATCTCCGGTCTTACGCACGGTGTGGGTTGGTGCGCACCTCAGCAGGGCGCCTGCAAGCTCACGCTGAACGTCAAGGACGGCATCATCGAGGAGGCCCTCGTTGAGACCATCGGCTGCTCGGGCATGACCCACTCTGCCGCCATGGCTTCCGAGATCCTTCCCGGTAAGACCATCCTCGAGGCCCTCAACACCGACCTCGTCTGCGACGCCATCAACGTTGCTATGCGCGAGATCTTCCTGCAGATCGTTTACGGCCGCAGCCAGACCGCGTTCTCCGAGGGCGGCCTGCCCGTGGGCGCCTCCCTCGACGACCTCGGCAAGGGCCTTCGCTCTCAGGTCGGCACCATGTTCGGCACCAAGGCCAAGGGCGCTCGTTACCTCGAGCTCGCTCAGGGCTACGTCACCCGCATGGCTCTCAACGACAAGAACGAGATCATCGCGTTCGAGTTCCTGAACCTCGGTAAGTTCACCGACGCCGTCAAGGCCGGCAAGACCCCCGAGGAGGCCATCGCTGGCGCTATGGGCCACTATGGTCAGTGGGAGAACGCTGCCAAGTACATCGACCCGCGCACCGACGAGGAGACTCACTCCGTCGCCAGTGTGTTCCCGGTTCACGAGTAGAAAGGGAGGGAAATAACTATGACTGTTACGTTCGAAGGTTACGAGCGCCGCGCTGACAAGATCAACAAGTGCCTCGCCGACAACGGCATCGCCTCCCTCGAGGAAGCTCTGCAGATCTGCACCGACAAGGGCTTCAACCCGCGTGAGATCGTCAACAACACCCAGTCCATCGCCTTCCAGAACGCCGAGTGGGCCTACACCCTCGGCTGCGCTCTCGCTGTCAAGCGTGGCGCCAAGTCCGCTTCTGAGGCTGCTGCCATCATCGGCGAGGGCATCCAGGCCTTCACGGTCCCCGGCTCCGTCGCCGAGGACCGCAAGGTCGGTCTGGGCCACGGCAACCTGGGCGCCATGCTGCTCTCCGACGACACCGAGTGCTTCGCCTTCCTGGCTGGCCATGAGTCCTTCGCTGCCGCTGAGGGCGCTATCGGCCTGGCTCTTAACGCCAACAAGGCTCGTAAGAAGCCGCTGCGCGTTATCCTCAACGGTCTGGGCAAGGACGCCGCTCAGATCATCGCCCGCATCAACGGCTTCACCTACGTGAAGACCCAGTTCGACTACTTCACGGGCGAGCTCAAGGTCGTCGAGACCATCCCCTACTCCGATGGTCCCCGCGCCGCTGTCAACTGCTACGGCGCCGACGACGTCCGCGAGGGCGTTGCCATCATGTGGCACGAAAACGTCGACATCTCGATTACCGGCAACTCCACCAACCCGACGCGCTTCCAGCACCCCGTCGCTGGCACCTACAAGAAGGAGCGCCTCGAGGCTGGCAAGAAGTACTTCTCCGTCGCTTCTGGTGGCGGCACTGGCCGTACCCTGCACCCGGACAACATGGGCGCCGGCCCTGCCTCTTACGGCATGACCGACACCATGGGTCGTATGCACTCCGACGCCCAGTTCGCCGGTTCTTCCTCCGTGCCTGCGCACGTCGACATGATGGGTCTCATCGGCATGGGCAACAACCCCATGGTCGGTGCCACCGTCGCCTGCGCTGTCGCCGTCGAGGAGGCCCTCAAGGCCTAATCGCGCCCGCGCGATGCTCATATAGTTGAGCTTTGGAGCCGCTGCCCGCACGGGTAGCGGCTCTTTTTTATTTGCGGTGTCACAGAATAGCTAATGCCGATATATCAGTTGGGACGAAATACGAGATGTGATGAGATGGAGCGTCAGAGCGTCCATACGCCCACCTGCCATATTTGCCCTTTACCGATTTGCCGAGTCTTTGCGATACCTTTGCCGATCACCCGTGCGACAATGCGCGAACGAGAAAGGAGTCCCATGGAATCGACTGATGTACTGGTAATTGGATCTGGCATTGCGGGCCTTTGCGCCGCCATCGAAGCGGCACGCACGGGTGCAACCGTTGCCATCGCAAGCGCCGGCAAGACCATGAGCGGATCGAGCTTCTTCCCGGGCACCTGGGGCCTCGGGCTTATTGGGCCCGTTGACGAAGACGACGAGCAGGACCTTATCGACACTATCCAAACCGTCGGCGGCGGCGCTGCCGACCTCGAACTCGTCCAGACGTTCGTCCACGGCATTCCCCAAGCGATTGACTGGCTCGAACAGGATCTGGGCGTAGAACTCCAGCGCCCGCAAAGCGCCGAAAGCGCCCAGCAAAAGCAATTTATCCCCTGCTTTGACCATAAGACACGCATGTGGCGCGGTCTGACCCGCAAGCCTCTTGAAGACGCGTGTGCGGCCCAGATCAAGTCTCTTGGCATTCGTCTGCTCCCCCGACACGAGCTTATAGACCTTGTTGAAAGCACAACCGGAAAGATTACCGGCGCCGTGCTCTACAACCAAACAGACGAGCGCATCGTGACCTTTACAGCAAAGGCCACCGTCATCGCTGCGGGCGGCACGGGCGGCCTGTTCGAGCGCAGCCTCACTTCGGCCGATGTACTCAGCTCATCACAGGCCATCGCGCTGGCGCACGGCGCATCGCTTACTAATATAGAGTTCATGCAGATGATGCCCGGTTTCATTGAACCTAAGCGCAACCTGGTCTTTAACGAAAAGACCTGGCGCTACGTCACGTTCGACCAACCGGTCGACATTGCCAACGAAAAGTTAGACGATCTGCTTGAGCAACGCTCAGGATATGGCCCCTTCACTTCGCGCTTGGCTTCTCGCGCCATCGATCTTGCCATCGATCAAGCTGGTGCCGAAGGCCTAGCGCTCCACTACGACTTCCCGCGAGAGAATGTCCCCGAGTTCGTGCAGACATTTGCCACTTGGCTACAAGACGAGCATGGTATCGCTCCGAGCGACGAGATGCGTGTGGCGATGTATGCCCACGCGGCCAACGGCGGCATCAAGATCGACAGGACCGCGTACACGGGCGTTGAGGGCCTCTACGCCTGTGGCGAGGCATCAGGCGGCATGCACGGCGCCGACCGCATCGGAGGGCTGTCGAGCGCCAATGGCATCGTATTCGGGCGCATTGCGGGCGCATCAGCGGCTCGAGCAGCACTGGACGCTCCCGAGGCTGACGCACCGGTGGATGTCGCCCTCCCCGAGCATGGCATCGCTACAGCAGTCGCCGAGCGCCTAACCCGCTGCCTCAAGCACACAATGAGCGCCTACTGCATGATCAACAGGACCGATGCGGGTCTATCCAAGGCGCTGCAGGAGTTTGAAAGCCTGCAAGACGAGGCGACGTCGCTGCATAAGCCACACGTCAATGACAGCGAAATCGCTGCCCTCGCCCGCCTACAGTCGCAGATTCAGCTGGCAAAGGAGATGGTCAAAGCCATGCGCAAACGGACTGAAAGCCTCGGTTCGCACTATCGAGCGAATTAAACTGGACGCCTATCTAACGCAGAACACAACTAATCGATATCCATGGGTCCCGTGAGCTCGAAGTGACACGGGGCCCATTCGTGTCCGCACGACAGCGTATCCTTATTCTGAATACAGAGCGGGCAAAGCCCGCATAGACAATAGGCCAGCGAGGAGGAGATATGGATAGTAGAGATATCGAGAAGTGGCGTGTCGAACTTGATAGCTACGCCAATGTGGAAGACGGGGTTGAGTATTGGTTCGCACGCGATTTAATGGAACCCATGGGATACACTCGATGGGAGAACTTCGCCGAAGTTGTTAAGAGGGCAAAAGTTTCGTGTGAAACAAACAAAACTCCAGTTGATTCCCATTTTCGTGACACCACGAAAATGGGAACCGCCGGTGTCGCCGCTCGCGCGGTTAAAGACTACAAACTTACGCGCTGTGCATGCTATTTAATCGCCCAGAACGGAGATTCAAACAAGCCAGAGATCGCACTCGCCCAGGCATACTTTGCCGTGCAGGCGGCCGCTGCGGCGCCACGGCGCCTTGCGAGCTGCGCTGGCAAACGCTTACGCGTTTTCTCAGCTCCGCGCCCTTTCGGGTTCGACCCCATGTGAGGCCAACAAAAAAGCGACCAGCCGAAGCCAGTCGCTTTTACAATCTTTGGGTGGGCCGTCAGGGGGTCGAACCCTGGACCTTGGGATTAAGAGTCCCCTGCTCTACCAACTGAGCTAACGACCCAAATCTAAAGTCCGTTGTGGCGGACTTTAGAGGAGATATCGTGTGGTGGGCCGTCAGGGGGTCGAACCCTGGACCTTGGGATTAAGAGTCCCCTGCTCTACCAACTGAGCTAACGACCCGATATCAACACGAAGCAAGAACTGGGGTGGGTAAAGGGACTCGAACCCTCGACCTACGGGACCACAACCCGTCGCTCTAGCCAACTGAGCTACACCCACCGTGTCCTGTGCGCTTCGCGCTCGACTATTATTGCAAGGAACGCCACGCGATGCAAGCCCCAATTTTCAAGAATTTTGAAAAGAGTTTTTTGGATCCATTTCGGGCAAATCCCACCGATTCCATAGGAGTAAACTTGCCCCACTGCAAACCCTCGAAAGGACAAGCATGAAAGAACTCTCCAATCGCACGGCAGCATTCACCGATTCGGTCATCCGCCGCATGACGCGCATCTCCAATAAGTACGGTGCCGTCAACCTCTCGCAGGGCTTCCCCGACTTCGATCCCCCGGCGCAGCTGCTCAACAGTCTGAGCGCCATCGCCAGCGACCCCAAGCCGCTCTATCACCAGTACTCCATCACCTGGGGCTCCCAGGCCATGCGCGAGGCGCTCGCCGCCAAACAAGAGCACTTTATGGGCATGTCGGTGAACCCCAACGAGAATATCGTAGTCACCTGCGGCTCCACCGAGGCCATGATGGCCGCCATGATGACGGTCACGAACCCCGGCGACAAGGTCGTCATCTTCTCGCCGTTCTACGAGAACTACGGCGCCGACACAATCCTTTCAGGTGCCGAGCCCATCTACGTGCCGCTCAACCCGCCCACATTCGACTTTGACCGCGAGACACTCGAGGCGGCCTTCCGCGACAACGACCCCAAGGCCATCGTCCTATGCAACCCTTCCAACCCCTGCGGCAAGGTCTTCACGCGCGAGGAGCTCACCTTTATCGCCGAACTCTGCAAAAAGTACGACGCCTACTGCATCACCGACGAGGTCTACGAGCACATCGTCTATGCGCCCCACGAGCACGTCTATATGGCCACGCTGCCCGGCATGTTCGAGCGCACCATCAGCTGCAGCTCGCTGTCCAAGACCTACTCCATCACCGGTTGGCGCCTGGGCTACACCATAGCCCCGGCCGAGATTACCGAGCGCATCAAGAAGGTCCACGACTTCCTCACCGTGGGCGCCGCCGCTCCCCTGCAGGAAGCTGTCGTCACCGCCCTCAACTTCGACGACAGCTATTACGATGAGGTCCTCGACCTGTATACCGCCAAGCGCGACCTGTTCTGCCAGGGGCTCGATAGCATCGGTCTTGAGCATAACGTGCCGCAGGGCGCCTACTACGTCATGATGGATATCTCTGAGTTTGGCTATGACAGCGACCTCGAATTCTGCGAGGATCTCGCGTCTAAGGTGGGCGTGGGCGCCGTGCCCGGATCGAGCTTCTTCCGCGAGCCCGTCAACCATCTGATTCGTTTCCACTTTGCCAAGCGGGACGAGACGCTTAACGCGGCACTGGAGAATCTCAAGTCGCTACGTGATAAAATCAAGCCGCGCGGGTAAGGACGGCCCGGCAACTAAAGCAACCAAAGAAGCCCCGCACCGCCCGCCGCGTTGCGAGGCTTCTTTTTATAGCGCTTTCTTAAATGGTTTAGAGCTCTATACTTTAGTCACGGAGCAACTCGTCCCAGAGAGAGGAATACTATGGCAGAACAGCAGCTTATCGGAGCGCTCGAGGCCGGCGGCACCAAGATGGTCTGCGCCACGGGCTATGCAGACGGTACGGTCCTGGAGCGCGAGCAGATCGCTACCACGACCCCGCAGGAGACCGTTGAGGCCGTCAATGCATGGTTTGCCGACAAGGGCATCGCCGCGCTGGGCATCGGCGCCTTTGGTCCCACCGCAGTCAACCCCGCGTCGCCCCAATACGGCAAGATCCTGGAGACGCCCAAAACGGCATGGCGCTACTTTGATCTGCTGGGAACCATCCAAAACGAGCTCAATATTCCCTGTGGCTACGACACCGACGTCAACGTTGCCTGCTTGGGCGAGGTCACTTTTGGTTGCGCCCAGGGCCTCACCGACGTGGTCTACCTGACCATCGGCACCGGCGTGGGCGCCGGCGTGCTCTCGGGCGGTAAGCTCGTGCACGGCATGATGCATCCCGAGGCCGGCCACATCCTGGTCACGCGCGACCCGCGCGACACCATCGGCGAGCATAGCGCCTGTCCCTTCCATGACAACTGCCTCGAGGGCCTCATCGCCGGCCCTGGCGTTAAAAAGCGCTGGGATGGCAAGAGCGCCGGAGACATGGCCGATGACCCGGAGGCCATGGACCTGCTCGCAGGCTATCTGGCACAGGCGCTCATGACCTACACGCTGTGCTACGCACCGCAAAAGATCATCATCGGCGGCGGCGTGGCCGACCACACCCCCATCGTGCCGCTCGCGCGCAAGAAGTGCGCCGAGATGCTCAACGGCTATATCGTCACGCCCGAGGTCAACGACATCGATACCTATATTGTCAACAACAGCCTTGAGGGCAAGCAGGGCATCATGGGCTGCCTTGCCCTGGGCGCGCAGGCGCTTCAGTAACAGACGCACCCACAGGGCGTGGCGCGCCCGGCAAATCCAACCTACGGAACGACGCCACCACGCCCCATATAAGCCTCAAATATAAAAGGCCGCCTAGGACCAAACATTCGTCCTAGGCGGCCTTTTTGGCACATATGAGCGATCGTAGTAGATATCGGAGCACAACGCCCGTTGCCGCTCCACAGTAGTCGATCATCACATCGGTGATCATGCCGGCGCGTCCCGGCACAAAGAGCTGAATCGTCTCGTCGATCGAGGGAATCAGCAGCAGGAACACCGCCGTGGGCAGCAGCACGTCAAAGGTGCGCCGGCCCTCAAAATCAAAGGCGTGCGTTGCCAGGATGCCGAGCACCATATACTCAGTAAAATGCGCGCACTTGCGAACAACGAAGTTGGTCACCCACTCGTATGGAAGCCCCAGGGCCTGCAAAAAGCCGCGAATGGATTCCATGATCGACAAGCTCAACGAACCAGACCCCGTACCGGGAACCAGCGAATTGCCCCAAATGACGAGCACCATGGCGCAGGCGGCAAGCGCCCATTTTCGATCGAGCTTAACCATGAGGCAATTATGCCTCCGCGCGCAGCGGTGTAAAGCTGGCGGTACCGCCCTCGATAACGCTCAGATAGGCACGGCCCGTGCGCTTGACGGCCGCAGACTGTAGACGGTTGATCTCTTCCTCGAGAATCTGATTAACGCGCTCATGGCGACGGTTTTCCATAACGCCGGCAGCGATAGCCTCGGCGCGCTCGATACCCTCGCGCGAGATACGCGCGGTATCCTCGGGAAGCACGGAGCTGTGGCGGCCGACATAGACGGGAGCAACCGAGACAGGTGAGGCTGCAGGCGTGGGCACCGCCACGGGGGCGGGCTCGGCAGCCTCGGCCATGATCGCCATGGCGGCGGCCCACATGTCCTCGTGGCCCGAATAATCGGCCATGGGGACATCTTCCTCAAGAGAGGCATCGGGGAGACTGTCGGTATCCACGCGATCCTGGGCATCGATAGACGCAGTGATGGCGGCAGGCTCGTCCAGATCGGAGAGATCCACACCCTTGGCATCGGAAATGATGGGCATGCTGGCGAGCTTGGCGTTGTACGGCGCCGCCTCCGCGGCCTGCATTTGGGCCGAAGCGCCCCAAAGCGAGCTTTCGGCCGCTCGGCGAGCGGCAATGGTCTCCTCGTCGACAGCCAGGGGCTCATCGGCAAAGGGGTCGGCGACAGGAGCCGCCTGAGCTGCGCTCTGTTGGCCGGTCGAAGCGGCCGACGCGGCAGAAGTGTACGCAGCCGACGATGTGCCGCTATAGGCGGCATTGTTGGCGGCGTTGGCCACAAGCGCCACGAAGGCTGCGGTGCTACCCGCAGGGGCGGCGTGAGAGCCCGAGACGGCGCGTGCGGCAGCGGCAATGTCATCGCGATTGTAAGAACCGGTCTTTCCACCGTTGGTGAGCTCGTCGATTGCAACCTGGTATACATCGCGCGAACGCACGGGATCGCAGCTGACCGGGGAATCGTCATCGAGCATGCTGTCGATCATAGACCAGGCCTCGGCCTCATCCATGGCGTTAGCCGCGCGCGCGATGGTGGGAACGCCATCGTCGGCGTGGCGGCGCTGGAACGCACCGGTCAGGCCGGAGAGAAATGCGGAAGAAGGCTGTGTGGCATTGGCCTGATCGGCCGGGACCGCAGGCTGAGGCGCCGACCCCTGCTGCTGCGCGGGAATCGAGGCGGTCTTGAACTCGTTGTGGGTCCGGCCAAACTGAGCGGCGCCGCCCACGGCATCGGGCTCAAACAGGCGGCCTTCGTGCTCGGCACGATACTCAGAAATGCCCAGCGAGGCTGCGTAGATGCCCACGCCCGCCACCGCACCAACGGCGAAGGGAACCGCGCCCGCGACAACCGTCTCGTTGACCGACGAGAACGGCAGCGTCGCGGCATACATCACCACGGGGGCGGCAAGGCCGATCCCGCAGGAAAGTCCGGCAAGGACTGCTCGTTGTGTTGCATCAGAAGAAGCCATGAGCTCTCCCCATCTTCCAGCACCCAAATCGCATCATTTAGTTGGCTGCGCGAGAGAAGATGAAGCGGGACATGCGTCCCAAAGCAACGGTATATGGTTCGTTTCATCTGCGTTTTCCGTCGCGAAGCTTTAAAGTTATTATGCGAAACCGACCCTCCGATTGCAAGCGATGAGGCCGGATTATGGCTCGAAAACTGCTGCTTGTCGGTCATAAGGTCAAAAAATGTTGCCGAGTGGCGCCGTAAAGAAAGGGCCGGGGCATAAACCCCGGCCCGATTGCCCGTTCTTATGGCGATATAGCGTGCGGCTTTTTGTCTAAAACGTCTGCTCGTAGTCGCTGTGCTTTTTGGCCGAACGCACCAAGAACTCCTGGTTGGTGTTGGTGCCCTTAAGACCCTTAATAAACGACGCCGCCGCGCGCTCGGTGTTGTTCATGCCGGCGAGAATGCGACGCAGGCCGAAGACAAACGGGCGCATCTGCTCGTCGACCAGCAGGTCCTCGTTGCGCGTACCGGAGGCAACGGGGTCGATGGCCGGGAAGATGCGACGGTCGGCGAGGTCGCGGTCGAGCTTGAGTTCCATGTTGCCGGTGCCCTTGAACTCCTCAAAGATGACCTCATCCATCTTGGAGCCGGTGTCGATAAGGGCGGAGGCGAGGATGGTGAGCGAGCCACCGTTCTCGATATTGCGGGCTGCACCCAGGAAACGCTTGGGCGGATACAAGGCCGCCGAATCGACGCCGCCCGAAAGGATGCGGCCCGAGGCGGGTGCCGCCAGATTGTAGGCGCGGGCAAGACGTGTGATGGAGTCGAGCACCACCACGACATCGCCGCCCAGCTCCACAATGCGCTTGGCACGCTCGATGACGAGCTCGGCCACGCGGGTGTGGTTGTCGGCGGGCATATCGAAGGTCGAGGCCACGACCTCGCCCTTAATGGAGCGCTGCATATCGGTGACCTCTTCGGGGCGCTCGTCGACGAGCAGACAAATGAGGTGCACCTCGGGGTTGTTGATCGAGATGGACTGGCAGATCTTCTTAAGGATCGTTGTCTTGCCGGCCTTGGGCGGCGACACGATCAGGCCACGCTGGCCCTTGCCGATCGGCGACACGATATCGATGGCGCGACCGGTGATGGAATCCTTGCCGTGCTCCATGCGCAGCGGCTCGTTGGGATAGACCGGGGTAAGGTCGCCGAACTTGGGGCGGTTGCGGATCTGCTCGGGATCCATGCCGTTAACGGTCGTGATCTTGGCGAGGCCGGCTCGCTTGTCGCCGCCGCGCGAGGGGCGCAGCGAACCCTCGATGACATCACCCGTGCGCAGGCGTGCGGAGCGGATGAGGTAAGCGGGGACGAAGGCGTCTTCGTTGGACTTCATGTAACCGTGGGCATGGATGATGCCGGAGTTGTCCGGGCGAATCTGCAGGATGCCCTTAATATCGCGGAAGCCCTCGGCCTTCGCGGCGGTCGTGTAGATCTCCTCGACAAGCTCGGCCTTCTTCTTGCCGGTCGTCTCGATCTCGAACTCTTTTGCCTTCTCGCGCAGCTCGGCGACCTTCATGGCCGCAAGCTCCTCGCGCGAAAGCGTGGGCTCGGTGGGGGCGGCGTTGCGCTCCTTGTTGCGCTGTTTGCGGTCGCGCTGACGGCTGCGGCGGTCGTTGTTGCGATCGTCCTTGCGGTCGTTGCGCTCGTCGTTGCGCTTGTGCTGACGGCGGCTGGGGCGGGCGCCCTCTTCGGTCTCGGTGCCTTCGGCAGCCGCGGCTGCGGTTGCATCGGTGCCGGACGGAGCCTCGCCCTCTGCCTTGGCGTCGGCGTTGGCATGAGCACCGGAATCGGCGTCACCCTGCTGCTCGGCAACCTTGGCCCTCGCGGACTTCTCGCGCGTACGCTTGGGCTTCTCAGTTGCCGGCTGGTCAACGTTCTCGGCCTCGGAAGCGGCATCGGCGGTTGCCTCGGAGGACTTGTCGTCGACGGGCTTGGCCTCAGCCTTGACCTTCGCCTTCGTCGAGCGCTTTGCCGCGGTGCGACGGCTGCGGCCGGGACGGACATCGGCGGGCTCGGCATCGGCAGATGCGGGAGCCTCGGTGGACGGAGCGTCCTGGACCGGGGCGTC
>CALJPV010000028.1:0-3969 GCA_937980385.1 uncultured Collinsella sp. | reverse complement strand
GTGAACGAGTCGGCTTAGATCTGCGCGAGCGCAGACCACGCCGCCCCGTAGTCACCGACAACTACATTGACCCGACTACTCGCCCGATTCCGAATCGAAAACGCGCTCCGGATATACCCGTCGGATGGTCTCGATTCCGTCATAGATTTCATCATCGTCCTCGCGAAAGGCAAGTGACTTGATATTCTGCATGACCCACTTCTGACGGGAGAGCTTGGAAATCGCGAGGGTTTGCGCATCGACCTCATCGTATCCCTTGGCTGCACGCCAAGTTCCGCGTGCGATGCGTTCGTTTCCAAGCCCCTCGACGTTCTTGCCAACGTAGTCATAGAGGGTATCGACCTCGTAACCGTTCTTTTTCGCCTTATCCTCATCGAAGACGATGGTGAAGCTCCAAGGCTCCATTGTCGTTTCAGCCATATGGTCAGTGTCCTTTAGGCCTGTGCTGCCAGATAGTAGTCGAGTGCGTCCCTGTAGACCGAAGACGGCTTCACGCCCTTGCTGCGGGCTATCATGGCCACTCTCTGCGTATCCTTCGCGTCGTAGACCACCGTCACGCGGCGGGTTCCGACCGCGTCGAGGTGTGAGCCGCTGAACACCTTGCCATCGGGTTCCGGCTCGAAGCTGCCGTCCTCGTAGGGCGCGGCCATGCGGTCGAGGTCGGCATCGGTGATGCCGTGCTTCGCCATGAAATCGTTCACGTTCATCCAAATCACCTCTCCAAGCCGAGTTCCCTGAGCGTCTTGCCGCTCGGTGGGGTCATCCCGTGGTAGACGAAGAAGTAGTCATCGTCGGCATCGTAGATGTAGACGAGCTCGACCAGCCTGCTGCGGGAGTCCGTGCCGACGGCAATCCACTCGCCCGATTCGCGTTGCTTGTAGCGAATCATCGACCGCATCGCGGCCATCACGTCCGCTTCGCTCACCTCGGGGTGCCGCCTGCTGATTCTGGGGTGAACCCCTATCTGGCTCATGCCCGCTCTCCTTTCGATATGATATGAAATCATATCATATCTTTCTATCGGGAGAAATACGCCTGCACTTCAAGTGCCAGGCAAATGCCAGACGCTTTTATCGGGGAAGCTTCCGGGAGGGGTTCCAGAGGGAGCCTTTTCTTCTGGCTCTGGGTGTACAATAAATCTATTGATAATATAACGTGCCTATGAGGGCTTCCGGGAGGGGTTCCAGAGGGAGCCTTTTCTTCTGGCTCTGGGTGTACAATAAATCTATTGATAATATAACGTGCCTATGAGGGCTTCCGGGATGGGTTGGTGAGCGGGTTGTCTCTTGAGTCTGTTCTTCTCGAATACGGGGCTTCCGAGGTGTCGGCCATGGAAGTCTACTCGGACATCTTCCAGCTCGGCGATGGCTTCATCCAGACGGAGGGCGAGCCGGGCGGGCTGCGCAAGGCCAACCCGATAATCCTCGGCTCGTTCGGCGGGCATTACGACAGCGACGGGAAGCTCGTCGGAGACAGGAGACGCCGCCGAATCCTGTTCGAGGACACGTTCGAGGAGACCCTTGCCGAGTTCCGCGATGCGAACTGGGCGATAACGAACGGTCTCACCTACTGGGGCAGGGCGAACACCGCCGACGCGCAGAGCAAGATGTGCGCCATGATTTTCGACCTCGACGGGCAGGATGACGGCACGCTCACGGCCTTCCTGTACAACTGCCGAAGCGACTACCCCGTTTATCCCGAGCCGAACTACATCATCCTGAGCGGCCACAACGTTCATCTGTACTACGTCCTTGAGGAACCCGCCGACCTATACCCGAACACCAAGAGCCTGCTGAAGGACATGAAGTACCACCTGACCGACAGGATGTGGAACAAGCATACGTCGAGGGAATGGGAGCACCCGCAGCATCAGGGCATCAACCAAGGGTTCCGCGTCATCGGCGGCAAGACGAAGGACGGCGGCACGGTCAGGGCGTTCGCGGTCAACACGCACCCCTTCTCGCTCGAAGAGCTGAACGACTTCCTTCCCCCGGAACAGCAGGTAGACCTGTCGAAGAAGTGGAGGGAGACGAGGTACACGCTCGAACAGGCCAAGGAGAGATTCCCCGAGTGGTACGAGAAGGTCATCGTCGGCGGCGGACGCGCCGACGGCTCGTGGGATGCCAAGGAAGACCTCTACAACTGGTGGCTGCGCAAGATACGCGCGGGTGCGACGTTCAGCCATAGGTACTTCTGCCTGATGGCTCTGGCGATATACGCAGTGAAGTGCGGCATCACCGACCGCGAACGCGTCAAGGCGGACATGGATTCGCTGGTGCCGTTCCTGGATTCGGTAGACACCGAGCACCCGTTCGGCAACGACCATGAGGTCGAGAACGCTCTCGAATGCCTCGACCTGCGGTACAAGAAGTTCCCCATCAAGGACTTGGAGAGGATATCGGGAATAGCGATCCCGAAAAACAAGCGGAACTACAGGAAGCAAGCGCTGCACCTCAGAATGGCGCGTTCGAGCCTTGAGATTCTGAGCGAGGATGCCGGTCATGCGTTGCAAGGTCGGCCGAAGGGAAGCGGTGAGAAGCGCGAGCTGATTCGCTCCTATGCCCGGGAGCACCCGGATGCCAACCACTCGGACATAGCGAAGGCGCTGGGCGTGTCGAGGTCTACCGTCATCAAGTGGCTGAGGGACTGGAAACGTGACACCGACGGCCTGCCGGACGGCGCGTGGTACGAGGGCGGCCATATCCACGTCGATATGACGGAGCCGAAAGCCGATTGATTCTTGCCTGCTTTGCATTTGGGTGATGAAATGGGCTGATACACAGGGTGATACACGCCGAGATACACAGGAGATACACGTGCCGCAGAAGATGTTCAGGCTTACAGATGAGCAAATCTGTAAGCTAAAAAAGGTTTCCGAGCTGCGAGGATGTTCTCAAACTGATTTGATTCGCGGGTTCATCGATTCGCTTGACGAGGAGCTGCCTGATACACAGGGTGATACACACCGAGATACACAGGAGATACACGGTGACGAGCGGTCGAGCGGAGCCGATTCGCCAGCGCTCGCCGCCCTCATCGACCAACTCGCCAAGAAGGACGAGCAGATAGCCAAGCTCATGGAGACGGTTGCCGACAGTACCAAGGCGGTGCAGGGCGCCCAGGCGCTCCACCACGAGACTGCCCAGACGCTCGCGCTGGAATCGGCCGAGCAGAAGCTGAGCCGATGGCAAAGGCTCAAGAGGGCTTGGAGGGGCTAGCCATGAAGTGGAACGTATCCGTGCTGCGCAGGTCGGGTGAATGCGAGCGCACCGAGGTGGCTGACTTTGAGCTTTCGGAGTTCTTCAACCGAATCGCGAGCGTCGAGGGCAAGGCGTGGGTTCTGTCGGTCGAGCGCGTCGGCGATGTGGGCGACTCCGCGCTCGTCGAGCCTGACGGCGATGAACTCGTATCGCAGCTCGGCAAGCGTCGCTGGCGCGTCATAGGAGACCCGGAGGACGGCTGGTGGGTCGAGGTCGATTCAGACGGCAACGAGCTTCCCGGCGATTGGGAGTACGACCGAAAGGGCGGGTACGTCTACTGCGCGTTCGCCTAGTCGGGCTGTCCGTCTTCTTTCTGCGGCGGCGGCACCGCAGAAAGAAGACTCTCGCGCAAGCGCTCACCGGCCAAGGCCGCTCTTCGAGTTGCAAGATTTGGGAAGCGTATATACAAAGTCACGTAAACGAGACTTTTCCATACACTTCCATCTTGCTCCCGAGCGGCTTTAGGAGCCTTTACGGAAGGGTGCTCGCATACCACACCCGTGTGGTGCTTGGCGGCTCGCGGCGGCGCTCACATGAGGGGGCAAAGCCCCCTCAAACTCCCCATCAGGGTTCGGGGTTCGGCACCCCCCTGCGCGGGGGTCGTAGAAAGACCCCCGCGCAAAACCATCCCCAAGCCACCCTCACTTGAGACTTGGGCAAGGAAAGGGTCGATGGAGCAGAGCGTCCATCGACCCTTAATCAAGTCTGG
>CALJPV010000027.1:0-18900 GCA_937980385.1 uncultured Collinsella sp. | reverse complement strand
TTTGTCTCGATCTGTAACATCTGGCAGGGATTTTCGGTCCTACCTGTTACAGATCAAGACAAACGAGCGGTCCGAACTTGAAGATCTCGATCTGTAACACGTAGCCCGGTTTTTCACGTCTACCTGTTACAGATCGAGACAAACGGGTAGCCCGAAGCAGAATATCTCGATCTGAAACATCTAACTCGGTTTTCTACTCCCAACTGTTACAGATTGAGATAATTCGACGACGCCGACGTTTTAATATACCGTGGTACAATTATGTCACGACGCAAAGGAGGTTCCCATGTCCGCTTGTGTGCCCGTCCGAGATATGAAGGATACTGCCACATTCACCGCACTTGTTGAGTCTGAGCGCGACGTTACCGTTACCAAGAACGGCTACGAGGCCATGCACTGCATCAGCAGCGACCAGTATCGCCTCATGCAAGAAGAAATCGCCAAGGCAAAACTGCTGTCTCGTATGATGTTGGCAGAAGACGAAATATCGCAAGGCGACTATAGCGACTACGACTCCTTCGCGACCGCGATACGAGACAAATATGACCTATAACGTCGTCATACTCAAAAGCGCGCGATATGAGTACGAGAGTATCGTCGGATACCTTGCCCAGATTCTCAAGAATCCGCGCGCAGCAGGCAATTTTGTCGCTGAGTTTGAATATCAGCTTGATCTGCTTCGCGAGCAGCCACTCCTACGTCCCCTCTCGCACATGCAAGAGTTGGCGGCACGTAATTACCGATCGTTTCCCGTCAACAACTACGTGTGTCTTTACAAGTTTGAGCACGAAACGATCTATATCGCCCACGTCTTTCATCAGTCACAGGACTACTCCCGCCTGGTCTAACCCACAAGCTGAATACTTGGCCCGAGCACATTTGCGCGTCAACGTGAAGCGGTAATCCCCGAGCCAGCAGGGGCAGAAGTATCGCCTGCAGTGTTAGCTAGCAAATGACCTGCGTGTGCTCCTCGATGGCGGAGCGATCCGCGGCGGCGATGCCCGGTTCGCACACCACGGCATCCAGGCTGTCCAGGCGGCAGAAGGTGTAGAAGTCGCGCTTGCCGATTTTGCTGGAATCGGCGATCAGATAACGCGAGTCTGCCTTGCTAAAGGCGAGCTGCTGGATACGGCCCTCGTCCATGTTGGACGTAGATACGTCGCCATCCAGAATGCCGTTGGCACCGATAAACGCCGCGTCGATGCCCAGCGCACGCAAGGTATCCTCGGCCGTTGGCCCCACAAAAGCGGCAGTGCGGCGACGGTACATACCGCCCACGAGGCACAGGTCGCAGTCTTCTCGCGCCTCGAGCAGGTTAAACACCGAAAGCGAATTGGTCACGATGCGCAGACGAAACGCCGGCAGCATCGAGGCCATCTGCTCAACCGTGGTACCCGTACCCAAAAAGATGGTCGAGCCCTCCTCGATGAGCTCCACGGCGCGGCGCGCGATCTGCAACTTTTCCTCGGCATGCTTGGTGCGCTTTTCGCTGTGCGAGTACTCGTGGCGCAACATAGCGTGGGGACGTCCCTGTGCACTGCGGGCTCCGCCGTGCACGCGCTCAATCTCGCCCAGGCTCGCAAGTTCTTCGAGGTCGCGGCGAATCGTCATGTCCGAGACGCCCAGCGCGTCCGAAATCTCCTTGACCGAGACCGTGCCCTGCTCTTCGAGCAGCTGACGAACCTTATCCTGTCGCTCTGCCTTAATCACGATGAATCCTCGCCGTTCTTTGCGCGCATATCATTCAAACAGTAACGAACAAATTGTATCAGACTCGTGCGCGTCAAAAATGAACGCCCGCACAGCTCCAATCATCACTTTTTTGAGAAAAATACCCCTTGCTTTAGTGGGATGTAGTGATAATCTCGCCTGTTCGCGCTACAGTTTGTCCGAAATACCTCGATGTTAGGAACCAAATGATCACTTCCGAGCTTTTCGGCACCGCGCCGTGCGGCACCTCCGTTCATCGTTACACCCTCAACGGGCCCGAGATCTGCGTTCGCATTATGGACTATGGCGCCACCGTGCTGGGTATCGATGTGCCCGATATTCCCGGCAACGTGCGCGATGTGGTGCTGGGCTTCGATAAGCTCGAGGATTACTTTGACAACCCCGCCTGCTTTGGCGCGACCATCGGCCCCGTGGCAAACCGCACCGCGGGCGCCACGATCACCATCGACGGCACGGACTGGCACATGCCGGCCAACGAAGGCGTCAACAACCTGCACAGCGATCTTGAGCATGGTCTGCACAAGCGCGTATGGGACGTTGAGCTCGACGAGACTCACAACGCCGTGCGCATGACCACCTCGCTTAAGGATGGCGAGCTGGGCCTGCCCGGCAACCGAACCTTTACGGCTGTGTTTACCGTTACGCGCACCGGCGTCTTCCGCATCGAGTATGGTTGCGAGAGCGACCGCGCCACCTACGTGTCCATGACCAACCACACGTACTTTAACCTTGCCGGCCATAACGCCGGCATGGACTGTGAGCACTTCTTTATCGCCAACGCTGCCCACTACTTGCCCATTAACGAGCAGAACATCCCCACCGGCGAAATCGCTCCGGTCGAGGGAACACCGTTTGACTTTCGCGAGCTGCGCCCCGTCGCACCCGGCATGGAGGCCGACGACCCGCAGATTAAGCAGGCCCGTGGCTACGATCACTGCCTGTGCATCGATGGCTATCAGTACGGCCGCAACCTGCGTCGCGCCCTACATGTCGAGGAGATGTGGACCGGTCGTGAGCTGGACTACTACACCACCGCCCCGGGTGTGCAGCTTTACACCGGCAACTGGCTGGGCGACGAGCACGCCAAGGACGACGCCAACTATGGCTGGGGCGCCGGCTTCGCCCTCGAGGCCGAGATGTACCCCGACACGCCGCACCAGCCGCTGTTCCCGCAGGGCATTGTGGGTCCGGGTCACCCCTACAGCAATATGATCGAATACCACTTTATGAGGCACTAGGCCCACAACGCGACATCTCGCACAGCAGCGCCCGCCGGCACCACCGCCGACGGGCGCTTTTTCATCTTTTGGGCGCATTTTCGCTGTGACTATATGAGTGGCATATCAAAACTATGCCCATTTACTACGTTTAGCCCGGGATGCTCGAGCATGCACCGGTTTTTGTTAAATTCGCGAGCCGTCTACCTGCAGTTTTGTTTTTCTCAAATTCGACATGCTCGGCGATAGCCGATCAAACGTAGTAAATGGGCATAGTTTTTAACAGGCGTCATCGCACGCGTCCCTCGCAAGGGCAAAATGATCCGTTTTCCTCCGTCCCCAAGGGATCAGTTGAACAGATTGCCGATGGGATCGGGGGCGGAACTGGGGAGATGGCGGATTTCTAGCTCTATACCGAGCTTTTGCAACTCTTTGAAGACGGCGATGTCTGTATCGCCTACGGCAACGGCAGGCGTTGCAGAGCGCTTGCCCTCCCCCGTCCGCATATGGCCGATACTAATCTTGGTTATTGGCACACCGCCCTTAACCAGCGCGAGCGCATCGGAGGGTGAGGCCACCATGATCAGAATCAATTGGCGAGGCGTTGCGGTATGAATGATGTCGATGGTCTTTTGCACCGAGAAGAACCGCGTCCAGACGCCATCGGGCGTGGCCACCCTCATAGGGGCCCATTGGCGCGAATCTGCCGCGATCTCATCGTTGACGATTAGGACGAGGTTGGAACCCACGGCTTCGTTCCACAGCTCAACGTCTTGCCCGTAAATGAAACGGTCATCGATACGCGTGAGAAGGATCTTGGGTTGAGTCATCGCTGCCCCATTCTGTTTGAGACCCGTAAGAGCGGGACGTCGGCCACCAACTCGACAGCAGGTCAAGCGCCAAATGAGTACCGCAGACATCGCGTCTCCAATATTAGTGCATTTAAAGTGAGAAAAGCCGTCAGAACCCTTGCGCGGATGTGCGATGTCCCGTATCATAGACAGCCGTTGACGCCTCAGTTGCGTCACCACATGGTCGCCAGCGTAGCTCAGTTGGTAGAGCACCGCTCTCGTAAAGCGGGGGTCACCGGTTCGAGCCCGGTCGCTGGCTCCATTGCACAAGATAGCCGCCTTCGGGCGGTTTTTTGTTGCCGATTTCGGGCGCGCATCCGCCAATCCAAGCACAACGCCGCCGGAAACTCCCCTACTCAACAAAAGCCCCGCCAACCGCAATCCCCAAAGGAACCGCGTTCAGCGGGGCCCAAGCGAGCTCCCCCAAGGGATAACGCTCGCAACACGAACAGCTCAGCCAAGCAGCGCGCTACTCCTCCCAGTAAGCATCTGCAAGCAGCTTAAAGCAAATCTTCTTGACCGGCTGCGCGCCATCGCCCGGGAACTCGAGCGTGGGCATGTGAGGCTCGCCGGCAACAAACAGCGCAAACTTGTCGTCAGCAAGATCGCCGGCGATCGAGGCGTCGGAATCGACCAGATCGTAGTCGTCCTTCTCGTCGAACTCCTGGACCAGCGTCAGGCTGCCCGTGGCAACCTTAAAGGCCTCGCGACCCTCGACGTCGATCTGCAGGTCGTGATAGCGCTGATGCGTCTCATAGTGAGCCTCGGCTTCGGGACGCGTCGTGGGAGCCATGACGTTCGCAAAGACCTTGTCGCCCAGAATCGGATGGCTGCCGACCTCGAGCTTCGCCGGATCGTTCTCCTCGAGCCAATCGATCAGCACGTCGAGGCCCTTGAGCATTCCACGGTACTCCTCGATATCGCCCAATGCACCGTAAATCATCTAAATCCCCTCTCGGATCGTTTCTTTGGCGGCTACTCGGCAAACGCATTACCGACGCTGTTGCCACCCACATGCGTCTCGACCAGGGTAAGGTCGGGATTGAACACGACAGTGTCGGCGTCGCGCCCCGGCATAATGCTACTGCACTTGTCGTCGACATGAGCTAGCAACCGATGCCGGGGCCGCAGCACAAGCTCCTACAGCTCGGTCACGACAACGCCGTTGTAAACCTCGTCCCAACGATCCATAACCAAGTGGCCAGTCATGGGATCCATGGCATTGAGCTTGCCGCAGGTGTTGGCGGTACGCAGCACCGTCTCGTCGTCGGCGCCGGCAGCAATCGCATGTGCGAAGCCGGCAATGGTCGAATCGCCAGAGCCCGTAGCGTTAACGGCGGGGATATCGGGGGTCTTGGCGCGGAACGCACGGCCATTGTGGAAGCCAACTGAGCCGGCAGCGCCCATGGATACGACGACCCAGGGGATATCGGAGAAGCGGGCGTCAGAGGCGAGCGCGGAACGGAGCTCGTCCACATCGTCGGTGGTAAAGCTCGTGCCCAGAAGGCCGTTAATTTCGGTCAGGTTAGGCTTAACCAGCTCAGGCTTGACCTCGGACTTGAGCGCAGCCTCAAGCGAGGCACCCGAGGTATCGAGCAGCACCTTGGCGCCGGCGTTCTCGGCAATGCCCGTGATCTTGGCGTAGTAGTCCGCCTCGACGCCGCGGGGCAGCGAACCCGAGATGGTAACGACATCGGCCTTGCTCGCAAGCTCGGCGAACTTGGCGGTAAAGGCATCGAGTTCCTCGGGGGCAATCGTCGGGCCGCTCTCGAGCAGCTCGGTCTGGTTGCCGGCGTGGAGGATGTTGAGACAAATGCGAGTCTCGCCCTTGATGGGCACAAAATCATTCTTAATGCCGTTAGCATCCATGAGCTCGGCCATATAGGCGCCCATATGACCACCAAGCAAGCCGGTTGCCACGACATCGTCGCCCAGCTGGCCCAGGACGCGGGCCACGTTGAGGCCCTTACCGCCGGCGGTCTTTTCGGGCGTCACGCGGTTGACGTCGTCGATAATGAGCTCATCGAGCTGATAGCGCGTATCGACGGACGGGTTCATCGTAACGGTGAGGATCATTTCTAGCTCCTTATCTCGCAGGCTCCTTATGCCTTGCAAAACGAATTGGCTACATGCGACTACAGAATCTCGATTGTGAACGAGCGCACGATGGTTTCTTTGGGCTTGGCGATAAGGCAGCCGCGCTTGTGCTCAAGCACGTCGTCCTCATCGGAGCAGGTCGAAAGACCGCCCCAGGGCTCAACTGCCACAAAATCACCCTCGGGCTTGCTCCACACAATGAGGTACGGGAAGCCCTCAAAGCTCAGGCGAACACCCTTGTCCTCGCCCTTTTTGGAAAGCGTGACCTGACGGCTCTCGAGCACGTCAAAGATGGTCTCCGCAAAATCGAAGAGCTCATGTGACAGAGGCAGCGTCTTTCCCACCATGGGGTTCTTGGAGCGGTTGGTCACGTCAATCAAGCCAGTCGAGGGGACGGCAGCGCAAAGCTCAGCAGCCTCGTCTTTCTCAAAACGCAACTCGTAGTCCGTATAGGCCTCGCCCTCATCGAGCGGGCACCTAAAGCCGGGGTGTCCACCGATAAAGAAAGGCATGTCCTCGGTGCCCTCGTTGGTAACCTCATAGGAGACGCGCACGGCGGCGTCCTCGAGCGTATAGCGGGCGACAAGCTTAAACGGATACGGATAATCGCTCAGCAGCGCGGCGTTATCCTCCGAAGCCAGGCACATCGCCAGCTCGTTCTCGCTCTGGCTCAGCAGCTTCCACTCCTGTTTGCGCGCAAACCCATGGCGGGCGAGCTTCACATGATGTCCGGCAAACGTCATGGCGCTGTTATCGCGCAAACCTCCGCAAATCGGGAAGCAAATCGGTGCCTGGCCGGACCACACGGCGGGATCGCCCTGCCACAAGTACTCGCGACCTCCAGCCTCAATCGAGGTAAACGAACCACCGGCCGTGGAGACCTTGATAGAAATCGAATCGTTGGAGAGAGCGTATTCCATTGTCCATCCTTTCGAACAACTGCTTTTTGCTCGCAAGAACCCGTCTCGGCCCTGACCAAAGGACAAACCCGCACGTTCATCGATGCGTCCGGTTTCCCAGCCATGCAACGGGGTACCATACAGACATTGATGCAATTACAGCTGAAAGGCCTTCTTATGCGAACCATCATCCTTTATGCCTCACACCACCACGGCAATACGAAAAAGCTCGTGGACGCCATCGTCGAGGCGCACCCCGAGATCGATACCCTCGACGTGAAGTCACTCGGTAAAAACGAGTACCCCGACCTGCACGAATACCATCTGATCGGTGTCGCCACGGGCATCTATTACTCCGAGATCGACAAGGACATGGCACGCGTGCTCACGAACGTGCTGCAGCCGCAGGACAAGGTGTTTGGCCTTATGACCTACGGTGGCAAAAACAAGTGGTACGGCAAGGATATCGATGGCATCTGCCGCATGAGGCAGGCCATCTTTATGGGCGTCTACGGCTGTCCCGGCTTTGATACGTGGGGGCCGTTCAAACTCACCGGCGGCGTCCAGAAGGGACACCCGACCGCTGAGGAAATTAAGGGCGCCGTCGACTTCTTCGACAAGATCGAAGACGAGTATGGCGACATCATCGTCGAAGAGTACGCCAAGCGCGAGAAGCGTCTAGCATACGAAAAGGAGCATCCCGCGGGGGGTCTTGTGGCCGGCGTCAAGCGCACGGCAAAGAAGATCGTTAACAAGCTGTAACTGTTAAGGTGCTTTTGAGCGTTTAACCCATACGGCGGGTCCGAGCAGATTCGGGCCCGCCGTCTTTTTCTATCGTTAATCGGTAAAGGCGTTGCCGACGCTCTGGCCGCCAACATACGTCTCGACGAGGGTGAGCTCATGGTCGAACACGACAAAGTCGGCGTCGCGACCCGGCATGATGCTGCCGCACTTATCCTCGATGTGCGCAGAGCGAGCCGGCACCTCGGTTGCCATGCGAATGGCGATATCAGCGCTGGCGATGCCCCAATCGACAATGTTCTTGACGCCCTGGGCAAGCGTGAGCACCGAGCCGGCAATGCTTTTGCCGTCGGCGAGCCAGCACAGGTTGTCCTTCATGATGACGTCCATGCCACCACTGGTGTAGCTGCCCTCGGGCATGCCGCCGCAGCCCAGGCAGTCGGTGATGAGCACCGTGTGCTGCCAGCCCTTTGCCTGCAGCAGTGCCTTGATGGCGGCAGGGTTTACGTGCTTGCCGTCACAGATGATCTCGGCGTAGGTCTCGGGCGTGGACATGGCAGCACCCACGACACCGGGCTCACGGTGATGCAGACCGCGCTGGCCGTTATAGGTATGCGTAAAGCAGCTGGCACCGGCATTGATAGCGGCGATGCACTCATCGTAGGTGGCGTCGGAGTGACCGATGCTGGTCACCACGCCCTTGGCGTTCAGAGCAGCCGCATAAGCAGCGGCACCGTCGCGCTCGGCGGCCATGGCGCTCTTAACGATGCGACCGCCCGCAGCCTCCTGCCACTGGTCGAAAACCTCCTCGGAGGGGTCAATCAGGTAAGCGGGGTTCTGCGCGCCCACGTGCTTCATGGTAAAGAAGGGGCCCTCCAGGTAGATGCCCTGAATGCGGGCACCGCAGAAGTCGGGGCCGCGGCCCTCGTCCGCCTTGGCGATAGCAGCGCAGGCGTCCTTGATCTGTTCGACGCCATCGGTGAACGTCGTGGGCAGCCAGCTGGTGGTACCGCGACGGGCGAGCTCGGTTGAGCTGATATCGATGCCCTCGGGATCGTTATCGGTAGTTGAGTGGTTGTAGAAGCCATGGATGTGAGTATCGACCATACCCGGTGCGATCCACGATCCCGTGTAGTCCTTAATCTCGCAAGAGGGCTCGTCGGCCTGCCAGGCGCCAAAAACGCCATCCTCGACCATAAGATAGCCGCCCAGTTGCGGTCCTGCCGGCAAGAAGAACTTGTCAGCCTTAATTGCGTACGTGCTCATATGCACTCCTCGCTTCTAAAGCAGTTGACTGTGGTAATGCTTATACCCAGCTCACGTAAAACAAAAAGCGCCCGCCCGCCGTTATGAGCGGACGGGCGCCCTTACAGGGGGACGCGATTAAGCGGTGAAGGGGTGAATCGTCACGCCCTTAACCACGCGGTTGACCGTGCCGGTGGGGCTCGGCGTATCGGGCGTGTTGCCCACGCGGACGGAGTTGAGCAGGCTGATAGCCTGGGCAAACATCACGAACGGCAGAGCAAGGTAACCCTCGGGAAGTGCCTCGTAGCCCTTAAAGGTGAAGGACTCACCCTCATAGACGGTGACACCTTCCTGCTGAACGGCGATGGTGTGCTGAGCGATCTCGTCGCCACCGATCTCGTTGAGGATGTCGATGTCGTACTGACGGGTGTAGGCGTCGTTGTTGACGAACACGAAGACGAGCGTCTTATCGTCGACGAAGGACTTAGGTCCGTGACGATAGCCCATGGAGGTGTCGTAGGAAGTAGCGACCAGACCGTGAGCGAGCTCGAGGATCTTGAGCTGGCTCTCCTGAGCAAGGCCACCGAAGGAGCCAGAACCCAAGTAGGTCACGCGGTTGAAATCGCCAGCCAGGTAATCGGCGATCTCGGGCTCACGGGAGATGACCTCCTCGCCCATCTTGGCAATCGTCTCGACCCACTCGGCCTTCTGCTCGTCAGAGGCAGTGTCGAAAATAAGGGTGGAGAGCAGGGTCATGCAGGAATAAGAACCGGTCATGGCGAAGCCCTTGTCGTTGGCGCGCGGAATGAGCAGCGTCAGCGCATTGGGATCATCGGCAGACTCGACGGCAAGCTTGCCCTCGGGAGCGCAGGTGATGTTGAGGAACTTGACGTTGTGGACGAGCTCCTTGGCAACGGCAACGGCGGCAAGGCTCTCGGGGCTGTTGCCAGAGCGGGCAAAGGAAACCACGAGCGTGGGATCCTCGGCGCGCAGGAAGTCGCGCGGGGCGCTCACGATGTCGGTCGTGGCGATGGGCTTAAAGTCGTAGAGATCAGTGTTGCCAGCGTGACGCAGGTACGGGGCGCAGGTATCGCCAACGTAGTCGGACGTACCGGCACCGGTGAAGACAACGGACAGACGACCCTCGCCCATAGCGCGAGCCTCGGCCAGGAAGGCCTCGATGGCCTCCTTGTTCTCGCGATAGATGTTGAGCGTATCACGCCAAAGCTCGGGCTGCTGAGCAATCTCGGCCGTGGTGATCTGGGCGCCGAGCTCGGTGAGCTCCTCGACACTCTTCTCGAACATTTCTAATACCTCTCTCTAGAAGTAATCCTCTGACGTGCAATTATACACTTCGGTTGGTTATCTGGTAGTAACCAGTTAAATGCAAAGAATCACCATATGGAAACGATGCGAGCACTAGTTACTGCGCTGGTGGTAAACCTTGTATTTAAACTGATCGGCACGAGCAACCGAGAGTGTGTACTCCACTACCTCGTTTGACTCGTTATACGTAGTCCTGACCAAATCGAGCACAGGCGAGCCCTCGACAATTCCCAAAAGGTGGGCATCGGTGGGACGGACTATGCTCGCATAGAACTCCTCTTCGGCCACGCGAATCTTTTGCTGAAAGTCCTGCTCAATCACATCGTAAAGCGGCTTACGCTCCAGCAGCGGTCGCTTTAGGGACAGAAATTGACGAACCGGTAGATAGCTGCGTTCGACCATCATGGGCATGTTGTCGGCAGAGCGAAGGCGCTTGAGCTTAAAAATGCGATCACCGATGCGCAATCCCATATGCTCGGCCAGATTCTTATCGGCCTCCATCTCGCAAAACTCGAGAATCGTGGTCTCGGGTTCTCGACCCATCGCGCGCATCTGCTCGGTAAAGCTGTAGGACTGCATAAGATTGGTTGCTTTTGCCGAACGGTCGGTCACAAAGGTACCGCGACCGTGCTGCCGAACCACCAGTCCTAAACGCTCCAGTTCCTGCAGAGCCAGGCGTACCGTAGTGCGCGAGAGACCATAGCGCTCCGAAAGTTCGCGCTCGGAAGGAATCATGTCACCGGCGCGATATTCATGGTCAATCTTTTCGGTCAGAATATCGACCAGCTGATCGTACAGCGGTTGCTTACGCGCTCCGATCGCCATCCTATCCTCCCTTTTGCTCGAATTCGGCTAACTACCTAGGGTGTTATGCATTATCTGTCTGCCACACCCGAATCATTAAGAAAACAAAAGCCGCGCGCTCTTTCGAGCACGCGGCTTTTAACATACACATGGCTTAAGGGGTCGGGGTGTGAGCCGCGTAGGGACACACCCCTCAAGCTAGAGCCTTACCAGATGCTCGGCCAGAGACCAAGCGGGCCAGCGCCCAGGATGCCAAGGACGAAGAGCAGGAGAATGCCCTTGGTCGGGGTCCAGCTGTGCTTAGCGAACATGTAGTAAAGCAGCAGCGTAAGCATAAGCGGGACGAGCTTCGGGACGATGGTGTTGAGGGTGTCGGCAACAGAGAAGTTGACCGGATCCTCGGTAACGGTGCCGTAGGTCACGGACTCCATGCCGTTACCCAGATCGGTGACGCCGCACTCGACAGCGTTGCCGTCGGCATCGGAAGCGGTAAGGGCGTTGCCGTCCTTATCGGTCATGGCGATGGTACCGGCCTCAGCGGTCTCGGTATCGATGCCCTCCATACCGGTGAAGTTCTCGGCCTCCTTCTCGGAGACGATCACGGTAGTAGCGGAGAGACCACGGGTGGTGCCGTTGGGGATCTGGAGGTTGATCTGGGTGCCACCCATGGTGACGACCAGGCAACCGACGACGAAGACGCCCATGATGGAAGCGGCACGCGTGAAGGCCTGCATGTTGGCGGTCAGAGCGTCAATAGCGCTGGTGCCAAGCTTGTAGGACCAGTTCATGAGCCAGAAGCGCAGAGCGAACTGGACGACGTTGAAGATCACCAGGAAGATGATCGGTGCAGCGGCGTTGCCGTTGATGGCCATGTTGGAGGTGATGCCGGCCGTGATAGGCACGAGCGTCAGCCAGAACAGGGCGTCACCGATACCACCGAGCGGGCCCATTGCGGCGACGCGGACGGCGCGGATCGTGGGGATGTCAACCTTGTTCTGCTCGAGCGAAAGCACGATGCCCATAACAAAGGTGACAAGGAACGGGTGGGTGTTGAAGAACTCCAGGTTGTGGCTCATGGAAGCCGCGAGGTCGTTCTTGTTGGTGTGGATCTTCTCCAGACCGGGGATGATGGAGTAGAGCCAGCCAGCGGCCTGCATGCGCTCGTAGTTGAACGATGCCTGCAGGAAGCAGGAGCGCCAAGCCATCTTGTTGAGGGTCTTCTGGTCGAGCTGCGGAGCAGGAGTGAGATCCTCGTAGTGCTCCGGGATCACATACTCATTAGATGCCATCTTCGAAGTCACCTCCGTCAGAAACAGCTGCACCCTTCAGCTCGGTCTGCTGCTGGAAGTCCCAGAAAGCGATGCCGAAGCCGATGAGAGCGAGGATGAGCAGAGCAGGGGTTGCCAGCGAATCGTTGGCAACGGTGATGAGCGCGAGGCCAAAGCCCATGAGGAAGAAGCCCCACATATCGCGGTTCATCATAACCTTGAGCAGGACGGCGAAGCCGACGAAGCGCATCATGCCGCCTGCAGCGGACAGACCGGTCTGCAGCCAAGTCGGGATGGCGGAAGCGATGGTCTGACCAATGGTAGCGCCAGCGATGAAGAACAGGGTGACGACGACAGCGAAGATCAGGCCGAGCAGAGCCATGGCGAAGTAGTTCAGGCGCTCGATGCCCTTGGTGTCCGCGTTGTGAGCCATGTTATCGGCCGTGGACATAAGCGGGGACATAAGCGTGAAGACCAGGGTAACGCCGAGCTGGCCAAGCAGAGCGAACGGAATGGCGAGACCGACTGCCGCGTTGGGCTCGAGGCCCGTGGCGATAGCGAGAATGGCTGCCATGATGCCGCCGATGACGGCGTTAGGCGGCTGAGCGCCTCCGATCGGCATGTTGCCGATCGTCATGAGCTGATAGGTACCACCCACGAGAAGACCGGTGTTGAGGTCGCCAAGGATAAGACCGATGACGGCGCCGGTGACGATGGGCTGATAGAGAGACTCGAGGAAGTCAAACTGGTCGATTGCCGCGATGAACGTGACGACGAAGACCAGAGCGATCTGGATGATCGAGTATTCCATCTTGCTCCTCCTTTCAAAATGTATGTACGCACTTTGGATTTCACGTACAGAACGTCAGGGTTTCACTCCTGACAACGTGGATCACGAGGATTACGAGAAGAGCTTGCTCGTGTCCTCAACAGGCGTGCTCGGAACGCGCCTGATCTCCAACTCCACCCCCAATTCCTGCAGCTCTTTAAACGCAGCGACATCCTCGTCGTTAACTGCGACGGAGGTGGCGACTTGGCGCTTTCCTTCCGACATGTGCATGTTGCCGATGTTTACCTTCTTTATAGGCACACCGCCCTTGACGAGCGTAAGCACGTCTTCCGGTGTTTCGGCCACGATGAAGATCTTCTGGCGCGGGCTCGCCTTGCCAATGACGTCGATGGTCTTCTGCAGAGAGAAGAAACGCGTAGCGACGCCGGCGGGAGCGGCCATCTTCATGAGGTTCTGGCGCATGGTGTTGGACGCCACGTCGTCGTTGGCGACGAGGATGAGGTTGGAGCCCAGGGTGGAGTTCCACTGGGTGGCAACCTGACCATGAACCAGTCGGTTATCGATGCGGGTAAGAAGAATGTTGGGTTCTGCCATGTTGATCAGCTTCCTTTCGTTATTTGCTGACGACAGTTACTTGATCTCCTGAATCGCGTAACGCGAAACATCTACGACGGCTCCGGATCGGACTTTGATCTGGACCTTCTCGCCTTCGATGCCTTTGACGGTTCCGTAGATACCGCCGGCGAAAAGAACCTCTTGACCCGGCTTGAGCTCGGTGTGCAGCTCCTTGAAGTACTTCTGCTTCTTCTTCATGTTGATTTGCGACCAGATGGTGTAAATCAAGCCCATGATGACAAGCAGGCCTAAAAGGGCGACCGAGGAGCTCAGGACGTTGGCTCCGAAATCGGCCATTAGATGCCGTCCTCGTCGCCGAAGATATCCTCTTCGTCGGAGCCGGCAACGGATGCGACCGTCTGGGCGGTGATGCCCGTCTGGCCAACGGTCACGGCCTGCTCGCCAAGCTCGGCGAGCGTGGCGTTGCCGCGGAGGAACAGAAGCTCAATAACCATGGGAAGGTTGGTGCCGGTCAGAACCTCGACGTTGTCGACATCCTGGGCAATCATCATCGCCTGGTTGAACGGGGTGCCACCAAGCAGGTCGGTAAAGACGAGCACGCCATCGCACTCCTCGCGCATGGCGGTAATAGCGGCGCGGAGATCCTCACCGTAGGAAGCAGCCTGGTCGCCCTCAAAAGGAACGACGGTAAAAGCGGGCTGGTCGCCAGCAACCATAGCGATAGCGCTTGCGAGGCCGGGTGCGAACTGTCCATGACCGGTAAGAATAAAGCCAACCATTCAAATTTCCCTTCCGAAGGTGTGTACGATCTGAGTCCGATGATTTTCGGAAGCCAGCGGGCGCTCGCCCTTAAAGCTTCTTAGAAAGCGTACTTTGAAGACCAGTGGTTTCTAAACTGGTAGTAACCACGTGACGTGTTGTTGTCACTATATCACCCCAGAAGAGGTCGCTTTCGTTGATTCATACGGTAAAACGTTTTTGCACCGCTCACGGTGATAAATCGACCGTTTACCGGTCGTTAACACTTCTACCTGCGGTTTTGAAACCGTTCCGAAATGCTTTGGCAAAAGATCGGATCTTTTCCTGTGTCTAAACAACGCAGGGCGGCTAAAAATAGCGTGTAGAAAAATTGCAGGTCATTGTGAAGATATGTGAATTGGTCTTTTTGACTTAATACCAGTTAGAACCAGTTTTGAGATTATCGGTGAACGGTAGTTTTCGACCGTTCACCGGTTACTTGTAATCGTTTGCAGTTGTTTTCCCAGATGAATTAGGGAAGCGCGATGGAACGCTTGCGCGATCACGGGAAGTTTTTGGCATTTGTCCTCATCCCCCGAACGCCAAACTCCGGCATCCAAAATGAGCTAATAGCTCACGCTAATCGTTTTCAATCATTACTTACTCATTATTAGTAATTATTTATCGTTTATCGTTAATTTTGATATGATACAAGTATCATCCAAAACGCCGATTGGAGGGGTTATGGTCCACCGAAACGCATCTATATCGAATGAAACCATCAGCCGCGAACAGACGATAGCCAAACTGAGGAAGCTCGCTCGCATCTGCAAATGGGCCACAATCTGCATTACCACAGCGCTCGCTCTGGGACTCCTCGCAGTCATTGCGATTGACCTTCTACTTATATTGCCCGGCCTCTCCCAAGGGTCGTGCCTCCAATCCGTAGAACTTCAAGCCGGCGAAGGGCCGTGCCTGGCTATTGTCGGTACCGATGCGCAGGCCCCACTTATGCTCGTCGCACACGATGGTCACACTGCCATAGGAAGCCTCTTGATGACATGTCTCGCGCTTACCATCGCGATAAGCGTGCGCAGGCTTTTCTTCAACATTGAAAAGGAAGGCAGACCCTTTGACCTTGAATGCAACCAGACGCTTCGTCGAGTAGGACATTTATTCCTTATCGGCGGCGTTGCCGTGAGGCTTCTTGGTGCCGTAATCACGGGATTGATACTCTCAGGATTTGGCGGCAGCTTTACGGATGCGTTCGTCGGCCAATTATTCGAGCCCTCCATGCTCTTTGCAGGCCTGATTATTTGCCTGATTGCCAGTATCTTCCGCTACGGGTATATCCTGCAAAAACAAGATGACGAGTTGCTCTAGGGGGAATCCATGATTATTCTGCGGCTTGACCGCATGCTCGCCGAACGCAAGATCTCATCCAAAGAGCTTGCGGAACGCGTGGGCATCTCCCAGGTCAATATGTCACGCATTAAGACGGGCAAGGTTTCTGCCATACGTTTTTCAACTCTTGACGCGATATGTCGGGCACTCGACTGCCAACCGGGCGATGTACTGGAATATATATCCGACGATGAAGCCGATAGCCTTTTTGGACTTAAAGATGAATAGCCATAATTAAGCCGCCAATCACGCCCTCAACGCAAAAAGTCCGCCAGAACGACTTCCGTACTGGCGGACTTTCTGCTGTCTATCGGCTAGATGCTCGATGAGCCGTGCGACTCTTTACGCAAACAGGCCGTAGATGCTGATGTTGGCCTTGGCGTAGAGGCCGTTAGCATACTCGGTCCACTTGGAGCTGGCGCTCGAAGCCTGCGAAGAGTACTGCTGGTAAGCAGTGTAGTAGGCAGTCATGGCCTGCTTATAGGTGGCGCTATCGGCCGTAAAGGCATCGTCGGCAAAGGCCTTAGCGTAGGTGCTGTCGGCGTCCTTCCAAGTGCCCTTCTCGCTATCCCACTCGTCGCCGGCAAGGTTGATGATGTAGTCGGCGTAATCCTTGCTCGCGGTGTCCTCATTGCCGTCAGAAGGCTCGGTCGGAGCGGTCGGCATGCTTGCGGAGCTATCGCCCACCTTCTTCTTGTAGAGCTTCTGCAGCGTCGCGGACTGGCGGACGATCTGCTTGGCCTGGTCCTTGGACACGCCATACTGCGTGGCCATGGTCTTGTAGTCAGAAGTGCCGATGGAATCCTCGGCGTACTGCTTCATCTCCTTGGAAGAGACGGTAATGCCCTCGTCCTCGGCAGCATCGAGCAGGATCTTGTTGCGCACGTAGGACAGGATGACGTCGGCAGAAGGAGCGGTGTAGTTGCCATCGCTATCCTTGACGGTATCGAGGCTGTACTGGCTCTCGATGGCCTCGCGCGCGGTGATGTCGCTCTTCTTGCCGTTGTAGCTATAGCTTGCCACGGTCGAATCGAGCTGGTCCTCGGTCAGGGTCGCCGAGCCGACACCCTTGCCGCCAAAGCCGCCATTGCCAATAAAGAAGCCGACCACCGCAGCGATCACGACGGCAACCACAAAGGCGGCGATCATCGTCTTCTTGTGCTTGGATACGCGATCGTCTTCATCGGAACCCAGGATATCGTCGTCCTCATCCTGGGCCTCGGGCATCAGATTCTCGTCAGCGGCATCCGCGGCAACCTGAGCCTCCAGACGGGCGTCCTCCTCCTCGGCCGTCGTACCGGCAGCAATGTGCTCGGCAGACGTACCGGCGACCAGGTCGATCTTCTCGTCCTCGTCACCGTCGGAGCCTTCGCCGCGCTCGATGATCTGGATGCCGTCGATCTCGTCCTTCTCGTCCTTCTTTTGAATCAGACCCATATCGGTTACTCCTTGTTAGGAAACATAGTCCTCAATAGAATACGCCCGACAGAGCGCCGGGCGTATTGATTCTTAGGTTATACGCAAACACTTAAGTACTATTTAGGCGTTTGCAGCGTGCCTACCTTAGGCCAGGTGCGCGATAACGGCATCGGCAAAGGCCTGCGTGCCCACGGCCCCCTCGACGGAGCCGGTCTGGGCACGGCGCACGTCGCCGGTAACCTGCTCGCCCTCGTCGAGCGTGGCAGATACGGCGGCGCGAATGCGATTGGCAGCATCGTTCTCGCCCAGGTGATCGAGCATCATCGCAGCAGAGAGAATCTCGGCCGTGGGGTTGGCGATATCCTGGCCAGCGATATCGGGCGCGGAGCCGTGCGTTGCCTCGAAGATGGCGCAGTCGGCACCGATGTTGGAGCCGGGGGCCATCCCTAAGCCGCCCACCAGGCCGGCGCACAGGTCACTCACGATGTCGCCGTACAGGTTGGGCAGCACCAGGACATCGAAGTCATTGGGGTTCTGGACCAGGCCCATGCAGGTGGCGTCGACGATCTTGTCGTTGAACTCGATATCGGGATAGTTGGCGGCCACCTCGCGCGCCACGCGCAGGAACAGGCCGTCGGTCGCTTTCATGATGTTTGCCTTGTGTACGGCCGTCACCTTTTTGCGGCCGCAGCGACGGGCGTACTCAAAGGCATACTCCACAATACGGCGGCTCTTGACGATGGAGATCGGCTTGATCGAGATGGCGGAATCGGCGGCGAAGGTCTTCTGACCCGAGCGTTCAACGAGCTGCGAGAGCTCCTCGACCTCGGCAGCACCCTCATCGAACTCGATGCCGGCGTAGAGGTCCTCGGTATTCTCGCGCACGATGACCAGGTCGACGTCGCGAAAGCGCGATCCGTCGCCCGGCTGCGACAGGCAGGGGCGCACGCAGGCGTACAGGTCAAAGTACTTGCGCAGGGCCACGTTGACGCTGCGGAAACCCGTGCCGACCGGCGTGGTGATGGGGCCCTTGATGGCAACCTTGGTCTCGGCGACCGCATCGAGCACGTGCTGGGGCAGTGGCGTGCCAAACTCGTCCATGACGCCGGCACCGGCCTCCTGGACATTCCAATTGATCTGGATACCGGTGGCCTCGACCACGCGGCGCATGGCCTGCGTAATCTCGGGACCAATACCGTCACCGGGAATCAGGACTACATCGTGCGCCATAATCTGTTACTCCTCGTTTTCGGCGTCGTCAGATTTTTTAACGCTAGCACGCTTCTTCTTTTTGGAGAGATCAAGGTCAAAGCGTTTAACAAGCATTTCGCAAATCTCGCTCGAACGGGCTTTGAGATAGCTGCCCTTGCCGTTCTCGGCATCGAACTTAAGGCGCAGCGCGAGCTTCTCGGCGACCTCGGCGTCGATCCCGCCCTGGCCAAACTCGTACAGGCAACCGAGCATGTCGCGATACTCGAGGTCGCCGTGGTAGCACTGAATGGCCTCGTCCAGGATGGGCCAAGCCTCGCGCGAACGCTCGACACTCGTGGCGCCCCACACGCACAGCAGGCGGAAGGCGGCATAGCGCAGCGTGGAGGAAATCTCGTCGAACAGTGCGGTCTCGGCGCCCTCAAAGGCATCGCCCAGCTGCTCGGGGCAGGTGGTGGCGAGCGCCGTCAGAGCATCGAGGGCCTCCCAGCGGGTCTGCGCCTCGGGGCGGTCGAGCGCCTCGATCAGCGCGGGGACGCAGGGCACGACGCGCTGCGGATCGCGCTCGGCGAGCAGGTGCAGCAC
>CALJPV010000026.1:0-3437 GCA_937980385.1 uncultured Collinsella sp. | reverse complement strand
GATCGTCACGGCCGCCGCGAGGACCGCGGTCCTCGTCCAGGCCCATGGCGACGAGCGGAGCGATAACCTTATCGAGAGCGGCCATCAGCTCGGTGGCCTCCTCGTAAGAAAGCTCGGGCAGGAGCTTCTCCTTCTTGTTGGCAAGCTCGACCAGGCCCTCAGCGGCATCCTCGGCAGCGAAGACGACGATCTTGCGCATATCGCCCTCGGCGTCGTCGATGCGGCCGACCAGATCGGCAGCCTCGGCCTCAGCCATCAGGCCATCGAGCTCACGAAGGCGCATGCCCAGCAGGTCGGACATTTCCTTCTGCTCCATCTTGGGCTTGAGGTCAAGGAGCTTGATGGCGCGCTCGATGTTCGCCATGCGCTCGGCCTTGGCCTCCTCCTCCTTGGAAATAGCAAAGCGACGGCTACGCAGCAGGCGGGCGGCCTTCTGCATCTTGTCCATCAGCTCTTCGTCATCGTAATCAACGGCGGCCTCGGCAACCTCGGCCTCCTCCTCGGCGGAAACCTCGGCAGCAGCCTCAACCTCGGCAGCTTCGGTCTCCACGGTCTCGACTGCCTCAACCTCGGCAGCCATGGTCTCGTTCTCGGTCTCGTTCATGATCTCTTCGTTCTCGGACATGAGACTCCTTCTTGGCCCTCTCGGGCATCATCGCCCCATTCGCGGGGCCCGTCGCGCACTCTTTGCGCTTTAAACATTCATGCCTCTCGGCAAAACGTCCATTAGTTTATGGTGTCGCCATCCAATCTAGCTGCAGAATCTATGTGCACACATTAATGCGACATGTGCGACTCGCGACGAGCGTACACCAGCGACGTCGCGAACCCAACCACGGCAATTACAGCCGCCACACGCACGGCAGCTGCAAATCCAATCGCCTGGGCAACATCGGTCGCAGCGCCAGCCGCGCCGGCAGTCGCCGCAGAACTCGAGAGTAGGCCGATAAACAGCGACGGGCCTAACGATGCGGCAATCATGTTCCACGTGTTGAGCAATGCCGTTCCGTGAGGATGTTCAGCGGCAGGCAGCGTCTCCAAGCCGGCCGTTTGCGAGGGGCTCAGCACCAAACCGACTCCGGCATACACCACAACGGTCAGCGCCACGACGATGCCGATGTTCATGCTTGCCGCCGTCATCGATATGGCAGTCTGTCCCACGGCAATCAGGGCAAAGCCGACCGGCAGCAGTGGCCATGCGCCGCGGGCGTCCATCACGCGTCCGCCCACAATCGAGGTCACGGCGTTGCAGGCAATCGCCGGCAAAATGAGCAAGCCCGCAACAAGTGCGGTCATGCCGTATGCGCCCTCAAAATAGAGCGGCAACAAAACGCTCATCGAGAACGTCGTCATCATCGACACAACGACGAGCAGACACGCCGGCCAAAAGCGAATGCTTGCCATGGGGCGCACGTTAAGCACCGGATGCTTGAGCTTGAGCTGACGGGCCGCAAACAGGCCGAGCAGCACAATGGCGGCGACGAGTGCCGCAACACCCATCATAACGTTGGACGAGAACTCACCAACGGAGTACACAAACGCCGTGATGCCGGCAGCCAGCAAAATAACCGAGAGGATATCGAGCGAAACATCCTGGCGCTCTCCGACATTCTGAACAAGCTTAACGCCCGCCGCAGCGACCACAATGCCGCCCACCAGCGGCACTACGAACACCGCCCTCCAGCCAAATAACGTGCACATAAGACCGCTGATCACGGGTCCAAACGCCGGTCCTAGCGTAATGCAGGCGCCGCCCAGGCTCAGATACAGACCGAGCTTCTCGCGCGGGGCACAAGACAGCACCACATTCATCATGAGCGGGAACAAGATGCCCGATCCCGCAGCCTGCAAAATACGACTTGGCAGCAAAACGCTAAACGATGGAGCGACCAGGCACAGGACTTCGCCGGCGACCATGCATCCGCATGCGAAAAACAGCAGCTTGCGCGTCGAGAAACGACCGGACAGGAAGGCCATGATGGCCGTAAAGATCGACGTCACGATCATGTAGCCCGAAACAAGCCACTGCGCCGTGGTGGCACTCACCGAAAAGGCCGCCATAATGTCGTGCAACGGCACGTTAATGATGTTCTCGTTAAATGCGGCAACAAAGGCTGCAATATACATTACGACGAGAAGCGCCGCAGTGGCGGATGGCGTTACTTTAACTTGTTGCTGAGATTTGCTCCCCATGCATTTCCTTCCTCTTGGAACGACAGTCGCATCGCCCCAGAGGAACAGTCCAGGGCGAAAATGAGCCCTAGACTTACGCCAGACGCCGTACACGACGAGTCTGGCAACATGGTCCAACGTCGAAAGATTGTAACGCGAAACCGCAGCTTTCCTTCCGCGCTATTATTAAAAGTCCACGAAAGCATGAGACATGAGGAGCCCGCCATGATTAAGCCCATCATGAAATCCGAGTTCTTTTTGCGCCTGCCTTCCGAAGACGCGGGACCCGACGATGCCGCGACCGGGCAGGACCTCCTGGATACGCTCCACGAGCATGAGCACGAGTGCGTGGGTCTCGCCGCCAACATGATCGGCGTGCGCAAACGCATCATCTGCGTAAAGGACGGCAACAGGACGCTCCTGATGTACAACCCTCAAATTCTTGAGCAGGTCAATGCCTATCAGACGAGCGAAGGCTGCCTCTCGCTGACCGGTGAGCGTCCCTGTACCCGCTATCGCCGCATTAAGGTTGAGTATTTGGATGAGAACTTTGTCCACCGCATCAAAAACTTCTCGGGCTACACCGCCGAGATCATCCAACACGAAATCGACCACTGCAACGGAATCGTTATTTAGTTCCGCGAGTCAAGGAAAATGATCTGTTTTCCTCCGTCCCTAATGGACCATGCTAACGACGCAGGCTGAGCATACGACAGACACTATGACCCAATCCGAGGGCACGGAAACGACAGGAGCCCCCGCTCGTGACCGCGGGTCGGGGCTGCGACAATGTTGTTGAAGTGCCAGAGGCGCAGCCGCGCCGCAACGAGGTTGGGAGGCTCCCGTGCCTAGATATTCTACCGCCTTCGGAATGGACGTACACCTCAGGTCCACCACCGTCTGCGCGCTCGACGCGGAGACGGGCGAGGCCGTGACGAGGAGGTTCCGCGGCAACCCCTGGGGCGAGGTCGCGGAGTGGATGTCGGGCTTCCCCGGCCCGTCGCTCGCCGCCTACGAGAGCGGCTACCTCGGCTTCGCCCCGCAGAGGGAGCTCTCCGGGCTCGGCGTCGACTGCGTCGTCGCAGCCGTCTCCAAGGTCCCGAGGTCGGCGGCCGACCTCTCGTCCAAGAACGACCGCAACGACGCGGCCAGGATGGCCAAGGCGATACTGTCGCACGACGTCACCCCGGTATGGGTGCCGTCCCCCGAGATCGAGGGGCTCAGGGACCTCGCCGCCGCCCACGACGCCGCGACCGCGAGGTTCG
>CALJPV010000025.1:0-27290 GCA_937980385.1 uncultured Collinsella sp. | reverse complement strand
CAGCGATTGGGGCTCGGGCTTTGCCGGGGCTGCGGGTAATGCCGGTGCCGGCGCGGGCCGCAGCCGTGCTCGCAAGGGCGGCGACCTGTCGCTGACCGTCGATGTGACGGCCGAGGACGCGTTTCGCGGCGTGACGCACAAGGTCACCTATCGCATTCCCTCGACGGGCGAGCAGCAGACCATTACGGTCTCGGTGCCCGCGGGCGCCGTGGATGGTGGCAAGCTACGCTACAAGCGTCGCGGTGAGTATGGCGTTGCAGGCGGCGAGCGCGGCGACCTGGTCGTGACCACGCACGTGGAGGAGCATCCGCTGTTTAAGCGTAAAGGTGCCGACGTGACCATGGAGGTACCGGTCTCGGTCTATGAGGCGGCGCTCGGCTGCACGGTGGACGTGCCGACGCCCGGCGGTGCGACGGTTCGTCTGAAGGTGCCCGCGGGTACCCAGACGGGCAAGAAGTTCCGCTTTAAGGAGATGGGCGCGCCCGACGTTAAGCACCGTGGCCGTACGGGCGCGCTGCTTGTCGAGATCAAGGTACAGGTCCCCACGAACCTGTCTAATGACGAGCGCGATGCCATGACCAAGCTGCGCGAGGCCGACACGCGCGACTACCGCGAGAAGGTCAACCGTTACAAGGCGACGTACTAGGGCGGTCGCGGCGCACGCCCACGCCTGCGGGCTTATGATGGACGATAACGAGACGGAAAGGGGTCAGGTAGCATGGCCGAGGACAATAGGAACAAACCGCTGTACATGATCAGCGTGGCGGCCGAGCTGACCGGCATGCATCCGCAGACTCTGCGCGTCTACGAGTCCAAGGGCCTGGTGAACCCCCAGCGCTCGGGCGGCAACACGCGCCTGTACTCGCGTGCCGATATCGAGCGCCTGGAGCTCATCAACCAGCTCACCGACGAGGGCATCAACCTTGCCGGCGTGGTACGCATCCTCGATATGAAGGAGCGTGCCGAGGAGCGCGAGCGCGAGAACGAGAAGCTCCGCGCCCGCGTTCGCCAGCTCGAGGACGAGCTGCACGAGTACAAGATGCAGAAGAAGATCACCACCCTGGCTCCGCGCGACGGCTCGGTTAACCCCGAACAGGTCATGCGCAAGCTGCTGGGCGCCGGAGGGGATCTGTAGGTTACGCCGTTCTGCCGAACGGCGTAACGGCTCGACGCTGCGCACCGCCCAGAGCGACAATTTGTCATTCAAAAGGCAAGGCATGACCAGAAGGTCTATGCCTTGCCTTTTTCATGCCAGCTTGTTCGCTCTGGACGTCGCTCGCTGTCCGTCCTCTGCCTGCGGCGTTGCCTTGCTCGCTCTGGTGGACTTTCGCTGTCCGCGTCAAAACATCGGCGTTGTTATGGGTAGTCATTGGGGACGTTCTTAGATGACTAGTCGAAAGGGACACTCTTGCACCACATCTGCCGGCCCACATCGGGCTCGTCCTGTACTTTACCGAGATAAAGTGAACGTGCAGATTCGTAACCCACTCGCAACCGTTCTATGGCACGATATTGAACGAATGTATGCTATGCGCCCAAATCTTTTGGGCAGAGTGGGAGACAGTATGGTCAAGCTGTACGAGGACGGCGTCTACCTGCGCGGCGGTAGCGAGGTTGTGCCTGCGGCCGAGGCTGCCGAGCGCGGTATTACGCAGACGCCCGAGGACGCCAAGCGCGGCACCATCGCGTATTCGATCCTCCAGGCACACAATACGTCCGGAGACCCCGAGTCGCTCAAGATTCGCTTCGATGCCATGGCGAGCCACGACATCACCTTTGTCGGCATCATCCAGACGGCGCGCGCCTCGGGCATGGAGCAGTTCCCGCTGCCTTACGTGCTCACCAACTGCCATAACTCGCTGTGCGCCGTGGGCGGCACCATCAACGAGGACGACCACGTCTTTGGCCTTTCCGCGGCCAAGAAGTACGGCGGCATCTTCGTTCCGCCGCACATCGCCGTCATTCACTCCTTTATGCGCGAGAACTTCGCCGGTTGCGGCAAGATGATCCTGGGTTCCGACTCGCACACCCGCTACGGCGCTCTGGGCACCATGGCCGTGGGCGAGGGTGGCGGCGAGCTGGCAAAGCAGCTGCTGCGCGACACCTACGACGTTGCCTATCCCGGCGTCGTCGCTATCTACCTCACGGGCGCCCCGCGCCCCGGCGTTGGCCCGCACGACGTGGCGCTCGCCATCATCCGCGCCGTTTTTGCCAAGGGCTACGTTAAGAACAAGGTCATGGAGTTCGTGGGCCCGGGTATCGCGAGCATGACGACCGATTACCGCAACGGCGTTGACGTCATGACCACCGAGACCACCTGCCTGTCGAGCATCTGGGCCACCGACGAGGACACGCACGCATTTCTGACCATGCACGGCCGCGGCGACGACTACCGCGAGCTCAAGCCCGCCGATGTTGCCTACTACGACGGCTGCGTCGAGGTCGACCTGTCGAGCATCAAGCCCATGATTGCACTGCCGTTCCATCCTTCCAACGGCTTTGAGATCGACGAGCTTAACGAGAATCTCGAGGACATCCTTCACGAGGTAGAGCTCGAGGCCGCCAAGATCGGCGAGGGCAAGACGCACTTTAGCCTGCTCGACAAGATTGTCGACGGCAAGCTGCACGTGCAGCAGGGCGTTATCGCCGGCTGCTCGGGCGGCAACTATGACTCCGTGGTCCAGGCCGCCCGCGTGCTCAAGGGCGCCAACACCGGCTGCGGCGAGTTCTCGCTGTCGGTCTACCCCACGAGCCAGCCCGTGGCGCTCGAGCTTACACGCCGCGGCTATATCTACGACCTTATGGAGGCCGGCGCGATTGTGCGCACGGCATTCTGCGGCCCGTGCTTTGGCGCCGGTGACACGCCCGCCAACAACGGCCTTTCGATCCGCCACACCACGCGCAATTTCCCCAACCGCGAGGGTTCCAAGCCGGGCAATGGCCAGCTGAGCGCCGTGGCCCTGATGGACGCCCGCTCCATTGCGGCGACGGCCGCCAACGGCGGCGTCCTGACGCCGGCGACCGACCTGCCCGAGGAGACTTGGGACGAGGCCTGCGAGTACACCTTTGACGACGCGCCGTACAAAAAGCGCGTGTACTGGGGCTTTGGCAAGGCGGAGCCTGCCGACGAGCTGGTCGAAGGCCCCAACATCAAGCCGTGGCCCGCGATGGAGCCTCTCGGCGACGATATCCTGCTCAAGGTTTGCTCCAAGATCATGGACCCGGTCACCACGACCGACGAGCTCATTCCCTCGGGCGAGACGAGCTCCTTCCGCTCCAACCCGCTGGGCCTGGCCGAGTTTACGCTCAGCCGTCGCGACCCGGCCTACGTGGGTCGTTCCAAGGAGGTCGACGCCGTGGAGAAGCGCCGCGTGGCCGGCGAGGCCGCTGGCGACCTGGCGGCGCTCGATGCCGAGCTTGCCAGCGTGTTTGAGGCGCTGGCCGGCGCGGGTGTCGCTGCCGACGCCAAGGCGACCGAGTACGGCTCCATGCTCTATGCCAAGAAGCCCGGTGACGGTTCTGCCCGCGAGCAGGCCGCGAGCTGCCAGCGCGTAATTGGCGGCCTGGCCAACATCGTTCACGAGTACGCCACCAAGCGCTATCGCTCCAACGTGATGAACTGGGGCATGGTGCCTTTCCAGATGGAGGCGGAGCCCAACTTTGAGGTGGGCGACTACGTCTTTGTGCCGGGGATTCGTGCCGTGCTCGATAGTGACCTAAAGGACATCGCCGCCTACGTAGTGCGCGCCGACGGCGCGGTCGAGCAGATTGAGCTCTACATTGCCGATATGACGGCAGAGGAGCGTGCCATCGTCAAGGCCGGCTGCCTGATCAACTACAACAAGTTCAAGGCCGCTGCCGAGTAACTCTGCTGTACGCCCCGGACACACCTTTCCCTCGTGCTCACGCGCTTCGCGAGGGTCGCCCGAGGGAAAGGTGTGTCCGGGGCTACCGCGACGTTCTCGTTGGGTCTTGAGGGGCACTAATAAATAGACTTGCTTGATGCCGCCTCTGTTAATGGGGCGGCTTCTTTTTGTCGAAAACCGCCACAAAGGGGACAGGCACCTTTGTGGTGGTCCGCGGTTTGTCTCGTTCTGTAACAGGTAGACCCTTATTTGCCGAGTAGTTGTTACAGATTTAGATAAACGGGAACTGCTGAACATTTCGTCTCGATCTGTAACATCTGAGGTCCAAAACGGCAGCTAGATGTTATAGATCGAGATGGTGAACGCCGGGGCCGAAGATCACCACAAAGGCTCCTGTCCCCTTTGTGGTGGTGGGGGCGAGCTCGATGCTGCCGCGCTCGCTGAACGACATTCTAATGAGCGTCTCTACAGGATTTCATCCGGGCTGGCGGGTTTGGTTGTTTTGGGGATGCCGAGTTTGGATGACGCGAAATCGTCAACATTGTCCTTAATTCCGTCTTTGGTGTAGACAGTGACCATATAGGTGCTGTGTCCGAATTCGCCCTTGTCGCGTGTTGCCCAGGCATCCCAGTAGGCGGCCCCGTTTCGCCCTTTGATTTTTCCGACACGGCGGAGTTCTGTTCGCTTTAATTTCTGGTTGCTATAGATGGTTCGACCGGCCTCCTCGGTGAGCCCGCACTGTCCAAGCATCTTGTCGAGGACTTGGTTCATGTGGCGCTCATCGGTGTTTGGTGCGTAGTCGTAGGCGAGGGTGATGGAGTCGAGTGGCTGGTCGTCGATTAGATAGTTTAGCGCCTGAGGTTCAAGGCAGAAATAGGGGGAGCATCCGTCGACCTTGCCGAGCAACGGTAACTTGGACTGCCAACTTCCGGTGGGAATTCCATCTTCGTAAAACACGCCGCGACAGATAAAGGAAAGCGAGGTGGCACGCGAGCCGGCGTCGATCATCCCGCAAAGATCGAAGGGCGAGGCGATACCAAAAGAAAAGGGCGTGATGACGATAAGGAAGAGCATCACGATGGGTATGGCGAGAATGGCGATGACGTTGCGACCGGTGGAATGAGACGGCTTCATATGCGCTCCTCGAGACAAAGAGCTGTTGAGGATAGGCAGAAATGGATATGTTCAGAGAACAATTCAAGTTTAATCTCATGGCGTGAGATGGTCGACCGTTAGCGTCGAAAACCACCACGAAGGGGACAGGCACCTTTGTGGTGGTGGGGTGCGAGCAGCTTCTTTTGGTAATAGTGCTGGCTGGCGATATTATTAGTACAGATGGCGAAGGTTTGCATTGTGGGGTGTTTTGCCGTGAGCCGTTCTGCCCGTATTGGATTGATTGTCTTGGCGCTTGCGATCGCTGTGGTTGGCGCGGGCGCTGTCGGTATGGCATTTCTACCTGCTGCGGTGACGGAGCCGGTGGTCAAGCCTGTGACTCAATCTGTCGAACTTCTGACCGGCGACGACAAGCCCGAGACCATTACCGTTGATTTTGATGAGCAGCCGGCTGTGCTGGGTATTAGCAATTATCCGCGTATTCAGCTTGGGGCCATGCGCTATACCACGGATACAAGCCTGATCGTTAGGGCATCCGAGCTACTCAAGGGCAAAACATTTAAGCGTTGGTACGGATATGCGTCCTATCGGGCAAAAGCGAACGACATGGTTGGCGGATGCCACTCTTCCATCGAGCTGGACACTGCAAACGGCGCAAAGTTATGTGATGTCTCGTACGATCCGGGCTACGAGGGCAATGAGGGTCCGGGCATCTACATCATGGACGGCGATGTCGCCTATGTCATGGAGGGCGACCAGACCGAGCTCAACGATTTTATGGGTCAGTGTATCCAAGATGCCTATAAACAGACCTGCTTGCCTGACCCGCAGACTGCACGCGATAGTGGGTCTGCCCGTACATGGCTGTTCGAGGATGAGATGCCCTGGACCGTCGAATCGGGAAGTACGGGTTCGGCGAAGGAGTAGAGACCGCGACCACCACAAAGGTGCCTGTCCTCTTTGTGGTGGTTTTCGGTCTGTCTCGATCTGTAACATCTTGGCCGCTAAAAGTGGGCCTGGTGTTACAGATTTAGATTTTTGATCCGGGTGTTTTCTGTTCGTCTCGATTTGTAACAGATAGACCCTAATTTGCCGAGTAGATGTTACAGATTGAGACAAACGGTTGCTGCCGGTCATTTTCTCTCGATCTGTAACATCTAGGATCAAAAATGGCTGCAAGATGTTACAGATCGAGACGGTAGTGCGACTGGGCAGCGGCGGACTGACACCTCAGTACCCTATCCATCAATCACTCAGAAAATCTTATATATAGAGACTTAGATTTGTGTATAAGATCGTACAAAGCTGGCAACAATACTTCTCGAACAACGTGAAGCCGCCCCGTAGGGCGGCCGCCCCAAGAGAGGTGATTCCATGAGAATCGATAAGCTAGCAATGACGTCGCGCGAGGCGCTGCAGACCGCCATGAGCACGGCTGCCGACGCGCAGGCCGGCGCGGTGGAGCCGATTCACCTGCTGTCTGCCCTGCTCGGTGCCGGCGAGCGCAATATCTCCGTGATCATCGAGCGCATCGGTGCCGACCCGGCTCAGCTCGCACGCTCCACGCAGGATGCCATCGACCACGCGCCCAAGGTTTCGGGCGAGGGTCAGCAGATGGGCCTGTCCAATGAGCTTGTCCGCGTTATCGAGAAGGCCGAGAAGAAGGCCACCAAGATGGGCGACAGCTTTGTGGTGACCGAGCATCTGCTGATGGCGCTTGCCGAGGACAAGGGCGACGCGGGCCGCGTGCTGCGCGATGCCGGCGTCACCAAGGAGCGCATCGAGCAGGTCTACGAGGAGCTGCGCGGCGATGACCGCGTGACGTCTGCCGAGGACAAGACCCAGTTTGAGGCGCTGGAACAGTACGGACGCAATATCTGCGACCTTGCCCGCGCCGGCAAGCTCGACCCGGTCATCGGCCGTACCGACGAGATCCGTCGTACCATCCAGGTCCTGTCCCGTCGCACCAAGAACAACCCGGTGCTCATCGGCGAGCCGGGCGTCGGCAAGACGGCTATCGTCGAGGGCATCGCCCAGCGTATCGTGGCCGGCGACGTGCCGAGCACCCTGCGCGACCGCGACCTCATCGAGCTCGACATGAGCGCGCTGGTCGCCGGCGCCAAGTACCGAGGCGAGTTCGAGGACCGCTTGAAGGCCGTGCTCAAGGAAGTGCAAAAGTCCGAGGGCAAGGTCATCCTGTTCATCGATGAGCTCCACACCATCGTGGGCGCGGGTGCCACCGAGGGCTCCATGGACGCCGGCAACATCCTCAAGCCGGCGCTCGCCCGTGGCGACCTACATGCGATCGGCGCGACCACGCTCGACGAGTACCGCAAGTACATCGAGAAGGACGCGGCGCTCGCGCGTCGTTTCCAGACCGTGATGGTCTCCGAACCCACCGTCGAGGACACCATCTCGATCCTGCGTGGCCTCAAGGAGAAGTACGAGATCTTCCACGGCGTGCATATCACCGATAGCGCGCTCGTGGCAGCTGCCGACCTCTCCGATCGCTACATCGCCGACCGCTTCCTGCCCGACAAGGCCATCGACTTGGTCGATGAGGCCGCAAGCCGTCTGCGCATGGAGCTCGACAGCATGCCGGTCGAGATCGACGCCACCACGCGTCAGCTCACCCAGCTGCAGATCGAGGAACAGGCGCTCATGAAGGAGACCGATGACGCCTCCAAGGAGCGTTTGGAGGCTCTGCGCCAAGAGATTGCCGAGGTCCAAGAAAAGCTCAACGTGCAAAAGGCCGGCTGGCTCAACCAAAAGAACGCCATCGACCACGTGCAGGAGCTCAAGGGGCAACTCGACGAGGCCAAGAGCGAAGAGGAGCGCGCGACGCGCAACGGCGATCTGGGCCGTGCGTCCGAGCTGCGCTACTCCGTGATTCCGGGCCTGCAACAGCAGATTCAGGATTCCGAGGCTGCGCTCGAGGCGCAAAAGCAGCAGGACGGCGAGGGCCTCAACGAACAGGTGACCTCCGATGAGATCGCCGAGGTCGTGAGCGCTTGGACCGGCGTGCCCGTCTCCAAGATGATGCAGGGCGAGCTCGACAAGCTGAAGGGCTTGGAGGGCGAGCTGCATAAGCGCGTCATCGGCCAGGACGAGGCCGTCTCAGCCGTCGCCGCAGCTGTGCGCCGCAGCCGTGCGGGTCTCTCCGATCCGGACAAGCCCATCGGCAGCTTCTTCTTCCTGGGCCCCACCGGCGTGGGCAAGACAGAGCTCGCCAAGGCGCTTGCCGAGTGCCTGTTCGATGACGAGCGCGCGCTCGTGCGTATCGACATGTCCGAGTACATGGAGAAGTTCAGCGTCCAGCGTCTGATCGGTGCGCCCCCGGGATACGTGGGCTACGACGAGGGCGGCCAGCTCACCGAGGCCGTGCGCCGTCGTCCGTACTCCGTGATCTTGCTCGACGAGATGGAGAAGGCCCATCCGGATGTCTTCAACGTGCTGCTGCAGGTGCTCGACGACGGCCGTTTGACTGACGGTCAGGGTCGCCAGGTGTCTTTCAAGAACACGATTATCATCATGACGTCCAACGTGGGCTCCAAGGCTATCGCCGAGCTTTCCGGCAAGGACGAGGAGGAGATGCGCCATCAGGTCAACGCAGCCATGGCTCAGACCTTCCGTCCCGAGTTCCTCAACCGTATCGACGATATCGTGGTGTTCCATCCGCTCGGCATGGCGCAGATCGAGAAGATCGTCGACATCCAGCTCGCCGACGTCCGCGCGCGTCTGGCCAAGGAGCGCATGACGCTTGCCATCACCCCGGCGGCCAAGCAGATGCTCGCCGTGGGCGGCTTGGACCCCGTGTACGGTGCCCGTCCGCTCAAGCGTCTGGTTCAGCGCGAGGTCGTGGATGCCATCGCCGCCGCTATCATCGACGGTACGGTGCGTGAGGGCGATCAGGTGACGGTCGATGTCGACAAGGACGGCGGCTTTACCGTCGTGTGCGACAACACGCCGGCGGCCACCTACGAGGTCCCCGACGCCGAGTAGATTTTGGGCCATGCCTTAAATCTTCCAGTCGTCTCTAAACACCAAGGGTGGCGGATCCAATTGGGTCCGCCACCCTTTTTCATGCGACAATCGATGGTGTTGAACGGATGCGATGCAAGGAGCTATGCAGATGAAAGACGAGATCAAGACAAGTGCGCCGGCGACCGATGCCGCACCCGCCGCACCCAAGCCTGTGCCTAAGCCGGCACCCAAGCCGCGCGACCCCTACATCCGTGCCGAGAACGAGGACGACGACGGCTACGATCCCTACAGCGATCGCCGCCCCGAGCGCGAGCCAATGTTCGAAGCCGACCCCTGGCGCTGAGTGCCACCAAAAAGGTCACCAAAAAGTTGCGGTGAAATAGGGACTGTTTTGCGGTTTGACCAGCAAAAACAATCCCTATTTCACCGCAACTGCGTTGGGCGGCTGTCTTCGGGCCGGCTAGTCCTGGGCCTTGATGCTCGGCATCAGAATCTGGGCGAGGTAGTCGGTCTCGAGTTTGGTCGCGGCGTCGGCTTTGCCGTCTTTGCCGACCAGTACGTTCTTGATCTGGCTATAGGTGTAGCGGTTGCCGGTCGTAAGCTCGACAAGCTCAATGGCCGTGTCCATGGGGTAGGTTGACACGGGATTCTGCGTCCGTCCGTTGATGGTCTGGGACACCACGTACGGATAGACGGGGCCGCTGGCGTAGACGGTATAACCGTTGCCTAGATTGGCCGCACCCAAAACCGTATCGCCCTCATCGGGCGTAAAGCTCTCGCCCTCGCGCACCGCGACGAGCGTCACAATCGGCGTATCGCTGTCGCCGGCAAGATAGATGCATAGCGTGCTGCCATTTTGCCAAGTCTCGACCTTGCCGTACCACTCGACGGGGATATCGAGCTGATACAGATCCGTCGCCTTATGCCGAGCGTCGGCATCGCGCGCGGCCTGCGCTTCGCTCGCGCTCACGGCGTTGGCGGCGGCATCGCGGCGCGTAATTGCCGCCTGCTGGAGTATCTTTGCCGCGGCGGCAGAGCTCGCGCCGCCTTCCTCGGCATATTTGGCCGCGGCATCGATCTGGTCGTCGGTCACCGTGTCTGCCGAAGGTACCTTAAGCTTAAAGGTGGCCTGGGCACTCAAATCCTGCCCGTCGCTCTTAATGGTGACCTGCGCCTTGGTGGTCGGCACGGTATAGACGGTGCCGTCGGACGCGATGGGGGAGGCGGCAATGGAGAGCGTGTAGTCACCGGGTAGCAGTTTGATGCCACGGCCGCGCTCGTCAACATAGAGTGTTTCGCTCACGGAGGATCCATCAGAATCCTGGCCACTCACTTGTACGGGAATCTTGGAGCCGGCGGAACAGTCGAGCCCCGCGGCATGTACGCCAATCTGCACCGACATCATCGTGTGGGCATTGGCGGCGGTGATGGCAGCCTGCTCTTGCCGGTATCCGTTCCAGGCTGCGTAGCCTGCGCCGCCGGCGACGAGCGCGACAGCCACAACGCCGGCAACCATCAGGTTGCGGCGCTTGGGCGACATCTTACGATGGCGAACCTCGGCTTCGCGTGCCGAAGGAACGGACGGTAGGGGAATATCGCCCATGGCGATGGTCTCGTCCACGGCAGGCGCAGAGCCTAAGCCAGGGAGCTCGCGGGTCAGCGAATCTTCGGCCGGCAAGTTGTCGAGCAAGATGGTTTCCTCGCTCGTGTCGGATTCGGGCTGGTCGTCGGCCTCGCATTCGGATTCCTCGTGCTCCGCCTCGTCTTTGATGGGCGCGGCGCCATCGTCTTTTGCATCCTGATCATCGGGCTGCGCCTCGATTTCCGGCTCAACCTGCACATCAACGCTCGGATTGTCAAACGCAATCTCGGCCAGCGCGATCTGGTCTAGGCTCTCCAGGGCCTCGGCGCATGCTTCTGCATCTTGGACCGCATCTTCTTGGCCCATCGTCTCATCTTTCATATATCCCCCAAGCTCAATATCGGGACAACACTGTACCCAAAAACGGGACCCCATAGAGCCGCCGCATGATTTGAAATCCGATTTTATATATGCGCATGTTTTTGAGTAGATGAATAAGACGCAACGACAAAAGCCCCCGAAAAGCGAGCGAAACGCTTTTCGGGGGCTCTGCGAGACAACCGATTGAAAATCTGGCAGGCGGGCCTATGCCCAAGTGCCAACAGCGACCAGCACGTTACTCGGCGTGCGCGTAATCAACCTTGGCGCGGCGAGCGGTAGCCTTCTCCCAATCGCTGGTGCCCTCAAAGACATCCTGCTTGTAGGGATTGCGGCCGAGCTTCTTGGCGCGGTAGGCGATGTAGATGATCGCGGCGACGTTGGCGACCAGTGCGGCGATCGAGACTGCGGTGGCGGCACCGGGGTCCAGCGTGGAGTGGGTCACAAAGATGGACTCCTCCTGGAAATACGGGAACACCTGGGCAAACATGCACCAAATGGCCAGCGTAAAGGCGCGGTTCTGGATCCATCCACCCTTGTTCCAGATAAAGGCGGCGACGGTGGGCGCCAGCAGCAGCGCAAAGCCGCAGAACCAGGAGTGGGTGGGCAGGCAGTTGTAGGTGTAGCAGAAGTTCCAGATATCGTAGGCGATGATGTAGACCCAGGTCATGTCGGGCCACAGCATGTCGGTCTGATCCTCGGAGGCGTAGACGCTCCACCAACCGGTCATGCAGAAGATGTTGATGAGACCGGCGATGCCGTTGAACACGTTGTTCCAGCCGGCCAGCTGCGTAGCACCTTCGGAGGTGACCCAAGTGGACTGGCCCAGGACAAAGAAGTGATAGGCGCTCTCAAAGTCGGACACGACGGCGATCATGATGTTGATGGCGACGATCACAAACGGCCATGCGCGGAACCAATGCGCCTTGCCGATCTTGCCCCACTGGTACTTAATGGCAATGAAGCCCCAGCAACCGGCCAGCGCCGCGTATACCTTGGCGTAGTGGAACCAGCTGTTCTGGTACACATGGGTGGGGTTGGTGAGTGCCCACTCGGCACTTTGCGAAACGCCGATGGCGATGGCGACGCAGTAGATGGTCATGACCAGCGGAGCCACGCCAAAGATGATTGCCGCGCCCAGCTTGGTGCGGCGGCCGACCTCGTTGAGCACGATCAGACCAATAAAGACCATGGCCCAGCCGGCCCAGTGGATAAGGGTATCGCTACCCCAAACATCGAACAGCATGCTGCTCTCCTTTCACACGCCCGCGGCCCCTCTTCTGATCGCGGGCAGTTTGGCTAAATGTCGTCAGTTCTGGGGCTTGCGCTCCGGATACTTGGCGGTATAGCCCTCGATGTGGAGCGTCGAGGCGATGATTTCCTTGACCGTCTCGTCGGGCACATCGGGGTGCGTGCGGATATACATCAACAACCCCATGATGAGGGTGTAGAACGTCTCGTAGACATGGTCGATGCGTAGCTCATGATGGGCGACAAAATCCACCACGGTGGTGTCGCAGATATACTGCGCCACGCGCTGGACCACGTTGTGCAAAAAGCCGCCGTAGAGCGCGCCGCTGCTCGAGGTGAGCGTGCTCGGCAGCTCGTGGCCGCTCACGACCAGGTGCTTAAAGAGCGGGGCGACGGTGTCGAGTGCGCCTTCGATGTCGCCGACCGTGCGGCTGGCGTTCCACTGCTCGAGCTCGGAGATAAAACCGTCGATTGCCTCGTCCATGACGGCGGTGACGGCGGCGTCCATATCGGCGAAGTAGTGGTAGAACAACGAGCGCGTACAGCCGGCACGCTTGGTCACGGCCGATACCGAAAGATGCGACACGCCCAGCTCGGAGCTCACGGCGCGCACGGCGGCGAGAATCTCTCGACGGCGTTCGTCGCCCGTCAAGCGCTTTGCCGCGCTGTCGGGCGCGGGGACGGCGTCGGCCACAGAGATGTTCACTGTGTTATCGCTCATGCGTTTGCCGCCTTTCATCCGTTTGAGCCCGACCGTTCGCCTAACAGTCTTGAATATTGTTGACGGTTCGTCAATACTGTTTTTGACACAATGTCAACAATAACGGGTGAACGGCGTGGGGGCATGTCGAGCCCGTAAAAAGAGGGGCGCTGCGTGCCTGCCAGGCTGCGGCAAGAGAAGGGACGACCATGATTCTCAACGGACCGGGAATTAGCTACACCGAGCCCGACATTGGTTCGGAGTTCGTGCCGCCGCTGCCAGAGCATCCGCGCGAGGCAATCGTCAAGCTGTGCGAGCACTGCACTAACCGTCTGCTGCATCGCGACGAGCTGCTGGGCTACGAGTACTGGTCGTTTGCCGAGGCCGCGACCGACGAGCAGGCCGAGGTGCTCTGCAAGATGAAGATGCGCCGTCCCTATACGCTGCCCGAGATGGTCAAGCTTACCGGCATGCCCGAGGCCCAGATCGAGAAGATGCTCGACGACATGAGCTACACGGGTCTGCTCGAGTACAACTGGGAAAATCCCGAGCGCGCCAAGCAGTGGGTGCTGCCCATGCTGGTACCGGGTTCCGCCGAGTTCCTCAACATGCGCGTGAGCCAGCTCGAGGAGCATCCGGTCTATGCCAAGTTCTTTGAGCAGGCCTCCAAGGGGCCGCTGTCCAAAGCCACGCCGATGGTGCCGCCCGGAGGTGCCGGTATCGGCATGCACGTCATTCCGGTCGAGAAGGCTATCGATGCTTCGAGCACCTCGGTGCCGATTGAGCATATCGAGCATTGGCTCGACAAATACGAGGGTAAGTATGCCGCCAGCACCTGTAGCTGCCGCGCGAGCCGTCGCGTGATGGGCGAGGGCTGCGCCGACGACCCCGCCGACTGGTGCATTGCCGTGGGCGATATGGCCGACTACGTGGTCGAGACCGACCGTGGTCATTACGTGACGCGCGACGAGGTCTACGACATCTTGCGCCAGGCCGAGGACAACGGCTTTGTGCACCAGATCACCAATATCGACGGCGAGAACAAGATCTTCGCCATCTGCAACTGCAACGTCAACGTGTGTTACGCCCTGCGCACCTCGCAGCTGTTCAACACGCCCAACCTGTCGCGCTCGGCCTATGTCGCCAAGGTCGAGAAGGACAAGTGCGTGGCCTGCGGTCGCTGCGTTGAGGTGTGCCCGGCCGGTGCCGCCAAGCTCGGCCAGAAGCTCTGCAGCAAAAAGGCCGGCGGACAGGTGCCCGAGTATCCGCGCCAGGAGCTGCCCGATGCCACCAAGTGGGACCATACCAAGTGGTCGCCCAACTACCGCAACGATAACCGTATCGAGACGCACGAGTCCGGCACCGCGCCCTGCAAGACGGCTTGCCCCGCGCACGTTGCCGTTCAGGGCTATCTGAAGCTTGCGGCGCAGGGGCGCTATGACGAGGCGCTGGCGCTCATCAAGCGCGAGAACCCGCTGCCCGCTATCTGCGGCCGCGTGTGCAACCGCCGCTGCGAGGATGCCTGCACCCGCGGCCGTGTGGACGCCGCCGTGGCTATCGACGAGGTCAAGAAGTTTATCGCCCAGCGCGATCTTGATGCCGCGACCCGCTATGTCCCGCCCGTGGTGACGCCGACACGCGCTGGCGGCTTCGATCAGAAGATCGCCATCATCGGTGCCGGCCCGGCCGGTCTGTCCTGCGCCTTCTATCTGGCCGAGAAGGGCTACAAGCCCGTCGTGTTCGAGAAGAACGAGCGCCCGGGCGGCATGCTCACCTACGGTATTCCCAGCTTTAAGCTGGAGAAGGACGTTATCGAGGCAGAGGTCGAGATCATTCGCCTGATGGGCGCCGAGTTCCGCTATGGCGTGGAGGTCGGTCGCGATGTGACGCTCGACGAGCTGCGCGCGCAGGGCTTTAAGGCCTTTTATGTTGCCATCGGCTGCCAGGGCGGCCGCCTCGCCGGTATTCCGGGCGAGGATGCCGAGGACGTGACCGTGGCCGTCGACTTTTTGCGCGAGGTCAACAGTGGCAAGATCGACGCGCTGCCCGGCCGCACCATCGTGGTGGGCGGCGGCAACGTGGCCATCGACGTCGCGCGCAACGCCTGCCGTCTGGGTTCCGAGCACGTTGAGATGTTCTGCCTGGAGAGCGAGGCCCAGATGCCCGCCAGCGAGGAGGAGCGTCACGAGGCCGTTGAGGACGGCGCTCACATCAGCTGCGGCTGGGGTCCCAAGGAGGTTCACCTGGACGAGGCCGGTCATGTGTGCGGTATCACCTTTAAGCGCTGCACGCGTGTCTTTGACGACGAGGGTCGGTTTGCGCCTGAGTACGACGAGAACGATCTGCGCCGCGTCGATGCCGACCGCGTGGTCATGTCCATCGGCCAGTCCATCGTGTGGGGCGACCTGCTGGCTGGCTCCAAGGTGGAGCTCGGCCGCGGCCAGGGTGCTCTTGCCGACCCCCAGACCTACCAGACCGCCGAGCCCGACATCTTTGTGGGCGGCGACGTCTATACCGGTCCGAGCTTTGCCATCGACGCCATCGCCGCCGGCCACGAGGCCGCCGTGTCCATCCATCGCTTTGTGCAGCCGGGATCCACGCTCACCATCGGCCGCAACCAGCGTCGTTACACCGCGCTCGACCGCGACGATGTCGTGATCGAGAGCTACGACAACGCGAGCCGCGAGGTGGCGCATGTCGACCGCGAGCGCGAGAAGGCTGCGCCGTTTAGCGAGTACGTCGAGACCTTTACCGAGGAGCAGGTGCGCGCCGAGACCGCCCGCTGCCTGGGCTGCGGTGCCTCGATCGTCGACCCCAACAAGTGCATCGGCTGCGGTCTGTGCACCACCAAGTGCGCGTTCGATGCCATCCACCTGGATCGCGATCGCCCCGAGTGCTCCACGATGGTCAAATACGAGCAAAAGCTCCCGAGCCTCGGCAAGTACGCGCTCAAGCGCGCCATCAAGATTAAATTTGGGAAGAAGTAATGAGGTTCCGCCGTTCTAACGAACGGCGGCACTGCCGACGCTGCGCGGCGCCCAGGTACCCCATCTTGCCCCTCAACTTCGGCGCCGCGGGCAAAAGCCCTGCGGACGCCTTGTTTCGGGGCAACCTGGGGCACCTGGATCGCCGCTCGCTGACGTTGAATTGACATCGCATCGACCTCTGTTGAAAGGTTTCTACCTTGCATGAATTGGGAATCGTTTACCACATCATTCGCGATGTCGAGAACGTGGCGCGCGCCAATGGCGTGCGCCACGTTTCGAGCGTCACGCTGCTGCTGGGCGAGGTCTCGGGCGTCGTTCCCGATCTACTACTCGACGCTTGGCGCTGGGCGGCAGATAAAAAGCCTATCATAGAGGGCGCGGAGCTTATTGTGGAGCCCGTCGAGGCCGTGACGCATTGCAAGGTGTGCGGCCGCGACTACGCGACGGTCGAGCACGGCAAGACCTGTCCCCATTGCGGTAGCGGCGAGACATACCTGCTGCAGGGCCAGGAGGTCATGATCAAGCAGATTGAGACCCCCGACGAGGAACCGGCAGACGCTGCCCCCGACGGCCCTTCCGACGTCCCCGACGCCGTCGATGCCGCCCACCCCCTCCACATCGTCTAGGATCCCCTATAAGTTGCGGTGAAATAGTTCCTAAATCCAGCCTTCTGGCTCTTAAACAAGAACTATTCCACCGCAACTTTTTTGAGTAGTTTCGTAGATCATAAGTCGCGCAAATAGTCAAGTCATACCTGTTTGAACAAAGTAGCGGCAGTACAAGCGCATTCGCGCTTGCCTAAAATCGATATTAATGAACAGTCTGCTTGTATCTGTAAAATGCGTGGCTTGATGAGCGACGCCTTGGCGGGTAATGAGTCAAAAAGCAGTAACGTAATCAACTTGTAACAAACTTAGACGTTTAAACAAATAATGCAACCTTTTACGAATTTAGCTATAATTCCACAAACCAAACAGGTATACTTCCTTCATGTCGTGTAGGAATTACGTAGACAAAAAGGAGGTTATGTGATGGTAAGTATTGTTCTTGCTAGCCACGGGGACTTGGCAGCTGGAATCAAGCAGACGGGCTCGATGGTCTTTGGCGATCAGCCGTCTGTGGCCGTGGTCTCGCTCGAGCCGAGCATGGGCCCCGACGACTTCCGTGCTAAGGTCGAGGAAGCAATCGCTTCCTTCGAGGACCAGGAGCAGGTGCTCTTCCTCGTTGATCTGTGGGGCGGCACGCCGTTCAACCAGATTAGCGGGCTCATCGAGGGCCATGATTCCTGGGCTATCGTCACCGGTGTCAACCTGCCTATGCTCATCGAGGCATATTCGCAGCGTTTTGATGCAAAGAACACTGCACATGCGATCGCAAAACATCTCGTGACTGAGGCAAAGGCTGGCGTGCGCGTCAAGCCCGAGTCTCTGGAGCCCGAGGAGAAAAAGCCGGCTGTGGCCGCCGCTGCTCCTGCAGGCGCCATCCCTCCGGGAACGGTCATCGGCGACGGGCACATCAAGATCGCCCACGTCCGTATCGACACCCGTCTGCTGCATGGTCAGGTGGCCACCACGTGGACCAAGCAGATCAACCCCAACCGCATCATCGTGGTTTCCGACGGCGTTGCTCACGACGAGCTCCGCAAGACCATGATCGAGCAGGCTGCCCCTCCGGGAGTCCATGCCAACGTCGTGCCCATCAAGAAGATGGCTGAGGTCGTCAAGGACACGCGTTTTGGTGACACCAAGGCCATGCTGCTCTTCGAGAACCCGCAGGATCTGCTCAAGGCCATCGAGGCCGGCGTCGACATCAAGGAAGTCAACATCGGTTCCATGGCTCACTCCAAGGGCAAGGTCGTCGTCACCAACGCCGTCGCTATGGGCGATGACGACGTTAAGACCCTCGAGGCCCTCAAGGCCAAGGGCGTCAAGTTCGAGGTCCGCAAGGTTCCTTCGGATGCCTCCGAGGATCTCGACGCCATGTTGAAGAAAGCTAAGGCCGAACTGGCCGCTCAAGCATAGTAAAGGAGGGTCCGATACATGTCTGCAATCACTATTCTGCTTGTTGCGATTGTCGCGTTGCTTGCCGGTATGGAAGGCATTCTGGATGAGTTCCAGTTCCATCAGCCGCTCGTGGCATGCACGCTTATCGGTCTCGTAACCGGTCACCTTCAGGAGGGCATCCTCCTGGGCGGTTCGCTCCAGATGATGGCCCTTGGCTGGGCTAACGTCGGCGCCGCTGTCGCGCCTGACGCCGCTCTGGCCTCGGTCGCTTCTTCGATCATCATGGTGCTCGCCCTCAACGGCGGCGCCACTGATTCGGCCAAGGCCGTTACCGCGGCCATCGCCGTCGCCGTCCCGCTGTCGGTCGCTGGTCTGTTCCTGACCATGATCTGCCGTACCATTGCTACCGCTATCGCTCACGCCATGGACGGTTGCGCCGAGAAGGGCGACTTCTCCGGCATCGAGCGCTGGCAGTACGCTGCCATCCTCATGCAGGGCCTTCGTATCGCCATCCCGGCAGTACTTCTGTGCGTCATCCCGGCCGAGGCTGTTACCAACGCGCTTAACGCTATGCCCGACTGGCTGTCCGGCGGCATGGCCGTCGGCGGCGGCATGGTCGCTTCCGTCGGTTACGCCATGGTCATCAACATGATGGCCACCAAGGAGACCTGGCCGTTCTTTATCCTCGGCTTTGTCCTTGCTGCCATCCCTCAGCTCACGCTGATCGCCCTTGGCCTCATCGGCATCTCCCTTGCCCTCATCTACCTTGGCCTTAAGGATCTGGCCAAGCAGGGTGGCGGCATGGGCGGTGGCTCCGGCGACCCGCTCGGCGACATTCTGAACGATTACGAGTAGGAGGGGAGTGATACATATGGCAGAGAACAAGATTCAGCTCACCAAGGCTGACCGTAAGAAGGTTTGCTTCCGTCATCAGTTCCTTCAGGGCTCGTGGAACTACGAGCGTATGCAGAACGGCGGCTGGTGCTTCGCAATGATCCCTGCGATCAAGAAGCTCTACACCAGCAAGGATGACCAGATTGCCGCTCTTAAGCGCCACCTGGAGTTCTATAACACCCACCCCTATGTTTCCGCCCCCGTCATTGGCGTTACCCTCGCCCTCGAGGAGGAGCGCGCCAACGGTGCTCCGATCGATGACGTCGCCATCCAGGGCGTCAAGGTCGGTATGATGGGCCCGCTCGCCGGCGTCGGTGACCCCGTCTTCTGGTTCACCCTTCGCCCGATTCTGGGCGCTCTGGGCGCTTCCCTGGCCATGTCCGGCAGCATCGTCGGTCCGCTGCTGTTCTTCTTCGCGTGGAACATCATCCGTTACGCTTTCCTGTGGTACACACAGGAGTTTGGCTACAAGGTCGGCTCCTCTATCGCCAAGGACCTCTCCGGCGGTCTGATGGGCAAGGTCACCGAGGGCGCTTCCATCCTGGGTATGTTCATCATCGGCGCCCTGGTCGAGCGCTGGGTGTCCATTTCCTTCACCCCGATCGTCTCCACGGTCAAGCAGTCTGCTGGCGCCTTTATCGACTGGGCTAGCCTGCCCTCCGGTTCCGAGGGTATCAAGGAAGCGCTGACGATGTACAACTCCGTCGGTGCTACCGCCCTTGATCAGATGAAGGTCACCACGCTCCAGGGTAACCTCGATCAGCTTATCCCCGGCCTTGCCGCCGTGTGCCTGACCCTGCTGGTCTGCAAGCTCCTCAAGAAGAAGGTTAGCCCGATCGTCATCATCCTGGCTCTCTTCGCCGTCGGCATCATCGGTCGCTTCTGCGGCTTCATGTAAGCACGCTTCGGCTTAAGACCGAGAGTTGCTAGGTAAGGGCTTTTGAGCCATTGAAACGGACCGCACCCGGTGGGTACACTGGATGCGGTCCGATTGTTTTTATTGGAGGGCGAGGCGCGTATGGCGCAATCTCAGAACAGCAAGGTCGATCTGGCAACGCCGGCAACCTGCCTGATGGGGCTTACCAGCCACGGTAACGTGATGGTGGGCAATAAGGCGTTCGAGTACTATAACGAGCGCAATCCCGAGGATTATATTCAAATCCCGTGGGACGAGGTCGACTATATTGCCGCCGAGGTTTTGCGCGGCACCAAGAAGATTACGCGTTTTGCCATCTTCACCAAGGACAACGGTCACTTTACGTTTTCGACGCGCGACGACAAAGAGACGCTTCGTGCGGTCCGCAAGTACGTTGACGAGGATAAACTCGTGCGTTCGCCCGACTTTATCGACGTGACCGCTAAGGGCGCCAAGAGCATCCCCTCCGTTATCAAAAACCTCTTCCACAAAGGCAACTAGTCTCCTCATAAGTTGCGGTGAAATAGTTCTTAAATACGGCTTTAGATGCTTCAGACAGGAACTATTCCACCGCAACTTCGAAGTCTAGTCATGCGACGTATGGCGATGCAGTAAATCTGCTACACTAGTACAGTATGCCTCCGTAGCTCAGGGGATAGAGCACCGCTCTCCTAAAGCGGGTGTCGACGGTTCGAATCCGCCCGGGGGCACCAGAGGAATATCGAGCCCGGTACCGCTACGGTGCCGGGCTCTTCTGGTCTAAAGGCCGGATTCGGGCCGTCGACACCCGCGTCACCAATTTCCCCGCGGGGGGAGTTTTCGAATCCGCCCGGGGGCACCAGAGATTTGCCGAGCCCGGTACCACCACGGTGCCGGGCTCTTCTGGTTTAAAGGTATGCTGTGGTTTTCGCTGCTTCAGATAAAGCAAAGCGCCCGCTTGCCGGGGGAGCAAGCGGGCGCTTCTGAGCGAATATGTTTGCGGCGTTCGCTGCGCAGATAATAAGCAGCCGGCTAGTTGCTTGTACCGGAATCGTCGCCTGAATCAGTACCAGAGCCAGAAACCGAAACCGTCAGCGTAATCGTGCTGTCGGTGGACTGCTTGCCAGTGGGGGAGACGCCCGTCACGGTGGCGTTTTCGTTGCCACTCACGGGGTTGCCGTTCTGATCGCAGAATGCGATGTTGTAGAATCCGGCGTTGTTGAGCGCGGTGACGGCGGCGGAGATGCTCTTGCCGTACAGGTTGCCCGGAACGCTGGCCTTGCCGGACTTCTTGGCGATGACGACGGTGATCGTGGCGCCGGGCTTCTGCTTGCCGCTGGGGTTCCAGCTAATGACGGTGCCCTCGGTGACGGAATCGTTCTCCTGGTAGCTCACGTTGACGCCAAAACCGGCCATGTCGAGAGCGTTGCGTGCCTGTGCCTCGGTCATGTCGGTCAGATCGGGGACGGAGGTGGTGTCAGGACCGCTGGAGACCTTATACGAGATGGTCGTGCCCTTCTCGACTTCCTTGCCGGCATCAGTGCCCTGCTCAAAGACCTGGCCTTCGTCGGCCTCGTTGGCCTCCTCGGTTGCGTTGCCCTTCAGGCCCACGCTTGCCAGCGCGGCCTCGGCCTGGTCCTTGGTTAGGCCGACGAGCTGCGGAACCTCAACTTTCTCGGAGGGCTTGGGGCCCTTGGAGATCACCAGGTTAACCTTGGAGCCCTTGGGCTTCTTAGTGTTGCCGTTGGGGGTCTGCTCGGCAACCTTGCCCTCGTCGACATCGTCGTTATAGCTCTGGTCGACAGTTCCGACCTCAAGGCCGGCCTCCTTGATCAGCTCGATAGCGGTCTGCTGGTCCTTGTTAAGCACATCGGGCACCGTAACCTGCTCGCCCCCAAAGAGCCCGGTGGCGAAGGCCACCACAACGCCAACCACGGCGATTGCGGCGACTACGGCGGCGATAATCTTGTTCTTGTTGGACTTGGGCTGATCGACCTCGTAGGAACCGGTGGAACCCGAGACGGCGCTGCGGGGGTTGGTCTGTCCGCTTACGCCCGATACGGGGCGAACCATAGCGCGCGTGGAGTCAGACAGCTCACGGGTCTTGGTGGCGCCCAGGTCGCCCGCGGCACCGATGATGCGCGTGGGCTCGGAGACGTTGACGGCGCGACCGGACAGGTAGTTGTTGAGCACCTGGCGCAGCTCGTCTGCCGTCTGGAAGCGGTTCGACGGGTCCTTTTCCATGCACTTGAGGATGATGCGCTCCAGATCGGCGTCGACGCCGGAGTTGATCTGGCTCGGCGGAACCGGCAGTTCGTTTACCTGCTTGAGCGCAACCGAGATGGCGTCGTCACCGTCAAAGGGGACGCGACCGGTGGCGCACTCGTACATCACGACGCCCAGGGAGTAGATATCCGAAGTGGGACCGAGGTCCTGGCCGCGCGTTTGCTCGGGGCTTACGTAGTGGGCGGTGCCCAGTACATTGTTGTCCTGCGTGAGGTGGCTGTTCTTTGCGCGCGCGATGCCAAAGTCCATGACCTTGATGTTGCCGTCGGGCAGCACCATGATGTTTTGCGGCTTAATGTCGCGGTGGATGATCTCGTGCTTGTGGGCGACCGAAAGCGCGGAGCTGATCTGCGAGCCGATCTGCGCGACCTTCTTTGGATCGAGGGCGCCGTGGCTCTTGATGCCGCTCTTAAGGTCGGTACCGCGCAGATACTCCATGACGATGTAGTAGGTATCGCCATCCTTGCCCCAATCGTAGACGCCCACGATATAGGGGGAGGAGAGACCTGCTGCTGCCTGGGCCTCCTGCTTAAAGCGGGCGGCGAAGGTGGCGTCGCCGGCATACTGCGGCAGCATGATCTTGACGGCAACCGTGCGGTCGAGGACCTGATCTTGCGCACGGAAGACGGTCGCCATGCCGCCCGCTCCCACCTTATCCTTGAGGAGGTATCTTCCCCCGAGGACCCTCTGTTCCATTCCTGCTCCTAACTAACTTATTCGCTCAACGATGTGTGTAGTACCAAATCTATGGTCGCTGGGACCGCGTGGCGCCTTGCCGCTAGCTCATCGGCCGCGGCGCGCCCCAAGTATCCGCTTCGATCACAGGCATCACGCTCCTTGGGCGGCAAGTGCCGCGGTCAGGACGATGCCGGCGATCTTGGCTGCCTTGACGTCGTGTTTGTCGTAATCCTCCAAGGCCACCGAGATGGCGACCGTGGGTGAATCGTAAGGTGCGAAGCCGACGAACATCGAGTTGACGTTGGTGCCGCCGATCTCGGCCGATCCAGTCTTGCCGGCGACCTTGACGCCCGGAATCTGGGCATCGGTGCCGATGCCGGACTGGACAACCGCGAGCATGGCCTGCTTGACCTGATCGGCCGTGGTGGCGCTGACGGCCTGGCCGAGCGAGCGGGATTGCGTGGTCTTGACCACGGTTCCGTCGGGGGCGAGCACCTGGGCCACGAAGAACGGGTCCATGACCACGCCGCTGTTGGCGATGGCCGCCGCTATCACGCAGTTTTGCATGACGGTGGTCTGCGGACCTGGCGTGTGGTCCATGCCGACAGGCTGGCCGGCGCCTGCCCAGGCGGTCTCCCACTCGGTCATGAGCGAGGGGTCGGCCATGATGGAGGCCGCGGTGGTCAGGTCCTGACCGAGCTTTTGGCCGTAACCAAAGGCGTTGGCAAACTGGACGAGCGAGCTGGCGCCGATCTCGTTGGCCACCTGGCCAAAGACGACGTTGGACGACACGGCAAAGGCCTGTTGCAGGCTGATGGTACCGTAGCTCTCGTTGGCGTAATTGATGACCGGCGCGTTGCCGATATCCATGGAGCCGGGCGCCTGGTACGTGCTGGTAAGGCTGGCGGTGCCGGTTTCGACCGCCGCGGAGAGTGTGACGACCTTAAAGGTCGAGCCCGGGGTATAGAGAGCGTCCATGGCGCGGTCGTACATGGAGCCGTCCTCGCCACCGCCCGACTGCATCAGGGCATCGATGTTGGTGTTGTCATAGGTGGGCGAGCTTGCGCATGCGAGGACCGCGCCGGTGCGCGGATCCATAACCACCACGGCACCCTTAAAGCCCTTGAGTGCCTGCTCGGCAGCCGTCTGGATGCGCGAGTCGATGGTGAGCTTGGCGGTGTTGCCCGGTTGGTTTTGGCCCGCGAGCGACGCGAGGGCGTTGTCCCAGCTGGAGTAATCCTTGGAGCCGGTGAGCGTTTCGTTCATGACGCTCTCGACACCAGCGGTGCCGTACTGCTGGCTTACATAGCCCACCACGTGAGCGGCCATGTTTCCGTTGGGGTAGGAGCGGGCGTAGGTGCCGTCTTCCTGTTGCAGCGACTCGGCCAGCGTCACGCCGTCGGACGTGATGATGGAGCCGCGCTGGATGTACTTGGAGCGGGCGATGGTGTGGTTGTTGGTCGGCATGTCCTGATAGTCCTTGGCCTTGATGACCTGGACATAGGTGAGGTTGCCGATAAGGATGGCGAATAGTGCCGTAAAGGCGAGCACGGCGCGGGTCAGTCGATTGGCGAGCGCCACGCGGCCGAGCACACCGGATTCGGGCGTGTCAAGCAGGCGACGGCGCATGCGCGAGCCGGCGGAGTGGCTGCCGCGGGCATACGAAGACGAAGTGGCGAAGCGCGTGCCAGCCGGGGAGGCCGCCGAGGCGACCTGGTCGTCGGTGATGGCGGCCATGGTGCCGGTGCCGGTGAGCTCGGCCTCGCGACCGGTTGCCTCGTCACCGGCGCGCAGCAAAAGCGCGACGATGATAAAGCTTGCCAGCAGCGAGGAGCCACCCTGGCTCATAAAGGGCAGGGTGACGCCGGTCAGCGGGATCAGGCGGGTAACGCCGCCAACGATCAAGAACGCCTGGAAGCTGATGGCGGCCGTAAGACCAGTGGCGCTAAAGGCGGCAAGGTCGGACTTGGCACGGGCTGCCGTGGTCAGGCCACGTACGGCAAAGAGCATAAACAGGATAAGAACGGCGCCACCGCCCAAAAGGCCCATCTCCTCGCCGATAGCCGAGAAGATAAAGTCGGACTCGACGACGGGGATGTTGTTGGCCATGCCGTTGCCAATGCCGACGCCAACAAGGCCGCCGTCGGCCAGCGAGAAGAGGGACTGGACAATCTGGTAGCCCTGGCCCTGTGCATCCTTAAAGGGATCGGCCCAGATCTGGAAACGAACCTGGACGTGCGACAGGAACTTGTAAGCGCCCACGGCCCCCACGGCCAAGAGCACAAGGCCGATGATGACATACGAGAAGCGACCCGTGGCAACGTAGAGCATCAGCAAGAAGATGGTGTAGAACAGCAAGGCCGAGCCCAGGTCACGTTCGAAGACAACGACGAGCAGGCATACACCCCAGACTGCGAACAGCGGCAGCAGCAGGCGCAGACGCGGAATCTTAAGACCCAAGATCTTGCGGTTGGAGATAGAGAGCAGTTCGCGGTTCTCGGCCAGGTAACCGGCTAGGAACAGCACGATAAAGACCTTGGCGAACTCGCCGGGCTGAATGGTAAAGCCGGCGATGCGAATCCACAGTTTAGAGCCCGAGATCGTGGTGCCGATAAAGATGGGCAGCATCAGCAAGATGATGCCGATGATGCCAAAGGTGTACTTGTAGCGCATGACCACGTCGAGGTTTTTGACCAGCGCAAGCGTACCTACCATCAACGCCACCGAGATAAACAGGATGACGAGCTGCGAGATGGCGAGCGTGGGCGCCAAGCGCGTCACAAACGTGATGCCAATGCCCGAAAGAACAAAGACGATGGGCAGGATGGCCGGGTCGGCGCCGGGTGCCAGAATGCGCACGGCGATATGCGCCGCGGCGAAGGCGGCAAAGAGACCGATCGGAACGGCAAGTGTCTCAAACGAGATGGCGGCGCCTGCGGTGAGCACGTACATCGCATACAGCAGGATGACGGGGAACGCCGAGGCGATGAGTAAGAGCAGTTCGGTATTACGGCGACTCATAAGCGGCACTCCCTTTCTAATTCTTATCGGAGGCTTCGGCCTCGGCGGACTGTTCGGCGGTATTCTCGGAATCCGATTCGGAGGTCGAACCCTGGTCGGTGTTATTGCGGATCGTTTGCGCGTCGATCACCTGACGGGTCTGCTCCTCGTCGATCTGATGGCGGTACTTGGAGATGGTGTCCTGTGCGTCGTCGATGCTCGTCTGCTGAATACCTGCCTTAAGGCGATTTTGTGTGTCTTCGGGCAGGTCGGACAGTTTGATGGTGGTCGTGCTGTCGAGCCAGTGCAGCTTAAGGCCGAGCGGTTTGCCGGGAATGCCCCGGTAGACCGCGACGGTGTCCTTGTAGGTGCCCAGGTAGTACGAGCCGGTGATGCCTGCGTAGGCCCAGATGGCTGCCGCCAGCACAAAAGCGATGCCCAGTACGGTGGCAATGGTGATGTTGCGGCGGCGGACGCGCTTTGCCTCGCGCATGACGCCATCGTCGACCAGGTCAACGACAAGCACGGTGACGTTGTCATGCCCGCCGGCGACCAGTGCCGCGTCAACAAGGTTGTCGACGCAAATCTGCGCGGTCGAGGACTGTGTGGCGATGTTTTCGATATCGCTATCGGGAATCATGCTCGAAAGACCGTCCGAGCACAGGATCAGGCGGTCGCCTTCCTCGATATGCAGGGTAAAGTGGTCGGCATACATGGCGGGATCCGAGCCCAGCGCGCGGGTGATGACCGAGCGGTTGGGGTGGACGCGAGCCTCGTCTGCCGTAATTTCGCCGGCGTCCACGAGCTCCTCCACATAGGAGTGGTCGCGGGTCACGCGGATGAGCGTGCCCTCGTGGAGCAGATAGGCGCGCGAGTCGCCCACGTGGGCGATGGCGAGCATGTCGTTTTCGATATAGGCGCAGGTTGCCGTGCAGCCCATGCCGGGCTTGCCAAGCCCGTTGAGCGCAGCCTCGATGACCGCGGCGTTTGCAGCTTCGACGGCGGCTGCCAGTCGTGCGGCGTCGGCTGCCTGCGGCGCTGTCTTGGCAATGGTCTCGACGGCGATGGAGGAGGCTACCTCACCGGCGGCGTGGCCGCCCATGCCGTCGCATACGCAAAAGAGCGGCGATTGCACCAGATAGGAGTCTTCGTTATGCGGGCGCACACAGCCAACATCGGAGCGGGCGCCCCACATGAGCTGCGTGGTCGTGCCGGCGTCGTAGGTCGAGTCAGTCTCGATGCGCTCGTCGGTCAGCGGCTCAAAACTCATGGTCGAGCCGGGGTCCTTAAGCTTGGCCTCCACGGCGGCAACGTCAATCTCGGCCGTATCGCCGGGCGAGACGGTGTCGGCATCGTTGCTCGGGTCGTTGACGTTGGGCGTGGCGGGCTCTTCGGTTGTACGGTCGACAGGCTCGTCGTCTTGCGGGGCGACGGCTGCAGACTCGGGCGTCGCGAAGTGCGCGGGCGCGGGCGTGCCGTGGGATTGGGAGACATCCTCCGTCGTTGCTGCGGGTACGCCTTCGGTTACAGACTGCATGGCTTCGGGCGCCGATGCGTCCGCGGGGGAGGGCGCCGCCGCGGGTTCCGGTGCAGATGCGGACTCGGGCGCTGCGGCGGGGGCCGGCGCTACGGGAAACACCGGTGCCGCGGGCTCGGGAGCCGCAAATACCGCG
>CALJPV010000024.1:0-27198 GCA_937980385.1 uncultured Collinsella sp. | reverse complement strand
AAATTTAATAATTGATGCTAGTGAGGCGATAAAACAAATCAATGATAGCAGCGGGACCCATTCTTTAATCAACTGCTCGATTCTTGGATCCTCTGTTAATAGGTAGAATAGAGGAATGATAAATACAGTGGTTGGAACATTTCCAAAGAGCACGCTGGTTAAGTCGCCCGCATTATTGACTACGGCCATTAAGCTATAAATTATTAGTCCAAAAACTGAACAAGATATAACGAGCCAATTAGCTTTTCGTGATTTACTAATTGCACGCAACAAGAGAATCGAAAAGCTGATCTGTTGAATCAAATCAAATAAAGAAGCAAAGCGTCCGTTTGAAGTACTGAATGCAAAGCGGTTAACTTCCCAGTCAGTAGCAAGTGAGTATGATGACCCCAAATCTCGAAGAAAGGGAACCATGAGGCCGGAAATCACTGCTATTGCTAACAACAGGTCAGTGATTCTTCTATTATGATTGTATTGTTTCAACTGATAATGCAATTCTGTTTTCCTTATTGGAGACGTTTGGGCGATTCTATTTAAAGAGAAGATTTGCCCATTCATTGCCAATAGTTTCTAAAGATAGGGACTGCCTTAACATCAGGGCATTATTAGACAGTAGATTCGAGAATGATTGATCTTCAACGATCCTGTTGAACGCTTCGCTCTCAGCAAGATCGTCATCAATATCGACCAAAATGCCGTTCACGCCATTCCGAATAACTGCTTCTGCTCCACCACCGCCACATTTGGTGCAAATTGTTGGAACCCCCATGCACAAGGACTCAAGCATCGAATTAGATAGACCCTCGAACTTTGATGACATTACAAAAGCCGATGCAGTTCTAATGTGCATAAGAGCGTCAGAAGAAAAGCCCATAAATTTGATTGAATCATCCATGTCAAGGCTATGAACAAGGCTTTCTAGTTCTGATTTAAGACTTCCCTTGCCAAAGATTTCAAGAGTATATTCAGGGTGTTTTTTATGAAACAGCGCAAATGACCTGATTGTCATCGAGTGATTTTTTTGAAGTTCAAGCCGTCCCGATGTGACGATTGCTTTTCTTCTAAGCCCAGAATACGGTTCAGGAAGTTCACTAGATATTGGATTTAAAATGATTTTGGAATTCGCCTGAAGGTATCTCGGCATTAAACTTGCCTGGCTATTTGTCTGGAACACAATTGCATCGGACCTGCGATACAACATGTTTCTAATGAATGCGAGGATCTTATTGCCAGGAAAATCGAATCTCGGATCGTTTCGCACTGAAACAATAACCCTGTTTGGAAGTCCGATGGTCGCGATAAGCGTATACATGTTTTGATGAGGTAAAAAGGAAATAACCGTAGCATTGGGCCGCTCGGAAATAAAACGTCGTATAAGCTTAATTTGGTCGAATGGCTTGAGCGTAGCACTTGCAAACTCAGAACGCACCTCGACTCCTTCGGGAACATCGTATTCAACAATGTTACTTTTAGTCAGGAGATAGGTAAACCTAATACCATGAGTAACGAAGTACGACGCGAGCGCAAGCGAGACACGCTCGGCCCCGCCACCCATCAGGGAAGGGTGAACAAAAACAATATGCCCAGCTTCATGTATTAACTTCTTTGAATTCAATTTAATCCTCTAATTACCGCTGGTAGCATTGCAATAGATGCCGAGTATTTCGCTCAAGAGCAGATTGATATCGAATGAGCTGAGTATCTTTTTTCGGGCTAAAGTTCCCATTTCTTTTCTAAGCTCGCTTGATTCGAGAAGATGATTCAATGCAACGGCCAGAGCTTGATGGTTATCAACCGGAATCAGAACTCCATCAACACCATCATTAATTACTTGAGGAATTCCGCCAACGGGAGTGGCGACGGTTGGAATTCCTCTAGCCATGGCTTCAAGAACGCTCATGGGGAGTCCTTCGTTTTTGGAGGGAAGGCAGTACACCGCGGCACGCTCAAAGAGCTCCTCGCGTTCTGCGCCCGCGACCCAGCCGTGGAACTCGCAGCGTTCGGCAATACCAAGCTCGGCCGCAAGAGATTTATTCTTCTCGACCTCTCCGTCTCCGCCGAATACGATCTTAGTGTCGGGGAAACGCGACAGGATTTCCCTTGACGCGCGCAAGAGCACGTCAGGGCTCTTGTTCGCGTCAAGACGTCCTAAAAATAGGACGTCTTGACGCGAACAAGGTGAGCACGGCTGATCTGGGACTTTAACACCGTTATGGACAACGTTAATCTTCTCAAGGTCGCAGACGTTTTCCGCAAAGTAGTCGAGCCATTCTTCCGACAGAACCACAACTCGGTCGGCGATACTAAAGGTCTTTCTTACATCACGACGGTAGGAATCTCCACCCTCTTCGAAGGCCTTCTTAAACTCACCATCGTGGTCGTGAAGTATTACGTACTTGCCTGCTTTGTGGGCCATACGAGCCATAATTGACTTACGTTTGTATGAGCCACGGGCGCTAATGTGTAAATGAATAATGTCATAGGATGGCATGATCATCGCATAGCGAATCAACGCTCGGGAAAATGCGACGGATTTACCGAGCTTTGAGGAACCGATGCCCGTCCCCAGGTACTCAAAGGCATCGCATGCCTCAGGGAGACCTGCGTCTAGATAACCTTTCACGACTGAAACGATTCCGCCGTGAAGAGAGAGATCGGGTCCGACCATCAACACCTTTGCATGGACGTGCGGATAACCTTTAGTCATTGATTTCCTCTTACCGAAAGCTTAGACGGCGAGCTGGAAGCCCCCCCCAGATTGAAAACTCCGGGCCAACGTCTTTTGTCACTACCGTACCGGCTGCAATCACACAATGGTCGGCAATTCTAACGCCCTTAAGAATCGTTACGCCGCTGCCAATCCATACATCATTGCCGATGACGACATCCTGGTCATTCTCTGGAAGCTTGTCCGACTCATCAAGCGTCATCATGGGTCGGTCGAGAACATCTGTACGATGATCTCCAGTAATAATTGTGAGATGAGGGCCGCTCATGACGTAATTGCCGATATGAATCTTCGCACGGGTCGTCAGAAACGTTGCTCCTGGGCCAATATATACATCATGTCCCATGTAAATATTTTCAATCCCCTGAATTTCACTACGACGACCGATGGTCACGTTTTTACCGCATGATGCAAAGGAGCGACGTAGGGCAGGAAGCAAGAGCAATTTGTTATAAGCTCGCGAGATACCATCAAGCAATCTGTACCCAGCGCCCATGGCTAAGATTTCCTCCACACCATCTTGTCCACGACGCCGGTGTAGCTCTGGATGATCTTGACCACCTTGGTAGACACGGTCTCGTCGGCGTAGTCGGGAACGGGCGCCTCGGGCAGCGACCCCTCGGCGTCGAGCTCGACGGCGGTGTGGACGGCCTGGAGCAGGCCCCTCTCGGAGATGCCTGCCAGCGTGAAGCAGGCCTTGTCCAGCGCCTCGGGGCGCTCGGTGGAGGTGCGGATGCACACCGCCGGGAACGGATGCCCGACGCTCGCGAAGAAGCTGGACTCCTCGGGCAGGGTGCCCGAGTCGGAGACAACCGCGAAGGCGTTCATCTGCAGGCAGTTGTAGTCGTGGAAGCCCATGGGCTCGTGCATGCGCACGCGCGGGTCCAGCTTGAAGCCGGTGGCCTCCAGGCGCTTGCGGGAGCGCGGGTGGCAGGAGTACAGGATCGGCATGTCGTATTTCTCGGCCAGCGCGTTGATCGCGGTGAACAGGCTCGTGAAGTTCGCCTCGGTGTCGATGTTCTCCTCGCGGTGGGCGGACAGCAGCATGTAGTGCTTGGGCTCCAGGCCGAGCTCGGAGAGAATGCCGGAGGCCTCGATCTTGTCCAGGTTGGCGCAAAGGACCTCGGCCATGGGCGAGCCCGTGACGTAGGTGCGCTCCGGGGCGCAGCCGGTGTCCTTGAGGTAGCGGCGGGCGTGCTCGGAGTAGGCCAGGTTGACGTCGGAGATCACGTCGACGATGCGTCGGTTGGTCTCCTCGGGCAGGCACTCGTCCTTGCAGCGGTTGCCGGCCTCCATGTGGAAGATGGGGATGTGCAGGCGCTTGGCCGCGATGGCCGACAGGCAGCTGTTGGTGTCGCCCAGGATCAGGAGGGCGTCAGGCTGCACCTGGACCATCAGCTTGTACGAGGCCGCGATGATGTTGCCGACGGTCTCGCCCAGGTCGGCGCCCACGGCGTCCAGGTAGACGTCCGGGTCGTCCAAAGACAGGTCGCGGAAGAAGATGCCGTTCAAGGTGTAGTCGTAGTTCTGCCCGGTGTGCGCCAGCAGGCAGTCGAAGTGTCGGCGGCACTTCTTGATGACCTCGGACAGGCGGATGACCTCGGGGCGGGTGCCCACGATGATCAGCAGCTTCAGGCGGCCGTCGTCCTCGAATGCGATATCGGAATAGTCCTTGCCCATGCGGCTAGACCTCCTCGTAGTAGGTGTCGGGACTCTCGGGGTCGAAGGGCTCGTTTGCCCATATGACCGTCACGAGGTCCTCGGTGTCGGACAGGTTGGTGATGGAGTGCGTGTAGCCAGGGATCATCTCCACGGCTCGCATGTCGGAACCGGAGACGGTGTACTCGTCGACGGGGAACGCGTTGCCCTCGGAGTCCTCCCCCACCCTCCTCAGCTTGATGGATGCGGTGCCGGAGACCACCAGGAACCTCTCCCACTTGCTCATGTGCCAGTGGTTGCCCTTGGTGATGCCAGGCTTGGAAACATTGATTGAGACCTGGCCGCGCTCCGGCGTGCGCAGGAACTCCGTGAAAGAGCCGCGGCCGTCCACGTTGGGCTTGAGGCTATAGGCGAAGTGCCCCGGCTCGTAGTAGGACAGGAACGTGCTCCAGAGCTTCTTGGAGAAGGAGCCCTCCGCGAGGTCGGGCACCGAGAGCGTCTCGCGGCTGTCGCGGAAGCTGTCGAGCAGGTAGACGATCTCGCCCAGGGTCTTCACATCGGTCTCCGGGACGTAGCAGAACCCGTCTCCCTCTACCCTCTCGAGGCCCTCGTAGCCGCAGCGGTGCTCCCCGCCCAGCAGCGCGCCCAGCATCTCGCCGACCAGGTCGTCGATGTAGAGGAGCTCCAGCTCCACGGAGGGGTCGTTCACGGTGTAGGGGCGGCCGTTGGCGACGGCGTCGCAGAAGGTCGCCACGGCGGAGTTGTACCGCGGGCGGCACCACTTGCCATAGAGGTTGGGGAAGCGGTAGATGAGCACCGGGGCGCCCGTGCGTCCGGAGTACTCCCGGAACAGGCCCTCCCCCGCGAGCTTGGACTCGCCGTAGACCGAGCCCTCGAAGCGGCCCGACAGGCTCGCCTGCGCGGAGCTGGAGAGCATGACGGGGCATCTGTTGCCGTGGCGCTCGAGCGTCTCGAGCAGCGTGGAGGCGAACCCGAAGTTGCCCTCCATGAACTCGGATTGCTCCTTTGGGCGGTTGATGCCCGCGAGGTTGAAGACGAAGTCGGCGCGGGAGCAGTACGCATCGAGCTCAGCGGGCGTGGAGTCGATGTCATACTCCATGACCTCGAGGGGCAGCAGGCCCGCGTACTTCTCGCGTCGGTCCTTGCCGTCCCTTATGTTCTTGAGGGCGCAGCAGAGGTTCCTGCCCACGAAGCCCCTGGCGCCGGTGACGAGGACGCGCACCCTACTGCACCGCCTCGTGCTCGCGGCCCTCGAGTGCCAGCTGCACGTACTCGGCGGTCTTGATCTTGGCGATGGTGCCCTCCACGTCGAGCCTCTCGGTATTGTGGGAGGTGTAGGACTCGTCTGCCTGGGTCTCGACCTCGCCGTCGACGACGAACTTGTCGTAGTTGAGGTCGCGCGAGTCGCAGGCGACGCGGTAGTAGCCGCCCATGTCCTCGGCGCGCAGTCGCTCCTCGCGGGTCATCAGGGTCTCGAAGAGCTTCTCGCCGTGGCGGGTGCCGATCACCTGGGTGCCCACCCGGCCGAAGACCTCCTGGACGGCCTCGGCGAGGTCGCCGATGGTGGAGGCCGGCGCCTTCTGGATGAACAGGTCGCCGGGGTTGGCGTGCTCGAAGGCGAACTGCACCAGGTCCACGGCCTCGTCCAGGTTCATGAGGAAGCGGGTCATGTTGGGGTCGGTGACCGTCAGCGGCTCGCCCTTTCGGATGCGGTCGATGAACAGCGGGATGACCGAGCCGCGCGAGCACATGACGTTGCCGTAGCGGGTGCAGCAGATGGTGGTGCGGCCGGCGCCGTTGCGGGCGTTGGCGTAGATGATGGACTCCATCATGGCCTTGGACTTGCCCATGGCGTTGATGGGGTAGGCGGCCTTGTCGGTGGACAGGCACACGACGCGGTCCACGCCCTCCTCGATCGCGGCGTGCAGGACGTTGTCCGTGCCGATGACGTTGGTGCGGACGGCCTCCATGGGGAAGAACTCGCAGGAGGGCACCTGCTTGAGGGCGGCGGCGTGGAAGATGTAGTCCACGCCGTGCATGGCGTCGCGCACGCTCTGGGCGTTGCGGACGTCGCCGATGAAGAAGCGCACCTTGGAGGCGAGATCCGGAGACTTCTCCTGCAGGCGGTGGCGCATGTCGTCCTGCTTCTTCTCGTCGCGCGAGAAGATGCGGATCTCGGCCAGGTCGGTGTTCATGAAGTGCTTGAGCACGGTGTTGCCGAACGAGCCGGTGCCGCCCGTGATCATGAGGGTCTTGTCTTTAAAGGTGGTCGAATCGTTCATCTATTTGCCTTCCTTACGTTTGGCTTTTGTAAACTGGTAAAAGAGAAATTTCGTATTAGTTACGAGGTATCGTTTGAAAAGCCGCTTCGGCTCTTGAATAAGTCTGTATAGCCACTCGAGACTCAGGTTTTGCATCCACATCGGCGCCTCTGGCACCACGCCGGCGAGAACGTTGAACGCTCCGCCAACACCGATCATCAACGGTTGTGGCCCTCCCTTGAGGTCGTGCATAAGAACTTCTTGACGGGGCGCGCCAAGAGCAATCCATGCGAAGTCTGCATCCGAATCAGCGATACGTCGCGAAAGGTCTCGCTTCTCGCCGTCGGAGAGCGGTCGGAAAACCGAAGGCTCCATGCCAGCGATTTCCAGGCCTGGATATTCCTCTTGAAGTGAATTTTTGAGAGTGTCGAGATTCTTCTGCTCGTTACCGTAGAAGTAATGGCTCCATCCTTGCTGCAAGGAAATGTTGAATATCTCTCGCATCAGATCGGGTCCAGTTACACGCCCCATAGACTCTATTGTTTTACGTCCGACGACAGATAAAGGCTTGCCGTCGGGAACGGACATGAGGGAGTCAGCTTGGCAGGCCCAATAGGAAGGGTCGTCATGGGCCATAACCGAGGTATGAGCATTGGAAACGCAAATATATTCGCCATGTAGCTCATCTATATGGCGAGTGAGAAACTCGACACACTCAGACATATTGGTTCCCGTGATCGGAACATCGATTACGGGAACGCGCTTGAGCTCAACGAATTTAGAATAGTCCTCGAGCATTAGCACGCACCCTTACCGGTGATGACCTCGATCACCGTGAGGACAACGATCTTGAGGTCGGTAAAAATGCCCCGGCTGGCGATGTACTCCAGGTCTCGGCGGACCATGCCGTCGAACCCGGTCGAATTGCGCTCCGTCACCTGCCACCAGCCGGTGATCCCGGGCTTGACTGCCAGGCGCTGCAGGTCGAACTCGGTGTACTCAGCGACCTCGTTGGGCAGCGGCGGGCGCGGACCCACGACGGACATCTGGCCCAGGAACACGTTGAGGAACTGCGGGAACTCGTCGATGGAGTGCTTGCGGATGAACTTGCCGATCTTGGTAACGCGGGGGTCGTCCCTCATCTTGAACATGGCGCCGGCGATCTCGTTCTGCCCCTTGAGCTCGGCGAGTCGCTCGTCGGCGTCCCTGTACATGGAGCGGAACTTCCACATGCGGAAGGTGGACAGGCTGCCGTCGCGGTGGGTCTGGCCCACGCGGATCTGGCTGTAGAACGGGTTGCCCTCGCTCTCCAGGCGGATGGCGGCTGCGAGCACAAGGCTGGGTATGGCGATGACGGCGAGCACGCAGCCGCTAAAGACGATGTCGAATGCGCGCTTTACGGCCCGGTAGCCCAGGCGTGTGCGGTCCCAGTCCTTCACGGCCTGGATGGCCTTGTAGCGCATGCTCGCGTCGCCGCCATTCATGGCTTGGGCAACCAGCGAGGCCCCTACCGGCGCTTCTACTGAATTTTCAGTTTTGTCTGACACTATTTCCTTCAAGTCAACGTCCCCGCCCCCGGGGATCCTCCCTGTCCCGTTAAACAGTCGCCTGCAGCTAGGCGATCGCCCTTTTTAGGTTTCGCATTACGCGCTGCTCGGCTGAAAGCACGGCAAGGCCAACGCGCGTAGTTACGCGTCGGCCGCACAGGTCGAGCTCCAAATAAGCAGTGCTCTTGCGTCTGTTAATGGTTTTGATAAGGCCTTCGTGGCCCAGCAGCGGACCTGCCGTCACTACGACCCGGTCGCCGTCCTTTAGGGCCTCGCTCATGGGCACTACGCGGTCTCCCCTATGCGTAAAGCCGCCAATAAGCTGGACCTCTTCTTTTGCCAGCGGAACAAACTGACCGTCCTGGGTTAGCACCCGGGCAAAGTCGTCCATGTGTAGCAGATAGTGTTGCACGGTGCGGGGATCTGCCGTATCGCAGATAAGGTAACCGGGAAAGAGCGGCTTGGTCGTATTGACCCATTCACCGTGTACTTTGATCTCGGTTTGAAATTGGGGGTAAAAGAGCTCCTGCATGGCACCAGCCGGCACCACGCGCTCGATGCGCTCGCGCATTACGTCTTCGCGACCGTTAATGACCTGGATCACATACCACACGAGCACCACCCCCCTGCTATCTTACGTGTGGCTCACGGGGTTTGGGTATGGCTACGCCAGGGCGCTTGTGCGCGAAGGCGCTCCATATTCAAACCCTGAGCCCAGTTAGACAAGCACGTGGCTCTGCCCTACCGTGAACGGTATGTATAAGCGCAGTGGCTAGAGTCGCGAACGTGTATCGCAAAAATGAACGCGACTCCAGCTGGCTGCGCGCGATCCAGTCAAGTGGGAACAAAACTGGACCACGCGCAAACAGCTGTAGGACTGCTGCGATTTGTCATGAGATATCAATTCGAAAGAACAGCTTGAACATAGGCAAGAAAAAGTCATTCGATGCGATACGCATGACAACGCTATTGGAGCTCGTGGTTTTTCTGGCACCGCCGTTACGGCCGGATGCTGATCGACCCTGCGCTTTGCGGCATGCTGGAGCCGTGGGCACAGTTGAACCCATGTAACGATAGATATCCTAGCACAAGCTGTTAGCGAAACTGATTTAGGCTGCGTTGGACAACATATCGTTCATTTAGTGTGCTTAAGGGGGTTATTTTGGGATGTTGTTTACGTTGACGCAGGTTAATGGGGTGCCGCAACGGGCGCCCGAGTAAATGCAGGCAAACCTAGGCTTTAATACGCCAAAGGAATTACGTGGTGCTTACGAATAATGTACAGAACTGGGGAATTAATTGCACAACATTTTGCGGGCGTGTGGATATGGGCGTTGTATTGCGAAGATGCTCATCACACACTAGGCACGCCTGGATACAGAGTCAACGCATTTTGAGGCGATTTGTTGGATAACTTTTGGGGAGCAGCTAGGTGTGGGCGTACGGTTTATGGGACGAGGTTGACGATCGCGTTTTTCAGTGTGAGGCTCTCCAAAAATGAAAGAGAATGCATATAGAACATGCGTTCTATATCTGATACAATAGAGTCTAAGGTATACGGGCAACGTGAGCCGGTGCGGAGGCCCCCAATGGTACGTATCGGCGGGATGGTTGCTGTATTTACGGCGACCGTCACTCAGAGCTCTTAGGCAGGTACGCGCCCCTGCTGGCCGGCACCCATAAAGTTCGGTAGACAATCGAGTATCGAATTGGACATGCATGTGCCCAACGGATTGATGTGGAGCGCGAAAATGAATGGCAATCAGATTGTTCTCTTTGAATCCAACGACCGAGAGGTCACGATTCCTGTTGTAATTGACAAAGGAAGCGAAACTGTATGGCTGACCCGAAATGAGATGGCAGCGCTGTTTGATAGGGATGTCAAAACAATCGGCAAGCATATCAACAACGCTTTAAAGGAGGAATTAAGCGACGATGATTCAGTTGTCGCAAAATTTGCGACAACTGCAGCTGACGGCAAAAGATATCAAACTGATCATTACAGCTTAGACATGATATTGTCCATTGGATACCGCGTTAAATCTCAACGCGGTGTTGAATTCCGTCGCTGGGCAACCAATGTGCTCCACAAGTTTATTATTCAAGGACACGTTGAAAACGAACGTAGACTCGAGCAACTAGGGACAGTCGCTCAGATTATCGAGCGTCTACCCGAAGACCTCGGCTCTCGTGAGATACTCGATATCGTTGAGAGCTATATAGATGTCTTTAAACTGCTCGATGAGTATGATCGTGAATCCATTGATCGGCCCAAGGGACAAACTGGGATATACACACTCGAATATGAACTCTGTATGAGGTTAATAGCCCAAATGCGCAGCCGATTTACGAGCGACCTGTTTGGCGTAGAAAAAGATGAGTCCTTCCGCAGCAGTATCTCGGTAATCAACCAGTCGTTTGATGGCCAAGACCTCTATCGATCCGTACAGGAAAAAGCAGCAAATCTGTTGTACCTCATCATTAAAAATCATTCATTTCTCGATGGAAACAAGCGAATCGGATGCAGTCTCTTTCTCTACTATCTCGATCGCAACGGACTGCTTTTTCGCGGCTTAGATAAACGAATCGCAGACAGCACGCTTGTTGCTGTCGCGCTCATGATTGCTGAGTCGAGACCTGAAGAAAAAGAGTCCATGGTCTCGCTGGTGATGAATTTTTTGGAGTAGATGGAAAAGCTGGCGTGCAAACTCGTATATAGGAGCAAGCTTCAATCTGACAGCTTTGAAACATCCCCATTTGAAGTCTCTCCCCAAATGGGGATCAAAAGAGATTGTAAATAAAAAGGCCACTCGAATGAGTGGCCTTTGCATTCACGATGGTGGAGACGAGGGGGATCGAACCCCTGACCTCTTGACTGCCAGTCAAGCGCTCTCCCAGCTGAGCTACGCCCCCGTGACGAGGAGATACTATAGGCGAATGTTTGCGGGGATGCAAGGGGGAATTTTGGATTGATCTTCTTTCTTACGGGTTTTCCTGGGACGGGGCAAAAATAATCACTCTACGAGCGATTATTTTTGCCCACCGTCCCGATAAAACCCTGATGGAGTAAATACGCTATTGCGACGCCTTGGTGGACTTCGATCTTTGCGGTTGATCTTACTACGTTGCTAATGCCCGTGTCGGCTAGCAGGCCCAGCGGGCTCCGATCCAGCTCCCACTCTAGGCCGTGTTCACTTACCACAGTGTTGGGGGCTATAGCGATGATGGAAAACGTCTTGCCTTCGGCGCCTTCGATGGTCCACGACTCGCCTGCGTGAAGGATGCGAGCGACTACCTTGTCCTCGGCAATCCAAATGGGGGCATCCTCGTAGCCTGCGAGCAGCCCCAGCACGGACAGGGCCATGTCGGGCCGGCCGCCGGTGGCGCAGGTCGCAACCACTTCGGCACCCGGCCAGCGGCGGCGGACCGAATCGAGCGCCAGCGCCAGATCGGTATAGTCCTTGTACGGGTCGTGCCGCTCAACTTCAAAGGCTTCGGCGGCATCGACCAACGCGCGACCCGCGTCGCTCACCGTGTCGGCATCCCCCACATACACGTCGCAGCCTAGCCCCGCGCCCAACAATGCGTCGAGCCCGCGGTCCACGGCGACAACGCGGTCGCACTCCCCCGCCAGCTGACGCAGCAGATCCGCGCTCGCCACCAGAGGTGAGCCGCAGACCACTAATACCTTGCAAGCCACAGCTCTCGCCTATCCCTCAAACGAAAGCACGCGGGCCAGATCCAAGTCCTCATAGGTATTAATAAAGATGTCGCAGTTGTCGCGAACCTCGTCGCGCTCCATACGGCCGTGCGGGTCATAGATGCCCACGCGCTTAAAGCCTGCGGTGCCAGAGCTCTTAAGGCCAAAGACGGCGTCCTCAAACACCCACGTGTGCTCAAACTTATGCCCATGGCGCTCCTCCAGACGGCGCAGCGCCAGCTCGTACACATCGGGGAACTGCTTGGAACGCCCGGCCTCGCCCGTGGTGGTCACAAACTCCATGTAGGCATCGAGCCCAGCGCCAGCAAGCGCAGACGTAACCAACTCGGCCGGCGTGGACGTGGCAACGCACATGGCAATACCGGACTCCTTCGCCTGCTTCAAAAATGCAAGCAGGCCCTCGCGCGGCGGCACCTTGGAGTAGCCATCGATCAGGATGTCGCTCAACTCGCGGTAGAGCTCCTCGCCATTTTCGCCAATGCCCCACGTGTCATGGTAGGCCTGGCACTCGTCCTCGAGCGACAAATGCTCAAACTGGGCAAAATCATCGACCGTCACGTCAACCCCGTGGCGGTGCAATAACTCGGGCTGGGCATAGGCCCAAACGGGGGTGCTGTTAACCAGCGTGCCGTCGCAATCGAAAATAAAAGTAACACTTGGGGCAGCGATGTGGTCCATAAACGAGCCTTTCGATGTCAAATGGTAAACAACCTGCTAAAAACGTTTTACCAAACGTAAGCCTATCAGTTTTGAAACCCTAATTGGTAAAACTGTCAAGGGCTTTACCACGGCAATTCTGCCAGTGGTATAAACATGGCGCTTACCGATTAAACGCCCCCGCAAATCCGCTTTCGTCCATAAAACTAACGTACAGGTGTTATCGTAGTTTCTGCCGAAAGTTCCACCGAGCACGCGAGGTGGAACGAATCATAGAACTATCGCCGTCCCTTCGATTCGTGCAGCCTTGGACCTTTCGCATCTAGTCACCAAGGCAACACGCTGCCGCGTCATGATGGGATCAAACGTGAGCGATACAAAGCTAAAGCCAGCAACCAAAAAGCCTACTACCCGCAAAGCCGCCCCGCACGCACCGGAGCTCTCCAAGGACGATGTCTACCTGTTTGGCATTGGCATGTGGGAGCGCAGCTGGGAAAAGATGGGCGCGCACCCCGACACGCAGAACCGTACGCGCGGCTGGCGCTTTTGCGTTTGGGCGCCCGACGTAAAGAGCGTCCATGTCATTGGCGAATTTAACGACTGGGATGAGCAAGCCAACCCGCTGGTGCCCGTGCATACGAGCGCTATTTGGGAAGGCTTTATTCCTGGCGCCGAGCAGGGCCAGCTGTATAAGTACCTTATCGAGACCAACGAGGGCGAAAAGCTGTACAAGGCCGATCCGTACGCCTTTAAGGCCGAGTGCCCTCCGGGTACGGCGAGTGTGCTGTGGACCCTCGATGGCTACCAGTGGAACGACGCCGCATGGCTTAAGCGCCGCACCAGCCACAACCACATGTCGCAGCCGCTCAACATCTACGAGGTGCATATTGGCTCGTGGAAGCGGCACGGCGACGCGCCGCAGGGCGAACCCGACGAGTACGGCAACTACCCCGGCCCCATGGACCCCTTCCCCGCGCAGCGCGGCGAGTTCTACACCTACGACGATCTGTCGGTGGAGCTCGTGGATTACGTGCGCGACATGGGCTATACGCACATTGAGGTCATGCCGCTCATGGAGCATCCCTTCGACGGCTCCTGGGGCTACCAGACGACCGGCTACTACGCCGCCACGTCGCGCTACGGCAACCCGCAGCAGCTCATGCACTTTATCGATGCGTGCCATGAGGCGGGCATCGGCGTGATCATGGACTGGGTACCCGGCGGTTTTTGCGCCGACTCCCACGGCCTTGCCACCTTTAACGGCCACATGCTGTTTGAGCACGAGATTCACCCCAACTGGGGCACGCACAAGTTCGACTTCGCCCGCGGCGAGGTCCGCTCCTTCCTGGTCTCCAACGTGCTGTACTGGCTCGAGAACTTCCACGTGGACGGCATCCGCATGGACGGCGTGTCCAGCATGCTGTACCTCAACTTTGGCATCGACGATCCGGGCCAAAAGAAGTTCAACAAGTACGGTACCGAGGAGGACCTGGACGCCAGCGCGTTTATCCGTCAGGTCAACTGCGCTGTAGAGGCGCATTACCCCGACGTGATGATGATGGCTGAGGAATCCACCGCGTGGCCGCTCGTGACCTATCCGCCGCAGGACGGCGGCCTGGGCTTCCACTACAAGTGGGACATGGGCTGGATGAATGACACCCTGCACTACATGCAGACTGATTTTCCGTGGCGTCCCGGCAACCACGGGCTGCTCACGTTCTCCATCATGTACGCCTTCACCGAGAACTTTATCTGCCCGCTGAGCCACGACGAGGTCGTGCACGGCAAGTGCTCGCTCATCGGCCGTATGCCGGGCGACTGGTGGCGTCAGTTTGCCGGCCTGCGCACGCTGGCCTTCTACCAGATGACGCACCCCGGTGCCAAGCTCAACTTTATGGGCAACGAGATCGGCCAGTTTATTGAGTGGCGCTACTACGAGTCCATCCAGTGGTTCCTGACCGAGGAGTACGAGACTCACAAGCATCATCAGGCGTTTATCAAGGCGCTCAATCACCTGTACACCGCAGAGCCCGCCCTGTACGAGCGCGGCTACACCGATGACGGCTTTACCTGGATCGACGCGGACAACTCCAAGCAGTCCATCGTGAGCTTTGTGCGCCAGGGCGAGGACGTCGATGACGACCTGGTGATCCTGATCAACTTTGACCCGGCGAGCTACGAGAGCTTCCGTGTGGGCGTGCCGCGTGAGGGCGACTGGGAGGTCATCTTTGATTCCGACCGTCCCGAGTTTGGCGGCAGTGGATATGCCGGCGAGGAGCCCTACACCTGCTCGAGCGAGCCCTATCCCTGGAACGGGCAGATGGACTCCATTGAGATTAAGGTGCCCGGCCTGGCTGGCGTGGTACTTAAGCGCCGCGGTCCCAGCAGCTACAAGCCGCCGGTAGTTGAGAAACCCAAAAAGGCGACGCGCAAGCGCACGTCCTCGATAAAGCCCAAGCCTGCGGCTGCCAAGAAGGCTCCGGCTAAGGCCAAGGCTACGACGGCTAAGGCCAAGGCTGCCGCAAAGCCTGCTGCTAAGGCTACCGCGGCCAAGAAGCCGACTGCCAAAAAGGCCGCTACCAGGGCCAAGTCTGCTTCTGTTAAGTCATCACCTAAGGATGCGTAACAAAGCCGTTACAGCTGTAATTACCCGCCTCGCCGAGGCGTAGGATACAAGTCATAACCGTTCCGGGAGAATCATCCCCGGGGGAAGGAACGTATGAATAAGATCTTCGACAACAAGCAGGAGTTTACCGAGCTCTATCGCGATGCCGTCATGAGCATCAGCGGCAAGAGCGTCGAGGCCGCCAGCGACCTAGACCGCTTTAACGCCCTGGCCAAGCTCGTGGCCGAGAAGGCCCGCACCGTTGCCACCAAGAGCGACGCCCGCGCTACCGCCGAGGGCAAAAAGCGCGTGTACTACTTCTCGATCGAGTTTTTGATTGGCTGCCTGCTCGACAACTACCTACTCAACTTTGGTGTGCGCGACATGGTCGCCGAGGCGCTCGACGACATGGGCTTCGACCTGTCCGTCATTGAGAACCAGGAGCCCGATCCGGCACTGGGCAACGGCGGCCTGGGCCGTCTGGCAGCGTGCTTCCTGGATTCCATGGCAGCCGAGGGCATTGCCGGCTACGGCAACGGCATGCGCTACCGCTACGGTCTGTTTAAGCAGGAGATCGTCAACGGCAGCCAGGTCGAGGCTACCGACGAGTGGCTCACCCATGGCTATCCCTGGGAGGTCCGCCGTCAGGACAAGGCCGTAACCATCAAGTTTGGTGGTCACGTTGAGGGCTTTGAGGAGAACGGTCGCACGTTCTACCGCACGGTGGACACGCAGGACATCCTGGCCGTCCCTTATGACATCCCCGTCGTGGGCTATGCCGGCGAGACTGTCAACAAGCTGCGCGTCTGGGCTGCCGAGCCGGTCGAGGAGCACTTTGACCTTGAGGCCTTCAACCGCGGCGACTATGCCCTGGCCGACGCCGAGCGCGCCGAGGCCGAGGCCATCAGCGCCATCCTCTACCCCAACGACGCCGGCGAGCACGGCCGCCTGCTGCGCCTGAAGCAGGAGTACCTGTTTGTCTCGGCCGGCATCTACAGCCTGCTCGACACCTTTGAGAAGGAGCACGGCGAGAACTGGGAGCTGCTGCCGCAGTTTGTTGCCATCCACACCAACGACACGCACCCGGCCATGTGCGGCCCCGAGCTCATGCGCATCCTCATCGACGAGAAGAAGCTCGAGTGGGATGACGCCTGGAACATCGTGACGCAGGTCGTGAGCTACACCAACCACACCATCCTGCCCGAGGCCCTGGAGAAGTGGCCCATCGGCATGTTCTCCAAGCTCCTCCCCCGCGTGTACCAGATCATCGACGAGATCAGCCGTCGTTGGCACGAGTCGTTCGACACCACGCAGGAAGGCTGGCAGGAGCGTCTGCGTCAGACCGCCATCCTGTGGGACGGCGAGATTCGCATGGCCAACCTGTCCGTGATCTGCAGCCACAGCGTCAACGGCGTGGCCAAGATCCACTCCGACATCATCAAGAACATCGTGCTCAAGGACTTCTATGCCCTGACGCCCGAGAAGTTCAACAACAAGACCAACGGCATCTCGCACCGTCGCTTCTTTGCCGAGGCCAACCCCACCTACGCCAAGCTCGTGACCGAGGCCATTGGCGACGGCTGGCTTAAGGACGCCTTTGAGCTGGAGAAACTCAAAGAGTTCCAGAACGATACCGAGTTCCTGAAGGCCGTGGGTGCCTCCAAGCGCGCCAACAAGGAGCGCCTTGCCGCCTACGTTAAGGCCGAGACTGGTCTGGTCATTGACCCCAACACCGTCTTTGATGTTCAGGTAAAGCGCTTCCACGCCTACAAGCGCCAGCTCATGAACATCATGAAGGTGATGGACATCTACAACCGTCGCATCGCCGATCCCAACTTCCACGTAACGCCGACGACCTTCATCTTTAGCGGCAAGGCTGCCTCGAGCTACACCTTTGCCAAGGAGACCATCCGCCTCATTAACTCCGTGGCCGACGTCATCAACAATGACCCGCGCGTCAACGAGGTCATGAAGGTCTGCTTTATCCCCAACTTCCGCGTGAGCAACGCCCAGCTCATCTACCCCGCCGCCGAGATCTCGGAGCAGATCTCCACGGCCGGCAAGGAGGCCTCGGGCACGTCCAACATGAAGCTCATGATGAACGGCGCCATTACGCTGGGCACCCTCGACGGCGCCAACATCGAGATCGCCGACCTGGCCGGTCGCGAGAACGAGGCCATCTTTGGTCTGACCGCCCCCGAGGTCGAGCAGCTCTGGGCGTCGAACAGCTACTTTGCGTGGGATACCCTCAACGGCGACCGCGAGCGCCTGGGCCGCGTGATGGACGAGCTCAAGGACAACACGTTTGCCGGCCTTTCGGGCAACTTTGAGAGCATCTACAACGAGCTCATGAACAACAACGACCCCGACCTGGTCATGGCAGACTTCCGCAGCTACGTGGATGCGTGGGAGAAGCTCACGGGCAGCTACGGCGACCAAGAGACCTGGAACCGCAAGGCCCTGCTCAACACCGCCTCGAGCGGCTGGTTCTCGAGCGACCGCACCATTCGCGAGTACCGCGACGAGATCTGGCACGCGTAAAGGCCGCGAGCTCCCCTATGCCAGCACGGCATTACTCGACGGGCGTGACGTTGCGCCGCGCCCGTCGCTAATGGGTTTAGGAACATCGATGACAGAAGGAGAAATCGATGAGTAAGAAAGAATGCATCGCGATGCTCCTCGCAGGAGGACAGGGCAGCCGATTGGGGGCACTCACCCAAAAGATCGCTAAGCCGGCGGTTAGCTTTGGTGGCAAGTTCCGCATTATCGACTTTTCGCTCTCCAACTGCTCCAACTCGGGCATCGACACGGTGGGCGTTCTGACGCAGTATCGTCCCTACCTGCTGCATGCCTACGTGGGCTCCGGCGAGGCGTGGGATCTGGACAGCCGCGACGGCGGCGTGTCGATTCTGCCACCGTACGAGACGCAGACCGGCGGCGCCTGGTATGCGGGCACGGCCGACGCCATTACGCAGAACCTCGACTACATCAAGGCCAACGACCCCAAGTACGTCCTGATTCTTTCGGGCGATCACCTGTATCGCATGGACTACCGCAAGATGCTCAAGACGCACATTGAGAACAACGCCGACCTCACGGTGAGCGTTATGCCCGTGCCGTGGGAAGAGGCCAGCCGCTTTGGCATCCTGACCACCGACCCCGAGGACGGCCGCATCACCAAGTTCACCGAGAAGCCCGATAAGCCCGATTCGAATCTCGCGTCTATGGGCATCTACATCTTCTCGGCCGACGTGCTGATCGAGGCGCTCGAAGAGGACGCTCTGGACCAGCGCTCGAGCCACGACTTTGGCAAGGACATCATCCCCAAGTTACTCGGCGAGGGCAAGCGCCTGTACAGCTACGAGTTCCACGGCTTCTGGAAGGACGTCGGCACCATCGCCAGCTTCCACGAGACCTCGATGGACCTGCTGGGCAACAACCCCGAGTTCGATCTGTTTGACAAGCACTTCCCCATCATGTCCAACATCACCACGCGTCCGCCGCACTACATTGGCCCGGACGGCCGACTGGACGACTGCCTGGTCTCCAACGGCTGCAAGATCTACGGCACCGCTCGCCACTCGATCCTTTCGACCGATGTCATCATCGAGGAGCGCGCCGTGGTCGAGGATTCCGTGCTGTTGCCGGGTGCGCACGTTAAGAGCGGCGCACACATCTGCCGCGCTATTTTGGGCGAGAACTCCACGGTCGAAGAGGGCGTGAAGCTCGGCTCTGTCGATACCACCAAGGATACGGCCGTCGTTGGAAATGACGTCGTTATCGGGAAGGGGGAATGATCCGATGATCAATCGCAAGGCCATCGGTTATATCACCGCTAACTACTCTTCGACCTACGGCAGCGTGCTGCTCAAGGACCGCCCCATCGCGTCCGTTCCCTTTTTGGGCCGCTACCGCCTGATCGACTTTCCGCTGTCCAACATGATGAATGCCGGCATTAAGACCGTCGGCGTCGTCATGCCGGGCAACTACCGCTCGCTGATCGACCACGTTGGCTCGGGCAAGGACTGGGGCCTGGACCGCAAGAAGGGCGGCGTGTTCATGGTGCCCGGCAACGCGTATGGCACCACCAAGGGCGGCATGCGCTTCCTGCTGCGCGACATCATCTCCAACAAGACGCTGTTCCAGCGCTCGGACAAGCCCTATGTTGTGATGATGGGCACCAACATCATCTTTAACATGGATCTCAACACCATCATCGACGCGCACGAGAACTCCGGTGCCCAGATGACCGTGGTGTACTGCAAGGCCACGCGCAACGTCGATGACGAGACCAAACTCGAGATTAACGAGAACGGTCGCCTGACGGGCGTGAGCGCTGGCGTCGCGTACGGCGACAACGCCTCTATGGACTGCTGCATCGTCAACCGCGAGACGCTGCTCGAGATTATCGACCACTACCAGGCCGCCGACTATCTGGACCTGCTCGAGGCACTCCAGGGCGACTTTGGCAACATCGACGTGTGCAGCTACGAGTACAAGGGCGAGGTCGTGGGCGTGTTTAGCGAGAAGTCGCTGTATCGCCGCAGCATGGACCTGCTTGACCAAACCGTGGCCGAACAGCTCTTCGATCCCGAGCGCCCGATCCTGACCAAGGCTCACGACGTGCCGCCTTCGCGCTATGCGACCGGTAGCCACGCGTGCAACTCGATCATCTCGGCCGGTTGCATCATCAAGGGCACCGTGCGCAATTCGATCCTGTCACGCGGCGTCGTGGTCGAGGAGGGCGCCTCGGTAACCAACTCGATCATCAACCAGAGCTGTGTCATCAAGAGCGGCGCACGCGTTGAGAACGCCATTCTGGACAAGAACAACGTGGTTCCCACCAACACCGAGCTTCGCGGCACGCCCGAGAACATCCTGGTGCTGGGCAAGGCTCCGTTAACTTCCGACACCACCATCGTACGTTAACGTTGGCACCGCAACATCGCTCGTAACATGTAGAATAGCCGCCCGGTTAGCGCCAGGCGGCTATTCTCGAATTGCAACATGGGAGACAATATGGCAGATTCCAGCAAAAAGATGCAGATCGTGTTTGCCTCGGCCGAGTGCGCACCGTTTGTTAAGACCGGTGGCCTGGGCGACGTGGCGGGCTCGCTGCCTGCGGCGCTCGTGCGCGCCGGCGCCGAAGTCATCGTGATGGTGCCCAAGTACGCCACCATCAAGGATGAGTACAAGGCGCAGATGGAGCACTTTGCCGACTTTTACGTGAGCCTGGGCTGGCGCAACGAGTACTGCGGGCTGGAGAAGCTCGAGCACGACGGCGTCACCTATATGTTCGTGGACAACGAGCGCTACTTTGCGCGCGATTATCCGTACGGCTTCTTTGACGACGGCGAGCGCTTCGCGTTTTTCTCCAAGGCCATCACCGAGAGCCTGCAGCACCTGCCCGAGGGCTTTGAGTGCGACATCCTGCACTGCAACGACTGGCAGACGGCACTGGCGCCCGTGTTCTTGCGCGAGTTCTACCAGGGCCTGCCGCTGTACGACCGCGTCAAGACCGTGTTCTCGATCCACAATGTGGCGTTCCAGGGCCAGTTTAGCGACACCGTGATGGAGGACATCCTGGGCGTGGCGCATATTCCCGCGGCCGCCACGCAGCTGCGCTGCGACGCTTGCAGCATCAACTACATGCTGGGCGCGCTGCACTATGCCGATGCCATTACCACGGTGAGCCCCACCTATGCCAACGAGATCCAGACGCGCGAGTTTGGCGAGGGCCTGGACGGTGTGCTGCGCGAGCGCTCCTACGCGCTGCAGGGCATCCTCAACGGCATTGACGTTGCGGGCTTTGACCCGGCGACCGACAAGCGCATTGCCGCCAACTACACGGTTGACGACCGTTCCGGCAAGGCCGTGTGCAAGGCTAAGCTGCAGGAGGAGCTGGGTCTCGAGGTTCGCGACGACCGTCCCCTCATGGTGATGGTCACGCGCCTGACGCGCCAGAAGGGCATGGACCTGGTTATGTACGCGCTCGACCGCATCCTGTCCGGAGGCGTACAGGTGGCGGTGCTGGGCACCGGCGACCGCGACTACGAGGACGGCCTGCGCTACTTCCAGGACAAGTACCCCGGCACCATGGCCGCGCGCATCGAGTTTGACCCGGCGCTGTCGCAGCGCATGTATGCCGCCGCCGACATGTTCCTGATGCCTTCGAAGTTTGAGCCCTGCGGCCTGTCGCAGATCATCGCCATGCGCTACGGCACGCTGCCCATCGTGCGCGAGACCGGTGGCCTGAAGGACACCGTGCAGCCGTACAACGAGTTTACCGGCGAGGGCACGGGCTTCTCGTTTACCAACTTTAACGGCGACGAGATGGGCGACGCGGTCTTCCGCGCAGCACGCCTGTTCTGGGATAACCGTGAGGCATGGAACCAGCTGGTCACGCAGGCCATGAGCCAGGACTTTAGCTGGACGCGCTCGGCCGACAAGTATCTGGACCTGTACTTCTTTATGCACCCGGAGATTGAGAGGCCGGCGGCTGTGACTGAAGTTGCAGCTGTCGATGGGCCCGCTGCCGCTGAGGCCGAGCCTGCGGCGACCGGCAAGAAGCCCGCTGCTGCCGAGGAGCCCAAAGCCGAGGAGAAGACGGCGGCCGAGGCCGAAGTTAAGCCCGCCGCGAAGCCTGCCGCCAAGAAGACGACGGCCCGCAAGACGACGGCTAAGAAGGGCACGACCGCGAAGGCCGCTGCTAGCAAGACTAGCGCCGCTAAGGCAACTACTGCCAAGGCATCGACTACGCGCAAGCGTACGACCGCCGCTGCCAAGAAGGCCTCCGAGGCCGAGGTCGCTCCCGAGGTAAAGGCCGAGACCACCGCCGAGGCCAAGCCTGTGGCAAAGGCTCCGTCCAAGACTGCTGCCAAGAAGACGACTGACTCCAAGACCACGACCAAGACAAAGACCACGACCGCCAAGAAGGCCACAGCTACGAAGTCGACGACGACCAAGGCTGCTACGACGAAGGTCGCCGCGAAGACGACCCCGAAGGCTGCTGCAAAGCCCGCCGTCAAGGTCGAGGAGGCGCCCTCCGAGCCCAAGGCCAAGGCAGCTGTCGAGGCAAAGCCGGCCGCCAAGACCACCACGCGCAAGCGCACTACGACGACGGCCAAGAAGGCCACGACCAAGGCTGCTGCTCCCAAGGCAGAGGCCAAGGACGAGGACAAGCCCGCAGTAAAGGCCGAGCCGACGCCGAAGGTCGCCGAGGTCAAGACCGCTTCGAAGGCTACGGCAAAGACCGAGCCCGCCAAGGAGGCCCCGGTCTCCCCCGCCGCTCCAGCCGAGGAAAAGGCTCCGACCAAGAAGACCTCCGTCCGCAAGGCAACGGCCGCCCGCAAGCGTCACTAGTCAGGACGATAAAACTTAATCCTCAACGCAAAAGAGGGCGCCCCAACCAGGCGCCCTCTTCTTGGTTAAACTTCTCTAGTAAAAAAGAAGCCCGGTTTACTACGACAAAATGGCTCCGGCTGACCACGGCGAGTAATCTACGAAATTGGCAACGCCTCTACCTGCGGTTTTAATATCACGAAAATGACCGTGGTTGAGATCATTCAATTCGTCGTAGTAAACCGGGTTACTTTTGTTTGGCTACAAATAGTATCCGTCTGGGCGTTTTCGAATATCGCGATAATTTGAATGGTAAAACGATTTTCTAGGACAACCGTTCGCCGATGGTAAACGGATGTTGTTTATACAGCCTGTGTACAACAGATATACTTACATCCTGTGCGTAAAGCCCATGGCCCGCAGGCCGTGATTCTATTGAACTGGACCGTACTATGAGATTGATTCACAACAGCCGTCTGCCGCAGTTTCGTACTCCGTTTGGCGCTGTGACCACTGGAACTTCCGTTTCGCTATCGGTGATTTTGGAGGATGCCGACCCCAACCAGGCAACGCTCACCCTGCGCACCTGGGTCGATGAAATCGGTGAGTCTCTGTATCCCATGACGCACGAGGGCGACGGCATATTTACCGTAGAGCTTGAGTGCACTGAGCCCTGTCTTATCTGGTACAGCTTTATCTGCAACATCGAGGGCCAGCCCGAGGTACGCCTGGGTGCACCGCAGGGTCGCACCGGTGGCGAGGGTGTGACCTACAACTACGCCGAGGTTCCGTCCTTCCAGATTACCGTCTACAAGCACCGCGAGAACCGTCCCACTTGGTACGAGCGCGGTATGGTCTATCAGATCTTCCCCGACCGCTATGCACGCGACGAAAACTGGCGCGAACGCACGCTTGCCGAAGTTGAAAAACCGCGCAAAGGAATCCAGCGCCGCATGGTCGAGGACTGGAACGAACCGCCCGAGTACGAGCGTGCCGAAGACGGCTCCATCAAGACCTGGGATTTTTACGGCGGCTCGCTCAAGGGTATCCAAAATGACCTGCCCCGCATTGCCGAGCTAGGCTTTACGGCCATCTACCTCAACCCCATCTTTGAGGCCGCGAGCAACCACCGCTACGACACGGCCGACTACACCAAGATCGACCCGATTCTGGGCACCGAGCAGGACTTTACGAAGCTGTGCGAGGCGGCCGAGAAGCTCGGCATTTCCATCATCCTGGACGGCGTCTTCAACCACACGGGCGACGATTCGATCTACTTTAACCGCTACGGCAATTATCCCGGCGTCGGTGCTTGGCAAAGCGAGGACTCGCCGTGGCGCGATGCGTTTTACTTCCATGAAGACGGTTCGTATGACTGCTGGTGGGGCGTGGGCAACATGCCCGCCATCAACGAGAGCTCCGAACTGGTGCGCGAGCGGCTCCTGGGCAAGGACGGCGTGATCCGCAAATGGCTGCGCGCCGGTGCCCATGGCTGGCGCCTGGACGTGGCCGATGAGCTTTCCGACGACTTCCTGGCCGAGATCAAAAAAGCCGTGCTCGCCGAGAAACCCGATGCGCTGCTGCTCGGCGAAGTCTGGGAGGACGCCTCCAACAAGATCAGCTATGGCCATCTGCGCCGCTATCTGCAGGGCTCCGAGCTCGACTCTGCTATGGACTACCCCTTCCGCGACATGGTCATCGGCTTTTTGATGGGCTACAAGAACGCCTACCAGGCAGCCGAGGATATCGAGACCCTGCGCGAGAACTATCCGCGCGAGGCACTGGCCTGCGCACTCAATCTGCTTTCGAGCCACGACCGCCCGCGCATTATCTCGGTGCTCGGCGGTGGCCCCGACGAGTCGCAGCTGCCCGAGAGCGAGCGCAGCAAATGGCGCCTGGACGAGAACTCGATGGGCCTGGCCAAGAGCCGTTTTTGGTTGGCAACGCTCATGCAGATGACCTTCCCGGGCGTGCCCTCGATCTATTATGGCGACGAGTACGGCCTGGAGGGCCTCACCGATCCGGGCAACCGCCGTACCCTGCCGACCAAGGACCAACTCCACGACTTCGATACGTTGGCCATCGTTAAGAACGCGTCTGCTGTGCGCCGCGCGCTGCCCTTTATGGTCGATGGCGAGATCAAGGCCTTTGCGCTCAACGACGACGTTTTGGCCTACACCCGCACGGGCAAAGACGGCGAGGCCGCGACGGTTATCATCAACCGCAGCCTGCGCAATTCGCACTGCGTGACGATTCCGGCGCTCGGCGAATGTGCAAGCGACGTGATCAGCGGCCACGAATGCGAAATCCACAACGGTACCGTCACGCTCGACCTGTACCCGCTGGGCTCTTCGATCATCTATCACCATGCCGAGAAGCGCCTGCAGGAGCCGCTCGACCACGGCGCGGGCGTCGTGTGCCATATCACCTCGGTGCCGACCGATGACGGCAAGCCTGGCACGATCGGTGCGCCCACGCGTCGTTTTATCGATCACCTGGCTGCCATGGGCATGCGCTACTGGCAGGTCCTGCCCGTCAATCCCACAGACTTCTTCCGCTCCCCCTACGCCGGTCCTTCGGCCTTTGCAGGCAATATTGACCTGCTGCCCGAGAGCCACGAGGAGCTGGCTGCCGACTTCGTCACCTGGAAGGCCCGCGGCGGCGAGGATGCCGATCCGCTCTACACGGCGTTTAAACATCGCAACGCCGACTGGCTCGAGAAGTACTGCGTCTACATGGCGGTAAAGAAGCACTTTGAGGGACTGTCGCGCCACGATTGGCCGGCGGATGTCGCGCGCTACAACGAGCACCTGATCGATGACAAGCGCTTCCACGACGAGGCCGAGCTGCAGGCGTACATGCAGTATCGCTTTGACCTGGCCTGGTGCGAGCTCATGAACTATGCACACAAGAAGGGCATCGAGGTCATCGGCGACATTCCTATGTATGTTTCGGACGATTCGGCCGACGCATGGAGCGAGCCCGAAAACTTCTGGCTGTCCGACACCGGAAAGGCGATTGAAATTTCGGGCGCGCCGCCCGACAACTTTGCACCCGAGGGCCAGGTGTGGGGAAACCCCACCTTCCGCTGGGATCACATGAAGGAGAACGGCTATAACTGGTGGATGGATCGCCTGCGTCGTGCGTTTTCGCTCTACGACCGTGTGCGCCTCGATCACTTCCTGGGCTTCCACAGCTACTTTAGCATCCCTGCCGGCAAGGCCTGTGCCGACGGCCGCTGGCTTGCGGGACCGGGCAAGGACCTGTTCCAGACTGCCTACGACGAGCTGGGTCCGCTTAACTTTATCGCCGAGGATCTGGGTTATCTGACGCCTGGCGTTCGTGCGATGGCTTCGACCTGCGGCTTCCCAGGCATGGACATACTGGAGTTCAGCGACTACGACGTTCGCTGCGGAATTCATCCCACACCGGGCAAGATCCTGTACACCTCGACGCACGACACCTCGACGCTCGCCGGCTGGTGCACGCGCTCCTTTGCGGGCGGCGACGAGCCGAGCGGCATTGAACTGGCAAGCGAGCTCATGGGCAATGCCCTGGCAAGCGATGCTCCGCTCGTTATGATGCCGCTGCAGGACGTGCTGGGGCTGGGCGACGATGCACGTATGAACGTGCCGGGCGTGGCCACGGGCAACTGGACATGGCAGGCTGAGGAGGCCGACGTTACGGCAGCCGAGGAGAAAACTGCGAAGCTCCTGCGCAGCACCCATAGATTCTGGGGCGAAGCGTGATAAAACCCCCGATATAGGGTACAGTTACAGCTGTTTGAATTTTTGCGGGCAGAGCGATCTGCCCGCTTTGTGCTGAAAAGGAAGTATTATGGCGCGCTATGATTACAAGTGCACGAGCTGCGGCAACGTGTTTGAGGTTGAGCACCCCATGTCCGAGACGCCCGAGGTCGTATGCCCCAGCTGCGGCGCCCCGGCATCCAAGACGTTCTCGGCCAGCGGCATTAAGTTCGAAGGCAGCGGTTTCTACAACACCGACCAGCGAAGCGGCGGCTCCAGCACCAACGCCACCAGCGGCTGCTGCGCCAACTGCCCGCATAGCCACTAGTGACAAGCGGCCCCGCGATCAAGCCCGATCGCGAGGCCGCTTCTTTGCGCTATAGGTAGCTAATTAATTTTTAATAATTAGCATATTTTAAAATCCTCCCATACCGGCAGAATAGGGATCGTCACAGGTACCATCGCTATACCAATGAGTAGACCCCACATAATTGCCATTTTCGTCATAAACATCCATAGTTTTAATGACTACTTTGCCGCCGCCGTTAGAGGAGCCTCCCGAATAGCCGCTTCCACCAGAATAATTATTACCGCTATAAGAATTGTTGGAATAATTGTTTTGCTGAGAAGCCTGCTGCTGAGTCTGCGCCACTTCCTCTTGAGTCTTCGCCTCAGCCTCTGCTTTTGCCTTATTTACATCATCAATACGAGTTTGATAACGACTAATCTGTTCATTGATTTGATCAATGAACTTCTTAGAATCCTTTTTGGCATCTTCAAAAATAAGCTTCTGATTATCTTTATTAGAAATATCATTAAGAAGACCATTGAGGCTATTAATATGCTGCTGGAGAGAGTCAGTATCTTCAGTAGAATTTACATCAAAATTAACATGGTCAGTTACAGAAGTAT
>CALJPV010000023.1:0-27162 GCA_937980385.1 uncultured Collinsella sp. | reverse complement strand
CCGGCGCCGCCGGCGGCCTGGGCGCCGCGCTGCTAGCGCTCGGTGCCGAGCTACGCTCGGGCGTGGAGACGGTGCTCGATCTGATTGGGTTTGACGAGCACGTGCGCGATGCCGACTTGGTCATAACGGGCGAGGGCAACATGGATGAGCAGTCCGCCGCTGGAAAGGCACCGGTGGGCGTGGCGCGTCGCGCCAAGCGATATGGCAAGCCGGTGGTTGCCGTCGTGGGCGGTCGTGCCGACAACCTGGATGCGGTGTATGGGCAGGGTGTCGACTTGGTTCTGCCGGTCTGCCGCAGACCCATGGGCCTTGAGCTGGCGCTCGATCCGCGCGAGGCAGAGGCAAACCTCGTCTGCGCTGGCGAGACTGCCGCTCGAGCTTACGACCTCGGCCGCATCTAAGTCTCTCCAGGAAAGCTCAATAAGTTGCGGTGGAATAGTTCCTGTTTTTGGCCCTCAGCCGCAAAACAGGAACTATTCCACCGCAACATCGAGAATGGCTATCCGAGGCTGGCCGCCTTGGGCCTTAGGTCGGACCGTCCGCCATGAAATGCGGTCATCTACTACGTTTAGCCGAGCACCCTCGACCATCCCGGAATATGCGAAAACAAAACCGCAGGTAGAAGGCTTGCCGATTTTCGAAAGAGCCGGCTATGGTTGGCTCCTACGGCTTAAACGTAGTAGATGGGCCCCTTTCGTTGCACAGCGTCAGACCAGTCTTTTTGGGACGGGGCTTATTTGACTACTTGTCGATCTGATTGCCCAAGTAGTCAAAAGCCCCGTCCGAAATTAGCCACCTTGCCCCATCGGGCGGGAGCGGGTAAAATATACCGAGCGCCTAGCGCGTTCGATGGGTTCGGATGACGATATGTTCCGAATCTGGTCAGGTCCGGAAGGAAGCAGCCATAAGGAGCCTCTGTCGGGCATCCGAATCCATCGAGCGCACGGGCGCTTTTTGGTGCCGCGATGTGGTCCCGGTGCCGGCGGGCTGTTTGGTGTCTCGCTGGTCCTCGGCTTTGCCTGCGGAATCGCTCGACTACCAAACAGCCCGCCGGCACCGGGACCACATCGTCCAAAAATCACCCGTAGAGGGCGCATTTATCTGAAGAATTGAATCCCGTGCCTTGCGGCGCTCGCTGGCTTTGGCAAAACATCGATGGCTACGTGCCTTGGGCGCTAGTGACCGTCGCTCTTGCATCTGTAACGAGTTGCTTACGCATCTCTAGGGCTCTCCGTACTATCATGAACCAGATTGAAGAGAGATGATGATAGGGAGCGCCTTAATATGATTGAGTTGCTTAGGCGTTTTGGTGGTAAGTTTCGCCGGTATATGGTGATTGGCCCTGCGTGCAAGCTGATCGAAGTGATCTTTGACCTGCTGACGCCGCTGGTGATTGCCCAGATGATCGATAAGGGCATTGGCTCGCACGACGTGAACGCCGTTATCCACTACGGCATGGTACTTGGCGCCATGGCTGTGATCGGCATCTCGTTTACGCTTGTTTGCCAAAAGATGGCGGCGCTGACCTCGCAGGGCATGGGCACCGACATTCGCGGCGCGCTCTACCAGCACATTAATAAGCTGAGCTACGCCGAGCTCGACCGCTTTGGTACGCCGTCGCTCATCACGCGTATCACCAACGACGTCAACCAGGTGCAGCTCGCTGTGGCACTGGGCGTACGCATGCTCATCCGCTGGCCCTTCTTGGCGGTGGGCTCCATGTGCGCGGCCCTCGCCATCGACCTTAAGCTCGGCGTGATCTTTTTGATTTGCACGCCCGCCATTGGCCTGGTGTTTTGGTTTGTCATGGCGCGCTGCATTCCGTATTACAGGCAGCTGCAGGCAAAGCTCGACCGCATCGCGCTTATCTGCCGCGAGGGGCTTTCGGGCGCCCGCGTTGTTCGCGCCTTTGTGCGTGAGGACCACGAGCGCGAGCGTTTTGCCCAAGCCGCCGATGACCAGGCCAATACCGCCATCGCGGTGGGCAAGCTTTCGTCGATTCTCAACCCCGTCACGTTTTTGGTGATGAACCTGGGCGTGTGCGCCATCCTGTGGGTGGGCGGCATCCAGGTCAACGTGGGCGAGCTCACGCAGGGCCAGGTCATGGCGTTTGTGAACTACATGACGCAGACCCTGACCTCCATCGTGTACGTCGCCAACCTGGTCGTGGTCTTTACCAAGGCGAGCGCCAGCGCGTCGCGCATCAACGAGGTGCTCAATTGTGAGCCGAGTATCACCGACGAGGGCAACCAGCCGGTCGCGCTGCCCGAGCCGAGCGAACTGGCGGGTGGTGCTGCTCCGGTCCCCGCGCTGAGCTTTGACCATGCGAGCTTTTCGTTTGGCGCGGGCGCGGCAAATGCCGTGAGCGATGTGACCCTGGAGCTGCCGCTGGGCAAAACGCTCGGCATTATCGGCGGCACGGGCAGCGGCAAGTCCACGCTCGTCTCGCTTATCCCGCGCCTGTACGATGCGAGCGCCGGCAGCGTGAGCGTGATGGGCGCCGACGTGCGCGCTTGGCCACTCGACCAACTGCGCCACGTGGTCGCGACCGTCCCGCAGCGCGCGTCGCTGGTGAGCGGCACTATTCGTAGCAACCTGACCTGGCGCGACGAGGCAGCAACCGACGAGGAGCTCTGGGCGGCGCTCGACATGGCGCAGGCGAGCGAGTTCGTGTGCAACAAGCCGCAGGGCTTAGATGCCCCGGTCGAGGCGGGCGGCAAGAACTTTAGCGGTGGCCAACGCCAGCGCCTGACCATCGCGCGCGCTCTGGTGGGCTCGCCGCAGGTTCTAATCATGGACGACTCCGCCTCGGCGCTCGACTTTAAGACCGACGCGGCGCTTCGCCATGCCATTCGCGAGCGCAGCGTGCGCGGTGCCGCCGAGGGCGGGCTGCCGCTGACGACCGTCATCGTGAGCCAGCGCGTCTCGACCGTGCGCGACGCCGACATGATCTGCGTACTCGACCACGGCTCGGTTGCGGGCCTGGGCACGCACGATGAACTGTACACGACCTGCCAGCTCTACCGCGAAATCTGCCAGTCGCAGCTTCGCCGCGAGGAGCTCGAGGGCCAGCAGGGGAGTACAGCGCCCGCGTCCGCCCCAAGTCCCGCGTCCGCCCCAAGTCCCGCGTCCGCCCCGGCTGCCCCCACATCCGTCCGCGCAAAGGAGGGCTGCTAAATGAATCCGTACACTTCTTCCGGTTCGGTCGCCACGATGACGGCCAACGTGTCCGGCAACGATAGCCTCAACGACCTGGGCGACGGCCCGCGCCAGCCCGGCGATCCTGAGCGTTATCCCGTGGGTGCGGTGACTCGCCGCCTGCTGGGCTATGTTCGCCCGCACCGCATTTCGTTTGCGGCATCGTTTGTGAGTGCCGCCGTCTCGGTGATTCTGCAGCTCTACACGCCCATCCTTATTGGCGAGGGCATCGACCTGATCGTTGCCGCCGGGCAGGTGGACTTCGATGCACTGCTGCCGCTCGTTACCAAGCTCGCGATTGTCGTGGTGGGCGCGGCGGCCTTCCAGTGGCTGCAGGGCTATTGCGTCAACCGCTTGTCCTACGAAACGGTGCGCGACATGCGCGTGGAGGCGAGCGACAAGCTCAGCCGTATGCCGCTCAGCTTTATCGACAGCCATGCCCACGGCGACCTTATGAGCCGCGTGGTCAACGACGTCGATCAGGTGGGCGACGGTCTGCTGCAGGGCTTCACGCAGCTCTTCACCGGTGCTATTACCATCGTGGGCACGCTCGCGTTTATGCTTTCCATCAACCTGACCATGACGCTCGTGGTGGTACTCGTCACGCCGCTTTCCATTTTTGCAGCCGGCGCCATCGCCAAGCTCTCCAACAAGAGCTTCACTGCTCAACAGCGCATCCAGGGCCAACTCGGCGGTCATATCGAGGAGTACGTAGGCGAGCAGAAGCTTGTCGACGCCTTTGCCTATGGCCCCAACGCGCAGCTGCGCTTTGATGCCCTTAACGCCGAGCTCTATACGGCAGGCGAGCGCGCGCAGTTTATGGGTTCGCTCTCCAACCCCGGTACGCGCTTTATCAACAACATCATCTATGCCGTGGTCGCCGTGATCGGCTGCGTGGGCGTGATCACGGGCGTGCCGGCGGCGCTTACGGTGGGCGGCGTGCAGATCTTCCTGTCCTACGCCAACCAGTACACCAAGCCGTTCAACGAAGTCACCAACGTCATTACGCAGATCCAGACCGCGTACGCCTCGGCGCGCCGCATGTTTGCGCTGCTCGATGCGCGCGAGCAGGAGCCCGACGCGGAGGATGCCGTGGAACTTGCCGTCCCGCAGGGCGAGGTGACCTTTGAGCATGTGGACTTTAGCTATGTGCCCGACCGCAAACTGCTGCAGGATATCTGCATCGAGGCTAAGCCCGGCATGCGCTTTGCCCTGGTCGGCCCCACGGGCTGCGGCAAGACGACGCTCATCAACCTGCTGCTGCGCTTTTACGATATCGATGCCGGACGCATCATGGTCGATGGCAGGTCTTCGCGTGACTACACGCGCGCAAGCCTTCGCCGTGCCTTTGGCATGGTGCTGCAGGACACTTGGCTGTTCGAGGGCACGGTGGCGGAAAACATCGCCTACGGCTGTCCCGACGCCACACGCGAGCAGGTTATCGAGGCTGCCAAGCGCGCGCATGCGCACAAGTTTATCGTGCAGCTGCCAGGTGGCTACGATACGGTGATCGGCGAGGACGGTGGCACGTTTAGCCAGGGTCAAAAACAGCTGCTGTGCATCGCGCGCGTCATGCTCACCGACCCGGCGATTTTGCTGCTGGACGAGGCGACCTCGAGCATCGATACCCGCACCGAGCTGCAGGTGCAGGCGGCATTCGACGAGCTTATGGCCGGTCGCACAAGCTTTGTCGTGGCGCACCGCCTGAGCACCATCCGCAACGCCGACTGCATTCTGGTGATGCGCGACGGCCAGATTATCGAGCACGGCACGCACGACGAGCTGCTAGCGGCAGGCGGCTTCTACGCCGAACTCTACCGCAGCCAGTTTGCCCAGTAAGCAAGACGCGGGACGTGTGACGCAGCGCTAGGGCGCGAGCGTGTCAACGGGTGCAACGATGATGCCCTCGGGCGTCGTATGGACCGGCATGCCGAACCCGATGACGATGAGCTTGGCCGCGGGCGGTCTCTCGCCACGCTCGACAAGTTTGCGCTCGAGCCGAAGCAGGTTTGCAGATGCCTCGGGGATCTGCGGACTTCCGAGTTTTACTTCCACGGCAATCCAAGTTCCATCGCGCCTGTGTATAACGGCGTCGACCTCGAGATCGTCGGCGTCGTGGTAGTGGGACACCGATGAGTCATTTGCGGCTGCATAGACCTTAAGGTCGTGCAGGACGAGGGATTCGAAGAGCAGTCCCAGCGTCTTCGGGTCAGATGCCAATGACTTCGGATTTGCTCCGAGCAGCGCAACGGCAAGCGAAGGGTCGGCAAGGTGCCTTTTTGCGCTTTGCCGCAGCTTTACCGACGACCTGAGCGCCGGATGCCAAGCCGGGATATCATCGATGATATTGATTCGTCTCAGAGCATCCATGTATCTGGAGACCGAATTCTTCGAAACGCCGGTACCGATATCTTTGTCGATGGACTTCGATCCGGCAAGCGTCGACTCATTTCGCGCAAGCGATGTCAAAAGGGACCTGACCTTGACCGGATCACGCTTAACGCCGTCAGTTCTAGAAACATCCGATTCGCATACGCCATCAACATAAGCAGCGGCAATCCGCATAGCATTTTCAGTTGTTTTCCCCATCGCTTGAGGCCAACCGCCACGACACAGCAAATCGGCGATACCGGAGATGCCGGCAATCGATCCGACTGCCTGCTTAGCAGGATGACCTGAAAGCAGCGCTCCGATAGTGACTAAGCCAGAAGAAACGCCAAGCTCGAACAGCGTCATGGTATCCATTCGCAACCTTGCTATTCGTCCAACGCCACTATGCATCGGCTGCTTCGAATCTCGCGGCGTTGCTGAGCCCGTAAGAATAAACTGTCCGGATTCTCCCTGTCTTGCGTCACACTCGAAACGTACGGCATCCCACAGCTTTGGCTCTTCCTGCCATTCATCGATGAGCCTAGGAGAGGGTCCTGCTATTGCCTGTGCTGGATCGATCTGAGCCAGCTGGAGGGCGGCAAAATTTCCAGTTGGATCGGAAAGAGACAAGGATGATCTAGCAAAACGTTTTGCCGTAGTGGTCTTTCCGCACCACTTTGGGCCTTGAATGAGAACCGCACCGAAGATATCGAGATTATGCCTGATTACCTTATCGATGCATCTGTCTACATATCTATCCATACTGCCTCCTTTTTAGTTACTTTGATTATGTATTCTACCAGCAACGTGGTGACGATTAACGGTAATTTGAGGTGATGATTAACGGAGAATTATGGTGACGATTGATGGCATATTATGGTGACGATTGTCATTGATTCGGGGGCAGGGCCGCTTGACTGTCCCAAATTTTAAAAAGTATGGGGCTTGCGCTGCGGGCTTTTGTCCAAAGATGTCGCCTGCGTCGCCAATCGACAGACGGTGGTTTACATCTGTCACGTTAGTACTAAGATATTCATCTAATAAATTGCATTAATGGCTCGAGTTTCGGGGGAAACGAGGCAACGTGACTATGACGTGCTCTTTGGTGGTTAACAGCAAGAGCGGTAATACCAGGATGGTTTCGGGCGCGATCAAGCGCACTCTGCAGGCTGCGGGCGTTGAGTTTGTCCATGCCGCGGCGTTGAGCGACGATGCGGATGCAGATCAGGTTGCGCTCGAGGCGCAGGGCGCCTGCGCGGCCGACACGGTGCTCGTCGGTTTTTGGTGCGACAAGGGCGCGTGCACGCCTTCGGTTACCGCGCTGCTCTCCGCTCTGCACGGCAAGCGCGTCTTTCTGTTTGGTACCTGCGGTTTTGGCGCCGACCAGAGCTATTATCAGCAGATTATCAATCGCGTGACCTCCAATTTGGCCGAGGATGCCGAGCTTGTGGGTTGGGCAATGTGCCAGGGCAAGATGGGTCCCGCGGTCAAGCAGCGCTACGAGGCCATGCTCGAGCAAGATCCCGACAATGTCCGCTTTAAGATGCTGCTCGATAACTGGGTCGCCGCAAAGGATCACCCCACCAAGGATGATCTGGACCATATGGCGGCGGCGGCCAAGAAGGCCGTGCTGGGCGAGTAGCTTCGCCGTTCGCGGTCCTTCGTGCAAAACAATGCAAATGTGAAAGCCTCGAAATTCTCGAGGCTTTTTTCTTGACACGCGTGGGCGCAACGATGGCAAGCGTTTGGAGTGACATTTCCGTCACTCCGATGATGAGACCGTCCTGGACGATACGCTCAATGCATCCGATGGATGTATTGAGCGTGGGACGGGCTTTCCGGATGGACACGGTTTCCAGAAGGTATGGGCTGGGGGCTGCATGGGGTAGCCGTAGAGGCATGAATAAGGGGGTTGAAAATAAACGATACTAAATGCCGTATAATTTTAATGGTGGGGGGGGGTACGATATCTGGGCTGTACAAAATATCAGACCCTCTATTGAAAAGTTGTGTAGGGGTTAGCCGCAGGCGTTGGATAAAGCAGACAAGTGCGGGGACAAATAACCACTTACGGCAAAAATAGTAGCATTTGGCGGAAAAACGTTGATAAAAACGCGGAAGTAGCTACGGTGATTGTTAGAAATAGATTTCAGATTGGCTTTTTCGAACTCATCTATTAAACGTCTTAGAAAAGCGGCTAATCCTTGATGGGATCGAATATGGCCTCGATGGGGATGAAATAATCACGTTGGCAGCGCGCGGATTCAGACGATTTATTTCGCTTCTTAGCAGCATGGCGCTCGCGCTTGTCATAGCCCTTGCCGTTGTTTCTTTCGCTCCCCGTGCATTTGGTTACATGCCCTTTGCCGTGCTCTCGGGCTCTATGGAACCCGAGCTTCCCGTCGGCTCCATGGTGTTTGTTCACCAGGTTGACCCAACGGATATTGCCGTGGGCGACAATGCAACTTTTTACCGATCGGACGGCGCCGTGGTGACTCACCAGGTGTACGAGGTCGACCCTGTGGCGCAGACGATCGGCACGCAGGGAATCGCAAACAAAAATGCAGATGGAACCATTGTGCACGATGCCGAGCAGACGCCTTTTTCGCGCGTGATCGGCATCGTCTCTCTTTCTGTCCCTTACCTGGGCTTCGTTAACGCATATTGCACGACGATGCCCGGTTTGCTTGTTGTGGTGGCCGTTCTGGCGCTGCTGGTCGCGGCGTCGATTGTGCTCGATCGGATGGTTCCCGACGAGCCTGCGGACAAGCATGCCCGCGCGCATGCGAGGGGGCGGCGTCCATAGCGGCAGGGGAGAGGTGTCGGCAACGGCAAGGGCCGGTGCCGGGGAAGTCAATTTTCGAAAGGAAGAGGACGATGGAAAACAAGAAGAAAAAGCGCTACGGCATCATTGCCGCCTTGCTGCTGCTGGTGCTGGCCGCCGGCGTGGGCACCTATGCATGGCTGACGGCCACGCAGTCGCTGGAGAACGTGTTTACGGTGGGTAGCTTTGGCCAACCGGAAAACAAGCCTGATCCGGACAATCCCGAGAAGCCGAAACCCAATGATCCGAACACTGGCAAGGCCTACCTGTTCGAGACCAAGTGGGTCAAAGACTCCAAGATCGTTCCCGGCGCAACTACCGATAAGAACCCCAACGTCGGCATCAAGAAGGGCTCCGATGACGCCTACGTGTTTATCTATGTGAAGAACGCCATGGTCAAGGAGGGAACCGCACCCGCGAACACCCCGTACTTTACTCTCAACGGCAACTGGAAGCCGGTTGATGGTAAGGTGACCACCACCGATGGCAAGTACCTGAGCGGTCTGTTCATGTATGCCAAGGGCGCCACGAACGGTCCCGCCGTTTTGACTGCTAAGGATGCTGACACGGACGTCTACACCGGCGAGCTCTTTAGCAAGGTTGTGTTCCCCAGCACCCTGGAGAGCACCATGGTCGAAAATGCTCCCAAGATGACGGTTTCCGCCTACATTTTCGGGGCCGACCAGAAGGGTGACGAGGCCGACGCTGCCGCCAACGCCCTGAAGCAGGCCAAGATTTGGGCTGATCAACAGGCTCAGGCTTAATCCCCCATCCACCGAGATCCCGACCCGCTCCCCACCCCCATTTTCGGGTCGGGATCTCGGTCCCCCCTTTATCGACGACTGGCGAACGTAATGCTCAACAACCTTTCCGACAATCAGAAACGCACCTTGGCGCTTGCCGCGGTGGCGCTGTTGGCCCTGGCGTGCCTGTGCGGCACGCTGGCTTTCACCGTTGATATGGTTCCGGCGAACAACGTCCTATCGTTTGGCAGCGTGAAGGTACGAGTCTGCGAATATACCCTAAACGAGCAGGGCGAGGAGATCCCGTTTGAGGCCGACGAGCACGGGGACTATCCCGACACCGAGGCCGATGGCTCTGACATCAGCCGCATTGTGCGCGTGGAGAACGCCGGCGCGCAGCCTGAGTACGTTCGCGCTCGCCTGCGCATGACGTCAGTGGCACCCGACGGTACGAGTGCGGACGCCTCGGGCAATGTCGCCTTTCACGTGAACGCGGACGAGGGGTCCCCGTGGATCGATGGCGGCGATGGGTGGTACTACTACCGCGGATTGGCCGGACGCGGGGGCGTGCTCGATTCCGGCGCCATGACGGAGAGCCTCATGGACTCGCTGCGCTTCGTGGGCGACTACCACGATGCCGCGCGTGACGGTTCGTTCAGGCTCGATATCGACGTCCAGGCCGTGCAGGCCAAAAACCAGCAGGCAAACGATACCGTCCTCGACGTGCTCGACGTCGTGGGCTGGCCGGAGGCGAACTAGCCCATGAAGAGTAAGAACATGAACCGAGGCGTGCTTAGCAGGCTGATTGCCGTTGCGGCAATCGCCCTTTGCTGCGTTGTAGCGCTGCCGGCGGCAGCGTATGCCGAGGATGTGCCCGAGGACAAGACCGAATTCCATATCACAAACAGGAACGACTTCCTGGCGTGTGTCGCGCTGTCGCGACAGCGCGACACGTCGCAGTGGCGCGTCTATCTCGATAACGATATCGTTCTTAACGATGATGATATGAAAGCCATTGTTGAGGATACGGTCAAGCACCTCTCCTTTGGCAACAAGGAACATCCATTTAAGGGCGTCTTTGACGGTCAAAACCATACCGTGAAGGGCCTGAACTACGAGAATAAGGTCTTGGACCCAGAGCGCGACACGGGCTTCTTTGCCGAGACCGACGGCGCCACCATCAAGAACTTCCTTGTCGAGGACGCCAACATCTGGGCGGACTTCCGCGGCGGCATTATCGTGGGCAGGGCGATCAACACCCACTTCGAAAACGTTATGGTCATGGAGAGCACCTTGCACGTTACGTGCGCCAACAACATGCTCAACGTTATTACCAATGCGGGTTTTGAGGGGGGCCTGATTGCCGGCGAGCTCGACGGTTGCACCCTCTACAACTGCGAGGTCCGTGGTGGCCGCGCCGTTAACAACACGACTTCGGGCGTACAGGCAATCGGTGGCGAGGGCCTGTATATGGCGGCGTTTGCCGGCTACGTTAAGAACTCGACCATCGAGTATTGCCGCGTGACGCCTACGCGCAACAAGGATGGCTCGATTGCCGAGAAGGGCATGACCGACGTTACCAATAAATACGATGTGGCCATTGGCGCCCTGGGCGGCAACAACGTGTACGCCTCGGGTTTTGTGGGCTGCATGGCAGAAGGCGCTAAAGTCATTGACTGCTTTTCAACGGCGAAATGCTATAGCTATGCTGCTTCTTACGTGGGCGTTGTCTCCGTAACGCGCGCTTGGACGGGCGGTCTTGCAGGCCGCATCTTGTCTAAAAGCGGTAATGAAATCACTCGCAGCCATTTCGCCGGCGATTTGAGCTCGCGCCAGTACAACCCCATCGCCGTGATTCCCATCATCCAAAACGATGTGAACCTGGGCGGTATTGCTGCGCGCGCCAACAAGGGCGACGCCACGGTCGCCGAGTGCTACTTTAAGCCGAGCGTGAGCCTAAGCGGCAGCAGCCAGGGTACTGCGGCTAAGAAAAAGATACCTTCGTTTGGCGGCGACGGCACCACCAAGGGCGACAGCTACGGTCCGTGGGATGACGAGCGCTACACCACGCGTGAGCTGTGGGAAGAGCACGACTACGATTTCTGTGCCGGTACCATGCGCTCGACTGATAACGACAATGCCCTGGGTGGCCAGCACACCAATGAGTGGGCGATGGACTACAAGCTGAATATCCCCGTGCACGGCCAGAGCGTTAAGGCGACGATTGATTTTCCCGGCGCGGGCACCGCGACAATCGAGGCGACCAAACTTGGTACTGATCAGGCGACCACGGATCCGTATACCTTTGCGGTGAGCGCTGTGCTGGCCGGAACGGCACAGGGCTTAGCTCAGGGCGATACGTCGGTAACGTTCAGGCAGGAAACCTCCGCAAAGCCCGCGGGGCTGAGCGAGGCGAACGGCGGCTACCGCTTTATGGGCTGGTTCCGCGAGCCCGGGGTTAAAGTGAACCGCATCGATCATGACAATAGCTGGTTTGACGGCAAGACCGATGGTGCTGCGGTAAAGGCTGGCAAACAGGTCGAGGAAAACGTAAACCATGATAGGGAGTCGACCTACACCGCGAACAATGCTACTGGCATCGACAAGAAATATGGCTTTGAGGGCAATGACCTTTTCACTGCTGCATACGAGGCACAGGTGCTGTTCTATAACGTCAAGGGTGAGACGCTTGACTGGAAAACCGGTGATGCGCACGACAAGTCCACTGATTGGTATCGCTACGGCGTGGGTTTGACGCCCGCGGCTCCCGCAGACCGCGGGGGGCTTTCCGCTAGCGCGACGTTTGTCGGTTGGACCACGCAGCGTAGCAGCGAGGAGGGGATGAATGGTGGCTATGCTGCCATCACTTCAGATGCGCTTGCCGACCTTAAAAACAAAGGATCATTTTATCCTGCTGGCAGCGTGATCACCGTGGTCGGTCCCACCGATTTCTATCCCGTGTACAGCGACTATGTTTCGAACATCATGACGGTGTTCGAAGGCAATGAGCAGGATGAACTCGGTGATGTGACCCAGCGCGTTGGCGTGGGTAATACTCATGTGGGCGTGCAGCCGGGCGAGAATGGAACGAGCTCCTATACCGTGCAGGTACGAGATAAGGACAATAAGCCTCTGTCCGAGGACGGCAAGCTGCCCGATGGCTATCGCTTCTTGGGTTGGTATGAAAACAAGGGGACCGAAGATGCCCCGCTAGAGGTGCGCGTAAGCCGCGACCCCAGCTATACACTCCCTGCCGATGTCGATCTAACCGTGCGACACACCTACATCGCCCGCTTTGAGTACCGGGTGGATTATTACGTTCGGGCTTATACCAACCATGAGTTTACGGACAGCAAGCTACTTTGTTCCGTTTGGAATCGCTATCGAACGCCCTTTGAGGAAAACGTCGGTAGCACCTTCGTGCGTGAAAACGTCGTCCACTGGGGTCCGGAGCATGTTGACCACGGTATAAAGGATAGGTATGACGAAACGTGTGGCACGCGCTTCACGGCGAATACCCTTGTCGTGAGTCCCCTTAATGCGTACTCGCACAACGTTAAAAACGATACGGGAGCCGATACTCTGAAAAACCTCTATGCCGATACCGATTTTCCAGGCGCTGCAACGCTAAGCGATACTTGGACTTCGGCTTCGCTGAACGTAACGGTCAAACCGGTGAATGATCGCTATCGCCTGAATTTCTGGACGCTTGAGCGCGATGGTGAATATTGGACATATGTGAAAAATCCCATCGAGAGCATGGTGCGTACAGATAAGAAGTACTACGTTCGCGCGATGATTACCACGGACGTTAATTTCTACAACAAGGGCGATAAGGTCGTGAGGACTGCCACGCGGCGCTATGAGAGTAACTTGCTGCAGGCCAAGGTGAACGGGGTTGATCCGACGTTCACGTATTACTACCCGCATGTTAATACGTCGGTTAAAGTGGCAGAAAAGCCAGAAGATGGTGAGAAGGGATCGTATGAGAGTCCCCTGACCCTCGAAGCTTCCCCGACCGATGCGGAGATGGCGGTGCCGGGCTATAAGTTCTTGGGCTGGATCTCTACAGCTGAGGTCGAGAAGGGCTCTCCCGTCTGGAACTATATCTACGATGTCGCCAACGACCCCTATGTGACGAGCGATCCGGAAAAGGCGGCGCCATACTTGGCGACGGATGACTCCAAGGTCACCCAGTGGCAGGATGCCTATCCCGTCTACGCAAAGTACGACGTCAGCTACACCACCAACCTGCATCGCGCAGGTTTTGAGGGCACTTCTGAAGTCAATGTGCCCAAGTACGACATCGTTCCCGTTATCAATGCGGGCACCGAACCTGCTACGGCAACGGTGACTCCTGATATCGCAACGACGGTATACGAGTCCGGCGGCGAGCTATACAAGCTGAATAAGGTCGAAATCGAACTTCCGAATGGCGAGGTTAAGGAGCTCGAACCTAACGGCGGTAACTCGTATTCCTATCCGGTGGAGCCCGGTGGGACCTATACATTCGTGGCGTACTATTCGCCGTTGGCGGTCGTGTACCATCTCAATGCCAAGGATGTGGACGGTAAGGTAGCTCAGCAGGGCGATTCTCTCGGCAGCCTTAAGGACGGCATCCCGCTGCCAACGTATAACATTGGCGACATCGATGCCGCAACGAATGCATACAACGTGTTCGCGGGCTGGACGGAAACCAAACCGGCAGTTGGCAGCGGCTATGTCGTTTGGTCGGACGGCCTTCCCATGGTGAATAAAAACACCGTGGTCAAGGCACCTATGGAACTATATCCGGTTTATCGCCCCAGTGCAGTCAAGGTCCAATCGAATATCGATGGCAATCTGGAAAACCCCGGTTCCGTGCGCTCCCTTTCGCGCACCGACTCTGGCGATCAGATTTCGCTGGAGGTAAAAGCTGCAACCGAGGTTGTGGGCATTGACGGCACCAAGTACGACTTTGTCGGCTGGTCGCGCGACTATGAACCCGATGGCAAATACACCCTGATGACCGATGACGAGAAGTATCCCCTCGAGGGCAGCGAGCCCTTTGAGAGCGTGACCTACACTGCTGTGTACAAGAAGACGCCGTATAAGGTGCGCTATCACGGTGTCGACGGGTCGGTCATCTTTACGGCGACGGTCGACTCGGACGACGAGCGAGCGACGGGTGCTGGCTTCGTCCACAACGTCGATGTTCCCAAGATGGATGAGAGCGGCAACCCGGTCTATGACAAAAACGGCAATCCCGAGATGGAGAAAAAGTCCGTGGCATACGACCCGGACGCCCACTCCAAGATCGTCGCGCTGCTCGATGAAAAGATGGCTACTAGCGGTGACGTACGTGAGCTCTTCCTGGAGTGGCGATATGTGCCTGCCGTTGGCGCTCCGAAGTCTTGGAATGAGTTTAAGGGCGAGCCGGTCAAGGGAGACATGGACCTGTATCCCGTGACGTATCGAGTGGCCGCCAACGATACGTCTGATACCGAGAACCCCGTAACAATGACCGCGCAGCTTGAGTGGCTGCTCGATCCCACCGCTGACAACACAGTCGACAACAACGCCGACGAGGCGCCGTTTAAGGCCTGCTTCGCCAAGCCGTTTATGGGGGCGCAGCTGACTGTTACGGTTAAGCAGGCGAGCTACGGCCCTGGTACATCCATGACGGAGGAGCCCGTAAACGACAAATATGTCTCGCTTTATAGCTTGGGCTCGGGTAACGGTTCGTTTGACTTGGCCAACCGCCTGGAGTCCAAGAAGACGGGCGAAGGGGAGCAGGGTCCCGGCAATGCCGTGTTCAACTTCGCCAAGACCCATGCGCTGACGCTCGTCAAAAAGACCACCGATGCTAGTGCCATGGGACAGACGTTTCGCTTTAAGGTGACGAAGACGGCGGAGGGAGCCTCTCCCGAGACGCGCATGGTCGAGGTGAAAGTCGATAAAACCCAGCAGGAAAACGGTGAAACCTGGTATGTCGGCAGCGTGCAGCTTGCCGCTCCGGCGGGTGACTATACCGTCGTGGAAGACACGGCTTGGGCATGGCGCTACCAGGGTGAGCTGAGCACGCCGGGTAAGGTGCCCGGTAAATCTGCCGAACTAGTCATCTCGTCCGCTTCGAGTGCGGGCGACACCGTGGTGACGTGCGTCAACACGCGTGCGAAGGACAAATGGGTCGATGGTGGCTCGCGTGCCAAGAATGTTTGGGAAAACGGCACGCTGAGGAGGGAGGACTAGGATGACTAAGCGCAAGCGGATCGTCGCCCTCCTTGTCGGCGTTCTCCTTTTGGCCGGCGCTGCCGGCACCTTTGCGTGGCTTTCGGTTACGGGCGTGCTGGTCAACGAGTTTGGCTTTGGCTCGGTGTCGCCTTCGGTGAACGAGAAGCTCGACAATAATGTAAAGAGCGACGTTGCGGTTAAAAATAGCGGCTCAGCACCGGCGTACCTGCGTGTTGCGGTGGATATCTACTGGCAGGACCAGGATGGCGCACGCTTGTGGGATGAGCCGGTTGCTGGCAAAGATTACGTCATTGAGTGGGACAAGGTGTCCAACGCCTCCACTACAAACAGCGCCAGGTCTTGGGTTGTCGCTTCCGATGGGTTCTACTACTGGACGTCTCCCGTTGCGCCGATGGGCGAAACCGGCGTGCTCATCAGTAGCGTGGACGAGAAGAAGACGGATGGCAAGAACCTGGTCGTTGACATTTCGACCCAGGCAATTCAATCAACGCCCGACGATGCGGTTAAAGAGGCATGGGGTTGCAAGGTCAATGATGGCGTGCTGGTGCCGCCGCATGGAGGTGCGTAAGTATGGCGTTCCCAATTCGCAAAGGCGTTGCGCGCTCCTTGCGTTGCGTGGTCGCGGCCATTTTCTGCGTGGTCGCGCTTGCCACTCCTGCCCGTGCGTTCGCCGATACTCCCGCGATTGCGTATGACGGAAATGCGCGCCAGCTGACGGTCTCGGGGGCGACGGGCTCCTCGGGGGAGCCCGATTTGTTTCCAGCCTTTAAAGATTTAATGCCCGGCGATGTGCGCGAGCAGCAGATCGAGGTTCGTGCCACGGGCGTAAAGTCCCAGTTACGCGTGTTTGTGCGGGCCGTTGTCGATCACGAGACGGCACACTTGCTGTCGCCCATTACCTTAACGGCGTCGGCGGGCGATGCGTCTGCAGGTTGGCTCCAGACGGGAACTCCGGGCAGTGTGTTCGCACATCCCACGCAAGTCGCAACGTTTACGAACGATGGTAGCACGGTGCTCAACTTGCAACTAAGTGTCCCGACGTCGGTCGGCAACGAGCTTGCCGACGCAGGCAAGACCATTCGCTGGGAGATTACCGCCGAGGATGATGGCGAGAAGATTCCCGTACGCTCAGCTGGCAGTAAGAGCCCCGGCCTGTTTGGCCTGGCGGCAACCGGCGACAGCACGCTCACATTGCTCTTGGTGTTGCTGACGCTTGCGATCATCGCTTTTATGGCCGCGCTGCTTTTGTCCCGGAGGGATAAGCGCTAGGTCCATCTTCTAAACGCAACGCCCTCCCGGGCGGCGGGCACGAAGTTCCCTGCTCTACAGTCCTGCGCAAGACGGAAGCCACATTAAGTGGCCTCCTTTGCGTGCGGAACTCGCGATGAACTTCGTGCCCGCCGCCCGGGAGGGCGCCCCTTTATTGATGGAAGGCCTAATAAGCTGATGATTCCATGCCCAGATGTGCCCAGAGCGGGACGGGCTTTCCGGGTGGATGGGGGTTCGGAAAGTGCGTCCCGGAATTTGCCTTTGGAACGGGATGTGGTTTCCGGTTGAGAGGTTTGGCGGAAAGTGCGACCCGGAATTTGTGCTTGGAATGGGATGCGGTTTCCCGACGGGGCTGCAAGCGGAAGCTGCATCCCACTCCAGACGTGGATTCTGGGACACGCTTTCCGGATACAAAGAAGGCCACATGACGTGGCCTTCAACTTATATATGTTCAGCAGATTCCCCCATGACAAGCCGTGCTTCAACACCGAGGCGTCTGCCCGGACGGCGCGGAATGTAAGGTTCATCGCGAGTTCCGCACGAGCCGGAGAGCACTTAATGTGCTCTCCGTGCGAGCAGGACTGCCCGAGCAGGGAATCTTACATTCCGCGCCGTCCGGGCAGACGAACCGGGATACAGGCCCGCTACTTGATCTTGGTCGTACCCGGCGCCAGGTTGGGGTCGGTCTCGTTGGCCTCGGTCTGGAAGTGCTCGGTGTACACGTTCTTGCCGTCGCGGAACATCTCGTAGTATTGCATCTTGGCGTAATCCTCGCGTGCCTTGGTGGCGGCTGCTGCGGCGGCGTCGTCACCGGTGACGTTGGAGGAGAGCGCCCAGCGCAGGCTGGAGTCCTCGTAGCCCACGGAGTTGATAGCGGGCAGCGACTCGCGCAGCGTCATGTGCGCTTTCTGGTAGTCAGTCAGCGGGGCGCCAATCAGCTGCATGAGCTGCGTGGACAGGTAGTTGGTGGACAGGTCGTCGACCTCACTCGTCTGGTCGCAGCCGGCAACGTCGTAGTTGGCCCAGATGATGTAGTCGGTCTGCCACAGACGTTCCTGGTGCGTGGCATCGTCCTCGCCGGTAAACCACTTATCGTTGAACTTGGACGGGAAGAACGGCTGGTGGTCGCCCCAGAACACCACGACCACCTTGCGATCGAGTTTGCTCAGGGCGTTGAGGAAGTAGCGAAGCGCCTGGTCGGACTGCTCGATGCACGAGACGTACTCGTCGACATCGGACAGCGTGCCGTCCTCAACGGTCTTGGCGTCCAGGTCGGTTGTGTCGATGTTGAGATGCATCTGCTTATCTGCCGGCAGCAGGCCCGTGTCGTAGCCCGAGTGGTTCTGCATGGTCACGTCGAAGATAAACTGCGGATCGGCGTTCTGGTCGAGCAACTCGAGAATCTTGTCGTAGGTAGCCTGGTCGGTCACCATGCCGCGCAGGGTGTCGGCTCCCTGGAAATCGTTGATGGACAGGAACTGGTCAAAGCCAAAGTCCTTGTAGACGTTCTCGCGGTTCCAGTTGGTTGCGTGGTTGGGGTGCATGGCCGTGGTGGAATATCCGAGCGACTTGAACTGCTCTGCCAGGTTCCCGGTCGTTTCCATGTTGTAGATGGTGTAGGGGTACACGCCCGAGCCCAGGTTGGCCATGGAGTTGCCGGTCATAAACTCAAACTCGGTATTGGCGGTGCCGCCGCCGTAGGCGCTGACGTAGAGCTTGCCGCGGCTGAGGCAGTTGGACAGGCTCTTAAAGTACTGCGGGCCTTCGTAGCCGGCGCGCATGTTCTGGTAGATGGATAGGTCCGAGAAGGTCTCGTTCATGATGGCGATGACCGTGGGCTTCTCGCTGTCGAATTGGTCCTTTGCGGCGGCGCGCTCGTCACTTTTGGCGGCCTCGGACTTGTCGTAGGCCTTGGCGTACTTTTTGAGCGTGGCCTTGGCATCGTCGACGGAGTAGTCGGCGGGTTTGGGCGGCTTGATGGACTGCGCCGCACTAATAAAGGCAGGCAGATAGCCCTCGCGCCAGTAGCTCTCGAGCGGGCGCCAGGTGTAGACGGTGATGCCGAGGGTGTTGTAGTAGTCGATGAGCGTGACGTGTGCGGTCACGCCGCCCAGGCACAGCACCGCCACGAGCAGGTTGGTGAGCAGCATGCGCTTGGCGTTGGCGGCGCCCTTCTGACGGTGCGGTGCCACCAGGCCGGCGTACTCGCATAGCAGCATGGCGATGGCGGTAAAGCCCATGGACAGCACGCAGAATAGCGAGATGGAGAAGGTGTAGCCGGTGCCGGCGACCGCGGCGGCGGTGGAGATGGCCGAAAGGTCGCCCGGCTGGATGGGCATGGATTTAAACGTGATGACGAAGAACTCGGCAATGCCCAGGACAAAGAGGGCGAAGGCCAGGACGGCGGGAGCTGCGCCGTGGCGCTGGAATAGGAAGAACAGGCCGACCATGAGCGTGGTGATGATGGCCCACTCGAGCAGGATGCACAGGGGGTAGACCCAGGTAAAGTCGTGGTTGGATGAGACCTCCATACCCAGCAGCGCAAAGACGCCGGCGAGCAGCAGGCACAAGACGGCCGCGACGAGCGGTTTGCCCACAAAAGCGCCGCGCAGGCGGGCGAGCTTGCCGGTTGGGGCGGGGGCATCGGTAGCAGCGAACGCAAAGACGCGCGGGGCGATGCGGTCGCGGGCGATGCTGGCCCAAGCGCATCCGGTGAGGATGGCATTGGTCAGAATGAGCATCACAAAGGCGAGCGGCTCGTTTTGGGCGACGAGGCCAATGGCGCCCCAAATGGTCAAAAAGAGCTGGAACAGGCCGAAGGCGACGCTCCACCCAAGAGCGCTTTTGGTAACGGTGCCCGACTGAGCGCGAATGGCCTTGGCCTCGCGCAAGACAAGGTAGACGGTCGCCGCAAGACCGACGAGCGAGATGGCGGCAGCGAACATGCTGAGACTCCTCACAAACTTAAAACCTACGAAAGCGGGGGTTTACCCGATTGTTACCAAGATATGCGCTGCATTTGAGGGCTGCGCACAACAACCAGCCATAATAACGCGCGGGTGTGACAGTGTTGCGCAATGGAGTGCCCGCCTGCGCGATAATGGACGGGAATTACACGGAAACGTAAAGGCTTCTTAAAGAATTGGCGAGGATGAGGCGATGAGCGAGCAGATTTGCAAGGGGGACATGGGCGGCGACGGAGCTGCGGCCGTGGACACGCACGGCTATCCGGTCGAGACTACGGGCAACGCGGTGCTGGACATCTTGGAGCATCGCTCGTCTACGCGCGCCTTCGCGCGCGATGACAACGACCGTCCCGTAGCGGTGACCGACGAGCAGCGGACGGCGATTCTGCATGCGGCGAGCCGTGCGCCGTCGGCGGGCGCCATGATGATGTATTCCATCGTGAGCATCCGCGAGCAGGCTACGCTGGACCGTCTGGCCGACCTGTGCGACCATCAGCCCATGATCGCCAAGGCGCCCTGGGCACTTATATTTGTGGTCGATTATGCCAAGTGGATCGATCTGTTTGAGCACGTGGGCTGCTTTGAGCCCGAGTTTGTCGAGCGCACGGGTAAGGCGCCCCGCCGCGCGCCGGGTTTGGGCGACTTTGCCATCGCGGCCCAGGACGCCGTGATCGCCGCGCAAAACGCCGTGGTTGCCGCCGAGGCCCTGGGCCTGGGGAGCTGCTATATCGGTGATATCGTCGAGAATGCCGAGGAAGTTGCCGAGCTGCTCGATCTGCCGCCCTATACCATGCCGTTGTCGATGCTCATCATCGGCACGCCCCGTAAGGAGCGTTCGGCCATTGCGCATCCCGTGGTGAACCTGGTGCACGAGGAGCGCTACTGCCGCGCCGATGCCGCGACTATGGATGCGCAGGTGGCCGAGATGGACGCGATGTTCCGCCCGCATGCCCGCGAGGTGGGGGAGCGCGTCGCGGACATCTATACCCGCAAGCACACGAGCCCCTTTATGGCCGAGATGAGCCGCTCCATGGAGTGGTGGTTCAAGAACTGGCTCGGAAAATGACGAATGTGACAAGGGGGCAGTCCCTTTGTTACATTCCATATCGCCGCGGTAGCCTAAAGACTGTATAAATCTTTATCTAGCTGGGAAAACAGTGCATTAAAACATGGGCCGATTACCTATAATTCCTTCGAACATTAAAGTTGGGAGGAAACCGGCTTATGGAACAAAAGGCCAAGGAGGCAGCCTCGCACGCTGCGATTCCTGTGAGCATCTCGGCGATGCTCGTCACGCTGGGCGTGGTGTACGGCGATATCGGCACCAGCCCTATGTATGTAACCAAGGCGCTCGTTGCCGGCAACGGCGGCATCGGAAGCGTGACGGAGGAGTTCGTGCTCGGCGCGCTCTCCCTTGTCGTGTGGACGGTCACGCTGCTGACCACCATCAAGTATGTGCTCATCTCGCTGCGCGCCGATAACCATGGTGAGGGCGGCATCTTTGCCCTGTACAGCCTGGTCAAGCGCTGTGGCAAGTGGCTTATCATCCCCGCCATGCTGGGTGGCGCCGCGCTGCTCGCCGACGGCATCCTCACGCCCGCCGTTACCGTTACCACGGCCATCGAGGGCCTGCGCACCATCCCGGCGGTCCATGCCGTGCTCGGTGATGATCAGGGCCGCGTCGTCGCCATTACGCTCGCCATCATCATCGCGCTCTTCTTGGTGCAGCGCATCGGCACGGCCAAGATCGGTCACGCCTTTGGCCCCATCATGACGCTGTGGTTCCTGTTCCTGGGCGGCACGGGTCTGTTCTTTGTCTTCCAGCACCCCGCCGTGCTGCTGTGCCTCAACCCGGTGCGCGGCATCGCCTTTTTGTTGAGCCCCAACAACCACGCGGGCATCATGATTCTGGGCAGCTGCTTCCTCGCCACCACCGGTGCCGAGGCGCTCTACTCCGACATGGGCCACGTCGGCCGCGGCAACATCTACGCTACCTGGCCGTTCGTTAAGTGCTGCCTGCTGCTTTCCTATATGGGCCAGGGCGCTTGGCTTATGAACAACGCTGCCAACCCCGAGCTCATGGGCATTGCCGACCTCAACCCGTTCTACCAGATGCTCGCCCCGGGCCTGCGCCCGTTTGCCGTAGGCCTTTCCACCGTCGCGGCCATCATTGCCTCGCAGGCGCTCATCACCGGTGCATTCTCGCTGGTGTCCGAGGCCAGCCGTCTGGACCTCATGCCGCACATGCAGGTCTTCTACCCTGCCGAGACCAAAGGCCAGCTCTACATCCCCATGGTCAACAACGTCATGCTTGTCGGCTGCGTCATCGTGGTGCTGCTGTTCCAGAACTCGGCGCATATGGAAGCCGCCTACGGCCTTGCCATTACGCTGACTATGATGTGCACCACGCTGCTGCTCTTCTTCTACCTGCACGAGGAGCGCAAGCTCAAGGTTGCTCCGTGGATCTTCGCGGCCTTCTTCCTTTTGCTCGAAGGCTTCTTCTTTGTGAGCTCGCTCACCAAGTTCTTCCACGGCGGCTACTTCACCATCCTCATGGCTGCACTCATCATGGGCATTATGGTGTGCTGGTACAACGGCACGGCGGTCGAGCAGCGCCAGTTTACGCTGCTGCCGCTGCGTAGCTACCTGCCGCAGCTCAAGCGTCTGCGCGACGACGACCGTTACGAGCGCATGAGCGACAACATCGTGTACCTGACCAAGGACACCCATACCGACTACATCGACCGCGATATCGTCTATTCGATCTTGGACAAGCATCCCAAGCGTGCCCACGCCTGGTGGTTTGTGAATGTCGAGACCATGGACGAACCGCACACCTTTGCCTATTCTGTCGAGACGTTCGGCACCGACTACGTGTTCCGCGTGCATCTGTACCTGGGCTACAAGATCAACCAGCGCGTCAATGCCTACCTGCGTCAGGTTGTTCAGGACCTGGCTGCCACCGGCGAGCTGCCGCCGCAGACGCATGACTACTCGGTCTACAAGGATCCGGGCAACATCGGTACGTTCAAGTTCGTCATGATCCGTAAGCTTCTGGCGCCCGAAAGCGACGTGGAGCCGAGCGAGCGTACGGCCATCACGCTCAAGTACATCATCCGCCGCGCCGCCGGCACGCCTGCGCGCTGGTATGGCCTGGAGAACTCCAACGTGAGCTTTGAGTATGTGCCGCTGTTCACCAAGTTTAAGGCTGTGAGCAAGATGCAGCGCCTGGCTCCCAACGAGCGGCCGTAGACGTCGGCGGCTACACGGAGTTGGTTTTTGATGGATAAGCATGAGGCCGGGGAGGTAAACATGGATACAAAGGCGCTCGATGGCCGTGAGGCGGTGGTCGAAATGATGCGTGAGGCGCGTGTCGACGCCGCCGAAGATCGGTTCTTTACGAATCGGGCCAACATGGACATGGCCGATCGCGTAATTTCGATCGTGGCACTGGTATTTGGAGCGGTGTGCGTGTGTGCCCTGCTCGCGCACGTGCTGTTTGTCTAGCGACTGCCGGTCGTAGAAGGCTTTACACTTAGAACCACCACGAGGGAAAACCACCACAAAGGTGCCTGTCCCCTTTGTGGTGGTTTTTTGTTTTTGAGGGAGGGGTACGGTGTCTATGGACGTCCGTGCGGACGGCGATATCGCCGATAACTTTTGGTGGCGGCGCACAACGCTGACGCGCCGCACTCCTCTGTATGACGCCTGCGTATCGGTGGGGCTGCTGGTCGCGGCGACGATTGTGGGCGCGCTGCTCGACCATCCGGGTCTCGCGCCGAGCATCATGATCGTCTATGTGTTCGCCGTTCAGCTGTGCGCATTCTTTACCTGGAGTCGCCTGTATTGCTTGCTGAGCTCGGCTGCCGCCGTGGCGCTCTACAACTTCTTGTTTGTCGGCCCACGCTACTCGCTGTCGTTTATCGACCGCGTCTATCCCGGCATGTTCTTCATCATGTTTGTGGTCTCGCTTGTGTCGAGCTCGATTGCGTTGGCCCTGCGCCGTGCCCTGGCGCAGGCTGCCGCCAGTGACCGTCGCACGCATATGGTGCTCGAGACCAACCGCATGCTGCAGCGGTGTGCCGACCAGCAGCAAATTATCCATGCCATGGCAACGCAGCTGGCGCGTCTTTCGGGCTGTCCGGTCGTGTGGTACAGCGCCGACGCCGACGATGATGACCTGCTGCCGCGTGCGACGTACACGGCCGTGGGTGACGCCGCGCCGGTGCACGAACTGGCGCCGCAGATGCCGCCGCGGCTCTCGGCGTCCGCCTATGTGGGAACGCCGCTCGATGCCACCTATGGCGGCTCGGCGTTCTACGGCATATACCTGACGGTGCGTTCGGGCGACACTATGGTGCGCACGGGCGATCCCGCCTCGGTGGTGGGGGTGCTGGCTATCGTTGCCGAGCCCGACGTGCTGACGCACGAGGAGCGGACACTTGCCGATGCCATCGTGAGCGAAGGCGAGCTGGCGCTCGATCGCGCTCGCGCCATGGAGGCCCGCGAGGAGGCGGCGGTGCTCGCCAAAAACGAGCAGCTGCGCGCCAACCTGCTGCGCTCCATCTCGCACGACCTGCGCACGCCGCTCACCAGTATTTCGGGCAATGCCGACGTACTGCTCGACCAGGGCTCGACCGGCACGGCCGTGCTCGATAGCCAGACGCGCCGCGGCATGCTCCTGTCCATTCGCTCGGATGCGCTGTGGCTCAACGCCACCGTCGAGAATCTGCTCGCCATCACCAAGCTCGAGGGTGGCGGTATGCGCCTGTCGACCACGCTCGAGCTCATGGACGATATCGTCGAGGAGGCGCTGCGCCACGTGAACCCTGCCGTGCGCGAGCACGACCTTAAGGTGGTGGCGTGCGATGAGCCGGCGCTCGTCAACGTCGATGCGCGCCTGATGGTGCAGCTGGTGGTCAATCTGGTGAACAACGCCATCACCTATACGCCCGCAGGCTCGCATATCATGATTTCGATTAGCGTCGACGATGGACGCGTGGCGTGCTCGGTGGCCGATGATGGTCCGGGCATCGCACCCGAGGACCGTGAGCGCATCTTTGAGTCGTTCTATACCGCCAACCATGGTCTGGCCGACAGCCATCGCAGCGTTGGCCTGGGTCTTTCGCTCTGCCGTTCCATTGCGTTGGCGCATGGCGGTAGCATAGAGGTTGCCGCGGCGGACCCGCACGGTTCGGTCTTTACGATTGAACTTCCCGCCGCCGACGTTTCGTTTGATAAGGAGTAGCGCTGTGCCGAACTCTGCTGTAAAACCGCTCATCTTGGTCGTTGAGGACGACCCCGCTGTTCGCAACCTTATCGTTGCTGCGCTCGAGGCACACGGCTTGCGCCATATGGCTGTGGAGACCGCCCATGCCGCCATCGCCGCTGCCTCATCGCAGGCACCGAGCATTGTGCTGCTCGATCTGGGCCTGCCCGATATGGACGGCGTCAAGGTGGTGGAGTCGGTGCGCGCATGGTCGGGCATGCCGATCATTGTGGTCTCGGCGCGCAGCGAGGATGCGGACAAAATTCGCGCACTCGATGCTGGCGCCGACGACTACCTGACCAAGCCGTTTTCGGTCGAGGAGCTGCTCGCGCGCATTCGCACGACGCTCAGGCGCCTCTCGTATGCGCAAACGGGCGGCGTTGCCTCCGAGGGCTCGTTCGATACCGGTGAGCTGCATATCGATTTTGATGCCGGCATCGCCACGATGGATGGCGAGGAGCTGCATCTGACGCCGATCGAGTACAAGCTCCTGTGCCTGCTGGCGCATAACGCCGACAAGGTGCTGACGCACCAGTTTATCCTGCACGAGATTTGGGGCACGGCAACCAAGAGCGACCTGGCGAGCCTGCGTGTCTTTATGGGCACGCTGCGCAAGAAGATTGAGTCCGACCCCGCGCATCCGCGCTATATCCAGACGCATGTGGGTATCGGTTACCGATTGGTCACCCAAGGCTAGATCGCCAACCACCATCCCACTATGAGTTGCGGTGAAATACGGTCTAAATTTGCCTAATTCCAGGCAAAACAGTCCGTATACCACCGCAACTTTGTTATTTGCCCTTGGGCTTGCTGGCGTAGAGCTTCTTCTTTTTGGGCTTACCTGAGCAGGCGGGCTTGCCGTCGCCGCGCGGCCCTCGGTCGCCGGCCTGCGCGTGCGCGGACACTGCTGCGCGAGGCTTGTGGGCTTCGGGGCTGCGCAGCTCCTCGGTTCGCTCTGCAATCTCCTCGGCGCTAAAGCCGACCTCGGCCATGGCGTCCTCGATGGGCAGGCGGCGCACGATATAGCAATGGTGCACCTTCTGGTTGCGCGCGAAATCCTCGGGAATAGTCTGCGCCGTAATGTCCTCCAGCACGACGCCCGCGCGCGCGAGCTTGCGCGTCTCGGGGCGGAAGCCACGCAGGTTGCAGCTAAAGATGGCGTGGCCGCCCTGTGCGAGCAGGCGAGATACGCCGGCCAAAAGCTCAACATGGTCGCGCTGAACATCCCAGGTGCGGCGGCCCATCTTGGATGAGTTCGAAAACGTGGGCGGGTCGACAAAAATCAGGTCCCAGCGGTTGCGCGTCTGGCGCTGGTCACGAATCCAGGCGAGCACGTCATCGCGCACAAAGTGATGCTGCGGGCCAACAAAGCCGTTCTGGCGCATATTGCGCTCGGCCCAGTCCAGGTAGGTGTTGGAAAGGTCGACTGTCACGGTTTCCTCGACGCCGCCGTCGGCCGCATAGCAGGTGGCGGTGCCGGTGTAGGCGAACAGGTTGAGGAAGCGGCGCGCCTGTTTGGCGTGCTCGCGCACCAGGTTGCGGGTGACGCGATGATCCAGGAAGATGCCCACATCCAAATAGTCGTCAAAGTTGACGGCAAAGGTAAGGCCGCCCTCTTCGATGAGCGGCAGACGACGGCGCGCGATGTTGGCGCGCTCGCCCGAGCCACCCTTGCCGGCGCCCTGTTTGCCGTACTGCGAGCCGCCGCGCGAACGCATGCGGGCCTTGGCGTGCACGTGCTCGGCCGGAACATCAAGAATACGCGGCGCGATGGCCAAGATGTCGAGCATGCGGGCCTGGGCAAGCGCGGGGTCGATGGTCTTGGGTGCGGCGTATTCGGCAATGACGAGCCAGCGGCCCGGCGTCTGCGGGCAGCCCTCGTACAGGTCGATGGCGGCGGAGTAGTCGGGCAGGTCGGCATCGTAGACGCGGTAGCAGCTCACGCCCTCGCGCTTGGCCCACTTGCGGCGCAGGCGGGCATTCTTGCGCAGGCGGTTGGCGAACTGCTCAGACTCGGGAATGAGCACGGGCAGCGGCTTGCCGTCGCCCAGGTCGAGCGTGGCGGCAGGTTCGGGCGTGGGAGTATCGGCGGCTTCGTCATGAGCGTCTGCGGTCTGTTCCTCGGCATCTGCGCTGATCGCTGCTTCAAATGCCGCGGCGGCGTGGTCGAGCGAGGGCCAAATCTCAATAGCCGCCTCCTCGTTGTTGGGCATGACGGCGATCGAGCGCTTGGGCTCGGCGTGGAGCGCGCGGGCCAGCAATCCGTCGCGGGTGAGCGCGGCGACCGGC